>JAPDQK010000012.1:93955-119336 GCA_034505955.1 Candidatus Zhuqueibacter pondensis
ATGCCCGATCAAGAAATTATTGTGCAAGTACACGCAGTGAACGACCTCTTTGGCGTGGCCTTTGAGCTGGTTTGCGACCGCCCCGAGATTTTGCGCCTTCTCTCCGTTACACCTGATAATTCATTTGGCACTGATGCCGTGTTCTATGCCGATGTGAACACCGCAGCAGGCAAGACTGCAGTTGGCATTAGCCGGAAAGCGGGCCAAGAAGGAATGACTGGCGATATTTCAATTGTATGCGTCAAGGCGAAAATTTCTGCGCAAGCCACTAAGGGTACAGCGGTCAATCTTTCATTGCAAAACATTGTTGCCAATGATCCGAAAGGCGCTCCGATTATTTTGAGTCCGCAGTCGTCGCAGATCACCGTTGGAGGAATCACCGGTGTTGATACAAATGGGGGGAATCCTCTTCCCTCGGCTTATCGACTGTATCAGAATCACCCCAATCCTTTGCGGGTGTCCGGCTCGAATACCGGCACCGTCATTCGGTATGAGCTTCCGGCGACCACGGCGGTGATGGTGAAGGTTTACAACACAGCGGGTCAGGAAGTGCGAACGCTGGTGAATACATTCCAGCAGCCGGGATATTATCAGACCAAATGGAATGGCAACGATGAACACGGCCGGCCTTTGCCTTCGGGCGTTTATCTTTATCGCCTCCAGGCGGGTTCGTTTGTGCAGAGTTATAAAATGCTCCTGATGCGGTAAAAATTGTCCTATGACCAAAAGCCCCGTCCTGCTTCTGGGAGATGCAAAGGGGGAGGACGGGGCTTGTATGCTACGATCCTTTCCGGGACAGGATTTGAAAAGAATCGGCTTTTCCCTGTAAGGCAATTTAATTGCAATGAAATTAAATATAACGTTGGCAAAAATAGTAACTGCTTCTGTGAAGTCTTCAAGCTGAAGGCCACAGAAATGGGAAAGGATGCTAAAATGAGATGCACAAATGAAAAGCACTATCGTGTTTTGGTCACAAATTGGCTTTCTATCTGTGTTGTCTGCATGCATCTTCTTATTTGTAGAGTTACAAGATGCTGCTATTACGTTAGAATGAGGGGATAGCCAACTAGCCTACATCTTATTGCGATGTAGATATGGGAAAGGGACAAGGTAAGGGTGAAGGGGCAATTATGAACGCAGAGGTAAAGATAGGTCAAGTATTGAGGTGAGGGGAAATGACGGAGTAAAGAAGCCTCGACATCTTCCATCATAAAATATGACAATAATGAGTAATAGTGATCTAGTTGAAAGCGCAAGGTTGAGAGGGGTGTTAGAGGGTTTCAATCCTAATGGACAGAGGGTGTTACCATCGGAATTTGAAGAATTATTCAAAACCCTTAATAATGAGTTAACAGAAAATTATACTAGGGAAAAAGAGGAGATTTCAAAGGAAATAGATGCGCTACAAAAAGATGTCAATGAATTGCAATGTGCGAAAGAAGATGCTGCTAAGCTCGCGGAATTATGGCGAAATCGATGGGGTACACCAATAGTTGCAAATTATTTGCTATGGGTAGGATTCTTGAACGTTTTGTATTTTCCGAGATTTAAAGAACTTTTTAATGACAAAACAGGTAAATCCCTGGTAGAAATATTGCCTGAGCTTATTCAATTGATACAAACACAAGCGAGAATATTAATTGCAAAACCTTGGTATGAACAAGTTTTGTTGCTGATCCCGGTTATTTTGCTCATCGGTGCCCATGTTCTGCAGACGTTTAGAGAATTGTCAAATAAATCGAAATTGTCAATTTATGTTAAGCTAACTCCCAAATGGGCAACCATCTTATTTTCTACTCAGGCATTATTCATTATTTATGAGAATCCAGATAATGCCTTAGGTGTTTGGGCTGCCATACTTAGTCTGCCGAGTTGTATTTTGCTTGCCCTGATTTTCAAAAAGACAGATTTATTTGAAAGAATTACTAAGAGTGGGTTGTTAAAGCGAATGAGTTCAAAATTTGTTGGATATGCGCTCTGGGCATTGGGTATATTGCTTTTCACATTTTTTTTATTGTTTTCATTCTTTCCAATTTGTGGAAACTTTTTGCTTAGAGGGCTTTTATATTTTTTTACGATAGGAGCCATAGGAGGCTTGGCGTTTGGGTTCATACTGAAAGGAATATACATAGATGCATTTATTAAAGAATTGAAAGCAACGAGACGCTTACAAGATTTGTGTGATCGGCAAAAAGAATTTATTATTCAACGTGAAGACAGTTACCGAGTACGCAAACAAGAGTTTCATCAGAGATATACTGAGGTGAGTAACGCTTTCTTCATCGCCTTTGATTGTGCAAGGCAATTAAGCAAATAATCGATAGATCTGAAAACCCCATCATTGTCGTTGGTTTAGATTTGGGATATGGTGCAAAGATTACTTAGGTTTTTACAGGGCTGGCTTGGTTTATTACGAGTAGACCGAGTGAGGTCTTCTAATCTTAGACACTTGCCAAATATTTCACCAGATGGTGCAATGGATCATCCCGTATGGCGTTTAGGGCGTATTGATGGAAGTTTGGGACAACCCGCGAAGGATGGCGAAGAACTACTACAAGCAATTTATACGTTGTATGACCTCAATGCGAAGTCGTACAAATACGTAGACGAGAATTACTTCAACCTTCGGGAAAAGTATAAGAAAAGTCGCATGAGAACTTCGGCCGGGCTCGGCATGGTTTTTCTGATAATCTGGTTGGGACTTTTGCTTGCCGAATTTGCGCTTTCTTGGAACTTTGTTGAAATAGCATTTAAGATCGATGAACCACCATTCAACTGGTTTCTCGCGATCGGCATTTCTTTGATCGGAACATTTTCCAAATTCATTTGGGATGCGCTGACTCCTAAACCGAAAAATCAAAAATAGAATAACCTGAAAAACGTCTATGGATAAAATCAAAGAGTTGCTTCGCGGGTTCCTGAACAGCCTTTTGATGCTGGCAAGAAAAACAAATTTGGGAAAATTTGTCTATTTGCTGTTGACAAGCATCTTGATATCCTTGGCGTACTGGAACCTTAGTTCTCTGAGGCAAAATTTTTATAAGCTTGCCATCCTAACGGCACAACAAAAAATTCTACGTGCCAGTGGAGGCGGTTCTCGTCAAGAACATGAAAAGGTAAATTTAATTGACAGAAAAATTAGTGCCGAACTTGACACCTTAATGACATCGACGGATAAGGCAAGTACAATTAAGTGGGTTTTCTTTTTGTTAACCTTTGGTTTTGCTCTCATCAATGGCCCCTTTTTCTCAGAGGGTTTTCGAAAACTCATGGTTTTTTTCCGATGGCGTGCCATTGTAAGAGAAATGGGAAAAATTCAAAATGAATATGAGGATTATAAAGAGATCAAGCTATTGAAAGAACAAAGCAAACAAAATGGTGGAAATAAGTATGAAGAAATTACTGGAAATTTCTTGGTGGATAATTTGAAAAAGAAATACACCAAAATTTATCTACATGGCTATTGGCGAGGTTTTGCAGAAAGTCACAAGAGCCTACCAGACGTCTGTATGAGATTTTTCTATAAGAAAGCGCTGCGCGAATTAGATCCTGACGCCTGAGTTGTAACTCATCATCGTCGGAGAAAGCTATATGAGGAGCATGATAATTCTGATAATTCTGATAGGCGGTTTACTCTTTTTTACAGTTCGGTTTATTTCGCCAGGTTGCCAAATAACAGAAAACGGCAATGGAGAGAAGAAACACAGCACTTTTGTATTGGTATTTTGTGACGTAAGCACTAGTATGGGTGATACAACAACATATCACACAATGATTGAATATTCCTTAGAAATATTGCGTTGGATGCATAAGGCCAAATGCCGTGGGCGTTTTTACCTAATCAACTCTAGAACGATAAACCCGAACTGGGAGTTCAAGGTGGATTTTAGTAAGAAAATTAGTAAGAGAGATTACTTTGCGCTTGAACACCAGCTATACTCCGAGATCATCAACATAAAACCTGATACAAGCAATCGGGTTAGTTCATGTATTATTGATGCATTTCGTCTAGCAAAAGAGACTTTTGATAAAATTGATACTTCCAAATATGTTTTTGAGCTTATCATTTTGAGTGATATGATGGAGCATTGCACCAACTCAGTTTTTCATCGATACGTAGATTTGTGTTCTCAACATACACTTGACAAAGATATTTGTAGGAAACTAATCCCTTTACTGCCAGATACATTGTCAATATGCAGTCTTTCCATGGTTCGCGTTTCCATAATACTGACAACTTACGCAAGTAACAGACCACAATGTTGGGAGGAATTTTGGAAAAAATTTTTTAAAAGTTGTAACGTTAAGGAACTTTATTTTGCGCCGGGTATTCCGCCTACTAAAGATTGAAGTAATATCGGTAAGCAATATCTTCAATCGCATAATCCAAATTGTTGTCTCTCATGTTATTTGACCGGAAATTTCTCAAATTGATTTATCACTTGCTCTCGTTAATTGTGTAAAATGAGTAATTTACAAAAATACGTTTCGATTTGACATAATGTGAGAAATTATTAAAATATCAGATCAAATTATTTGTTGTTATGATGTTATCAGATGGTAAAATAATTTCAGAAACAAGCATCGCTCCAAGTCAAAGTTTATTCGTGAATTGTCGCCACTTTGGCCTTATTGGAAAGAACATATTCGGGTAAAATAAATAGTGCTGTTCATTGCATTTTAGAACTGGTATTAAAGAAGTTAAGGCATTACCAGCCTTGGGTTGAAATGGCGATTTTTCAGATTAGCGATTACACACCTGAATTAAAAATGCGACCCTGGACTCTGGATGGCCTCGGGGTCAAAAGATAGCTAGGGGATTCTCATATCGTTATCGATTGCAGAGAAACTGCGCAAATAATTTTGGAAGAAAAATTAGTGAAAATAATCAGAGAAAAAACCCCTAGTTTTTTGGCTAAATAATGTGGTAAATAACACCCAAATGACATTGCGTATACACGCGCTGCGAGAAAGCCAACCGCACCAGTTCGAACGGCGTGGGAATTCTGTTGCCTCTCTCGTCAAATTTTGTAAACATAACGCTGCCAATCTCCGCGCTGTGAATGCCGCTTTACAACTTTTTAGTGGAAATGTGATTTCCCCTCAACGCTAAGCCGCGACTTGATAAATAACTGGTCGGTACCTCGGTTGAGGAATGGGCTTACCCTCGGCGCGCGCAGCTTCCAGCCAAGCTTTTTTAGCCATTTCGACTTGCGCGAGTGCTTCTGCCGGTGTTTCGCCGAACGCCGAGCACGCTTCCAAATCGGGGATGTCGGCGATATATCCACCGTCTTCCTCGCTGTAAAAAATGTTGATATGGTAGTCCTTCATGGCTCGTCTCCGAGTTGAAGATTATATCGCTCTATCAGTTGCAGGAACTGGTGAATCTGGTAGGGTTTGACCTTGCCTTTTACATTTTGCAGATTCACAAGTTCTCGCACTTGTGGGTGTGCAAAAATATGATGACTCCCACGGATTCGTGATAAATGAAATCCAAACGCTTCAACAAGTGTAACCATCTCGGTGAATTTGACATTCCTCGAACTGGATAGTATTTTCTCAAGTAGTTTGCGCTTTTTCATCAAGTTTCCCCACAGTCTTTTTAAACCGCCGGTCAGGTTTTATTGTTCAAAATAAGAATGCGTGACTAGCCCTGTCCTCGGTATGCTAAAATTACTCATTTCTATTTCACGTATTTTGTGCGCCGATATTTCCGAATACGCTGATCCAAATCCTTTTCGTCAAGCCCGCCTCGCGCTTGGACTTCCTGCCGAATTTCTTGCACCACTTTTTTTAGTTGTGCGCGCTTGCTTGTGTACTCAGATAAAATTCCAGCGCTGTATTCAGAAGTGCGGTCAGGTTTCCTTCAAATTGCTTGTCTGCCATATCTTTGACTGAATCAGGCACAGGTAGTTTTACGGTAACTTCGGTCATCCTTCACCTCAAAACGGCGACGTCAAGTTTTATCCCAGCAGAAAACGACGATTTCCGAAATCTCGATGATTTTGAATCAGTTCAATATAACAAGAAATCTCGATATCGTCAAGCGTTTTTCGTTACGTACTTTCATCTCACTGCTTGACGCTTGGGAAAAAGGCCGAATTTCAAAAAAGTTCGGCTTTTTTTCTGTAAGAGGTCTCTCTTGCTATGAAAATAATATGCGCCGCTGTGTGAATATTGGCATCTTGTCAAGAATTGATTTTTATGAGATATTTCGTTGATGCAACAAAAATTTTTTCTGGTGGCTTCGTCAGTCATTTTCGGGCTGGCAATTCTTGCAAGTCTCCGGATATCGCAGGAGCATGTGCACCAGGCCAGCCGGGATGCCGTGATGGAAGATCTACTTGACATTGCGGGCCGCGCGCAAGCCTGGTACCGTATTCCGGCCGATCTGGGAGGCGCGAAGGCTCTTTCGCAAGCCTGAGCTTGACGGCGATTCATTTTGAGTCGATCAACTTTAATGGCATTTACACATTGTCCGATCTCCGCCAGGATAGTTTTCGCGTCACCGGCACCGGCAGAGATGGAAGTCCGCGGCGAATGACGTTCGAGGTTTTTCCGGATTCCATCGCTTGCGTGCAGGGATCACCGTAGTCCCTGGCGCTTGTCGCACTTTGGAAGCGGCTCTATCTTTTTCACTTTCAAGCTGGCTGGTTTGTGCAGAGGTGCAAAAATGCTCCTGAGACGGTAGAAATTGCCCATGACTAGAAAGCCCCTTCCCTGCTGTTATAATTTCCAAGAGGGAATGGACGGGGCGATATTTTTGTCCATCAATTGGATTTTTCGGTTGATTTTTCAAAAATCGTGGCTTAAATTAAGCCAGAAAGTTATGAAATAGCCACTATCAGTGTTCTGATTATTATGAGCAACGCGATCCCTATTTCTCCTGAAGTTTTGAGCGCCGCCACGCAGCTTGCCAGAAAACTGGGCTGGTCACCGAATGAGCTCCTCACAACGGCCATTTCTGATTTTATTCGACGATATGGCGAAATTGATATTACGGCGGAGCTTGATAAAATCTATTCTGAAATAGATTCAAATGTTGATCCAATACTGAGCGCATTACAGTTCAGATCATTACCAAAAGAAGAATGGTGATTTTACGCGGAGAAATCTGGTGGGCGGAACTGCCTGAGCCGGCCAGTTCTTCACTGGGTTATAGAAGACCGGTGGTCGTTATGCAATCAGACCATTTCAACCGGAGCCGTATTAATTACGGTTATCGTGGTTGCAATTAGCTCAAATACAAAATTGGCGAATGTGCCCGGCAATGTTTTCCTTATTCATCCTTCCCTGCCAAAAGATAGCGTTGCCAATGTCTCCCAGCTCCTCACCATCGACAAAACCTTTCTCACTGAGAGAGTCGGCACTTTGCCGGATCGATATATTCGGCGTATTGAGGACGGCGTGAGGCTGGTTTTAGCATTGTAATTTTTCTGTTTATTCAAGCAAAATTATTTTGGGATGGCGTGGGCTGGCAGTGTCAGGTGGTGGTGGATAAGCGATATTGGGAGGCATGCCAAGCCCAATAATCAATCAGAACAACAGATTCTGGGACAAAGAAAAAAGCCGAATTTGAAAAAAGTTCGGCTTTTTTTCTGCGGCGTATCTCAATTGTCATGAAATTTGAATAAACAGTTGGCTCAAAACGTGGTTTTCAGAAAGTTTAGGGAAATATACATGAGAGCATTGGCATCAGTGGCGTTCATCATAGTAGCAATTGGGGTGGCGATTTTGGCTCAAATCTCTTGCAAAGGCGTATTCGAGTCCGGCATAGAGTATGAGCTAAAAGTTGAAAAGGTCGGCACTGGCAATGGCGCCATCAGCAGCTCGGATGGAAAAATCAACAATTGCAGCGGCACGTGCGCAACTCGCTACAAAAGCGCAGCGGAAGTAATTTTGACCGCTCAACCCACAGGCCGATCCGTCTTTATCAAATGGGCCGGCGCGGTTGAAAGCACCTCTCCCAGCATTACGGTGAAAGTGAATGGCAACAAAACCCTTCAAGCGTACTTTCGGGACAACAGCCGTTCAATCCGTACCTTAACTGTTGTGAAAACCGGCAGCGGCAATGGAAATGTGACCAGCTCGCCCGCCGGTATAAATTGCGGCAGCAATTGTAGCGCCGAGTTTGAAGATGGATTAACTGTAACGCTTACAGCAGTAACAGACGGCAAATCCGTCTTTGAAGGATGGAGTGGAGATGCAAATGCCACGAGCGCTGCTTTGCCAGTGCTGATGAATGGGAGCAAAACGATCTACGCAAGATTCCGGAACGCGAGCACGCCTAAATACACGTTGACTATAACAAAGACCGGTGCGGGTACGGTGACAAGCAATCCGGCAGGCATCAATTGCGGATCGACTTGTTCCGCCGCTTTTGAGCAAGGAACTTCGGTGACATTAACCGCAAGCCCAGGCTCTGGGTATCAATTCAGCAGTTGGGGAGGCGCAGGTAGTGGCTCGTCTCCGACCCTTACCATAAAAATGGATGGCAACAAGACAGTATCCGCGAACTTTACGGAGTTGCCGCCGCTTGTTTTTGACCAGTTTGATGTCAGTCCTACCGCCAATGGTTGGGTGTATGGACCTCGCAATGCCAACGGAGCAGCGTATAGGCTCAGCGGCGGTTTCTTGCAGGTTGCAAGCTTTGGGAGCGGGTCCGAATGGCATGGACCTGATCTAATCAAGACCCTGTCCCAAACTATCGATGTGAATAACGAAGATTTCGGCATTGACGTTTTTATGGTGGCAAATTGTAATAGTGTGGGCAAATGGGGATTGATTTGGGTCGGTCTAACGGATGCTTTGAATAGCGACATCTTAAGTGCTTATTGGTTTACTCAACCAGGCTGGCTTGGAGATAGCCGTAATTTGGTGCTGAAAACGCCTGATGGCAACGATCATGGATCCAATTATTTGGGGAGTGTGGGCGGAAAAATCACACTCAAGAAACAAAGCGGGATTCTTTCCTTACATTATAACGACGGTGATGCGTTAGTTTCCAAAACCATAACCACCACCCGAATCGCGGCCAAGTTGTTTGTGAGAATATGGACATACGGTGCAGAACCAACCTGCGAGAGCATGAAAATCGATTGGATCCAGGTCAAGAAGATGTAAAAAGAGACGAGGTCACGCGATGAAAAAAGCAGAAATTTTTCTGGACGCC
This sequence comes from Candidatus Zhuqueibacter pondensis, assembly GCA_034505955.1. Lineage (GTDB taxonomy): Bacteria > Zhuqueibacterota > Zhuqueibacteria > Zhuqueibacterales > Zhuqueibacteraceae > Zhuqueibacter > Zhuqueibacter pondensis. Next base: position 103,128 of record JAPDQK010000012.1, read on the forward strand.
TTTATAACATTGAAGATTGTAGTTGGAGCGGCTTATGCCCAGCTTCCAAACTTCAACGAGAATGCGTTGGTCAAAATCTTCGCCTATCAAAACGTTGAGCTCGTTAAGTTGGAAAATGAAGGAAACGGGTATCCTTTTGTCATGCCCATGCTCGGACACGGCAGCGGCACACTCATCAGCTCCGACGGTGTCATCCTGACGGCCAAGCACGTGGTTGAAGGCGCCAGATTTATGGCCGTGTGGGTTCCAGGCTCCAGACTGATCTATCCGGCGCAAGTTATTTACAAAGATGATAGTTTGGACTGCGCATTCTTGTATATCGAAGGCGCCTTTAAAAATTTCCACGGCTTGCCAATCACGCCTCCACCTTTGAAAAAGGGAGACGCAGTTTGGGCTTACGGTTATCCCATGCAGGCCGAAGAACCTGAACCATCCATGACTCGTGGCATCATCTCCAGATTCAGTCAAAAATTGGGATGGTGGCAGATGGATGTGGCGATCAACCCTGGCAACTCAGGTGGCCCGATCATTGACAGCATGGGCAACGTCGTGGGCATCGCAGTGGCCAGCCTGAAAGATGCAGAAAGCATAAACTATGCCCTGCCCATTAACACGGTGACCAAAGCATACGCCGAGCTTAAAAGCTCGGGCCGCATAAAAAATGCCGTCCAGAAAGTGACGATGATGCACCCTGATAAAAAGGACATCAGAAATGCCCTGGCCAATTTTGTGGCGAAGGTCACGATGGCTAAAGAAAAATTTTTTGAAGAAGCTGATACGTACGAAGACATGATTTATAAAATTTTCAAAATGGACTTCGCCAAAGCCTCCGAGGAGTTGGCGGATTTTGCCGCGCTCGGCTCTGCCTTCTATTTTGATGTCGCGATGATTGTGCTGATTAAAAATGCCCAGTCTGCCGGCAAGCAGAACGAGCTGAAAGGCCAGGCGAAAGAGATCGTGGAGTCGTCTTTGAGGCGCGCTCTCGCCTTGGCGCAGGCAGCGACGAAAATCGACCCGAAAATTTCAAAAGACTCGCAGTTCCTATCTCAGATGCAAGATGCCTATAAGAAGCTTTCCGGAGCGGAATCGAATATTCCTTCCCGAAAGAGGCAATTGTCTCCAAAACCAAGTGAGGCAGTCGATCAAAGTCCGAAACCGTCGCGCCAAAGCAAAAGAATAACTTCAAGCACCGAGTTCTTTTTTGAAATCGAAGGCGGACAGCTCGAGGGCGATTTTACCTCCAGCGCGTCTCCTTTCGATGGCAGATTCGGCGCGGCCAGTTTGATCAATAATCCGGTTGCCAATTCCGGATTTTTCGGCGTTTGTCCGCAATTTTGCATGAGCGCTTTTGTGGGCGAGCAAAAAGCGCTCATGCAAAAGCACCTCATCGCTGCTGCCACCATCGAGCCGGGCATTGGACTGTCATTCGGCGAATCCTCCACCATTTTCATTCAAGCCTTGCTCATGGGCACGATGTATTTGTCCGATGTGCCTGTCGATGATGACGCGGCGCAAAGAATATACGGCTATTCCCTTGATGCTTATCACCTGCGTCTCGGCTTGGTTTACGGAGAGGTGTCTTTCGCCATCAACTATCGGCAGTTATTTGCAACCTACTTTAATACGAAATTGCTATCGCTATCCATCGGTTTTTAGAAAAAGCAAGGATATATTTTGGCGGGGACGGAAAATGATGTATTTCGCCGGATGCAGCCATTGTTCGCAATGAAAAATCCATGATCAAAAAATCCGGCTTCTTTTCTGCAACGTGAGCGAACTGTAAAGAAATATCCATAGCAAATACTGGTAAGCAACACACATTGTTCGTTTAACTTGACAACACAACCTGGAGCTTGCGCTATGAAAACCTATTTCAACGTATTCTTGCTTGTGTTCTTTTTCGGCTTTGGACTGAATGACACAGTGACAGCAAAAACCATCATCGTTGACAAATCCGGTTTGGGGCAACACACCACGATCCAGGCCGGTATCAACGCGGCTGTGAGCGGAGACACGGTAAAGGTTTTTCCGGGCGTTTATAACGAAAAGGTGACGGTTGGAAAAAATATCGTCTTGCAAGGCTCTGGTTACGAATATACACGAATTGTAGCCGACGCCTCACCAGCAATGAGCTTATCTGCTGGCAAAGTTATGTGGTTCGCGATTTCCAGCAACGTCGGAAGTGGGGTCGACATGACTGGCGGTACTCTGACTAATTGCGTGATCTGGAACTCACCGAATTACGGGATATTCTACAACGGTTCTACAACTGCAAAAGTGCAAAACTGTGTAGTCATCAATAACGCTCAGAACGTAACATGGCAAATATATGCAAGTACCTATGGACTATCAGTTGTGAACACAATTATTTGGACTTTTCCTTCGGGGACTAATAAAGACGATATTGCATGGGATTATGGGGCTGATGTTAGTATTTTGTTTTGTAGACTTGATGATGTATATGATGGTGGTACAGGGACAATAACTGCCAATCCTCAATTCTTGTCATCTACGGACTTGCGAATCACGAATACATCCCCCTGTTGGGACACCGGCAAACCCGACATCTATGATCCCGACGGCTCACGCAGCGATATGGGATACTACGGCGGTCCGGATGCACCAGTTGCTCCTGTCGTCACTGACCTTCGCATCTACGTCAATCCTGATGGCACGGTAAATGTGCAGGCCAAAGCGCAGTCAACTTATTGAGCCGTGGAGGCGACAATGAAATCAACGCTGGTTACAGTATCGCTTCTTGTGCTCCTGCTTTGGCAGGCAAGCTTCGCACAAAAAATTCCTCGGGAGGAGCAAATTGTCGCGGGGGAATATTTCATCGGCGCTGATCCCGGTATCGGCAAAGGCTCGCCCATTCCCATCAACAGCCCTTCGACAGAACTAGAAGTTGCCATTCGTAACCTTCCTTTGCAAGCCAATCAGGCCGTGCATATTCGCTTCAAAAATACCAAAGGCCGCTGGACGGCACCGGCCAGCATCGTTTATAACGGCGCTGGCGTCAATCGCGAAGCTTTGATTGGTTACGCGGAATACTTTATTGGTGCTGATCCGGGATTGGGTAAAGGAACGCCGCTCACCGTAAGTCCAGCGACCGAATTGGATTTGAACATAAACTCACTTGCCTTGACGCGTGGGCAAAAATTTCACCTTAGAGTCAAGGACAAAGAGAATCGTTGGAGCGCGCCGGCATCATGGATTTACATTGGGGTGGGAGTGAATCGCGCTGCCTCTATCAATTATGCTGAGTATTTTATTGGCGCTGATCCGGGGCGCGGCAAAGGAACGAAGATACCAATCAGCACATCGACCAACACGATCTTAAAGCTTACCACTGTGAGCTTGCCAAAGAACGACAAGCTCCATCTCAGAGTTCGGGATGCGGACAAGCGTTGGAGTGATCCGGTGTCGTTTTCTTATCCGACTCGTTTTGTCCGCAACGCCGAGATCGTGATTGGCAAAAAACCGATGAATGTGCCCGCCGGCACTGGCACCCCGATGAATTCAACAGATGGTGCTTGGGGTTCGGCTTATGAATCCATTCAAGCGACGCTAACCACGTGGAATTTCCGCGATTCGGTTTGGGTGCGCGCGCAATCGTCGGACTAGGTTTGGAGCATTCCGGTTGGCGATTCAGTGGCTTATTATCCGGCGCCGACCTTGACCAAAATCAATCCCTCAAGCGCCAATCGCGGGAAAACGATAAACGTCGGCTTCAAAGGAAAAAATTTTCTGAGTGGCGTGAGCAAGGTTAATGTCGGGGCGGATATGACTGTGAACAACGTCACCGTCCACAGAGCGGATTCTCTGACTGCCAATCTCGCAATTGGTAAAAACGCCACACCGGGAGGGCACAACTTTTCGGTTACGAACAGTGGGCCCGGCGGCGGGACATCGGAAAATCAATTATTCACGATTATTAATCAAGCGCCGACGAAGCCAAGATTACTCGTTCCCGCCAACAAAGATACCATCAAACTGGTTACGCCAGCAAAGCCCATCAAATTTGTGTGGCGCAAATCAACTGATGGTGATGCGCAAGATACCTTGAAGTATTCGCTGAATATCAAAGGCCCGGGACTGGACACCACAGTGGCAGGCGTTAAAGACACGAGCCTTGCGTTGAATATCATGCCGCGCCTGAAAGTTGCATCAAACTACTCATGGACGGTGAAAGTGACCGATGGGTTCATTACTGTCGCCTCACCGGATACTTTCAGATTTCGAACCTCGAATAAAATAACCGGCGTTGACGATCATTACACTGAAATCCCCAAAGCGTATCTTCTCGAACAGAACTACCCGAATCCTTTCAATCCGACCACGAAAATACGATTTGAGTTGCCCAAAAGTGTGCGCGTGAGTTTGAAGATTTACGACATGCTCGGTCAAGAAGTAGCTGTGTTGGTTGATGAAGAAAAGCCTGCGGGAAGATATGAAGTGGTGTGGGAACCAATTGGAGTGAGCAGCGGCGTTTATCTCTATCGGCTGCAAGCGGGGGCGTTTGTGCAAGTCAAAAAGATGATTCTGTCACGTTAAAACAATGTTTCGGCCAGAGGTGTATTGGGGGACTCTGGCCCTTTTTCTTTACTTGATCGGCTCAAAATGACATGTAAAATGCCGCAAGAACCTTGGCTGATACGTGATACGGTAACCAGAAATCGCCTCGCGATTCTCCCACACCTCTTCCAGCACCTCGATCACATAATCAAAATGGCTTTGGGTATAAACCCGCCGCGGGAAAGCCAGCCGCACGAGCTCGAGTTTCGCGGGGATTTCCTTGCCATCGTTGTCAAATCGGCCAAACATCACGCTGCCGATCTCGACACTGCGAATGCCACCGTCGACATAAAGCGCATTCACCAAACCGATGCCGGGATATTGCAGCGGCGGAATGTGCGGGAGCATGGCTTTGGCATCAATAAATACCGCATGGCCACCAACCGGACGTACGTGTGGAATGCCAAGCTTGAGCAATTTTTTGCCCATATATTCCACCGTCGCGTGGCGATAAACTTGATAGTCATGGTCGAGCGCTTCCATTAAGCCCACCGCAATCACTTCCAAATCCCTGCCGGCCAAGCCGCCGTAAGTTGGAAAGCCTTCGCGCAAAATCAGCGCGTTGCGAAAATCTTCGGCCCACTGATTATCGTTGCACACGAGAAAGCCGCCGATATTGGCAAGGCCGTCTTTCTTGGCGCTCATCGTCGCCGCATCGGCATACGAAAACATCTCCTGCGCAATTTCGAGCAGCGACTTGCTGCGATAGCCGGCTTCGCGCTCGTGAATGAAATACGCATTTTCCGCGAAGCGGCACGCGTCGATCACCAACGGGATACCGTGTTTCTGCAAAATGCGTTTCACCTCGCGGATGTTGGCCATCGACACCGGCTGGCCGCCACCGGTGTTGTTCGTCACCGTGATCATGCAGAACGGGATTTTCTCTTTGCCATGTTCTACGATGCATCTTTCCAGCTTTTCGATATCCATATTCCCTTTGAAAGGCGCTTCCAAGGTTGTATCGTATCCTTCGCTGCAGAGCAAGTCAACCGCCTGCGCGCCAACGAACTCGATGTTCGCGCGGGTCGTATCGAAGTGGCTATTGTTGGGAATGACATTACCAGGCTTCAAACGCGTCTGCGCCAGAATGCCTTCCGCGGCGCGGCCTTGGTGCGTCGGAAAGACATGTTTCATGCCGGTGATCTTTTTGATCGTGGCTTCAAATTTCTTCCAGGATTTGCTGCCGGCGTAACTCTCATCGCCGAGCATCAACGCAGCCCATTGCTCGGTGGACATCGCGCCGGTGCCGCTGTCGGTCAAAAGATCAATGGGGCAATCTTCGGCATCGAGAAAAAAGACATTATAATGCGCTTTTTTGAGCGCGGCGATTCTCTGCTCCCGCGTCGTGAGCTTGATCGGCTCGGTCATTTTGATGCGAAAAGGCTCGATGATCGTGCGCATGGAATTTACCTCATCTTTGTCAAATAAATTGACCAACGGATTTGATCTGCTGATTGCGAAGAGGACACGGTAACGATGATGTCATTCCGCAGGAATTGCCATGTCCCGTACACGGGCATCCGATCACAGGTGAAAATTGAGACCACTCTCGGAGCATGTCATGCAGGAGGCATCTCGTCCATACTTTGTCCTTAAAAAGACTCCCTGCGGGCGTAGCCCACGGCCGCAGGCTTTCAGCCGCAGGCCTCCCGAGTGACAGCACAGGCTATTTTCGTGGTAATTTTTTTTCATTTCGAGCACTGTGCCAGTGCGAGAAAGGCTACGCCCGCAGGAATTCTTCCAGAATGACACTATTCAGACCGGAAATAAATTCTTACTATCCGTTGGCGGCTTTTCATCCGTTGGTGATTTTGTCTGTTTAAATCCGCGTTCAATTTTGCCCGTCGTTTTATGGCCAAAATCCCTCTCGAATTCCTCGTTGTTGCGATAGACATATCCGAAGCTGTTTTCCCAAATCGAAGCCTTTTCCATGCACAGATACATGAACACTTGGCCTCGCCACGGCGCGAAAGCCTCGTACATGGTTTTGAATAATTTGATCTTGATTTCATCCGGATAGGTCAATTTACCGAGCGGGTCCGGAACCAGCCGCGCCTGCAAAATCTTGCTGGGATGCCCAAGCTCGCGCATCTTCTGGATGACCGGTTTGATCAGGGTAACCGATCCAAAAGAGATGAACAGGACTTCTTCCGGCTTGAAACGTGCCATGAGCAGGCCGGCGATTTCAGGATAATCTTGAATCCATCCCTGGTAATGCACGATGGGGTGAAAATGAAATGCCACTTTGATCCCCTTGTCGGCAACCAGACGGGCGGCTGCAATCCGTCGCGCAAAATTCGCGGTAAAATGTTCTTCGTTGTCGATGATGGTGGGTGTATTCAAAGTCCAACTGCAAACGATATTTGCCGGCACTTCATGTTCGAGAAAATAGCGGATGTTATCGGATTTGGTTTTGAATTCCATGAGGATATTCGGATGATCTGCGGCAAATTGACAAAGTGCATCCAGGATGCCATGGCGATTGCCCCAGGCGAGCGCGTCCGAAGATTGTCCGGTGCCGAAATGATAAAAGCGATTTGGCTCGATGGGAATGGCGCGAATCTTTTCGACAAAATCTTCATCAAAAATGATTTTGTCCGTATAGAAGGTTTGAATGGTGCAGTAGCTGCATCCGAAAATGCAATTCTCCACCGCGTCAATCGTGCGCAGATTGCAGCAGACGGTTTTGTCGGAGGCCACCGGGCACATGCCATAAATTTTTTTTCCGGATTTCTCCGTGACGATCAGATTTTTGTCTCTTTGTTTCGGTCTTGAAAGAGCTTCGCCCGGATAGGCCGGCGGCGTGTTTCTCAAGGTCTCAAGATGGAGGTGCAGCTTTTTCAGGAGGTGTTCTTTCAGCCGCCCCCCTTTGCGATCGGTTTGCAAAGTTTGCGCCTGCCACCAGTCTTTGAGATTTCCTTCGCCCCACATGGCGAGATCACGACTCGCGACCACGACTTGCCGGAATTCCTGAAAGGTAAAACGATGGGCGAAGGCGAGGTCGCGAATAAAATCCTGTTGCGCGCGATCCAATCCTTGGTATAATCGCAGCTTCTGGAAAGACTCAAATTTGTCGGAGTAATCTAAAGGAGCATTCATTTTTATATTACCGTTAGCACAACGCCGACGAACGGCAATTTTTTTTATTTTCTTTGCAGAAATCCAGCTTTGAAAGATTTTGTGATTGCTAACGTGCCTGGTCAGTTATAACATAATCCTTCGGCTCAAAAAAAGCAAAAGTTTTTTGTGTATGCAGTTTCAAATCGTATAAATTATCCTTTGAAATTTGACCGGGTTTTTCCTATTTTGTAAAAGTGAGAACAAATGTTGATGACCCCTGTCTTCTCCCATGCGCAATGCTGGTGGTTGCGGGTAATGTGATATTTTTGAAGCCGGGTTTGTAACGGCGCCATTTTGGCTTTCAGCGGTTTTTATACAAGTTTGCTTTTAACCGACGAATCTTTCGGAAAGATCTTTATGAGAATTTGTTTGCTGTATTGCTTGTATCTTTTTTCAAATTTTCTTACAATCGTGCCGGAGAGGGCGCTTTGCCAAGCGCCCGAAATTACCACTCCTGCTCTGCGCATTTCAATTCTCGGAGACACGACACTTCCCAAAATTCACGATGTGACAATCACCAGTGTGACCAGCACCGGCGCAACCATTGTATGGCAGACCGATGAAAGGGCCGATTCGCAGGTGGAATACGGTTTCACCAAAGCCTACGGTGCGCTCTCACCGCTCGATACGACTTTGGTCACTTACCATTTGCTATCGCTCGCGGGACTGGTCCCCAATTCCATCTACCATTTTCGTATCCGCTCCAAAGATGGTGCAGGGAATCTGGCGGTCAGCGAAGATTTTACGTTTACGACCCGAGCCGTAAGAATGCTTTTTGCGGATAATTTCACTAACAGTGTGCTCGATACCAGCAAATGGCGCCTGGGCAGCAATTGGGGCAACCGATCCGCCGTGACCAATCAAGCGCTGGAGTTGCGCTCGCAGGGATCGGAGTCTGGGTGGGTCCTCACCCGTCATGCCTATCCAGCCAGAAACACGACGATCACTGTGAAAGTGGTCAAATCAAATGATGATGGCGATCTCGGCATGAGCCCGACTTATTCCGCCTCTTCTCCGTACGGCATTTATGATCAGGCGAATTGGTATCGGTTTGCCACGTATCGTCAAAGTATGAGCGGCCCATATCATTTGTACGTGTACTGGAAAAAGAATGGAGTCGAAAAAAGTTTCGAGGTCACAGGGAATTTGGTGATTAATGAAACCGTTTATTTGCGATTACGTTTTGACAACACGAATATTCACTTCGAAGCTTCGTTGGATGGCACGACCTGGACGGATACTTACACCGAAGCATTTGCGCTGCCCGGCTACACTTTGGATGCGCCATTCTACTACGAGCTGGCTGCGTTCAACACCGAATCGAATGGTGTGCTGCTGGTGGATGACTTTTCGATTGCCGATCACGATGCGCCGCCGGATGTGGAAGCGCCGCAGATCAGCAAGATTGCCGCCTCCAACGTGACAGCGGAATACGCCACCATCACATGGGAGACTAATGAGTGGAGCGATTCACAGGTGGAGTACGGGCTTGACATCTCGTATGGCAGGGCCAGTGCTTGGGATACGAGCTTGGTGAAAAATCATGGCGTTCTGCTCACCGGATTACAGGCAAATACCATTTATCATTTTCGCGTGAAATCCCGTGACGCCGCCGGCAATCTGGCGGCAGGTGAAGATCAGACCTTCAAGACCAATGCTTCGGCTGCACTTGCATTTTCAGACATTACGCTCGCTGCCGGCACCGGCGGCCCGGCGAGCTATTATGAAACCGGCGGTCACGCAGCGATTTTTGCCGACGTTGATAATGACACCAGGCCTGATCTTTACATCACCATGTACAATGTGATCGAGAGTCCGACCGCGGATCTTTTCTTTCGCAACACCGGTGGCAACCTTTTTGCGGAAGAAGCTGCCCGCCGCGGCATCGATGATTATGATGGCGGCTCCCACGGCGCCTGTTTCGCCGACCTCGACAACGACGGCGACTATGACTTGTTCAATGGCACCACGCGGGGCACTACGGGAGTTCCTGGTATCAACAACATCTATCGCAACGACGGCACGGGTTTCTTCACCGATGTCACCGCTGCCAGTGGCCTCCCCATCCGGGAGTGGGAAACTCGCAGCGTGATCGCTTTTGACATGGACCGCGATGGTGATCTTGATCTGTTCAGTGTTACGGACTACCTCGGCACAAACGATCCTCCCGGAGATCGCAATGAAGTTTACCGCAACGAGGGTAATTTACATTTTACCAGCATCGACTCCGGCGCGCTCTTCGAGGCGCGCGCCGGCCAGGGGTCAACTGACACCGACTTCGACGGCGACGGCGATATCGATATTATCACCGCTAATCGCACCGGCCCGGTCAATATCCTGCGCAATGACGGCAACGGCAACTTTACTCTGATTCCGCCCTTGGTAATTGGCATTACCCACAAGGCCGGTGATGGTATTTCAATGGCCGATGTCGATAACGATGGCGATTTGGACATGCTCCTGACGAGTGGCAATGAAGGGCATCTCTATCTCAACAACGGTGGTGGTACTTTCCGCTTCCAGCAGAGCTTCTCCAATACCACCGGCTACATGGGCGGATTTGCCGATTTGGACAACGATGGCGATGTGGATTTGGTTTTTGCCGGTGACGAGGTCTGTTATCTCAACAACGGCGCCGGCATTTTCGTCGCAGCGCTGCCCATTCCGGTCAAAAACCTGAACGATCCTCGTGCGATCAGTTTTGCCGACATTGATCATGATGGTGATCTGGACTTCGCGATGGGATGCAAGAGATCACGCAATTGGCTGATCCGAAACGATTTTAATTCCGGCAACTGGTTGAAGATCCGCTTGATCTCGCCGCAAGGCCAGGCCGGGGCGTTTGGCGCAAAAACGCGGATCTATCCTCCTGGCCAGGCCGGGGGAACGCTGATCGGATTGCGGGAATCGCGCAGCAACAACGGTTATCTGGGGCAGGATGATCCGGTTTTGCATTTCGGACTTGGCACGTTGACCTCCGTTGATGTCGTCGCAGCTTTCCTCGACGGCTCAACCGTCATCCGGAGAAATGTCGCGGCCCGGCAAACGATCACGATCAATGGCGCCGAGGCGCCGAGAATCAGCAACGTTCGTGTTGACAGCATTGCGGCGAACCGCGCGCTCATCCAGTGGAACACCGACAAACCGGCTTACTCAAAAGTAGATTTTGGAACCGACATGACGTACGGCATGGTCTGTGCCGACTCCACGCTGCAAACCCACCATGGTCTCTGGCTGACCGGGCTTGCTGACAGCACCCGCTATTATTTTCGCGTTCGCAGCATCGATGCCTTTGGTAATGGGGCTTCCCCTCGAGACGGCGCTTTTACCACAATGCGAGATCGCCAACCTCCAGTCATTTTCAATGTTAGCGTGCAGCAGGTGATGTCCAATTTCGCAGTGGTGGCCTGGCAAACTGATGAGCCTGCCGACAGTCAGGTGGAATTCGGTTTGGGCTCCACTTACGGAAGATTTACAACTCTGCGTCGTGAACTGACAACCTTCCATACGGAAATATTGCCCAATCTGCTGCCATACACCACCTATCATTTTCGGGTGCACTCGCGTGACGCACGCGGAAATGTTGCTTTTAGTGGTGATTTCGTTTTCACGACATTGCCAACGATTGACCGGCTCGTGATGGTTGGCGGTGATGCTCAAATAGGCAAACCTGGGAAGTTATTGGCTGTTCCGCTCACCGTCAAAGTGCTCAATACTGCCGGCATTGCCATGCCGAATGTGAAAGTTGCGTTTCGCGTGATTTCCGGCGGCGGGAAAATAATCAGCGCGGATACGTGCAACGGCGCAGAATGCGTTGTCGCTACTGGCTCGGACGGAACTGCCGCGGTTCAATGGCAAGTCGGCAAGGCGGATTCACAAAAAGTCGAGGCGCGCGTGATGGAACGTCCGGATTTGATGGTGCGCTTCACGGCGCAAATTGATTTTACCAGCGTAACGGAAGACGCCGATGACACAGTGCCAACGACATTCGCATTGCGGCAATATCCTAATCCCTTTCGTGATTTTACTCGTTTCGAGGTTGCGCTTCCCGCCCCCGGCTGGATTTCATTGAAAATTTACGATCTGCAAGGCCGTGAAGTGAAGACCCTCGCCGAGGGCACCAAAGCCGCTGGACGGTTCTTTGTCACTTGGAATGGCAGGGATCGCGCCAATGAAGCCATTGCCTCTGGCGTTTACTTGGTAGCGCTGCGATACGAGGTTGGCGGAGAAGGTTCAGCAGGCAAAAATTTGCCGAATCTCATCGAAAAACTGCCGGTGTTGTATTTGAAGTGAACCGCTATTTTAGATCAATGAGGCGGCGTATCATGAAAACCATCCAAAGCAAATTTTCGCTCCGGCTCACGAACATCATTTTGCTTGTCACAGGATTCTTACTTGCGGCTTCCTCCAGTTACGGCCACTGTCCATCTTTCTCAGACGACACGGCTGTCGGCCGGGATACCAGCGCCATTGCTGTGTATGCTGTTTACGAGATTGCACTGAGCGCTCAAAATGCCGGACCAAATCCTTATCGTGACGGACCTGAGGTTGTTGTGACCTTCACTGGCACTTCAGACAACGCGCTGGGAAAATCTCTCGCCCTGAAAGGTTTTTGGGATGGAGGCAGCACTTATCGTGTACGGTTCACTCCAAACGCTACCGGCGACTGGGCATGGACTTCCAGCTCAAGTGACATGGGTCTCAATGGAAAATCAGGTAACCTTAGTTGTAGGGGCACTTTGCCCGCCGGACATGCTTCGATGCATGGGCACGTTCATGAGTCGAAAACTTATCCTTATACCTTTGCGCACGACGATGCTACACCCTTTTTCCTCATGGGTGACACGCAGTGGTTGTTCAGCAGCAGCGAGGTTTCCTGGCCCACCGAGTTTCAGGCTTATGTCGATGCGCGAGCCGCGCAGGGATTCAATTTTGTACACGGCCAGATTTATGCACTCAATCCTCCCGGCGCCGAGAGCAACGAAGGCGGACCGGCATTTAATTTTGGCAATGTGGATAACCTCAATCCTGGATACTGGCAACAGTTGGATAAACGTGTCGCGTATTTGAATGCGAAGGGCATCGTTGCCGGACTCGTTTTGGCCTGGGCCAACGAAGGCTGGCAACAATTTTCGACCACAACGCAAGTCGAACGCTATATCCAATACTTGGTCAATCGTTATGCTGCTTACAATGTCATTTGGATCACTGCTGGCGAGTATGAAGAATCCGAGCCACCGGGCGGCCATCACCATATCGGCGAGTACCTCAGCGCTAACGATCCCTACCATCACCCCATTACAACCCACACAATCGACACGAGCGCCGACGACTTTGGTCATGCGGCGTGGCATACGACAATTTACCAGCAGACTCGCAATCCGGCGCTGATCACACATGACCGCAAGTATGATAAGCCAGTAATCAATTCTGAGTTCGGCTACGAGGGTTATCAATCTCCTGAAGAGGTGCGTCAAGATGCCTGGGAGATTATCATGCGCGGTGGCTTTTTCGTTTACGGCAATACCGCCACCTACCACCGCAATGCGAGCATGACACCGGAGAATTTGTATTCAGCCGGCGCTGCGTACATGACGATTCTCAAAAATTTCTGGACGAATAACGGCAAATATGCGATCAGTTGGTGGAAGTTCAGCCGCTTTGATTCGCTCGGCAATTCACGCTGGCTGGCAGGCCAACCCGGTGTGGAATATGTGGTGTATGTGGACAATCCGGACTCTTTCACGATTGATCTCTCGGATGCTCACGGAGATATTTTTGGTCACTGGTTTAACACGAGGACCGGCCAATGGGATTCGACTTTTTCTGGCGCTGCGAGCGCTGCTTTTGCGCTCACACCACCAGGCGCCGGATTCGTCGCTTATATTATCGTGCCCACCATGGACCGTCTCGTCGCGGTTAGCGGTGACGCGCAGATCGGCAATCCGGGTGAATTGTTGCCGAAACCGCTTGTTGTCAAAGTTCTCAATTCCATAGGGGCAGGTGCGCCCAATACGGAAGTCGAATTTCACGTGATCTCCGGCGGTGGCCGAATCGTGCAACCCGGTTCTTGTGACAGTGCCCGTTGTATCGTTGTTACCGGTGCGGACGGCGTCGCCGAGGTCAATTGGCGACTGGGCATGGCCGACAGCCAACGCGTTGAGGCACGCATTTTAAACCGGCCTGACTTGGTCGCATTCTTTGCAGCAAGTTTGAATTTTCCCAGCACGATCACAGCACGCACTGCCCCTTTGCCTGCGACATTAGCGTTACGACTGTATCCCAATCCGTTTCGCAGTCGCACCCGATTCGAGGTGGCGCTGCCCGCGCCCGGATGGATTTCGCTGAAAATTTTTGATCTGCAAGGCCGGGAAGTAGTCGCCCTGGCCGAGGGGGAGAAATCGTCCGGTCGGCTTTTTGTCGATTGGAATGGCACAGGCCGGGGCAGCAACGTGATCGCTTCTGGAATTTATTTTGTGATCTTACGATATCAGACCGCCATGCCGAATACTTCAGGCACGAATTCACAAATTTTCACGCACAAACTGCGGGTGTTGTACTTGAAATGAAAAATACCCGAATTTACCTCGCGCTTCTTTTTTTGAGCTTAATTCCACTTTCTTCGCTGCGGGTGGCGCAGCAAAAGCTCAATCAATACCTCCAAATTCAAGACGGCAATAATTTTTCGGGGTCTGTTCCGATGACTGCAGCCGGTCACGAGAATGACTTGTCTTTTGGCGGTGACCATATCGCAACCGGTCCGGTGGCCTTGTATGAAATCTACGAGATCGCATTGAGTGCTCGAACTGCCGGCCCGAATCCTTATCGCGATGGGCCTGAAGTTTCTGTGACTTTCACCGGCACTTCGGGAAATGCGCTGGGAAAATCTCTCACCGTGAAAGGCTTTTGGAACGGTGGCAGCAATTATCGCGTGCGTTTCGCACCAACCGCAACTGGTGATTGGGCCTGGATTTCCAGTTCAAGTGATATGGGTCTCAACGGAAAATCAGGCACCCTGACTTGTAGCGGTACTCTGCCCTCGGGACATGCTTCAACTCACGGATACGTTCGCGAGTCAGTGACGTTTCCTTATACGTTTGCGCATGAAGATGGCACTCCCTTTTTCCTCATGGGTGATACGCAGTGGCTGTTCAGCAGCAGCGAGGTTTCCTGGCCCACGGAGTTTCAGAAATATGTGGAGGCGCGTGCGGCACAGGGTTTTAATTATATCCACGGTCAGATTTATGCACTCAATCCTCCAGGAGCCGAAGGAAATGAAGGCGGCCCGCCATTTTATTCGAGCGATGTGGACAATCTTAATCCCGGATATTGGCAGCAGCTTGATCAACGTGTTGCGTATCTGAATGCGAAGGGTATCATTGCCGGTCTCGTTTTGGCATGGGCCGACGAAGGATGGCAACAATTTTCAACCCAAAGGCAAGTCGAGCGCTATGTTCAATATGTAACCAGTCGTTATTCCGCTTATAATATCATCTGGATCACTGCTGGCGAGTATGAAGAAGCCGACCCCCCGGGCGGGCACAGCCACCTCGGCCAGTTCCTCAAAGCCATGGATCCCTATGGCCACCCAATTACGACCCACACAATCGACACCAGTGCCGATGACTTTGGCAAAGCGGCTTGGCATACCACGATCTATGAGCAAACTTCTGATCCGGCACAGATCACCCGTGACCGGCGATACCACAAACCGGTGATCAACGCCGAGTTCGGTTATGAAGGCGACCAATCCCCGGAAGAAGTCCGTAGAGACGCATGGGAAATCCTCATGCGTGGCGGCTTTTTTGTTTATGGCAATACTGCCACCTTCCACTCAAACGCAACGATGACGCCGGAGAGTCTGTATTCGGACGGCGCCGTGTTCATGACGATTCTCAAAAATTTCTGGACGAATAACGGCAAATATACGATCAGTTGGTGGAAGTTCAGCCGCTTTGAGTCGCTCGGCCAATCCCGCTGGCTGGCCGCTCAACCCGGTGTCGCCTACGTCGTTTATGCGGACAATCCGGATCCTTTCACAATCGATCTTTCGGATGCGGAGGGTGAAATTCGTGGCCAGTGGTTTGATACGAGACGTGGCCAATGGAACACAACCTTCGCCGATTCTGCCAGCACGTCCTTCATTCTTCGACCACCGGGATCGGGGTTCGCTGCTTATTTGACTTCATCAGCAATTACCGAGGAACCCGAAATTTTGCCGATTAAGATCGCGTTACGCCAATATCCCAATCCATTTCGTGAGGTTACCCGGTTCGAGGTCTCGCTTCCCGTGCCGGCTCAAATTTCGCTGAAAGTTTTTGATCTCCAGGGTCGTGAACTAATCACCTTGTCCGAAGGTGCCATGACAGCGGGCAGATTCTTGGTCATTTGGAATGGTGTGGATCAAACAAACCGGAAAATTGCTGCGGGTATTTATTTTGCAGTGTTGCGCTGCCGGGCCAAAGCAAAGACGGACTCAAATCTGGAAACACAAATTCTTACTGTTAAAAGCCA
>JAPDQK010000013.1:0-118745 GCA_034505955.1 Candidatus Zhuqueibacter pondensis
AGATGAAAATTAAAGACGAAATGAAGAAAGAAGCGAAACAGATGAAGTTGGAAGGTTTTTGAAGAATTAGCCCCGGAGGGGCAAAATGTTTATAGTCGTTGGTTCTCCTCAATCTTGAAGCTCCTTTGGGAGCGAAATGTGAACGTGCCGCTCCTACGGAGCTCAATGGGAAGATAAAATTTATTTGCGACAAACATTTCGCCCCGACGGGGCTAATCGAAATATCACTTTGCAACACGTTCTTAAGGAGGTTTGTTCGTATGAGAACGGCGTATGAACCCAAAGAACTACATGGGTGGGATGATGAAAAAGTTTACTTTTGGGATGAAGAAAGAAAAAAAGAAAGGTGCGTTACCGACGAGGAAGAACTTTATCAAAAACTCGTTGAGATCTGTCGAGAATACTTCAGGAAAAAAGACAGCAGAGGAGATGAGATAAAATGACTGCATTTCATACCATCGCCATCCCCCACCGCGACATTTTGGAAGGCCGGCTCACGATGGACGTGTTTGCCGCCGATCTGTGGGAGGTGTTCAAAGGCCGTGGCGTGGATGAATATAAAGATGCCAGACAATTTTTCCGGAAAACCTATTTGACGGAAGGCTTGCAAAACCTGCTGGCGATCGTGGCCAAGCGCCTGCAAGGCAAGGGCGGTGATCCGGTCATTCAGATTCAAACTCCGTTTGGCGGCGGCAAAACGCACGCGCTCATTGCGATGTATCATAAAGCCAGCGAATGGCAAGCACAGAAGGTGGTCATCGTCGGAACCGCCATGAGTCCGGCGGATACACCGTGGGGAATGTTGGAAGAGCAATTAACCGGAAAGCGAGAGGCTTTCAAGGGACTTGTTTCTCCGGGCCGGGAGGCGCTTTACCGCTTGCTGGCACAAAAACAGCCGGTGCTCGTTCTGATGGACGAGGTGCTGGAATACGTGACCAAAGCCGCCGGTGTCGCGGTCGGCGAAAGCACCCTGGCAGCCCAGACCATGGCTTTTATGCAGGAATTTACCGAGGTGGTGGGAACGCTGGAAAAAGTTGCCTTGGTCATCACCTTGCCTTCCAGCATTCTGGAGCACTATGATGAGCAAGCTGAAAAGCTTTTTGGGCAACTGCAGAAAGTCGCTGGCCGCGTGGAGAAGATTTACTCGCCGGTGCAAGAACACGAAATTACCAAGGTTATCCGGCAGCGGCTTTTCTCGCGGATTGATCACGCTCGAGCCGATACGATCATCAAGAACTTCATGGATTACGCTCTCAAAGAATCCATCTTGCCGGTCGGCACCGAGCCCTCCGAATATCACAACCGCTTTGAATCGTCGTATCCTTTTTTGCCGGAAGTGATCGACGTGCTTTACCAACGTTGGGGCAGCTTTCCCAATTTTCAACGTACTCGCGGCGTTTTGCGGCTGTTGTCGCTGGTGATTCATGCGCTCAAAGACAGGCAAGCGCCTTATGTCAGCCTGGCGGATTTTGACTTGCGTAATCAGGAGATTCGTCAAGAACTTCTGAAGCACACGGGCGCAGAATATAACGGCGTCATTGCTGCCGATATTACCGGCGAAGAATCCGGCTCGAGAAAAATTGATGCGGCGCTTGGAGATGCTTACAAAGGCTTGAAGTTGGGCGCGCGTACCACCACCACGGTTTTTCTTTACTCTTTTTCCGGCGGTACGGAGAAAGGTGTCACTTTGGGCGAGGCCAAGCGTGTTGCGACCACGACACAAAATCCTGCGGCGGTAGTGGCTGAAGCCCTCGAGCAATTGCGAGGAAATTTATTCTTTCTGCAATATCAAAGCGGCAAATATTATTTCACCAATCAGCCGAATCTCAATCGCATTCTGTTGACCAAAATGGAAAACCTCGGGGATGCCGAGCTGGAAGAATTTGAGCAAGGGCTGTTGAAGAAAAATATTGCCGGTGGAAAATTAAAAGTTTTTCTGTGGCCGGAGTTCTCGTCCTCGGGAAAAGTTGAGATTCCCGATACGCCGGATTTGAAACTGATCATTCTGAAAGCGTGTGATCATGCTTTTATGAAACAGACTCTGGAAACGAAGGGTAGCACGCCAAGAGCCAACCGCAATACGCTGTTCTTCTTGGCCCCGCTGGAGAGCGAAAAAGCCGGCTTCCATCATCTTGTGAAGAAGGTGATCGCCTACCGCATGATTGGCGAGGACATGACCATCCATCTCTCAGATGAACAAAAGAAAGAAATCAAAGCCGATCTGAAGAGAATCGAAGAGGGCTTAAACGAGGCGTTGCGGCGCTATTATCGCTTGTTGTATATTCCGGCCAAAGATGGGTTCAAGGAACAAGATTTGGGCATTCCCACGTATGGCGAAGCGAAGAAGCTCGACGACGAAGTTTACGAAAAGCTCCGCTCGGAAGGAGAGATTTTGGAGCGCATTGTTCCGTTGATTATCAAGGAACGGTATCTCAAAAATAACACTTTTGTACAAACCGAACAATTGTACCAATCCGGCGCGAAAACGCCGGGTGAGTTTCGGGTAGTCCGCAGAGAAGTTTGGGAAAAGGGTATTGCCGAGGGTGTCCAGCAAGGGCTGTTTGGGTTGGGCGAATTGGAAGATGGGGAGCCGGTTTGTCGTTTCTTCAACCAAAGTGTGCCGGTTGCGCTTTCCAGCAGCGAGGTGATTATTCGGGAAGAACTCTGCGTTCCGTCCGAGGGGAAAGAAGAGTATGCGAGGCCTTATCCCACAAGTGATGAGATCAAAGGTAAGGTAACCACCGGCATCGCGGAACTGGTTTCGCAGCAAAACCTTTCACCGGCAACAAGTCTTTCTGGAAAACAGAAAGCCGTGCGGCAGGAAATTCGTCTTCGGTTTACCCTTCCCAAAGGAAAAGTGTCCGGTATCATGGGCGTCATGAATCTGCTGCAAGCCAATTTTGATCGACTCAAAATTGAGCTGCTGGCTGAGAATGGCCAGATCACGGAACAGGATTATGAGGACAAGATAAAAGAAGCGTTTAGGCAGTTGGGAATTGAGCTTGATGAGTAAGAATGCCTTTTTCTGATAGGAGTATTGTTCACCTTGAAACTCCTCTTCTCCGAAGCCGCCCCCGATTATCAGCATTACATTTTCCCCTACGCTATTTGGGCCTTTCCCGAAGCGGAGGAACAGCCGCATCTTTTTTTTGAAAAAGGCTTTTTGCCCTCTTCAAAAAATTTGGATCGTTTCTATTTATGCCGCAGCGTGCGGGTGGCGTTGCGCGAGTTTTCGCTGTCGTCGGAGAATCGGCGCGTCATGCGCAAGTGCGCGAATATTTCGTTTCAATTGCTGCCGCGAGACAAGTTTGAGTTCACTGGCCAGTGGCGTGAGTTTTGCTTGACTTATGCCGACATCAAATTCGGCAGGGAAATCATGACGGCCGAACGCCTCGACAATTTGATGAATTCGAAAATCACCACCCATCTGCTGATCTTTCATGATGCTGCCACGCAACGAGACGTGGGTTTGGTAATGCTTTATCTGGAGCCGCCGTACGTGGCGCAGTATTACTACGCCTTTTACGATCTCAATTATTACCGCCAAAACCTCGGCATGTTCATGATGACCGCCGCGGTTGATTATTTCGCGAAGGAAGGATTCGAGTTCATCTATTTGGGAAGTTGCTATACACGGAACGCGTTGTACAAAACTCAATTCGCGGGCGCTGAATTCTTCAATGGCGCATGCTGGTCACGCAACCTGGAGGAATTGAAATACCTCATCGCGCGCGGCCAACAACCGCAGGCGCAGCATCTGTTTGAATCCGAGGATTATTTGCATCAGTTTTATGAGGGCGAGCTGGGAAGACTGGTGGAAAAAACTGTTTTTGGCAGGTAAAAGCGCTCATCCCCGGACTCATCATCATCCTTTTGTTCTTGCTGGCTTTTCGATTTACATTGCATCAAAAGCGAGTAGGCGTATGCGCACGAGCAAGAGAATCTGATCGCAAGCCAGACTTTGCGCACAGCGCGATGGAACCTTTTCGGTCCATTCAGGGTAAAAGAAGCAAATCGAATCGAGCCGGCAAGCGTCTGATGAGGATGCGATCAGCGGCCCTGACAGAAGCTTGATGCAGATCACCAGCGACGAAAAAAACTCTTGACTTTTTTGACCGGTATAACTAATATTGAATTGTAATCTCTTCTTAAATGATCTTTGTCTCTTGCAAGTCGAAATTCTGCGGATTTCGACTTTTTTGTCTCGGGAAGGACATGGAGTTCAGCGCGGGTGTTGCTGGACAGGATGACCATGGCGGCGACACGAGGTCCGACCTTCGCGAGCGAATGGAGACGCATCACCTCACTGTCGAACACTAACGGGCAGAGTAAACACCATACCCATGAGCCGGAGGATGAGATACTCGTCTGCGATATTTTCGCTGATAAGGCGCAGCGCCAGGTTCTGCCTTCGACTATTTTGGCCTCTGCGTAGGATATAGTGAAGTCGGTGAGCCTGTCCGTAACCTACCGCTGATCAGCCGTATACTTTGCTTGCTATTCCGGAAGAACAGTTCTCGATCGTGTATGGAAGTTGGTCAAGTCAGGCTCTGCTCGTAGAGAGTCTGGCGTGAGGCTGTACCTACAGTGTGGTGCATCGAGCATTTCATATTAAACCCAAAGCACATGCTGACGGCACTGCTTTTATGTAATTTTGTCTGATGTCTTGAAAATTTGACGGAACGGAGGTATAGACCATGGAAGAAAAAAAACAGGTGCAGTCAAAAGACAATATCATCAGTCTCATCGGTAACTTGCAAGATATCGAGGGTTACCGTGAGCTGCATTGGGAGGGAAGCTTTGAGGAATACCTGGGTCTTGTCAAACACAATCCCAGGGTTGCGCGCAATGCTTTTCAGCGCATCCATGATATGATTCTCAGTTTTGGTACCGAGGAGATTGTCGAGCACAAGGAAAAATTGATCAAGTATAAATTTTTTGATGATCCCATCGATAACGGGCGCGATGCCGTGTATGGTCTCGAACGGCCGCTGATGAAATTTGTGAACCTCTTCAAATCAGCGGCAAAAGGCTATGGTACTGAGAAGCGGGTTTTCCTGTTGCATGGTCCGGTGGGCTCGGCGAAAAGCACCATTGTCAGACTGTTGAAGAAAGGTCTGGAAGCTTATTCGCGGACAAAAGACGGTGCCCTGTACACCTACTCGTGGAAACAGGTGCACAACGGTGAGGTTACTTGGGTCGATTGCCCGATGCACGAGGAGCCATTGCATTTGATACCCGAGGAGTTTCGTGAGCGCGTCATGGCGGAGCTGAACAAAGACCGGCCGGAAGATCAGCAGGTGCAGATCATCGGCGAATTGTGTCCCTTCTGCCGGCAGACGTTCAGAGAATTGTTGCGCAAGTATCAGGGCGACTGGACCAAGGTAATTGGCGAAGTCAAGGTGCGCCGGTTGTTGCTTTCGGAAAAGGATCGCATTGGCATCGGCACCTTCCAGCCCAAAGACGAGAAGAATCAGGATTCCACGGAGTTGACCGGCGATATCAACTATCGGAAGATCGCCGAGTACGGTTCGGACTCCGATCCGCGTGCTTTCAATTTTGACGGCGAATTCAATATCGCCAATCGCGGCCTGGTCGAGTTCATTGAAGTTCTCAAGCTCGATGTCGCGTTTTTGTATGACTTGCTTGGTGCTTCGCAGGAACACAAAATCAAGCCCAAGAAATTTGCCCAGACCGACATCGACGAAATCATCATCGGCCATACCAACGAGCCTGAATATCGCAAGCTGCAATCCAATGAGTTCATGGAGGCGCTCCGCGATCGCACCGTGAAGATCGACATTCCGTACATCACCAAACTCTCCGATGAGATCAAGATTTATGAGAAGGATTATAACAGCTCGCGCATCAAGGGCAAGCATATTGCGCCGCACACCATTGAAATGGCTTCGATGTGGGCGGTACTGACCCGCCTCGAAGAGCCGAAAAAGGCGCAACTGACGCTGTTGCAGAAGCTGAAATTATACAACGGTAAAACCCTGCCCGGTTTTACCGAGGACAACATCAAGGAGTTGCGGGCCGATGCCGAGCGCGAAGGCATGGAAGGCATCTCGCCGCGCTACATTCAGGATAAAATTTCCAACGCGCTGGTGAGCGACAAGGGCGAGGGCTGCGTCAACCCGTTCATGGTGATCAACGAGCTCGAAGCCGGCCTCAAGCATCATTCGCTCATTACCAGCGAAGAACAGCGCAAACGCTACAAGGAACTGCTGGCGGTGGTGAAGGAGGAATATGAAGACATCGTCAAGAACGAAGTGCAGCGCGCCATTGCGGCAGATGAGGAGGCGCTGAAAAGGTTGTGCGGTAATTATATTGACAACGTGAAAGCCTACACGCAGCGTGAGAAAGTGAAAAACAAATACACCGGCGCCAGCGAGGATCCGGATGAGCGGCTGATGCGTTCGATCGAGGAAAAAATCGACATTCCCGAAAGCCGCAAGGATGACTTCCGCCGCGAAATCATGAATTACATCGGCGCACTGGCTTTGGAGGGGAAAACCTTCGACTACAGGAGCAACGAGCGCCTGCAAAAGGCCTTGGAGCTCAAGCTGTTCGAGGATCAAAAGGATACCATCAAACTCACCAGTCTCATTTCCAGCGTCGTGGACAAGGAAACCCAGGAGAAAATCGACGTGGTGAAGGCGCGCATGATGAAATATTATGGCTATTGTGACGTGTGCGCCACCGACGTGCTCAATTACGTCGCGAGCATCTTTGCACGCGGTGATGTGAAGCATCATCATCGGTAGATAAATTTGTGTGGAGAAGCGATGTGCCTTGAAAAAGCAGGGTATGACAAGGGCTTCGATCTCCACAATTGGAACTGAGTCGCGCGAGAATGACAGGAGAGCAATTGACTGGAGCGAACGCCAATTTGTCATCGTAAAATAAACAGCCCATGGTCAAGAAAATTGAAAAAGACCACAGTCGTTTCCGGCAGATTATTCGCGGCAAGATCAAGAAGGATTTGCGAAAGTACATCACCCGCGGCGAGCTGATTGGGAAAAAGGGAAAAGACTTGGTGAGTATTCCCGTGCCCCAGATCAATCTGCCGCATTTCCGATACTCGCCGAAAAACACCGGCGGCGTCGGTCAGGGTGAAGGAGACATTGGTACGCCGATTGGCCGCGATGATGAACATGGCGGCAGTGGCCAGGCGGGCGAGGCGCCGGGTGATCATCTGCTCGAGGTGGATATTTCGCTGGAAGAGCTGGCACAGATGCTCGGCGAGGAGCTCGAGTTGCCGAACATCGAGGCCAGAGGCAGGAAAAACATTATCAGCGAGAAGGATCGATACACCGGCATCAGCCGCAGTGGCCCGGAGTCGTTGCGGCATTTCAAGCGTACGTACAAGCAGGCATTGAAGCGCCATCTGGTGAGTCGGACTTACGATCCGGAGAATCCCGTCATTATTCCGTACCGCGAAGATCGCCGCTATCGGACCTGGAAAACTCAACAGTATCCGGAAGCCAATGCGGTGATTATTTACATGATGGATGTGTCCGGCTCGATGGGTGATGAACAGAAAGAAATCGTACGCATCGAGTCGTTTTGGATCGACACCTGGTTGCGCTATCAATATAAAAATATTACCACGCGTTATATCATCCACGATGCCATTGCGCGTGAGGTCGATCAGGATACTTTTTATCACACGCGTGAAAGTGGCGGTACCATCATTTCGTCCGCCTACAAGCTTGCTGATCAGATTATTGAAGAAGATTACGACCCGCAACAATGGAATATTTATGCTTTTCATTTTTCGGATGGTGATAATTGGGGTGAAATTGATACGGATGAGTGCATCAAGATTCTGCAGGATAAACTGCTGCCCAAGCTGAATCTTTTTTGCTACGGCCAGGTGGAGAGTCCTTATGGCAGCGGCCAATTTATGCGGGATTTGGAAGATTATTTTGATAGCGAAGACAAGCTCATTCTTTCCGAAATACCCGATAAAGATGCGATTTATAACTCCATCAAGGAGTTTTTGGGCAAGGGGAGATGACTTTGGCGCCGTGTTTGGAAAACTCAAGAGGGAATGACAAAATCCATGAGTCTGACTGCCGAGCTTTCTGCTATTCGAGACGAGATCAAGGGTTACGCCCGCGAGTTCGGTCTCGATTTTTATGAGACGATATTCGAGCTGCTCGAATACGACGAGGTCAATGAAGTGGCCAGCTACGGTGGCTTTCCCACGCGCTATCCGCACTGGCGGCATGGCATGGAATATGAAGAGCTCTCGAAAAGTTATTCCTACGGACTTTCAAAAATTTACGAGATGGTCATCAATAACGACCCGAGCTATGCCTATTTGATGCGCTGCAATAATCTCGTCGATCAAAAGTTGGTGATGGCTCATGTTTACGCCCATTGTGACTTTTTCAAAAACAACCTGTGGTTCTCGAAGACCAACCGCAAGATGATGGATGAGATGGCGAATCATGCCACGCGCATCCGCCGCTATGCCGAAAAGTATGGTGAAAAGACAGTCGAGGATTTTATTGACATTTGCCTGTCTCTCGAAAATTTGATTGATCCCCATTCGCAATTTATCGAAACCCCACCGGAGAAAAAGGAGGTTGAGTCGGAGGAGGAGCCCATCGAGTCCCGGTTGCGTCTGAAGAGCCCAAAAGAATACATGGATGAATTTATCAATCCGCGGCAGCTCATCGAGGCGCAACGCAAGGAAGAGGAGGAAAAAGTCAAATCCCAGGCGCGCAAGATCCCGGAAAAGCCCGAGCGTGACATTTTGCAATTCCTGATCGATCACGCGCCGCTGCAAAAGTGGCAGCAAGACATCCTGTCGATCATTCGGGAAGAAGCCTACTATTTTGCGCCACAAGCGCAGACGAAAATCATGAATGAGGGTTGGGCGACATACTGGCATTCCAAAATCATGACTGAGCGCGTGCTCTCCGACGCGGAGATTATCGATTATGCCGATCATCATTCCGGAACCCTGCTGACCGGACCGGGTCGCCTCAATCCCTATAAACTTGGGGTCGAACTGTTCCGGGATATTGAAGATCGTTGGAACAAGGGCAAATTTGGCAAGGAGTATGAAGAATGCGATGATTTCGAGGTGAAGAAAAATTGGGATCGAAAGCTCGGGTTGGGCCGACAAAAAATATTCGAGGTTCGCAAACTCTATAATGATGTCATGTTCATCGACGCCTTTTTGACACCCGAGTTTTGTCGTGAGCACAAGCTTTTTGTTTACGAATACAACGATCGCACCAATTTTTACGAGATCACTGACCGTGACTTCAATGCCATCAAGCAAAAACTGCTGTTTTCCTTGACCAATTGGGGTCAGCCGTTCATCTACGTGGAGGATAGCAATTACCGGAATCGCGGCGAATTGTATTTGCGGCACCGGCATGAAGGCATCGATCTCAAGCTGGATGAGGCGCGCGATACTTTGAAAAATCTTCACACGCTCTGGACGCGCCCGGTGCATTTGGAAACAGTGGTCGATGAAGTCAAAACTCTGTTGAGTTGTGAGGGAGAAGAGTACCAAGAAACGGAAATCGACTAATCATCCAAGGAGGTGCTGTCATGACACTCGGACAAAAACTCATGGCCCAGCTGACCGTGAGGCAGCAGATGGAAGCCGGCAAGCGTTTGCCGACGGATTCTGTCGGTGGGACTCGTGGTAGCCTCATCGAGGATGAGATGGACGGTATTCATCTGCAGGCCGAAATCCAAGATTTCGATAAGTTCAGTTACATGGTGAAAACCATATCCGCAACCCGCCTGCAACCCCCCGCGTCAAATGCGCCCATCAAGGATTTGTTGCTGCGCCAGTCCGGTGAAATCGAGCGCCGGGTTTCCTATCTGCTGGAGAACTTTCGGTTGGTGGAATTGGATGAAGTCAACGGTGTTGCGCAAATGCGAAGCGCCGCGCCTTACCATAAGAACGAAGAAATTTCGTATTATGAAATAATCTTGCGCGAAGGCAAAAGCTTGAGGTTCTCGCGGTATCGCCAACAGAACCGCACAGCAGAGCGCGAGAACGTCCCGAGCCATCTGACGCAGGAAATCTTCGAGCGCCTCGCTGATGATTTGTCCGCGGCCTTGCGCCTCGGGTAAAGTCAGTGTGAACAATTTTATGGTGCATGGGAAAATTCCCAAAAGGATAAAAATCCGCCACGGCTTGACCATCGTTTATACCGGCAACGGCAAGGGCAAAACCACCGCGGCACTGGGAACTGTAATCAGGGCCGCGGGATACGGTCTGCGTACTTTCATGCTCCAGTTTGTCAAGGGCTCGTGGCACTATGGCGAGCTGGATGGTGCCAAGTTGCTGGAGCCGTACCTGGTCATTGAGCCGATGGGGAAAGGGTTTTATAAAATTATCGACGACCGGCTTCCGGAAGAGGAGCATCGCCAGGCGGCGCTGGCGGCGGCCAATCGTGCCATTGAAATTCTGCGCAGTCATGAATACGATCTTGTGATTCTCGATGAAATCAATGTTGCGGTGAAAACCGGATTGTTGCCGGTGGAAAAAATGTTGGAAGTTATTGCCGCCAAACCTGAATGCACGCATTTGATTCTCACCGGACGCGGCGCACCGCAGGAAGTCATCGATCGCGCCGATCTGGTGACCGAGATGCAGGAAATCAAGCATCCGTATCAAAAAGGAAAATTGGCACAGAAGGGTATTGATTTTTGATTCTCACTGCGAGCGAAGAGAAGTCCGTTTGATGATGCCGAATCACCGGCTGATCGGTTTGTAACGTTTGTTTGATGAATTGGGGAGGAGGAAGCGGTCATTCGCTACTTCGTGAGGCAAAAGTTTCACACAGACTTCAACAGATTTGACGTCTATCGTCAAATATGGCGGGTTCTGAGCAGCGTCTTTCCAATCTCACAGTTGCCCCCTCATCAACTTCATATCAATCCGAATTGTATCTGTCGACCGGGAACCCGGAAATCATCGAAACGTTTGGATACGCATCTGCACACGCGCCGTTTCAAAGCACTCTTGCAATCAAGCGATAATGTAAAAGTTTTCATTGATCATAAGGATAATTTCCAATAGATTGTCTTTGTATGCGAAGCATCGTAGCCACAGTCTTGCTTCTTTTCATGCTGTTGCAGGCAGCAGGCTACCTTTTTGTCTTCGAAATCCAAAAATATGAAATCCGCCGGGAGATCAAGCAGCACATCAAAGCCGGCGTGCCGGAAGCCGAGCTGGTTCTGTTCAAAATTTGTGAGGGGAAACCCCATCCCGCTTTTCAACGCGTTGAAGAGCACGAGTTTCGTTATGACGGCCAAATGTACGATGTCGTTCGGCAGGAGAGCCATGGCGACACCACCTGGTATTATTGTCTTGCCGATGAGAAGGAAACTCAGCTTTTTGCCAATCTCGAGGAATTGGTCAAGCGTGACCTGGGCCAGAACGCGGAATGGCAACAACGCGTCCACAGGCTTTTGAATTTATTCGTCCTTCTTTTCTTCAGCCCAAACGATGGAGTTTGTTTGGTTGATGTCGCGGAAGAAATGGCATGGGACCATCATGGTTTCGGATTGAAAACCTGGATCGACCCTCCTCCGACACCCCCGCCTGAAGCATAATACCACAACGCGAACCGCAACCAAACAGGGAAAAGAATGAATTGCTCACGGAAGTGGCTGCGCCCGCAGTGGCTGCGCCCGTAGGGAACAGCTCATCAAATTGAAATAAGCGTGAATTATTCTTAACCACAAAGGCACGAAGACACAAAGTTTTGATTTTAGAGAATGACTGGCAGAGTGGCTATGAAAATTCAGTTTTTCCCTTGAAGCTTGACAAGTCTTTTCTCTTCGTGTCTTTGTGTCTTGGTGGTTTAAGTTTTATGAATAATCCAGGTAAGAAAGGTTTTGTTTCCGTGAGCCCAAAATATCAGAATTTTTTTCCAACTTTTGCTACGGGATGGCTTTAACCTCAAGCGAAGGGATCACAATATGTGTATCGCCAAACGCAGTTGGAGAAATTTTGTGCTCGCGATTTTTAGCGGCATTGCTGCCACTGTTGCAGCTCAAGGCGAGCAGGGACGCAAGAGCACAAGTGACAGCACTATTTATGAATTTGAACAAGTCACCATTACCGCCCTGCGCTATCCGGAGCAGGCGATCAAGGTTCCGCTCGCCGTCAATGTGCTCGGCCCGGAGAGGCTGCAAAACACGCGTGGCTACGGCATGGAAGAGGCGTTGAAATTTGTTCCCGGCGTGCTGGCACAATCACGCGCCGGCCATCAGGATATTCGCATTACCATTCGCGGCTTCGGTGCGAGAGGCGCTGGCGACCGCTCCAACGCCGGCACCTCGCGTGGCATCCGCATTTTACTCGACGGTGTCCCGGAAACGGAACCGGACGGCAGAACGTCGTTTGACTTTATTGATTTGAGCCTGGCGCAACGCCTCGAAGTGATTCGCTCGAATGCCTCGGCGGTTTGGGGCAATGCCTCAGGAGGCGTCATCAACATCATCTCCGCACCGTACTTCGAGGCGCCTTTTGTTTCGCCGCAAGTGCTGAACGGCAGCTTCGGTTTGCAGAAATATACGCTGCAAACCGGCGCGATGCTGGGCGAGGCGCGGCTGGCGCTGGCGCTGAGCCATACCACCTTTGACGGCTGGCGGCAAAACTCTGCCGGAGAACGGACGCTGGTGAATATCAGCTTATTGTCCAATCCCGGTGAACGCACGAAACTCGGCATCTATCTCGTTGGCGCCAAAAACAAATTCCTCATTCCCGGCCCGTTGTCGCAGGCGCAGTTCGATGCTGATCCGCAGCAGGCCAATCCGACTTATCTGCAACGCAACGAGCGGCGCTACAATCGCTTGGGGCGCATCGCGGCTACGTTGGATCACGATCTCAACGACGCGCATGGATTTTCGGCGCTGGCCTTCGTCGAGCCGAAATATTTGCAGCGCTCCGAGCGCGGCACGTTTCGCGATTTCAACCGTTACCACGTCGGCGGCAATTTGGCGTATCGCTATCGCCAGGATTTATCCGCCTCGGTGAAGAGCGTGTTCCAAGCCGGCGTGGATGAAGCCTATCAAGATGGCGCCATTTTGTTTTATAATCTTTCGCCCACGAATGGCCGCGGCTCGACGCTGCAACAAAACAAGCGCGAGGGCGCCAATACGTTCGGCGCGTTTGTTCAAGAAGAACTAAGCTTCGGCCAAAGCGTGAGCTTGCTGTTGGGCGCGCGCTACAGCGATGTAACGTATTATGCACAAGATTTCATCAACACCGCGCTCAATTCCGAAAAATCGTTTGCGTGCTGGACGCCGAAAGCCGGTATCAACTATCGCCTGTCACCGGCGCATAGCGTTTATGCCAATTTGGGCGGCGGCATCGAAGTGCCGGCCGGCAACGAGACCGATCCGGCCTCGACTTTTGGGCAGGACAAGGTGTATGCGATTAATCCCTTGCTCGATCCCATCCAGTCGTCCACCGTGGAAATCGGCACCAAACACATTATCGTTCCGGCCGGAGCCGGATTGCTGCGCTCGCTGTCGTATGACCTCGCGCTGTATGGCATCCATGTCAAGAATGATATTATTCCGTATCGTGGCGGCAGATTTTATTTTACCGCCGGTAAAACCCGGCGTTATGGCCTTGAAGCCGGCGCCCAAGGGCAATTCGATTATGGCGTCTCATTGCAAGCGGCGGTTTCGTATGCCAGCAGCAAATATGTTGAATACAAAGTCGATTCGGTGCACTACGGCAGGGCGGGAAGATTTGCGGATTACAAAGACAACCAAGTTGCCGGCGTGCCGGAGGTCTTCTACAATGTCGCCCTGCGTTTCGAGCCGCCTAAGCTGGCCAGCTTGTATGCTGAAATCAATTTGCAAGGCCTTGGCGAATATTTTGTGGATGATGCCAATCGCACCCAAGTGCCGGCTTATCATATCTCAAATCTCACCGTGGGATTTCGCCAGCCGCTGCAGATTACGGAAGGATTGGGATTGCAAGGCTTTGTCGGCGTCAACAATCTGAGCGACAAAAAATATGCGGCCTCGGCTTTTATTAATCCGGACATTGTGAATGGCGTGCCAATCTATCTGGAGCCCGGACTGCCGCGCAATTACGTGATCGGGGTGTCTTTTTCAGGAAGGAAATTACAAAAGTGAACTAATGCACTCATTGACCGGTCAATCGCACAATATACGAATGCCGCCACGCCAGGTTTGTGGCAATAGGACAGGGTGAGGAGCAATCCATCAGGCGAAGTTCGTCCATGTGGCGGGCTTCGCCTTTTTTGTTTTTCGCCGAGAAGAAATGCTTGATAATCTTGGCGCGATTTCTTATTTTTATAAGAGGTTTGACAAATGGAGAAAGCTTATAAGAGATAAAAAGGCGGTTGTGGTCACTTTTGTGATTGAAAAAAAACGATGAAGGCTTTCTGGCTTCGGTTCCGATTATTCAAGGTGCCTTTGCCGAAGGCGACTCCATAGAAGATGCCGTCTTCAACTGTGTTGATGTCCTGAAAATGATTTTTGATTATCGGCGCGAGCGAGGCGAATCAATGGGGTAAAAAATATGCATTTACAAATTTGCTTTAGGCATTTCAAATGGACATAATCGAAATTAGAGAAAAAATAAAACGGGGAGAGTGTGAAGTCAGTTGGCATGCTGAAAAAGAACGATATGCTGAGGATATTTCTATTCCTGTTATTGAGACTGCTATCTACGCTGGCGAAATACTTGAAGACTATCCTCATGATCCATGAGGTCCAAGCTGTCTTATTCTTGGCTATTCACAAGGTCGCGCTATCCATGTTGTATGCGGTTGTACCTCGACAGAGTGGATTAGAATAATCACTGTCTATCTGCCAAAACTACCTAAATGGATTGATGAGAGAACAAGAAGCAAATCAGGAGAACAACATGCATAAATATGCCGATTGCTCGTTTTGTGGAGGGGAAGTAAAAGAAAAAGCACTTGAATTAGATTACCGCTATAGAGGGCAATTATTTATTTTTGAAGATGTGCCGGTTGGCGTGTGTCAGCAGTGCGCAGAAAAATATCTGACGGCGGAGATTGCCAAGAAGCTTGAGCAGCGAATTAGGTCGAACAAGGAATGGCGCAAAACTGTTAGTGTGCCGGTGGAAAATTTTTCTGAAGCAGTGTATGCTTGAGTTTGAAGTTTGCTTGGATAATTTTTGAGTTATACATCACAAAACGTGAGAACAAATAACATGTCTGAAACACGCAAAGTCATCATCATCGGCACCGGCCCGGCAGGCTACACTGCGGCCATTTATACTGCCCGTGCTAATTTCAAACCTTTGGTTTTTGCCGGCCCCGAGCCCGGCGGTCAACTCACCTTGACGACGTTGGTGGAAAATTATCCTGGCTTCGCTGACGGCATCATGGGGCCAGAGCTAATGGAACAAATGAAAAGGCAGTGCGAGCACTTTGGTGCGGAGATCATTTATGACGCCGTGACCAAAGTGAATTTTAGAACCCAGCCTTTCGAGATTTTTGTTGGCGACCAAAAATATTTGACCGAAACAGTCATTATTTCTACTGGCGCCTCGGCGAAATGGCTAGGTTTGGAATCCGAGCGCCAGTTGCGTGGTCATGGCGTCTCCTCTTGCGCCACCTGCGACGGCGCGTTTTTCCGCAATCAAGAAGTCATTGTCGTTGGCGGCGGCGACGTCGCGATGGAAGATGCAAGCTTCCTCACCAAATTCGCCAGCAAAGTGACCATCGTCCACCGCCGCGATGCGTTACGCGCCTCGAAAATCATGCAAGAGCGCGCCTTCAAGAATCCCAAAATTTCGTTTATCTGGGATAGCGTGGTGGAAGAGATTCACGATGTGGGCAAGGGCACGGTTACCGGCGTGACACTGCGGAATGTCAAAACCAATCAGCGTACCCAAGTGCGCTGCGACGGCGTGTTTGTCGCCATCGGCCATCAACCCAACACCGAAATTTTCAAAGGCCAGATTGAATTGGATGAGGTCGGCTACATCAAATTGAAAAATCGCACGATGACCAACATAGAAGGGGTTTTCGCCGCCGGCGATGTCGTCGATCATTATTATCGCCAGGCGGTGACAGCAGCCGGGATGGGTTGCATGGCGGCCATAGATGTGGAAAAGTATCTTGAAGCCAGGCATGGTTGAAACGCGAATTGAAACCTCTTGCAAGGTTTTGAAAAGGTGACTCAGACAAAACTGAAAGCTTCTTTCTACACTCTCGGCTGCCGTCTCAATCAAGCCGAGACCGCGCTGATCAGCAATATGTTTCGCCAGCAGGGCTACGAAGTAGTCGAATTCGGCCAGCCCGCTGATGTGTGTGTGATCAATTCTTGCACCGTGACAGAACAAGCCGACTCCAAATGCCGGCAATTGGTGCGGCAAGTGTTGCGCAAAAATCCTGAAACGTTTGTTGCGGTGGCAGGCTGTTATGCACAGATTGGCGCCGAGGCCTTGCGACAAATCGAGGGAATCGACCTTATTGTGGGCACGCAGGATAAATTGCGCGTGGTCGATTTTATTGACGATCCGGTCAAGCTCCCCGAGCCGCGGATCATCAAGAGTAAAATGACCAAGGCGCCATTTACGATTGCGACCGACGCCACGGCAGCGCCAACGACTCGCGCCAATTTGAAGATTCAAGATGGCTGCGATTTCATGTGCAGCTTTTGCGTGATTCCCTTTGCCCGTGGTCGCGCGCGGTCACGGGCGTTTTGGGATATTCAGCGCGAGGCGGTGCAGCTCGTGGAAGCCGGCCACAAAGAGATTGTGCTCACCGGCGTGAACATTGGCACGTATCGATTTGAAGACAAGACATTTCTCGATGTCGTCAAAATGCTGCTGACGATTCCGGGTTTGAAGCGCTTGCGCCTCAGCAGCATCGAGCCAACGACGATTCCGCTCGAGCTTATTGATTTGATGGCAGATTCGGAGGTACTGTGCCCGCATCTGCATGTTCCGGTGCAAAGTGGCGATGATGGTGTATTGGTGGCGATGAAGCGGGTTTATACGATCGCGGAATATCTCCGCTTCATTGAATACGCGGCCACACGCGTGCCCGACATTTTGATCGGCACCGATCTCATGGTCGGCTTCCCCGGAGAGAGCGAGGCAGCTTTTCACGCCAGTTGCGATTTGTTGCAAAATTCGCCGCTGACTTATGCACATGTTTTTACATTTTCGGAGCGCGGCGGCACTGCCGCGTCACGGCTGAAAAATAAAGTTCCGCCGGCAATCAAAAAGGCGCGGAGTGCAGCATTGCATCGCCTTTCCGAGGAAAAGAAATTGAGTTTTTATCGCCGCTTCCTCGGTCGCCAATTGCGCGTTTTAACCGAAGAACAAAATGAGCATGGTCAGTGGGTGGGGTTCTCGGACAATTACCTCAAAGTGGCGATCGCGTCTGGGAAGCTGTCGGCGAATTCTCTGGTAACGGTGCGATTAGCCTCTGCATCCGGAGAAGCGGGTGTTGGCGAGGTGGTGAGGGAAATATAAATTGCCTTGTTTGCAAAAAGCAAAAATAATCGCCAACGGACTCATTATGTTGAATCAAAAACCCATAGCGTAAGCTGTGGGTGAATAAATGGGGCAAGCCATAATGTTCCAATGCGCTCATCGAAACGCACTCCGTGAGGAGTGGGAGTATCAAACTTGGTCGCTGAGCGAGCAGTTTGAATTACACACCCCTTACGAGATGGGTTTCTGAAGTGCGGCCGTTAATGAATTATAACTCAGAATTTTAAGTACTCACAGCTTACGCTGTAAGTTTATATGTCGATCTCATAAAAATGAAAAATTTTACTCCATATGTCCGTGTCGAGCCGAGAGGGGCAATAAAATGATAACTGTCGCGAAGTTGATTAACGAGCTGAAGAAGTATCCTTCGGACGCATTGGCCTATGCGTATGAAGGAGAATTTATTGGAATCGTTATTGTTGATGCCAAGGAGCAAAAACAATTGGGCGAAATTCCTGCTTCATCTGAAGAGGACGAGGCTTGGCAGCAAGATAGAATTCGCCAGTTTAAATGAGGTAAAAAATGGATAAAGATTTATGCCAAATTCGCATCATCTCCACACGCAAAGCCGTAAGCGCAGAAGCAAATCAATATCGAGAAGCGAATCCATGAGAGCAAAGTATGATTTTTTCAAAGGCTGGACGTGGAAAGTTTTGTCATCCCAACGCTGTCTTCATTTTTCCCGTATATCGGGAACCTGACGTCAAGGAATTTTTAAGCAACAGGGCGGAAAAGCAGAAAGTGGATGTTCAGGATTTGGTAAATGACTGGCTGCGGGCAGAAATGAAATTAATTCAAAGCATTCAATAGAATGAAAATCTTCCTCGAAACCTTCGGCTGCCAGATGAATCAATACGATTCCGAGATCATACGTTCGATTCTGCGCAGCCATCAACATACCTTTGTCGAAAATCTCGAGCAGGCCGAGGTGGCATTGTTGAATACCTGCGCCATTCGTGAACACGCTCATGAGAAGATTTACCACCGCCTCGACGAGCTGAAGGGCCGCAAGCGCCGGCAGAAGAATCTCATTGTCGCGGTTTTGGGTTGCATGGCACAAAATCTGCGTCAGGAATTGGCCGAGCATTCTCCGATTGTGGACATTGTCGCCGGGCCGGACAGCTACAAACGCCTGCCGATGCTCCTTGACTCGGTGCGTGAGACCGGGGAGAAGGGCTTCGATTTTTCTCTGTCGGAATATGAAACCTATTCCGACATCGCGCCGCAGCGTCTGCCGGGAATCAATGCCTGGATTGCCATCATGCGCGGCTGCGATAATTTCTGCAGCTTCTGCGTGGTGCCGTACACCCGTGGCCGTGAGCGCTCGCGTGATCCGCACAATATTGTCGCCGAAACCCATCGTGTTGCCGCCGAAGGTTTCAAACAGGTCACGCTATTGGGCCAAAATGTCAATTCCTATCGCTACGAACAGCATGACTTTGCCGATTTGATGCAGATGGTGTCGGAAGTGCCGGGCATCCGGCGTGTGCGGTTCACTTCGCCGCATCCGAAGGATTTCCCGCGCCGGTTGTTGCACACGATGGCGGCCAATCCGAAGCTGTGCAAGCATATCCATCTGCCGCTGCAAGCCGGCAGCGACGCAGTGCTCAAACGCATGAATCGAACTTACACGAAGCAGGAATTTCTCGATCTCGTGGATGAAATTCGAGAAGTGATGCCGGAAGTCTCATTGACGACGGATATTATCTGCGGTTTTTGCGGCGAGACGGATGAAGACTTTGAAGAGACATTGGAGGTGATGCGCCGGGTCGAATTTGATTCCGCCTTCACTTTCAAATACAGCCAGCGCAAGCATACGATTGCCGAGCGCAAATTCAAAGATGATGTGCCGGAGGAGGTGAAGTCTCAGCGTTTGACACGCGTCATCGAGCTGCAGCGCGAGATTTCCCGGAAGCGAAATGCCGCAGAAATAGGCAAAATTTATGAAGTCATGGTGGAAGAGCCAAGCAAGAAAAATCCGCATGAATGGCTGGGCCGAACGGATCAGAACAAGGGCGTGGTCTTTTCAGATGAATCGGTGCTGCCGGCTGATTTTGTACATGTTCGGATCAATGCCGCCGGCACGAATACCTTGCGGGGCACGGTGGAACGTCGGAGTTGACAAAAATTACCAGTGAAGCGATTCCAGCCCAAGGCTGTGAGTACTGAGATTTTCAAATATGAATTTAAGAAAACTCCGGTTTGGTCTTCGTCTGTATGATTGTTTAACCCTCGGCTATCTTTGGCTCACTTTTTTGCTCGTTCTTTTCTCCCCCAAACCGATTCCAACGCGCAGGCTGATTTTTATCAGCCATGCGCTCGCCAGCCTGCTCATCGTTTTGCTGGCAAGTGTTGCACAATCGGATTCTTCCCGCGTTCGTTGGCGTGGCGCATACAATGTTATTCAGCCCGTGCGGGATCTTTATCCGTTTTTTCTCTTTGTTTTTCTCTTTTTCGGTGAGTTTACGCATCTGGCAAATTTGATTTTTCCTTATTGGATTGAGCGGTATTTGATTTGTTTTGATTCCTGGCTGTTCGGACAACCGGCACATCAATTCATCGCGCAGCATGCCCCGGCATGGGCGATGGAGTTGATGGCGTTCGCCTACTGCACTTATTATCCGATCATTGCCATGGCAGCTCTCCGGCACTATCTTGCGCCTGCCACCGGCAACGAGGGCAGGCTGGTTGAACGGCATCAGGTGAAACCAGCCTTTCTCGACTTCATGAATCGAATTTGTCTGGCTTTTTATCTGTGTTATATTTTTTTCATGCTCATGCCGGCCCGCAGTCCACGCCATGCCTTGAATTTGCAGGATCAATTTCATTTTTCCGGCGGCATCTTTTTTAACCTGATCTCTGGACTTCAGAATTACGTTTCTGTAGTAGGCGCAGCTTTTCCAAGCTCGCATGTCGCCGTTGCTTGGATCGCGTTAATGACCTTGCGCCAAAGTAACAGAGCTATTTACTCGGGCCTGATTCCGGTCGTCATTGCACTGACAGTATCAGTTTTTATCCTGCAATATCATTACGTACTTGACGCAGTTTTTGGTGTCGTCATTGCCTGGCTTTTGGAGTTATACTGGAGGCAACGATCCGCGCCGGAAAGTACTCTCCATGATCGTGGGTGCCGGTATGCTTCATTTACCGGAGTCACTGAAAATTTCTCTGAGGCCGGAGGCTTACGTAAATGAAATTTTGACAACCGCCATGTTTCAGAATGAGCCAGTGTATCTTTTTTATTCGTTTTTTGTGAGGTAAGATTGGACGGCCTTACATTCAGGTTTAACAAGAGGTTGGCCTTTATTTTCCCTGCCTGTAAACCCCTCCTGATTAGGTTTTAAGTGGTGGCATGAATCTTGTGTCAGTTAAACACGATTCACATTTCAAGCTGCGGGTGTGATGAATTGTGTCCAGGTTGTAATATTGGCTGTTCCCGAATTTTAATCCGCGGAAACAAAAACTCGCAAAGATGAAAGTCTGCTGGTAGATTTAATCTAAATAAGGTTGTTCAAGCGTTTCATATAATCTTATGGACAGCATCGTGGATCGCTCGTCTCGACTTTTGATGGTCTTTTTTTGTTTTCTCGCATGGCATTTGCCGTGTTTCGGCCAGACGACCATTTACGGCGGCCGCGGCTTGATGCGAGTTTATTCGGCCGAACCGATTGGTCGAGGTCAATTTTTCATCAATACCTATTTTCAAACTTTCCTTGATCCTTCCAAACGGCGCGGCAGTCTTGGCAAAGACCACACGCTGTCACTCGGTTTTACCATTGGTCTTTCCAAGCGCACGGAATTGATGTTGAACCCGGTGCTTTATCAGGATGATCAAAAGCATGTATGGGGTCCGCCGGGAGATATGCGGATAGGTGTGAAGTATGCGACGCCGGTTGCGTTTGGCGGATTTGCAACCGGGATCGGACTTTTTGTGAAACTGCCGTTTGCAAAGAATCACAACGTCAGTTATGAGCCGTACTCCTCCGGCAAACTCGGCGGCGGAATTGTCGGTCTTGTCACTTTGGATCTGACCGAGGTATTTCCAGTGGTCCCTCTGAAACTGTATATGAATTACGGCTACCTTGACCACAATTTCCGAGATCAATTTTTCACCGATGAAGAAGACCAGTATCTTGTTGGTGTCGGTTTGAAATTTCCGATTCGTTCGCTGGTTTTTTACACCGAATATACCGGCGAATTTTTCGCAAACAATCCAAACGTCAGCCGGTCGGAGAATTCGACACGACTGTCCCAAGGATTGAAGGTGCTCGGTCCATGGAATCTCATTTTTGATTTTGCTGCAGATATCGGCCTGGACAAACCTGTCAGTGGTCCCTTCGACCCCGCATATGAGATGTACAAGAAAGATTATGCCGACTGGAAGATCATCGTGGGTTTGAACTATCAGGTGCAATGGCAGGGATCGGAACGCCGTCCAAGCGCGGCCGCCCGCCTTCGTGAAGATCGGCGTGCCATGGAGGAGCTCGAGCAAATCCGCACTGAACGGGAAAACGCCGAAAAAAATCTGAAAAAGATGCAAGAATCGCTTGAGGAGCAAAAACCCCCAGAAGACAAACCACCAGAAGACGAAAAACCTTGAGCAACTCACGATTGGGTATTTGATTTGCCCAACGGAATGGGGGGATCTCACTGGTTGAGTATGAATTTGTCCGCCCGTGGGTTACTGTCCAATTAATGCTTGCGCGTGTTGCTCGTTTACCAAATGTTGAAGCGGAATGAAAATAAAACGATCAAATTTTCTTGTCATTCTATTTTGCCTGGGCGTATTCAGTTTCACCGATACGTGTGGATGGATCGCACCTCTTTGGTCGCAAGAAAAAACGGATCAAGATCGCATTCCCGAGCAGTTGCTTGATCAGAACATGGATAAGGCGGCTTTGCGTTTGTATCGAAACGCTCTGAAGTATTACGTTGACAAGGCGTATTGGAAAGCAGCGCGGGAGTTGATTATTTTGCTGGATTATTATCCGGCTTTTTCACAGGTGGATGGAGTGCTGTATTACTTGGGTGAGAGCATGTACCAATTGAC
Source organism: Candidatus Zhuqueibacter pondensis (assembly GCA_034505955.1). Lineage (GTDB taxonomy): Bacteria > Zhuqueibacterota > Zhuqueibacteria > Zhuqueibacterales > Zhuqueibacteraceae > Zhuqueibacter > Zhuqueibacter pondensis. The sequence continues at coordinate 22,563 of JAPDQK010000013.1, forward strand.
CATGTACAAGTCTGCGGCAAAGATGTTTCGTTTCTTGCTCACCAAATATTCGCACAGTGAGTATGCCGCCCAGGCTTTGTATGGATTACAAAGAGTCTCTTATCAAACCCAGGATTACACCGAAAGTCTGAGAATTTATTCCGGCATCGTTACGCGCTTCCCGGATGATGATATTATGGACGGCGCGCACTATCATGCCGGCATGGCTTACTATTATCAGCGGGATTATGACAACTGCATTGCGACTTTGAGCAAAGTACGCTCGCGTAGCGAATATTTTGATTACGGTCTTTACACGGTCGGGCTGGCCTACTTAAAAAAAAAATGGTCAACAAGGCCGTTATGACGCTGCGCAAACTGCTGAGTCTGCCGATTATTCGACCTGAACAGCGCGAGGTCATCAACAATACCCACTTGACCTTGGGTTACATTTATTATGAATTAGGTTACTATCCGGAAGCCTCGGCACATTTCCGCCGGATCAGCCCGGAGCACGAAATTTATCCACAAGCATTGATGGCGAGCAGTTGGGCAGCGATCAAGCAAAATGATTATCAAACTGCGGTCATCACCCTGAACGAGCTGAACAAAAATTACGATGAAACGGAATTTGGCGAGGAGGCACACTTTTTGTTGGGACAATGTTATTTGCAAATGGGTTTCCATGATTTTGCCTTCAAGGAGTACGATTACATCAGCGTCAAATATCCGGAGGAAAACAATGTCGCAGAGCGCATTCTCCAGGTGCAGGTGGGGCTGCGCGAGCAAGAGCAGATGATGGAAAAGCTCAAAGTTCAGCTCCTGGTGTTGGAGTCGAAGCTGCTCAATACCATCAGCCTGGATGGGAAAGCGGTTCCGAAGTATATCAAGGATGAGCATGACCGCCTGGCGCGCCTGCACGACCAATTATTCGAAAGTATTGTTGCCGAACGCAAACTTTTTGAAGAAGTCTCTCAGAATATCGAGCTCATGCACAAAGAAATAGAGCGAAGGGAATCGCGGCGACACTGGCATGCCTATGCCGAATATGGCAAAGCCAGGGCGTTGTTTCTCAAAGGAATGCCGAAATAACTTTGAACCTGTTGTTATATGGAGAAGGGATCGCACTGAAAATGGGAAACAAAATGACGAGCATTTCGCTTTGGCGCCTCGTGTCTGCGACGCTCCTGATTTCCTTTTGCATGGGAGGCGCGGCCGCCGCTCAAGTCAAGACCGCGGGTACCAACAAACCTGCGACTGGCACCCAGGCCAAGCTGGCAGACACCACCCCGGTCAAGAAGCCCGGCGCCACCAAGACGACGAACATCGCTGCGCCGTCATCCAACCTCAACATTCGTGACCTGGAGAGGGCAATATTCGAGGGTGAGCAGCTCATCGCCAAATACCCGGACAACGATTTTACTCCCACCGTCATGTTTCAATTGGTCGAGCTCTATGTCAAGCGTTCCGCGCATGCCTATCAAAAGAAAATGGCGGAGTATGATTCTCTGTTGAAGCGTTTTGATGCCGGAGAGTTGAAAACCGAGCCGGCCATGCCGCGCGTCAGCTATCGTGAAGCAGTCGAGATGGCGTACAAGATTTTGGACAAGTACCCCACCGCCCCATTCAACGATAAAGTGGTCTATCGCATCGCCATCTGTCATCTCGAAGAAAACAATCTCGAGCGGACGCGCGATTTCTTCCAGAAGCTCATCGCCGAATATCCGAAAAGTGACTATGTTCTCGAAAGCCATTTCCGCCTCGGCGAGTATTTTTTTGACCAGCGCCAGTACGCAGAAGCGGTCGATCATTATTCCAAATTATTGAACAACTGGCAGAACCCCTTCTTTGACATGGCGCTGTACAAGTTGGCGTGGTCCTATTACAATCAGAATAATTTTGCCAAGGCGATCAGCACCTTCATTTATTTGATTGACGATATCAATCTCGTCAGCAATGCGCAAAACACCGAGATTCTGGGAAAGACCAAAACCGATTTGCGCAAGGAGTCGATTGAGTACATTGCACAATGTTTCGCCGATTTCGGCGGCGCGCGCAAGGCGGAATCATTCCTGCATCAATTTGGCCAAAAACCCTACAGCCTGGACATTTTCATGAGGCTGGCAGAGACTTATCAGACCCGCAATTTCTACGAGGAGGCAGTACAGACTCTGGAAGCGATTCTACGCTTGTGGCCTTTCCACGAACGGGCTGTGGACTTCCAAAACAACATCGCTGAAAACTATTTGCGCGCCGGCGATGCCGACAAGGCCGAAGTTGCCCGGGAAACTTTGGTGAAAAACTACGGTCCTGGCAGCGCCTGGTTGAACAAATATCCCGAAGGACCGGTTCGTGAGCATGCTCTTGCCATGGCTGAAGAGACCTTGCTCAATTTGGCGACCGAGGCGCAAGCCCGTGGCCAGAAAGAGAATAATGAGCGCTTTTATCGACTTGCGGTCGAGCGCTATGGCAATTTTCTTGCAAAATTCCCGCAGTCGAAAAATGCCGACAAGGTGCAATATTTTGCGGCGGAATGTTACTACGAGCTGAAGGATTTCGCCAATGCCGCAGACGCTTATCACAAAGTCGTCAAGAATTATCCCAATTCGGAGTTTAAGGTTGATGCGGCTTATAATCGCATTCTGGCACATTTTGAGGAATTGCAAGCAGCACAAAACGGCGACACCACAAACTTTGTTGTGATGAATTTTTTGGGAAGCAACCGGAATGATTCCCTGCGTGTGCCCAACCCAGTTTATGCCAAAGCGCTGACGGCTTGCAATGACTTCATCCGGCTGTTGCCGGCGAGCGAAAAACTGCCTGATATTTTGATGAAATATGGTGAGACCCTGTTCAGTCTGGGTCAATATACCATGGCACAGCAGGTTTATGCAAAAATCACCAAGGATTTGCCCGCGAGCCAGTTTGTTGTGCAAGCCCATCTGTTGAGTGCACAATGTGCCATTCAATTGGAGCAATATCTCGAGGCGGAGAAATGGGCGCGCACCGTGGTCGAGAAATTTCCGGATTCCACTCGTCAGGTGGAGCGGGCGAATCGTCTTATCAGTTCCGCAAAATTCAAGCTCGCGGAGCGCTTGAAACAGCAGGGCCAGTTTGCGTATGCGGCGCAAGCCTTTGATCATATCGCTGCCAGCAGCAGCGACACGGTGATCTCCGAGCTGGCGCTGGTTGAGGCAGCACTGCAATACGAGCAGGCGGGAACCAAAGACAAGGCCATCGATGCCTACGAAAAATTGTATTACAAATTTCCCGGCTCACCGCGCGTGGATGAAGCCTTGTTCAAAGCAGCGGTGTTGTGTGAGGAATTGAGCAATTGGACGCGCGCTGCACAGAATTATCTGGCTCTCGTCAGCATTCGTCCGAATTCTCCGTATGCTTCCAAAGCGGTTTTTGCCTCGGCGCAGTGTTATGAGAATTCGGGTCTGTTTGAGAATGCGCTGAAAATTTACGACCGGTATCTGGCCACTTATCAAAACGACCCGGCGCAATATCTCGAAGCCTTGTGCCGCGCCGGTGAAATCTGCTATAAACGAAAAGATTACACGCTGGCAACGGATTATTTCCAGCGCACCATCGCCAGTTATCGCAATTTTGTTCGTGACTCACAACCGGTGGACGTCTACATGCCGGCGCAGGCCCAGTTCCTGCTCGGTGAAATTCGTTTTGAGAGTTATCGCCAGATCAATCTCGAGCCGCCGATGGATCGCAATCTGCAACGCAAACAAGCGCTTTTCAATGAGGTATTGGCTGCCTACAAGGATGCGGCAACTTATCAGGTTGCCGATTGGACCACCGCCGCCTCGCATCGCATCGGTGCGGTTTTCGAGGAATTCGCGCGCTTTTTCTGGGAGTCGCCGCGGCAGCAGATTTCTCCGGAACTGCTGGCAAAGTACGAGGAGCAACTCCAGCAAAAGATCCGCCCATTCAAACAACGCGCTTTCGAAACTTATCAAGCCAATGTCAAGCAGGCTGAAGAGAATGGCATCAACAACGAATGGGTTGAGCAGAGCCGGCAACGGATTGGGGTGCTGGCTGCGGAGTTGGGAATCGAAATGCCAACCAATGACACGCAGCCGGCCAATGGTACGGCTCCCGATACCTCCAAAAATTTGGGAGCAAATGCCGGCGCCCAGACAATGAATGCTGTGAATCAGGAATGATCTTGTTCAAGGTTGGATAAATAAATTTGGTACACATGATGAAGCTGACTCATTTGAGTTTAATTGTCACCACGGGCACTCTTTTCACCGCCATGTTTTTTGCGAGCCCTGCCGTGGCGCAACAACAACCGGCGCCGCAACCACCAGTTGCGATGCCACAAGTCGCTGCTTCGGACACACTGCCGGCGCCGGTTATTGACGAAAAGGGAAAAAACGTGCGGATCTTCCTCGACAAAGTCGAGGTGCTCGGGAGCATTGCCAAGCCGCAAGCCTTGTTCATCATTCCCGGCAGTGATCCCAAGGTGGATGGCATTCAAATCGACCGGTCTTTCTTTCGTGAAATCTTTCGGCCGATGGAGAAAGACCGCTTTCCCCTCAGCTCCCGCAGTTATCCGCGTGGTCACATTCCCTGGTAGGATGAGGCGGGACCGGCTAATTCCTCATCCGGTGGTGATCCTAACCTCGATGACAAGTTTTATTCAAATTCAGCAACAAAATTCAAGGAGGCTTTGCATAGATGGACGGTATTATCACTTTTTATCGTGACGGTGGCGGATGGATGCATGCGATCCTGCTCACTTTGGTTGTTTCTCTCGCGATCATGATCGAGCGATTCATCTATATCAATTTCAAGAACCGTATCGATACCACCGCTTTTGTGAATAAAATTTTGGAATTGATTCGCAAGGGAAGTATTGCCAGTGCCTTGGAACTTTGCAGTATTTCCCAGGCGGCCCTGCCGCGGATCACCAAGGCGGGTCTGGAAGAGTACGGCAAATCGCCGGAGGATATTCAGCAGGCGATGGAGCTGGCAGCGATGAACGAAATTCCCAAGCTCGAAAAGCGCACCACTTATTTATCACTGCTTGCGAACACCGCGACGTTGTTGGGCTTGCTCGGCACGATCTTCGGTCTGATCGATTCCTTCAAGGCCGTCACTGCGGCGGATGCTTCTCAGAAAGCCGCCCTGTTGGCGCAGGGCATCGCAGTGGCAATGAACACCACGGCTTTTGGACTGGTGGTGGCCATCCCGACGCTGATTGTTTATTCGATGCTCAATGAGCGTGCCAATGCGGTGATCAATGAAATCAACGAAAACGTTACACGGATTTACCAGCGTCTGACGCGAGACTGAGGTGCAAGATGAATCTGAAAGCAGTGGTACATCGCAGGCCAGACAACGGGGATGATCTCCGCATGACGCCGATCATGAATGTTTTTTTGATCATCGTGCCATTTCTTTTGCTGACGGCATCCTTTGTCAAGATTGCCATTTTGGAAATGTCTTTGCCGTCACTCAGCGGGCATGACAGCGCACCGCGTGCAGCGCCGGCCTCTGAACAACCCAAGCAATTGGTTCTCAACACGCTCGCCATACGCTCAAATGGGTTCGAGCTTAAAAGCCCGACCTTTAATTTCCCCTTTATTAACAAAAGAGGCGAGCAATATGACTTTGAGCAATTGCAGGCGCATCTGCGGCAAATCAAGAACAAGTTTCCTGACTCCGAGGATGTGGTGATCCAACCGGAGGATGTCATCAAATACGACATTATGATCAAAGTCATGGATCGTTGCCGCGAGTCCGGTTTTCCCAATATTTCCATCTCGGGTTGAGGGTATGCTGAAATTAGGCAAAAATAAAGCGTCATTTACCATTATCGGCAATCGCCCCAAAAAGCGGCCAAACTATGACGTGCGGCTGACTTCGCTTTTGGATATGTTCACGATCCTGCTGGTGTTTTTGTTGAAGAGCTTTTCGGCGGAGGGCCAGATCATCACGGCCTCCAAGGATTTGCAATTGCCGGAATCCACCAGCGAAAAGCCGCCACGCGTGGCGCCGATCATTGCGGTGACCAAAGAGTGGATCATCTTGGATGACAAACCACTGGTCAAAGTCGCAGAAATTAATGGTGGGGGTGATTTGCTCATCGAGCCGTTGCAGCAAGGCTTGTTGCAGACCCGAATTGTGGCACAAAAGCTCGGCCAGGTGGATGAACGGTTTGGCTTTCACGGTACGGTCGACATCATGGGTGATCGCGACGCCTCTTTTGCCGTGATCAAAAGAGTCATGTATACTTGCGGGCAGGTCGGCTTTAACAACATGTTACTCGCCGTGTACAAACACGAATAAAAACCCTACGGTCATGGCCTGATGAAGCAGAAACCAAATCTAACTCTCCGCATCCAGCAGAATGGCAAGGTGAGGAGTCGCCACTTGCGTGGCAAGGAGGAATTCACCATAGGGCGAAGCCCCGACAACGATGTCGTGTTGTACGGTGAGAAGTTTCCCAAACGATTGCGCATGTTCGTTCCGACCGGCTCCGGTTACGAGCTGCGTTTATTCGAAAATAGCCGCGGTGAAGTGGTGTATGAAAAAAGCAGCCTGACTTTTTCCGATTTGTTGTTGCACGATCTCTTGCCTCGGCGTAATGGCTGCCCGATCTTGTCCATCACTCCTGGAAAGTCCGGCTACCTGATCCTTGATGAGGTCCGCATCGATTTTTATTATGATGGCGCCGATGCCGAAGTGCTCGAGTTTGAGGGTTATTCGCCGGTGCGGGCCTTTGCCAGGAGTTTGACGCGGGATCCCTTTTTCAAGTTGTTGGTGATTTTTTTGATTACTCTGCAAATTGGTTTTTTGCAATGGCAAAGCGGCATCAAGATTACTCCGGCTAATCAAGCCGATCAATTGAAACTTCTGCAGAAAGCCCAGAAAATTGCCGCCACCTTCAAGCCCATCGCCGACATTCGTGCCAAAAGCGGTGCCAATGCTGCCAAACAGACCGCTGAATCCACGGCTGCGGAAACCAATAGAAAAAAAGAGCAATCAAACACCGAACGCGCGCATGAAAAAAGAGGTTATGGTGAAAACGCCAGTGGGGAGGGAGTGAATCTGGAAAAAGTCGGTGTGCTGGCACTGATCGGCGGCACCGGACCGAGTGAAAGTGGCAGCGATTTGATGCAAACGCTCATCCGCGAAGATTTGGCCAAAGGCCTCAATGAGGTGATGGCGGCTGGGAAAAATCTGTCCGCTGGTCGTGGTCAGGCCGGCAGCACCGCGGATGTTAATGCACTTTTGGCTTACGGCATGCTGGGTGAAGGTAAGGGCGGTAATTCCAGCATCGAAGATATTCTGAAAAATGATGTCGCCAGCTCACCCACAGTGAAATTGCAAAAAACCGGTAAGGTCAGTGTGGAGGGAATCGGCGCGGTCAGTGGATCACAGGAGGCGATCGGCGCCCGCACCGAGGAGTCGTTGCGGCAGGTGCTGACGCAAAACATGGGGCGCTTGCAATATATTTACAACAAATACTTGAAGACGAATCCGGAGATTGGCGGCAAGGTCGAAGTGGAAGTGACCATCAACGCCGATGGTACGGTCGCCAATGCCGTTGTGCTTTCTTCCGAGATTGCTCTTCCGGATTTTCAGCGCGAGATTGTTTCCACCATACGCCGCTGGAAGTATGAGGCGATTACGCAAGGACAGGTGAAAGTTGTTTATCCGATTGTTTTCGTCAAGATCAATTAAGGGCTGGCTCAGTCCGTTGTCCATGCCCGCAACGGTTGGGAGAATGTCATGGAGTTGAACTTTTGGGAAACCGTTCGCACCAGCCCGACTTTCATCATTCTGTTTATTTGTTCGCTCATCGACATCGCTTTTATCCTGGAAAGATGGCTGTACTTTCGACGCACGCGCATCAACGCGGAGGTGTTCATTCACACGCTGAACAGAACCATCCGTGAAGGCGGCGCCAAGGCCGCCATCGAATTTTGCCAGCGTTCGCCCTCGCCGCTGGCCGTGGTCGTGCGCATGGGTTTGCAGAATTTTTCGCTGGGCGCCAAGAGCGTCACCGAGTTGATGGAGGCGGCCGCGCTGGAAGAGAAACTGAAGTTGGAGCGCTACTTGAGCATTCTCGGAACGCTCGGCAACGTGGCGCCATTCATCGGGCTGTTCGGCACGGTCGTGGGAATTATTCGCGCGTTTCATGATCTCGCGGTTTCCGGTTCCGGCGGCCCGTCGGTAGTGTCCGCCGGCATCGCAGAAGCGTTGATCACCACTGCGGCTGGGCTGGTTGTCGCCATTCCGGCGGTGATCGCCTATAATTATTTCTTGCGCCGGGTCGGAACCATCATGGCGGAGATCGAGGCCGCCTCCAAAAAAATCCGCGTCATTCTCGGGATGGCACAATAACAGAATGCAATGATGGAGTTTGGATTGATGGCGTATTGAAGATTCAATCACTGCAATACGCCTGTCATCCATCTTTTGAACCTCGGCACCATTCGGACAATGAAAAGCAAATTGTTGGAAACCGACGCCGGTTTGACAGAAATCAATTTGACGTCGCTGATCGACATTTCGCTCGTTTTGGTGGTGATTTTCCTGGTCATGACGCCGATGATTTTACAGTCCACGATCACGGTTTCGACACCCAAGGTGAGCAACGCCGTGGCTGGCGCGCCACAAACCGACCTGCGGGCCGAAGTATACCTGACGCAAACCGGGGAAATCCTGGTGAATGGCGTGCCGATTACACCAGCCATGCTCACCGATAGCTTGCGCGTGTTATTGTCGATGACCAAGAACAAACTGGTGGTGATTAGTGCCGATGAGCAAGTGGTTCATGACCGCGTCGTTGCCGCATTGGATGCGGCGCGACAAGCCGGCGCCAAAGAATTATCCATCGTCAAACGCCGCCGCTCACCTCAATAAGGGGAATTGAACAAGGATTGCGTGGATGACATGAATTAACAACCGGTAAAGAACCCTATGCAAGCCAGCAACACCCCAGGAAACCTCATCAGCAACATGCAGCTTGCACCACTGGTGGACATCTCGCTGGTATTGGTGATCATCTTCATGGTTACTGCGCCGATCATCAATACGCCCGGCTCCCTTCAAGTCGATTTGCCCAAAGCTGCCACGATCGAAGCCAATTCCGAAGACAACCTCACTATTACGCTTGCCACCTCCGGCGAAATCGCCTTGAATCAGAATCTTTTGCCGTTGTCTAAATTGGAACCGGTTTTGCGTGACATGGTGGCGCAGCATCCGGATCGTTTAGTTCTGATTCGCGCCGACAAACAGGCCTCCCACCGCCAAGTTCTCGAATTGCTGGGTATCGCCAAGAAAAGCGGCGCCAAAAAATTGGCCATTGCCACGGTGCAACGACCACGACAATGACTTTAGTGTCAGGACGCTGGGTTGAAATTCAAGACAAATCTCGCGCCTGTTCAAATTTGGCCAACAGGACGTCCCGGGGATTATCGTATTGATTTGAGTTGTCATGACGAAAACCAATGCCAAAGCCTCGAAGAATTTTGCTGCCCGTACGCGCACATCAGTGTCATTTTTCGACCGCACGGTGCGGCGACGTTTCGGCACAGCGATCACCGGCTCGTTGCTCGTGCATATTTTAGTGATTGGCGCCTGGCTCTCCACTTCAATGATCCATAAACCTGAAGTTTTGGAGATTCGTGAGATTAGTTTTGTCGATGAGAATGAAATTCCACCAGCCCCGGTCGATGAACCGGAGGTGCCCATCGGAGGCGGTGGATTCAACGTATTCAATCGACAGGGCGGCGGCGGTGGTAGCGATATTGCATCAAGCAGACAAAAAAACATTCCCATCGGTAATACCATGGGAGAGAGTCAAAACGGCGCCATCAATGCCGAGCATGCGGAAACCGAAGTCAACGTGAACAAGATCGGCGTCCTGGGATTGCTGGAGGGGGTTTCCGAGCAAGGTGGCTCGGAAAATGCGTTGTCGCTCAACATGCAGGCGGCGGACGGTGTGGTGGAAACTTTGAAAATGAATCGCTCGCTCACTGTTGGCCGTGGTCAAAATCCGAAGGGTGAGGTGAAAGAGGGAGCTCTTGCTGCCACGAGCCGGCAGGGAAGAGGCATTATCGATGAGCTGATTGATATTGACGCTGGTGAAGGCGTGGCATTGAAGAAGGGCGCCCGTGTGCAATTTGCCGGCTTTGGTGGAGCTGGTGGCGCAGGAGGGGGATACGGTGCGCGCTCGGAGGCTTCGCTCTATGCGGTTCTGAATAAAAATCTCGGCCGGTTGCAATACCTCTATGAAAAACATTTGCGGCAAGATCCCACTCTTGGTGGCAAAGTCGAAGTGGAGGTAGTCATCCGCTCCGATGGCACCGTGGCGAAGGTGAGCTTCATCTCCTCGCAAATTCGCGTACCTGCTTTTCTGGAGGAGCTTGCTGCCGCAATTCGGCGCTGGCGTTACGATCCCATCGATGAAGGCAAAGTGAGGGTGGTGTATCCGCTGGTATTCATCAAAGTGGGATGAGCGCGAATGCTTGCTACGAAACTCTTTGCAGGACCTCTGCAAGGACTCCGGCAATATCCTCAATTCGTTTTACCCGCTCGACAAAGATTTCCTGCCCCACTCCCCAGACACAAGTTGGCACAAGATTGGTCGTATGCGTTTTGATCGACAAGTCCTCGAAGTTACCATGATCGCTGGTCAGCACAACGGTCGTATCTTGCAGATTGATTTGCGCCAGCAGGGTGCCCAGCAAGATATCGAGGCGATGGATGACTTCCTGGGCCAACGTCATTTCCTGGCTATGCCCGACGAAATCCGTCAGAATGAATTCGAATAGCACAAAGTCGTTTTGTTGGCAAAGCGCAGCGAGAATTTTTGCGCTTTCTGCCGGAGTGCGCAAGGGAACCTGGAATCCCAGATCGCGAAGAAACTCGTTGGTCAAATCATGGGACATCGCGCGGCCGGCACGAAGATCATCCATGTCGAGCCAGGGAAATCCGCCGGCGAGCAGTGCTCGCGTGGTGGCGGAAATCCGTTCCCCGCGCCGGTCAAAATACTCCTGCGAAAGCGAATTGGCAAAGACGCCTTTTTTTCCCAGTTCTCGTATTTTTCTAAAAATGCTCGATTCGTGCAATAATCGCCGCAATGTCGGCGTGGGAAAACCCGACTGATGATGGCCCAAAACTTTGGCAGCGTTCTGTCCGGTAAAGATTGCGGTTTGGCCGGTTGCGCTTTGCGGCAAGCCGGGCATGTCCATGTCCGCACGCGTGGGAATGATGACGCCGCCATAAGGTAATTTCGGCAGCGGCTCATTTTGAAATATCGAAAGAAATGGCGAAGGGTATCGCGCTAACGGGTTGGTTTCCGAATCGTGTTTGCCGATGCCAAGACCATCGATGAATAGCAACAAGAGATGCATGGAAGAATGGAGTTTTCGTGGATGCCGTTGGTGGCGTGAGTGAAATTCCTGGCTTTCGATTTGTTAAAATAAATCTGCCGGATTACCCGGCAGGAATTCCGTAGTGCCATTGTTACGGTTCACTGTGCTGGAGCTTTGCCGCAGGTCGTTGCGCTGAGACGCGTGAAGCAATGAACACTGCCAGGAGCGCAATGCCGGCGGCAACCAGAAAGACATTTTGCAAGCTCTCCTCCAGCGCCTTTTGGAAAATTGCCAGCGTCTCCGGTGACATCTTAGCACGAGCTTCCGGACGAAGCAGTGCCCGGACTTCACTCAAGCCGCTGATGGTCATTCCTGATGCCGCGTGTGAAAGATTTTTGGCATCATGCAGCAAAGCAATTAGTCGGCGCGACAAGATGGCACCCAGAACACTGACACCGACAGCAGCGCCGAGGATGCGTGAAAATACCGTCGAGGCCGTCGCCATGCCGACTTTTGACGGTTCCACTATATTTTGCACAGACACCGTGACCGAGGTGGTCACCAACCCCATGCCGAAACCAACAATCAGACAAGTAGCTGCGCTATGGAATAAAGAAGCGGTGGCTTCGATTTGCGCCTGCAGAAACAAGCCGATGGTCATGAATGCTGCGCCGGTGACCGCGAGCCGGCGATAACCGAATCGATTAACTGTATGTCCGCTCGTCATGCTGCCGGCAGCCCAGCCAAGACTGATCGGAATCAGCACGATGCCGGCTTGTGACGGAGAGCCGAGCAACACGCCTTGTACAAATAAGGGCGCAAACAGAATCATGCCGAACATGCCGATCGAGGTAATGAACGCACTGAGGTTGGCGGCAGCGATTTCGCTGCGCCGTAACAAGGCCAGCGGCAGGATTGGTTCTGGCGCCCGGCGCTCGATGATGATGAAGATCACCAACAGAGCAAAGGCCAGCACCAACAGCGCCATACGCCACGAAAAAGAAGTGTGGCTGTCGTCAGTGATGGCCAACAAGAAGCTCACGACACAACCGATCAATGCGAGTGCCCCGAAGTAATCAATCCGCACTTTGCGGGAAGCTGGTAAAACTGCAGGGATGGCTCCGGTCGTTTCATGAAGGTTGCGTTTTACAAAAAGCCAGGCCACCATGCCAATGGGCAAATTCAGATAAAAAACCCAGCGCCAGGAAAAATGTTGCACCACGAAGCCGCCAACCAGAGGGCCGAACATGCTCGCAATTGCCCATATCGAGGAGATCATGCCTTGCATGCGGCCGCGTTTTACCGGTGGATAGAGGATGGCAATGAGTCCCATTGAAACAGCGAACATGGTACCGGCGGCCAGACCTTGAAACGCGCGAAAAATAATCAGCATGATCATGTTCTGCGCCAGCCCGCACAACCATGACGCCATGACAAATCCGGCAATGCCGACGAGATAGATGCGCTTCCGGCTGAGCTGGTCCGAGAGTTTTCCCGCGATTGGCGTGGCAACGGTGTTGGTCAGCATATAAGCGGAAAACACCCAACTGTAGAGCTGGAGACCACCGAGGGCCGCAACCACAGTTGGCAGTGCCGTGCCGACAATGGTTGTGTCGAGTGCCGAGAGCGAAACTTGCAGAAAAATCGCGATGGTGACCAGCATCAGCTCACGATTGAGTTCGCTGTGTAATGGCTGGCTTGCCGGAAACTCATTCATATTGCTCGGTGCACTCCTCCCTCAAATTTTTTAGGTATTGTGATTCGTGCGGATTGTTTCAGACTGTAAGGAGGGGACTTGCGCACGCGGTTTTTCCTGTTTTTCGTCTTCGACCGCCTCGTGCAGGGTAAGCTGCTCGCGATAGAAATAAATGAATCCGGTAAGCGTAATCGGAATAAAGTTGGCAACATGCAAAATCAGTGCGAAGCTGAGCGCCGTACTATTGGAGATTTGATCTGTCAAGGGGGCATTCGGATTGTTGAAGAGCAGCAAAGCCTGTTGGCTGGCAAAATGAAAGATCCCGACATAACCTGGTGCGGAAGGCAGCATGATGCTGAAGTTGACAATGGCCAAAATCACAAAGCTGGCGCCGATGGGCAAACGTTCATTCAATGAAAAGGCCTCCAAAACCGTGTAATTGACGGCGGCGCACAATATCCAGATCAACACGGTCTGCCAGGTTATGCTCCAAAAATGTTCTGCCTTTTCGAAAATCGTAAAGCCGTCCAGAAACGAGCCGAGTAATTTATTGATGAATTGCCGGATTTTTTCCGGCAACGGCCGGGTCAGACGACTCGTTAGGCGCAGCGTCTGTTGGGTGTGCCGCATCAAGGCCACAATGAAAAGTGTCACCACCACCGTGCCAACGAAAATTCCAATTGACCATTTTTCGATCCAGTCCGGATATTTGTGAAAAAGTATCGAAAATCCGATCAGCAGCAATAGCGCGAAGACATCAATCAGGCGCTCCACCACGATGGTTCCAAATGAGGCCATGCGTGAGACCCCCGCAGATTTGCCGATGGCATAGGCGCGGAGCACTTCACCGGCGCGCAACGGAAAGACGTTGTTGCCGTAGTAACCGATCATGATTGCCGAAAACAGTTTATGGACACTGATACCGGACTTGATCGGTTTCATGAAGTAGCCCCAACGCACCGCGCGCAGCCACAGGCTGATAAACATCACACCAATACATGGAAACAGCCAGAGATAATTCACCTGCTTGAGCGCTTCCCACATCTGCACAAAGTCGATCTTGCGGAAGGCGAGATAGATGAAGACCGCGCTGATGATCAGACCGAGGATGAATCGTTTTCGCATAACAGTGTGTTGGCCGGTAACAAAAAAGCGAGGCGATCCGCGCCTCGCTTTCCTTGCAATAGATTTTTAGCTACTCCTGTTTCAAGTCTTTAATGTTGAGCTTTTTTGGGTACAACAGCCCTGTTCCTTTTCGCCCGCACATTCATGCTTTTTTTCGGGTTTGGAAGAGGTCTCCGCATTGCCGATGGTATAACCCAGCTTGGTGATACTTTGTTCCATTGCCGGAAGGGTTACCAGCGCTGCGTCGTACTTAACGTGCGCCAGGCCTTCTTTCAGACTGACGCGCACTTCCTTGACGCCCTCGAGCTTGCTCAAGGTCTCGCTGACTTTATCCACGCAACCCTGGCATGACATCCCGGCAACTGCGATGTCAGTCGTCGTGATGGTGCTTTCCGCCTTTTTTTGTCCAGACAACAAAACAACTCCAATGATCGCTAATACGGCAAGGGTGCCAGCTCCAATTAAAGCTTTTTTCATAGTGTTGCTCCTTGTGAAATGTGCGTGACGCCCATCTGTGCCTTCCTGCGTCTGTCCGGATTGCCACAAAGAGATAGTCGGCAAATCAGGATAGGGTTTGGCACCAAGGGAAGTCGGTTTTTGTTACTCGTTAAATATAGTTGCAATATAAGACTTCCACGTACGATTGTCAAGTATTTCTTTGGCTGACTGCTCAATCCCAGTTTATTGATAATCCTTGGCAAACCAAGCAAAGAATCTCCAGATTTCAAGGAAATCGCTGCGCACCACTTGTGAGGTCGGTTATCCCCCCTCAGTATCTGAGACGTAACATGCGCTGGTTCCCGAGAACATGGGGGCTTTGGTGCAAGTGACAGAAAAGTATGGATGGTCGCCATTCTGAACCCTGAAAATTTTCCAAGAACTCCGTTTCTCAAAGGAATAATACAGTTTAAAAACGAAACCCCGCACGCCGAAAATTGTCTTGCGGGGTTTGCACGCAAAAGAGGATTTCAGAGCAAGATGGTAAAAGATTGTAATGGGATGCGATGTGCCCGATTCGCGTTCCGCCCTGGACACAAGTACGGCGCAACCAGCCTTCCGCTCAGTATCCAAATACATAAGTTTGCCGGAAGGTCACGTCTCCCACGGCTTCATCCACTTGACCGAAGCCGCGCCACTTGCGAATTTTATTGAGAATGCATTCTTGCATCTCCGGCAGTAGAATGGGCATGGAATCAAAGATCATTTCCGATTTGACCACCTGGGCATCCACAACGTGGCCCATCGGATTGATCGTAAAGCGCACCGTGACCTTTCCCTTGAGCGTGGTGAAGCCTTTGAGTTGTTGCCGGTAACAATCTTGAATGGCCGGATTGTGTGAAGCAACGAGATCGCGAATCTTGTCACGTTCGCGTGTGCCCCGACTGTTTGCCGGCTGCGAACGCAAGCCGGAGATATCCGGAATGAGCGCCGGGACGGAAGCGACTTGCTCAAACGTGCGGTTGCGTTCAACCGATTTTTGCGGAGCGGCGGCGAGGCCCGTTACGATATCTTCCGGCATCACGCCCGAAGAGGTCGTACGTTTGCCCCGCACTTCCCTCGGCGCGATGAGAACCTCACTGGCGTTACCAAGCCTTGTTGAACCCCCGGCGTAGTGGACAACTGGCCTGAAATAGTCAATGCCGGCACGAGGAACGCGCAGTTCCGTCACCTGTGCGAGCACCCGGTCAATATCACTTGCGGTGCTGTCAGCAAACTGCAGAATGTCACGAATGGGCGTGCTGGATACGACGCCGCTGCCGGAAGTAATCACACCGAGCAAACCGACCCGTTCGACTTGCTCCGACAGCGCTTGCATACCACGTTGCCGGGTGAGCGTGTTCAAACGGCGTACTGCTTGGCGATGCTCGCCCGGCAGTGCACGTGTTTCCGGGCTGATTTCGTGCTGACGAAACCTGGGTAGATTCACATTTGCTTCCGGAGCAGGTTTTTCACCAATGCCTTCAGCTCCTGCCTGACCGAAGATTTGCTCGGCAATCTTGGAAGCCTGAGTTAGAAGATCGGTGCCGAATTGGGACTCTGGCGGTTCCTGCTCATCTCTGAATTCCGACATGAAAAGCTCGGCATACTTGTTTTGCAGCTTGGAAATATCGTGTTCACTCATGCCTGGGGGATGGGTCCGTATCAAATACCAAATGAGCAAAGGCTCGAGCAAGAGCGTCAGCAACAAAATAACAAGATAGCGTTTATCCAACGCTTGGAGATAATTCTTGTTGAATTCTTTGGGAAAAGCTGGCAATGGCTCAAAAGCCTCTCGGTTCGGCAGGTCAGGCGATGAGGAAGAAACGCCTTCTTGCCCCGCCTCATTTGTGGTGATACTGAGGGTCTGAGCATGCGCTGAATCATTGTCCGGAGGGGCATTTTCCAACTGGTCAGTCGGTCCGGTCGAGGCCGAACCATTCTCAGGCGGCGTTACCTTTTGCAATGGCGATGTATTACTCCAATGCTCCACAATCCTAGCTCCAATGTTGGTTTCCTAAATGCAAGATGTATTTCCAGCGCGCAAAAGGTCAAACAATAATTTAGCCATCTCAGGGAAAAATGCAAGAGAAAATCCGAAGATTTTTTCAATTGGACACAAAGATATTAAATGATCGCAATTTTCTCGATTTTCCCTTTGATTGGCACATAAAATTTTAAAATGAAACCCCGATTCTTCATTGAAGAGGATCCAAAGGAATCGGGGTTTTTTAATTTTACCTGATGAACACGGTGATTGCGTAAGCGAGTTCGAATTATTGTCTTTGGCCTACGGCCTTGGCCTACGGCCATGGCCTACGGTCGCTGGCTCCGTTCAAGCGTTACGACGAGTGTCAGGGTTTGCTCTCCACGCTTGATCACCACCGGCACTTGTTCCCCGGCGGAAAACTCGCCTAATGCGTAGGTGTAGTCGTAAATGTTTTTGATCTCGAAGTTTCCGAACTTGATGATGATGTCACCACCTTGCAAACCGGCTTTCTCCGCCGGGCTGCCTTTGCGCACGCCACTGATTCTGAAACCCGTCGTTTCTGCAGCAAAGTCCGGAATGGTTCCCACCGAGACCCGGGCGCCACGCATCGGCAGTTGCTCACTTTCGGCTTTGGTAAACTGAAGTACCGAATCTTGATTCGCCACTTCGGTCACGATCTGCGCGGCCAATTGCAAAATCTGTTGTTCGCCCTGTGCATTGATTTTTTCGGCGTCATCGGTGACCCGGTGATAATCTTCGTGCAGATTGGTAAAAAAGAACAATACCGGAATATTTTTCCGATAGAAACTCGCATGATCGCTCGGCCCGGGGCCTTCCTTTTTCAAGGCAAGCTTAAGCTGATGCTGCTGGCGCATGCGTTCGAGCAGAGGCTGCCATTGCGGCGCTGTGCCGGTTCCCTGCACGACCAAAGTATCACGCATGCGTCCGATCATGTCCAGATTGATCATGGCCACGGTTTTTTCCAGCGGGAAGGTCGGTTGATTGACATAATGCAAGGAGCCTAATGTGCCCAACTCTTCAGCGCTGAATGCCATAAAAATCAGCGAGCGCCGCGGGCGCTTTTTTTGCGCTGCAAAATATTGCGCCAACTCCAGCACCCCGGCGGTTCCCGAGGCATTATCATCGGCGCCATTGCGAATTTCGCCCTCTTTTTCCGGATCCATGGCGCCTTCGCTGCTGCGGCCCAAATGGTCATAGTGCGCGCCGATAATGATTGCCTGCTCTTTGAGCTTCGGATCGCTGCCGGCGAGCTTGCCGATGATATTTGCCGTGACCCGCCGTTCCTGCCTGATTTCGGTAATGACGGTTGCACGCGCTCCGGGTATGGTAAACGATGCCGGCTTTTGATTCTGATTGATTTTTCTTTGTAGTGTTTGAATCGATTCCCCGGAGGCCGCAAGCAGCCAATCGGCGATTTTTTGTGTGATAAAAATCACCGGCAAGCCGGCGTCAGCAGCAGAACGATCGAAACGCAGCTTGGGTAATTGCGCGGGTGCTTGGGCGCTCGAATCTTGTTTGTCTTCCGAGCCAACCACGACTAACAGGGCACGCGCGCCACGTTGCCGCGCTTGCAGAGCCTTGTACCGCAACGCCTCAAATTGCGCAAAATTCCGGTGCGGATCAGTGGCAGGAGGGGAGTAGCGCAGCGCCAGCACGATTTTGCCGCTCACATCGATGTCGGCGTAATCATTATAATTTTGTCTCTCTGCGGGAATGCCGTAGCCGACAAAAGCCACTTCTCCACTGATACTGTCGGATGCCGAAAAACCGGCGGGGATAAAATCCGTTTTTATCGCCAAAGTGGTGTCATGCTGGCCACGCTGAAATGTGAGCCGGTTGTTTCGACCAAGGCTGACGTCGCCGACGAAATCGAAAACCTGTTCATAGCTTTTTTTCTCACCGAGCGGCAGCAGACCGTAACGCTTGAATTCCGTGGCAATATAGCCGGCAGCCTGCTCACTGCCCGGCGTCCCGGCCAGCCGGCCTTCGAGTGCGTCCGACGCCAGGTAATTCACATGATATTGAACATCCCGCGCGCTCAACTCCGGCGAGCTGCTGTGATTTATCGGAAACCGCGGGTGCTGGCTGCATGCCCAAAACAGAGCCAAAGCACCAACAAGTAATGTTCTCTTCAACATCTTCGCTCCTGAATTTGATTCTTGTTTGATACGGTAGGATGGATACAATAAAGTCAACAACGAATTGTATTGATTACACGAATTCACGATGATGTCTCTTCCAGTCATCATGGCGCCATGAGCAACATTTCTCTGATGCCTTCACGACAATCGAGCAAGGGCGTTTGCAAGATTTGCCGGGCGCGATCGATCTTGAGCGAAACATCTTGTGGCCGTGGCACCAACCAATTTACCTCGTACATTGAAATTTCTTCAAGCAATTGCATTTCTGCGCCCATTTGTCGCGCCAGCTCGCGCGCAAAATTGCTGCGGCTGATGCGTTCACTGCCGGCAAGATGAAGGATGCCGCGAAAGTGCTTGCCAGCCAACTCGATAATAGCCGCTGCCGCGTTGCCAGCCCAAATCGGCGTACGGAACTGGTCGCCAAAAACATTGACTTTCTGACCGGCGCGCAAACGATGATAGATTTCAGCGGAAAAGTTTTCCCCGTGGGTGAGCGGGAAGCCGTAAAGCAGGGCGACCCGAACCACCAGCGCGTCAGGATAGGTGTGTAAAACATCATCTTCCGCAGTTTTCTTGCTGTGGCCGTAATAACTGATCGGCAACGGCGCATCGTCCTCACTGTAATTGCCTTTTTTCCCATCGAAAACCATGTCGGTGGAAATATGTACGAGCCGGCTGCCAATTTCACGGGCCACTGCCGCCATCATGCGTGCTGCGTCCACGTTGGTTCGCCAGGCTAAATCTTTTTGCACCTCGCAGGTGTCGAGATTGGCGAGGGCAGCAGAATGCAGAATGATCTTTGGTTGTATTTTGCGTACGAATTGGGCCACTTCGACGAGATTGGTGAGATCCATGCGATACCATTCAATTCCTGGCAAATCGACCGGATGTTCCCAATATGTCCCAATCAATTCGCCGCTGCTTTGCGCTGCCCGCACCAAATAACCGCCAAGAAAACCGCTGGCGCCTGTGATGAGGATTCTCATAGCGTCATCCTGCTGTTTTTTTATTGAATGCGAAGCCACGCACGAACATGGCGGACTTCGCGGTTGTTTCACACATTGAAATACCTCGCCTCCGGATGATGCACCACGATCGCCGAAGTCGATTGCTCCGGCACAATTTGAAACTCCTCGGTCAGAACCACCTCGATCCGGCCCGGATCGAGCAGACGAAAGAGCCGAACCTGATCCTCCAAATTCGGGCAGGCAGGATAGCCGAAAGAATAACGTGCGCCGCGATAACCCTGCTGAAACAACTCCCGAATCTCTTTGGCATCTTCGCCGGCGAGACCCAACTCCTCGCGCATTTTTTTGTGCCAATATTCCGCCAAGGCCTCGGCCGTTTCCACGCTCAAGCCATGAAAATAAAGATAATCAGTGTATTGGTCATTTTCAAACAATTTTCGTGAATTTTCCGAAGCCCGCTGGCCAACGGTCACCACCATCATGCCGATAATATCTTTGATGCCACTATTGATCGGCGCAAAGAAATCGGCGATACACAGGCGATTGCCCTCCGATTGCCGCGGAAAGTGGAAGCGCTCGATCACCCGAGTCCCACTTTCGTCGAAGATAATAACCCCATCATCTTCGCTGTTGCACAGAAAATAACCATACACCACTTGTGGCAGCAGCAGTCTTTCATTGAGGCAGCGTTGTTTGAGATGCTCAAAGAGAGGCACAAATTTTTCCTCAACCATTTTGTTGTACTCGGCAACTTTCATGTTGCCACGTCGCACCTGCCACTGCCCGCGAAACAGCGCAATCGGATTGACATACTCAAACACGGTGGCCAAGGGAATATCGCGTACGATCTTTGTCCCGAGAAACGGCGCCTTTGGAATTTCTACCGGTTTCCAGTTCGCCTTCTGCGGAACCGTTACTTTTCCCTTTGATCCCACTCTCCCTCTTTCTCCTTTTCTCCCTTTCCCCCTTTCCTCCGCTCTTCCTCTCTTTCCCTCTTTCTTTACGCAAATTTCCTCCATAAACCGCAGCCCATCGAATGCATCATTCGCATACGCCAGTGGGCCTTGGTAAATTGTGCGCAACTCCTCTTCGACATAACGACGCGTCAGCGCGGCACCACCGAGAATAACGGGAATCTTGATCCCGCGCTCGCTCATCACCTCCAGATTTTCTTTCATCACCAAAGTGGATTTGACGAGCAAGCCGCTCATGCCGATGGCATCGGCCTTGTGTTCCTGGGCGGCTTGCAGCATTGGTTCAATCGGCACTTTGATGCCAAGATTGATCACCTTGTAGCCGTTGTTGGTGAGAATAATATCCACCAGATTCTTGCCGATGTCGTGCACGTCGCCCTTCACGGTCGCCAAGACCATTGTGCCTTTGCTCGTGCCCTCAATACGATCCATGTGTGGCTCGAGAAATTTTACCGCCGCTTTCATGGTTTCGGCAGACTGCAGCACGAACGGCAACTGCATCTGACCGGAACCGAAAAGCTCGCCGACGACTTTCATGCCTTCGAGCAAAATATTGTTGATGAGGTCAAGCGCCTGGTATTGCTTCAAGGCTTCATTGAGATCGGCCTCCAGGCCCTGCTTTTCGCCATCAATGATGCGGCGCTTCAATCGCTCGGCGATGGCTGCCGGCATGACAACGGTCTCTTTTTGCGGCGCCGATTTTTCGGCGTAGAAGGCCAAAATCTCTTGGAGTGGATCAGAAACGCACTTGCCATGCTCATCGAACTTGCGCTCATCAAAAACCAACCGGCGATGCAGCTCGCGCTCTTCTTCGGGGATCTTGTGTAGTGGCATGATTTTCGATGCATGCACGATGGCCATATCCAAGCCGGCCTCGACAGCATAATAGAGAAAGACCGAATTGAGCGCATGCCGCGCCTGTGGAGTGAGCCCGAAGGACACGTTGCTCACACCGAGAATAGTGTAACAGCCGGGCATTTCCTTCTTGATGCGCCGAATTGCCTCGATCGTCTCAATTCCGCTGCGCCGGAATTCGTCGTCGCCGCTGCCAAGGGTAAAAGTGAGGCAATCAAAAATTAGATCCTGCGAGCGCATGCCGTGCTCGTTAACAGCGAGATGATGGAGGCGTTTTGCTATGGCGATTTTTTTGTCGGCGGTCTTCGCCATCCCCTGTTCGTCGATGGTCAGGGCAATTGTCGCTGCGCCATATTTCTTGCACAGCGGCAGCACTTTCGCGAGTCTTTCCTCACCGTCTTCGAGATTGATCGAGTTGACGATGGCACGTCCGGCCAGTCGTTGCAACGCGGCCTCAATCACTTGCCACTCGGTGGAGTCGATCAGCAACGGCACCGAAATTTGCGTGTTCAAGCGCTCAATCAGCGGAATCATATCCGCCCTCTCATCACGACCGACATACGCCGTGCACACATCGAGCATGTGCGCGCCTTCGCGTACTTGCTCTTTCGCCATCGATACCATTGCGTCCCAATCCTGCCGCAGCAACAATTCGCGAAATTGTTTGGAGCCGTTGGCGTTCAGGCGTTCGCCGATCAGCAATGGCGGCGGATCCAGATGAAGTGGCGTGCTGTTGTAAAGGCTGGCTGCCGAAGGAACGAAATCGACATGACGGGATTGGGGTGCCAGCTGGCCGACGGATTCAACCAGCAATTTCATGTGATCGGGGCGCGTGCCACAGCAACCGCCGATAATTTGCACGCCCAAGTCTTTAACAAAGTGCGATAAATATTGATGGAGCTCTTCCGGCGTCAATTTATAATGTGCCCGGCCGTCGATGTTTTCGGGAATGCCGGCATTGGGCATGCAGAAAACCGGAAACGGGCTGTTGGCCGCGAGAAAGCGAATATTCTCCGACATTTCCTTCGGACCAGTGGCGCAGTTCATGCCAATGGCCGTGAGGGGAAACGGCTCCAGCGCAGTCAGTGCCGCAGCAATGTCACTGCCCAGCAGCATCGTGCCCGTGGTTTCGACGGTGACGCTGACGATCACCGGCACGCGGATTTTCCTTTTTTCGAGAAATTCAAAGATGGCGGCGAGGGCAGCTTTGATTTGCAGCAGATCCTGGCATGTTTCAACGATGAGTAAATCCACACCACCTTCGAGAAGACCGGCAGTTTGCACCGCGTAGGCGGCCTTCATCTTTTCATAAGAAATATGGCCAAGGCTCGGGAGTTTGGTGGTCGGCCCCATGGATCCGGCAACAAAACGCGGATGGGCCGGTGTGGAAAATTGCTGCACCACTTTTTTGGCAATCTCTGCGGCGCGGCGATTGTGCTCATAAGCCTGGTCGGCAAGATCATATTCGTCCAGCACAATCGGCGTCGAGCCAAACGTGTCGGTTTCCACCACATCGCAACCGACTTCGAGAAAACTGGCATGCAATTTTTCCACCACGTCAGGGCGGGTGAAGACGAGATGCTCGTTGCAGCCATTCAGCGTTTCTCCGCCGAAGTCGTCCATCGTCAGATTCATCAACTGCAGATTGGTACCGGTCGCGCCGTCGAAAATGATGATTTTCTCACGCAGGCGTTTCTCGAATGGTGTCATGTCGCAAAGGCGATAGTTGTTAAAGAGTCATTTGGCTTCAAATTGAAATATACGAAAAGCAGGAAAAAGAGGAAAGAATTTTGTTGCGCCGTCCGGACAGCTTGTCTGGCCGGTCATTCCAAAACTTCGACATTTATTATTTCAGCGCATCGGTCAAAGTAATGGTCATTGGTGAGAAAAACCTCGCAGGCACCATGATGGCAATGGCGAGATGAATGGCGTCAGGAGTGTTAAAGGTAATGCCTCAGTGACGGGGGAGTAGCGCAGACATCCGAGGCATTACTTTTAACCCCGATAATTCAGGAAATTGCATCTTGGGCTATCGTTAGAATGCCGAGTGTCGTCGATTTACGCATTTTGTGAATTATCGGGGTTAAAGTTGTATTTGGCATGAAGCCCGTTGGCTTTATCAATCACGCCGCCCATTTTTCCTCGACGCGACCGTCGCTGTGACCAACGAGCACCAAATCGGCGCGACCGACAAAAAGCCCGGTCTCGACCACACCAATGAGGCTTTTGAGCTGTTGCGCCAGTTGCGGTGGATTCGGGATTTTCCCAAACGCGCAATCCACGATATAGTTGCCGTTGTCCGTGAGATAGGGCTTTTTTTCATCCTGGCGCAGCTTGATGCGTGCCCCAAATTCGCGAAGAAGCTCAGCCGTCGCGCGCCAGCCAAATGGCAAAACTTCCACCGGCAATGGGAATTTGCCAAGCCGTTTGACCAATTTTTTCTCATCGACGACAATGATGAAGCGGTCACTGCGGCTGGCGACAATTTTTTCGCGTGTCAGAGCACCACCGCCGCCTTTGATCAGATTGAGCTGGGGATCGACCTCATCGGCGCCGTCAATGGCCAGATCAATTTTTTTGAAAGCGCCCAAATCCTCGATGAGTGGAATCTGTAATCGCCGGGCCAACTTTTCCACAGCTTTTGAAGTTGGAACACCGGTGATTTTCAATCCGGCTCGCACTCTCTCGGCCAATAAACGAATGGCCATCTCGGTGGTCGTGCCGGAGCCAAGGCCGATGATCATTTTATTTTCGACAAATTCAACTGCGGCGGTCGCCGCAAGCAGTTTTTGTTGTGCAATCGTCAATTTTGTCATGCTGACACCAGTTATCGGTTTGTTACCACTGTAAAAATCGGATTAGCCGAACGTCCGGACGATTCGGCCAATCCGAAAGCAGAGATTCTATCGTATTGTACCCGTATCAAGATCATACACAGCAACAGGTCCATAACCCAGTTTTTGCAGACCGTCGCGAATTTTCGCGACATCCCCGGCAATCACCACCGTCAAATTTTTCGGATTCAGACAGGTCCGCGCCACACGCTGCACATCTTCAACTGTTACCGCCTGGATATTCGGAATCATCGTGTTGAGAAAGTTGTCGGGTAGGTTGTACAATACGGCTTCGCTCATCTGACTGATGAGCTGTCCGGGGGTTTCCAATTGGCGCGGCAGGCTGCGTGTCAAAGTCGATTGGGCAAAAGTCAATTCTTCGAGACTCACCGGCTGCTCGCTGAGGTTCCGAATTTCTTTCATGAATTCAATCAGCGCACTGTCGGTAACTGCCGTCTTGACGCCTGCCTGCGCGGTAAACGGACCGGCCAGGCGCCGCATCGAGAAGCTGCTGCGCGCGCCATAAGTGTACCCCTTGTTCTCGCGCAGATTGAGATTGAGACGGCTGCTGAACTGACCGCCGAGAATCGTATTGAGCACTGTCAGTGGGAAATAATCTTTCGTGTCACGAGCAACGCCGATTTGGCCGACCCGAATTTCGGACTGTGCGGCCTCGGGTTTGTCGACCAAAAAAATTCTCACACCGGTGGATTTGCCGGGCGCGGTCAGGCTGGGGCGCTTGGTGATTTTCTTTTTCCAAGTCATGAATGCTTTGGTAATCCTTGGCTGCAAATCCTTCAGCGTCAGGTCGCCGACAACGAGCAGAGTGGCATTATTCGGCACATAATAATGACGATAGAAATTGACCAGATCCTCGCGTGTGATCGTTTTGACCGAGTTCTCGCTTCCTTCCTCGGGTTGGCCATAGGGATGGGTTTCGCCATACAGCACACGTGCAAATGCTTTGTTCGCCAGCACCACCGGTTGATCCTTCTCTTGCAGCAGACTGGTGAGCCGTTGGTCTTTGAGACGCTCAAACTCTTTGGGCGGGAAGACCGGATTGAGAATGACATCGGCAAAAATCTCCAGCGCTTTGTCGAGATGTTTGACCAAGGTCGTGAGTGTGATGAAACTCCCATCCCAGGATGAGCCGGTGTTCAAGTTTGCGCCAATGAAATCCAGATCATCTTCGATGGCAAAAAGATCGCGGGTTTTGGTGCCTTCATCGAGCATGGCGGCGGTGAAACTGGCCACCCCTGCCTTGCCGGCGGGGTCCTCGGTCGAGCCGCTTTTGATGATCATCCGCATTTGTACCATCGGCAACTCATGGTGTTCCACCAACCAAAGCGCCAAGCCGTTCGATAAGACCACTTTTTGTGGAATCGGAATGACCAACTGTGGTTCCGGGCCGGCTTCCGGCTTTTTGGCACGATCAATTTCTTGGGCAGGCGCCAGCGAAGCTGCGAAAATGAGCAGGAGAACCATCTTGATTAATATATGTTTTTGCATGGGAATGTTTCCTCGTTCAAAGTTTATGTATAAAAACATCTCACTTCTGAATGGACTAACCAACTTGTCTACTCGGTCTTTCCTGCGCTCAATTCGGATTTGCCTTTGGGCACAACACTGAGCACAACCCGCTGATCGAGCAGCAAATAACGTCGTGCCACACGCTTGAGATCATCTGTTGAGATCGATTTATATCGCAGCAGATTTTCATTGAAATAGCCCGGGTCGCCGCGCAAGATGTTGTAGGCATTGAGTTGATCGGTGACCCCGCCAAAACCGCCGACACTTTGCAGGGCATAGATGAACTGCGCTTCGCGTTGATTTTGAGCGCGCTCGAGCTCGCGTTGGGTGACGCCCTCACTTCTTACTCTTTCGAGTTCATCCAGAATGGCACTTTCGATGACTGGGAGAGCGAATCCCGGCTTGGCTGTTGTCATGATTTGAAAAATGCTGGCCATTTCACGCGCGCCTTGGAAGGCATTGACTTCCTGCGCGATTTTTTTGTCATATACCAGCGTTCGATAGAGACGTGAATTTTTCCCACCGGCCAACACCTCGGCGAGCAACGCCAATTCGGCATCATCTTTTGCGAAGGCCGGCGGTGTGATCCACGCCATATACAGCCGCGGCAATTGCACGCGGTCTTCCATGAGCAATCGTTTTTCCTGGAAAATTTCAGGCATCCAAACCGTGAAACGAGCGACTTCCGGGCCGCGGGGCAGATCACCGAAATATTTTTCCACCCAGCGCCTGGCCTGCGCCGGATCGAAATCGCCGCCGATGCACAGGCTGGCGTTGTTCGGGCCATACCAGCGCCGGAAAAATTCCTTGACATCCTCCATACTGGCATTGCTCAAATCCTCCTGCGTGCCGATGGTCTGCCAGTGATAAGGATGATCCGGCGGGAATAAATTTTCCATGATTATTTTTCCGGCAAGACCGTACGGCCGGTTCTCATAGTTTTGCCGGCGCTCATTTTTCACCACGTCGCGTTGATTATTCAATTTTTCCTGCGTCATGGCGTCGAGTAAAAAACCCATCCGGTCACTCTCCAGCCACAAAAGCATTTCCAGAAAATTGCTCGGCGCAACTTCCCAATAATTCGTGCGGTCGGTGTTGGTCGAGCCATTCAGCGTGCCGCCCGCTTCCTGGATCAATTTGAAATGCTGATCGTCACCGACATGCTTCGAGCCTTGAAACATCATATGCTCGAAGAGATGTGCAAAGCCGCTTTTGCCAGGCTGCTCGCGGCCGGAGCCGACATGATACCAAATGTTGACTGCCACGATCGGCGTAGAATGGTCTTCGTAGAGAATCACTTCAAGCCCGTTCGGCAGATTGTACTTCTGGTACTGTACGTTGACCTGGGCAGAACTGGCTGCCATACTCATGAGTAAGGCTGCTGCCAAGAGTGTTGTTCCTCTCATCATGTTTTCTCCCGTAAAATGGTTGGTCTATCGACTCATTACTCGGTTTCTCTTTTTTCAAATCACTCTGCCATGCTTACCTTGTTCCCATTGTTGTCTGAGGTTGTCTTCTCGGCGCTTCGGTTGTTTCTGTTCGTTTCGTCGGAGGCCGGCCAACATCCAGATGGTTGTAGTTCAAGCACGCATTGAAGAGCAGGAAGAATTCTCCCTGCGTTTCCTGGCGCCACATGGGATTGCTGGCGAAAAAGATTACGTGTCCTTTGCCGACCGGCGCATCAATGACCACCGGACGATTGATCAACTCTCTGCCGCCTTTGAGCATGCCGCTGATCAGCAGATTCTTTTCGGTTTTGGAAAAACGCAAAATGGCACGGGGCAGGAGGGAGTCCGGCAGAACGAGATTACGCAGGAATTCGCGTTGCTCATCGGTGAGTGGAGGCTCTTCGCCGGGCGCGGTCTTTTCCTGTGGCAGCGGTTCGAAATACGGGCGCCCTTGCGGAATGTCCGGATCGTCTTTACTCCCTCGCCCGCTGGGACGTTCGGGTTGCTCCTCCCCTCCGGAACCGCCACCGGTACGGCTGATTTGCAAAATTGGGGCTTGGCTAAAATACACCGCCAGACTGTCGGAATAGCCGTAGCGTATCGGGCTCATGTCCTCGGTGAAATGGGCTTGATAGACACCGCCCCGGGCTTGCAGTTGTTTCGGCTCGACCGTCACGACGCCTTCCGTCAAACCGAATTGGATGGGTATGTTGCAAATGGTGGTAATCGGAATGAAAACGCCACCTTCTTCGATAAATCTTCGCAGGTGCATCAAGCCTTGCAGCCCCATGCCGCCGCGCATGTCCTCGGTTTCATCGATACCGAGATTGGGCGTCAATGCGGTTTTCTTCCATGGGATGGGTTCGCCCCGCTTCGGCAGTCCATTGATGATACGTTGCGCACTGCCCCAAACCGGCGGAAAGATGATCACATCATATTTTTCGCGCAGATTGGGGGTGTCTCGAAGCGCATGGTCGGAAATATACGCATAAGGAATTTGCAGACGATCGAAGGCGAGGCGGAACCAACCTTCGTTTTGTGTGTTCTGCCAGGTGTGAAGAATGGCGATTCTTGGCACGGCCAGTTCATGGGTCTTTACCTCCGGCAGCTTGTCGACGGCATAAGCGGTGAGTCCAAGATCCGTGAGCGCCTGGTCGAGGCGTTGGGCCAAATCTTTGGGTGCGTTGTTAGTGGGAATGACAAATGTGCCCGCCGCGAATTTTATATCACCAACGGTGAAGCTTTTTTCCGCCGCTTCCATTTTCACCTCTTTGAGTTGAAAGCGAAACGTCATCAGCGTATTGTCGGTGTTGTGATTGATGAGATACGCCGCCGGTTTGGCAGATGTTAGCGCAACGATTTTTCCCAATACTTTTGCATCGCTGGTCAAAAGCGTCATCGGCTTGGTGAGAATGGCGCGATCCATCACGCGCACCGTGCGCACATTGCGCAGCGGCCCGAGGGTCCAGCCGGTGTCGTCATAAGGTCGCGGATCCTCCGGATTGTAATATTGCTTGTCGAGCAGCATATCGACCATGCGACTGTAGGGTTGGTCCATGCGAATGATGTAAGTGCCGGCCGGGAAATTCCCCTCTTTCACTGCAATGGTGCTATCGGCGCGATGGATTTCAGCGCCCTGCAACCGCAAGAGATTGATCAAGTCCGCGCATTCCACCGGACGGGGATCATCGGCGGGAATCACCCAAGCGACTGGACCTTCGTTGGTCGCCTTCGCCACCGAACGTTTACTCTTCAAATAAAAATTTTCCAGAAAACGCTCTTTGTTGCCGGCGACAAAATTCATCGCCAAAAGCAAGGCGCTTTGCTGCATATTGATGTTGTTGCGAATCGACCATTTGACCTTTGGCAGCGGCGGATTGGGACGGTACCAGGTACGATTGGTCCAGGTTGGCTCGAGCTTACGTTCGCGCGTATCCGCACCGCCATTGCCGAAAGTTTCATAAAAACGCCCAATGGCATTATGGCCATTGGCAACATAAAACATGTAATTCGGTGCCCAACCGTCATAAAATCCATGCGTCCACACGCCGGGCACGCCGCGCTTGGTCATCTCGGTGACTTCGTAATGTGCCAGCATCTGCCATTCATCCACGAGAATCGGATCGATCCACGCATTGTAAGGGCCGGTACCAGTGGAAATATAAAGGTACGGAATCGACTCGTGAAGATCGTGGAGTACGGTCGGATGCCATTCCAAGAACGTTTTCATCATATTGCGCGTAAGCGCGAGCGAGAGCGCGATGCCATCACGATTGTTGTCGTGCGCCACATAATGGCCCCAATAGAGCAGACTCGGTGCATTGGCCTTTGGATGCGCTTTGCGATAATTGTAAACATCCACCTGGCGGTCCCGGCCATCGGTCTCCAGCACCGGTGTGATCATGACGATGAGATTATTGCGAATAGTTTTGATGAATGGGGTTTCTTCGACCGCGAGGCGATACGCCAACTCCATCAACATTTCCGGCGAGCCGGTTTCGGGAGAGTGCATGCTGCCCGTGGCCCAGTACATCGGCTTGCCCTCGGCGATCAGTTGCTTCGCTTGCGCGTCGGAAATCTGCCGTGGATCCGCCAGTTTCGCAGTGATGGTTTTGTAATGGTCGAGTTGCTGAATCGTTTGCTCATCCGCGATCATCACTAAAATCATCTCCCGGCCTTCTTCGGATTGGCCCATTGTGAAAACTTTGACGCGTGGCGAGGCTTTCTCCAACTCACGCATGTAGCGGTAAATGTCTTTTACATAAGTCAATTTCTCCGGTGTGCCGATCACATATCCCAATACTTTTTCCGGCGTTGGTACCGTTGCCGAGGCCGGAAGATGATCCACCAGCTCGGTCAGGAAAAACGGCTCGGTGGTGTACTCTTTGATTTTGGCAGTGTACTTCTCGTCGAGCGATTGCGCGAGCGCGAAGCTTGATGAGAGAATGAAAAAAAGCCCAATCACGAAACGAAACGTGAGGGTAGAACGGCGGGTGAAACAGGTGGATGAATTCACGACAGCCTCCTTCCTCTTCAGATTTGAAAATGGAATTTGTTGAGCCGGCCTGTGGGGTCAGCATGCTGGAAAGATACACAAGTTGTGGGGAGAAGTCAAGAGGTGGCACAAGCAAAATTGTCCCCCCGCGCCCGACAATTATCAGTTGGGCATCTTATGTATTTATGCCTTGCTTTACGTTTCACTCTTTTTACCGATCAGAAGCGTCGTACCCAAATGCGTATCTTTTCTGGTAATATTAGACAACCCTGCCTCTTCCATCCACCTCCGCACCTCGGATTCCGTATAAGTATCTCCGCATTCCGTTCCGACCAGCATATTCAACGCGAAGAAGGCACCGGTGGCCGGACTGGTACGATTCTCATCCATGATGAAATCTTGCACCACCAGTTGCCCTCGTGCATTCAATGCCTGCACGCATTTCCGGATCAATTTACGGTTCTCTTCAACGGCATTGCTGTGAATGATGGCCGAAAGAAAAACCAAGTCATAGCCGCTGCCAAGATCATCGACCGTATAATCGCCGGCCACGGTTTGAATTTTGTCGGCAAGCCCTTCCTTTTCAATATACGCTCTGGTGAGAGGAACCACAGTGGGCAGATCAAACACGGTGGCAGAGATTCCTTCCTTTGCTCTGACAAAACTCATCGCATAAGTTCCGGGGCCTCCGCCAACATCGAGCAAGCGTGAAACACCGGAGAGATTCAAGATGGAAGCAACAACTGGAGCCTGTTTTCTGGCACGGTCGTGCATGGCCGCGATGAATGCCGTGAGCCATTTTTCCCCGCGTTCATTCACCGGACGAGTCGCGACGGATTTGCCTTGCCGCACCGCCGAGGTGAGAGTGCTCCATCTATCCCAAAGATGCACGGTATGCATCAAGCCCGTCATGTACTCGGGTTTGCCTTGAACGAGAAAATGTGCGGCTGCCGGGGTGTTCGAGAACTTATCGCCTTTTTTTTCCAACAAGCCGATTGCACAAAGCGCATTCATCAGGCGATCGGTGGCGCGCGGGTCTGTTTCTAAAGTTGTGGCAACTTCGGTCGAGGATTTGCTGTCATCGCCCAAAGCGGTGAACAATCCCAGCTCGTAGGCGGTGAGCAGAATGCGGCTGCGTTGAAAGGCGTAGGCTATATCACGAATGGTATTCGGCGAAAGCGGAGTGCTTTCTGAAAACTCATCATTGTTCATCATAGTGCGTAGTGGATTGCTCATGCGGTGACCTGAATCAATCCTGCGATGCTTGGCGCTTGTCGTTGCATTCGTTGAACTTCGTTGAGATACTCAGCTTGACGAGCGATCCAGGTACGGTAGATGCTGGCCCACTCTCCGAAATCGAGCACCCAATTTTCATCTTCCGGTTCTTCCCCGCTCATGTAGGCAGCGTAAAAGGCTACGCCCGTTGGGTTTCCGAACGGATGCCGTATTTGCGCTCGAAATCAAGCAGTTCTTCTTCAAGCGCGTGGATGTCGGCTGACATTTCTCGAAGGGCCATTGTGTATCTCCAAGCTTTATTAAGCTGCCGAGATTAAAGTGCGAACATTCAGCACTTTGTTTGCATGTAAAAAAGATACGGAAATCGTGGTAAGAAGTCAAGGGATGGCAAGAAAAACTGATGAGCTACTGCAAAAGTTGGATCCCAAAGAATCTTATAACCGTTTTAACCCCGATAATTCACAAAGTGCGTAAATCGACGACACTCTGCATTCTGACTTCAGCCCAAGATACAATTCCTGAATTATCGGGGTTAAAGCAACCCGCGCTGCCTCCCGCGTATAATCCCGCTCGGTTGAATCCGCCGCAATTTTCTCCAACAAGCTGCGAGCGCGTGAATCGCCAATTCGGCCCGGTGCCTTGACGGCATATTGGCGCACTTGGGGCTTGGTCTCGTTTTGCAGCAAAACCATCAGCGGCTGGACTGTGTGTGCATCTCCGATTTTGCCGAGCGCGGAAGCCGCCAAGCGGAAATTTGTTTTGAAAAATGAGCATTTCAAACAGTTGAATTGTTTTGCCCTGATGAGGGCAGCCTAACCATTTTGTCATCTAAAAGCATTTGCATTTTTCAAGAAAATTTGTATATTTTTAGTCATATCAGAGTATTGTAAAAATTTGGAGACGGACGAATGACAGCTGCCAAGCCAATACCTGCAATATATCAGAATGGCCGCCTAACTCCTTTTGAAAAGCTGAATGTGCCAGAAAATGCGCGCGTTTATCTTCTTTTGGTCGAACCGATCGTCGAAACAGATGTCGTGCAATTTGAAAGTGAGCAAGCGGCAGGCGAGGATTACTTCAAATTTGAGCAGGAAAACAATTGCGTCCCGACCACGGAAGAATTGGAGTATTATAGCAGGGTAGCATCAAATGAACCCAGGTGAAATTCACTTGATCCAATTTGATCCGAGCATCGGCTCTGAGATTCAGAAAAGACGTCCGGGGTTGGTGATACAAAAATCTCCCCACCGCAGTACTGTAATCGTGCTGCCGATTTCCAGCAAAAAACTAACCCATCCACTTTACGAAGTAGAGTTACGCAAAGACAATCAGAATCGGCTTTATGCCGATTCCGTCGTTGTTCTCGATCAAGTCAAATCTTTCGACAAGGGAAGGTTCGTGGGAAAAATCGGTGAAATTCATTCTTCTCAGCTCGCCGAGATTGTTACGAAATTCAAGAACATCTTACAATAACGCTGAATCCGTAAATAATTAAAGTGTATTGGCTGTATCTTTGTCTTCACCTCACATAGTGCCATCCAATGTACGCGCTACATGCTCTCTGGGAATCCGAACCATCGGGTGTACTTCATCTCTGGGGAGAGACCTCCGAAAAACCGGCGGCCGCAAAGAAGCCGAAAGGTCGTCAATCCAAAATCCCCAAACCGTTGCCCCATCCTTTTGCCATTGAAGAGGAAAAGCTAAAAGAGCTGGTCTCGGAAATTTCCGGCAGTCTGCTTGGTGAAAGCGTCACTTTTGACAAACTGGCCATCCGCTTGCCATCGGCGAACGGCCTGCCCACCCCCTCGCCGCAACTCATACGGGATCAAGACGAGCCAATGAGTGCTCCCGAGGAATTGCAGCCATGGTATGTGCCTTCAGCTATTTTCGAGCCCGGGCTGGCATTGGATTTTTTGCTGGCGTTGCCCAATCAGTCCACTCCGACCATTGCTTTGGGAACTTCGATTCGATTTTGGGCTGAGGTGGCAAAATTCGCCATCGAGTTGATCACCAAACAAAGTTTCTTTCCAGTCGTATTGGAAGAAAAAACCGAGACAAAATCTTATCGCGCCGCGTGGTCGGTTTATTTATCCGAAGCCGATTTCACACGCACGGAGACGCTGGCCAAAGCCATGCCGCCGGTATGCCGCGCCGCGCTGACGGGAGAATCGTCTGAAACGCCGGCGCCGCTGAAAGTGGTGCTGCATTTCCTGAATCAAACCACCGATCATTTCATTCGCCAGCAGTTGATAACGAGTAACATTCTCTCGCGAAGCACTGCCAGCCGTCGTGAAAATTTGCCGTTGCCGGAAGCATGGTTGCAGGCATTGTCGTCGAGCGATCCCATTCTCGACGTACCTCGCTCCGAAATGGCGGCCTTTTTCAAAACGCTCAATGCGTGGCTGGAGCAGATTCGCCCGAGTCCGTCTGCCGCGCCGTTTCGCACTTGCTTCCGTTTGGATCCTCCCGATGATGGCGATCCCAAAGCGGCGCGTTGGGGCATCAGCTTTCATCTGCAAGCGGTTGAAGATCGCAGCCTGATGATTCCCTCGGAAAAAGTTTGGGCCTCTCGCGGCAGCACGTTGACTTTTCTCAAACGCAAATTCGAGAATCCGCAAGAGCGATTGCTGGCAGATCTGGCGAAGGCTGCACGCGTATTTCCAGCGATTGAATCCAGCCTGAAAACCGCACGCCCCTCGGGGCTTGTGCTGGACACGCCGCAGGCTTATCAATTCTTGCGCGAAACCGCGCCGTTGTTGGAGCAAAGCGGCTTCGGCGTGCTGCTGCCGGCGTGGTGGCAAAAGCCAGCGCTGCGGCTTGGCGTCAAACTAAACGTCCGCCCCCAAGAGAAGAGCGGCTCTGTTGCCGGAGAAAGTTTGCTGGGATTGGATGGCATCGTGGAGTATAATTGGCAAATTGCGCTGGGCGACGAAACACTCAGCCCGGAAGAGTTCGAAAAGCTCGCGAGCTTGAAAGTGCCTTTGGTCAAAGTACGCGGCCAGTGGGTCGAACTGAAACCGGAAGAGATCGAGAAGGCCATCGCCTTTTTCAAACAGCGCCACGGCAAAGGCGAAATGTCGTTGCGCGAGGCGTTACGACTCGGCCTCAGCGGCGACATCTCCGAAACCGGATTGAAAGTTACCGGCTTTAGTGCGCAAGGTTGGATTGGTGACATCATCAGCACGCTCACCGATGGCGTAAAAATTGAGTCATTACCAACGCCCACGACTTTTCACGGCGAGCTTCGTCCCTATCAAGTGCGGGGATTTTCATGGCTGGCGTTTTTGAAACAGTTCGGACTCGGCGCTTGTTTGGCGGATGATATGGGATTGGGCAAGACGATTCAGTTCATCGCGCTGCTGCTGCACGAACGCCGCGGCAAGCTAGAACCATCGGTGAAAAATCGTAGCGCAGACAAGATGTCTGCGCTACGACCGACGTTGTTGATTTGTCCAACCTCAGTGGTGGGCAATTGGCACAGAGAAATCCAGCGCTTTGCGCCATCGCTGCGGGTGATGATCCATCATGGCACAGAGCGGCTCTCCGAAAAAGCGTTTGAGAAGGAAGCGCAAGCGCACGACGTGGTGATCAGCACGTATGCCCTGGCCCATCGCGACGAAGCAACGCTGGCGACGATCAGATGGGACACGCTGGTTTTGGACGAGGCGCAGAATATCAAAAACACCGCCACGAAACAAACGCAAGCGCTGCGGCGATTGCAGGCGGATTATCGCGTGGCGCTCACCGGCACGCCGGTGGAGAATCGGCTCTCCGAATTGTGGTCGATCATGGAATTTCTCAACCCGGGTTATCTCGGCTCGGCCCATGATTTTCGCGGCCGCTTCGCCGTACCCATCGAGCGCTATCGCAATTCGGAGCGCGCGCAAGCGTTGAAGAATTTGATCCAGCCTTTCGTGCTGCGCCGGCTCAAAACCGATGCGACGATTATCCAGGACCTGCCGGCGAAAAATGAGATGAAAGTTTTTTGCAACCTGACCGCCGAGCAGGCCTCGCTGTACGAAGCCGTCGTCAAGGAGATGCTGGAGAAAATTGCGAACTCGGAAGGTATCGAACGCAAAGGGCTGGTGTTGGCGACGTTGATGAAGCTAAAGCAGGTGTGCAATCATCCGGCGCATTTCCTGAAAGATGGCAGCGTTTTGGAAGATCGTTCCGGCAAATTGACGCGCCTGCGCGAAATGTTGGAGGAAGCGCTCTCCGAAAATGACAAGGCCCTGCTTTTCACCCAGTTCACGGAAATGGGAACGTTGTTGCGGCATTATTTGCAGGAGAGCTTGGGTGTCGAAGTGCTATTCTTGCACGGCGGCACGCCCAAAAAGCAACGCGATGACATGGTGCAGCGATTTCAAGAGCAACATGCCGGGCCGCCGCTCTTCATCCTTTCGCTCAAAGCCGGCGGCGTGGGTTTGAATTTAACTGCGGCTAATCAAGTATTTCATTTCGACCGCTGGTGGAATCCCGCGGTGGAGAATCAAGCCACGGACCGCGCGTTTCGCATCGGCCAAAAGAAAAATGTGCAGGTCTACAAGTTCGTTTGTTTGGGAACTTTGGAGGAACGGATCGACCGGATGATCGAGAACAAAAAAGAGCTGGCGGAGAATGTGGTCGGAACGGGTGAAGGGTGGCTCACGGAATTATCGACGGATGAGTTGCGGGAGGTGTTGGCGTTGAGCCGGGAAGGTGTTTAATTGTCAAAGGTCTGAGGTAGTTGACTTCGGACTGAATACAAAAGGAAAATCATGGCCTACTGGGACTATTTTTGGCGCTATCCGCGTTCCGCTCCCAAGCCGGTCAAAGACGGCATCAAAACCAAGAGCCGCAGCGGGAGCATTGGCAAAACCCCATGGACATAGCCTGGTGGTCGAAACGGTGCATTGGGATGACAGACTACGGGATGGAAAGAAAAGTGAAATCTAACTTGCGCATTGAGATCGTGCAAGTCGGACTATAATTACCGGATCATTTCTGGGGGATGGCGGCCAATCCCAAGGATGATGCGATTGGTAAAACTAAGCTACTCATCCACTTCTTCAGTGAAGAAGAGCTGTAGTTGTTGTGCTTGCTTTTGTGCTTGGCGTTGATTAGATTGAGATACCGGCTGAAAACAATAGGGCACGCCGGCAGAGTGGTTTGGCTCAAGAAGAGGTTTTTATGTATCAACCAGACTTGCTTGATCGTATCAACATTGATCCGAAAATTTGCGGGGGAAAGCCTTGCATTCGCGGCACTCGCATCGATATTGCCGTCATTCTCGATGGCCTGGCTGAGGGCCTGACCGCGGAACAGCTTATTGATCACTATCCGCAATTGACGGTTGATGACATTCGTGCGGCTTTGGCTTATGCTGCCGAGTTGTCTCGCGAGAATATCTGGAAAGTCGCTGTGGCCACATGAAATTGAAATTGGATGAGAACCTTTCCCGTCATCTCAAGAGGACTTTGAGCAGGCATCATCATGATGTGCTGACTGTCGCAGATGAGGGGTTGCTTTCGGAACTCGATCCAGCAGTTGCTGCCGCTGCCCAAAGTGAAGGCAGAATGCTTTTTACACTCGACGTCGAGTTCGTCGATTTGCGAAAATACCCACCTGGCAGCCACCCTGGAATTATCTTGTTCCGACCAAAAACTTTTGGGCCTTTGGCCGTCAATCGGTTTGTTGAAGAATTTGTGCGCAACAATCACCTTGAACCTTTCGCTGGATGTGTGGTCGTGGTTGAGCCCACGAGAATCAGGATTCGGCGTCCATGAGAAACTCGCGACGCGCTGTTGACCAACTGAAAAGTTGAGGCATGTACCAACATCATCCTGTACGCCATACTAATTGTTAACTCCATTGCGCTTGCCATACGCAACAATTCCGGCTACATTCATAACCGATCACTAAACAAAGAACCTCTATGCCCTACTGGGACTATTTTTGGCGCTATCCGCGTTCCGTTCCCAAGCCGGTCAAAGACGGCATCAAAACCAAGAGCCGCAGCGGGAGCATTGGCAAAACCCCATGGGCGTAGCCTGGTGGTCGAAACGGTGGATTGAGGTGTTGGAATCTTTTAATATGGGCGCGCGGCTCGGTCGTGGCCGCAGCTATGCTCGGCGCGGGCAGGTGATGTCGATTGATGTGCAAGAAGGCGTGGTTACTGTGAAGGTGCAAGGCTCGCATCAGACGCCGTATAAAATCAAAATCGCCCCCACGCGCTATTGCCATTGCCAACATGCCGGCGTTCAACAAAACTAAACCTATTCCTGCCCGATTGGGTACCTTGCAAGCCGCCATCGCCAGCCAACCCGACACGTTCAAAGTCGGTTGGACATTCAACGGCACCAAACATTTCATTAGCCAAAATGAAATGTTAGCGCCTTGTCGCGAGTGACTGTTGCAGCTTGCGCATTTTTTGCTTATATTTTGATAAAACCAATTGATGGTCTACGAATTCGTGGCGGTAATAAAATGAACCGCACTCAAGAAAGGTAAGGCGCAATGATCACGACTGTTGAAGGCGTTTACAAGCAAGGCAAGATTGAATTGCTTGAGTTGCCTAAGGGAGTGCAAGAAGCGCGTGTCTTGGTGACGTTCTTAACCCAAACCATAAATGCGTCACCGCGCCGCCGTATGGTTTATGGCCAGTTTGCCGGCGCGCGTATGTCCACCGAGGACGATTTTAAAATCGCAGAGTGGCGCGGCGAGGCCGAGGAACAGGATGGCGACTAAACACATCATCGACACGCATGCGCTGGTGTGGTATCTGGAAGGCAACCCGCGTCTCGGAGCAAACGCCAAGGCCGTCATGGATGAGCCAACAAGTGTGCTGGTTATTCCCTTGATTGCATTAGCC
Organism: Candidatus Zhuqueibacter pondensis; assembly: GCA_034505955.1. Taxonomy (GTDB): domain Bacteria; phylum Zhuqueibacterota; class Zhuqueibacteria; order Zhuqueibacterales; family Zhuqueibacteraceae; genus Zhuqueibacter; species Zhuqueibacter pondensis. The sequence goes on from JAPDQK010000013.1 coordinate 61,033, forward strand.
GAAGCTTGCTGGATGGTCGAGTACGGCAAATCCAGTATTCCGACGGTAAAGGAGTTGCTTGCAGTAGTGGATGCCGATCCGCGCGTTGCTGTGCTTCCTCTTGACCGCACGGTGCTCGACAAAACTCTCGGCATGACTGCTATCACCGAGATGCATGATCGACAGATCGTCGCCACCGCACTTTGTCTGGCAGATGAAGGTGAGACTGTTGCCGTTCTAAGCAAAGATCGTGACATCCGAGCGTCTGGCCTGGCGCCAATTATCTGGTGATGCCTCGATAAATCCCAGAATTTAAAAGCCTGACAAAATCGTCCGGTGCTTTGAACATCGCCAACCTGCCGGCGCTCGACGAGAACAAGCCCATTCCAGCCAAATTGAATATGCTGCAAGCAACCGTTTCCAGCCAACCCGATTCGTTCAAAGTGAGTTGGACAGTAAAAGTAATCAGTAACCGGTCACCAGTGAGCAGTTCACTGATGACTGACAATGATCATTGAACAAGGAGCATCCATGCCCTACTGGGACTATTTTTGGCGCTATCCGCGTTCCGTTCCCAAGCCGGTCAAAGACGGCATCAAAACCAAAAGCCGCGGCGGGAGCATTGGCAAAACCTGGTGGTCGAAACGGTGGATTGAGGTGTTGGAATCTTTTAATATGGGCGCGCGGCTCGGTCGTGGCCGCAGCTATGCTCGGCGCGGGCAAGTGATGTCGATCGATGTGCAAGAAGGCTTGGTCACCGCGAAGGTGCAAGGATCGCAGCGAACGCCATACAAAATCAAAATTGCGCTCGAGCCGCTCTCGCAAAAGGATTGGAACAAAGTGACGGAGGCCATGGCGGAGCAGGCGATTTTCGTGGCCAAGCTGCTGGCCGGGGAGATGCCGCAAAACATCGAAGAAGCTTTCGAAGCAGCCAAGGTGCCGCTTTTTCCGCAATCATCTCGTGAACTCGAGACGGATTGTTCCTGTCCGGATTGGGCGAATCCCTGCAAGCACATTGCGGCGGTGTATTATCTTTTGGCGGAGCAGTTCGACGATGATCCGTTTCTGATTTTCAAATTGCGCGGCAAAAGCAAAGAGCAGCTTATCAACGAGCTGCGCGAAATGCGCGCCGGCGATTTAGAGGAAACGACCGCATCTGAGGAATCAGAACTTGGGGTGGCGCTTGCATCAATGCCGCTGGAAGAATGTCTCGGAACATTCTGGGAAGTCGGAGCGGAGTTGGCCGCTTTTTCTGCCAATCCGGCCTTACCGGAAGTGGAGTTTGCCGTGCTCAAAAGATTGGGGAAATCCCCGTTTGCTGTCAAAAATAAAAATGTTGCTGTTTTATTTGAAAAGGTTTATGAAACAGCATGCCGCGCCGCGCTGGCCAAAGCGATGGGGGAGAGGGAATGAAACTCTCATCTTCGACGCGGGGATAAAATGGAGCTGTTCTTCTTCGGGCGCATGGATGTCCGCTTATATTTCTCGCAGGCGCATCGCTCATCTCAAACAGGCGGTTCGGCAGGATTCACCGGCTCGATGATTACGCGACGGGCGATATAATTGACGGTGAACTTTTGATCCTGTCACAAGCCGCTGCCGATCAGAGCTTTTTCGAATTCAGTCAGCAAAACTTGCACCTTTCACGAAGCGCCGTGCCACCCAAGTTCTCATCCAGTGACGGCATGAACAATGTACTACCTGACCAATCAATATCTCACTGTCGCTGTGCTCGACCCCATCCGCGATCAGGCCCGCCTTGGGCCGCGATTTTGCACCGGCGGTTATGTCTACCAAATTGAGGATGCAAAATTTGGCCCGTTGCTTTCCGGTCCGGAATTCCCGGCGGAGCAACCTGCGGTCACGAACGGGCAGGGACTCCCCGAAGTTTTTCAATTTACACTCTACGATGATGAATGCCAGATGGAAGAGGAGAAGCTCATTATCGGAGTGGGCCTGGTCGATAAGCAGGACCCGAGTTTGCCTTATCATCTCCTGACGAATGCGTACACCAAAGAATTTTGTATCTGGCAGGTTTTCCCGAGCGGGAATTCCATCCGCATGGAAACCACTCAAACATACAAAAAGTGGTCGCTGCAATTAGTCAAAGATGTTTGGCTCGTTCATAGAACGGTTACGAGCCACACGCATTTGCGAAATATCGGCAGGACATTAGTTCGTTTTCGTTGGTTCGCCCATCCCTTTTTCCCTCTCAATCCCAGTTGGGAATGCTGCCAGTTTTTGATGCCGGCCAGGCTTCCCGATAATCCTGCCTACTTTCTCAATGCCAGCGGTGTGATCGAGATGAATCGCCATTATCATTGGCGGGAGGGTTTTTTCCAGCTTTTGGAGAATTGTCAAGGTCGGGAGTTTATGGCAATCCAGCTCCACCCGCAGCTCGAACAGATTTATGTGAGTGGAGATTTTCCGCTTTCGAAAGTCGCGATGTGGGCCAATGACCGGACGTTCTCGTTTGAGCCGTTTTATGAGGATGTTGTGCCAGCGAATCAGGAAAAGAGTTGGTCGCTGGCTTTTCATTTCTAAAGTGTTCTCTGTCGGATTTGCCGGCCGCCTGCTCAACATTTTGTAATCGGCCCTCATACAACTCCGATTGATTTCATGGCAGTATTGTTCCTGTGTGATAAAATGTCGACGCGATGATGAACAAGCACAACTACCGCATAACCCGGCCGGAGATTGAAAATCTGAGGGAAGAATCACCAGCAGTTTCCGCCGTCAAAACCGTCAATGGCACACCACGTTTGTTTGTCAATGGCAAAGAAGTTTATCCCCTGCTTGCCTGGAGTTGGGGGCTCGTGGAAAGCGCGCCCATTTTTAAACAAGCAGGAATCAATCTTTTGCATCCCATTCTTGGACTCAATGCTGCCTGGCCTGAGCCTGGAAATTACGACTGGTCGGAATTTGATGACTTGTTTGCACGGCTGCTCGGCCAGAATCCGCAAGCGTTTTTTCTTCCTCGTGTATTGCTGGATGTGCCGGATTGGTGGAAGCAGAAGAATCCGAACGAGTTGATCCGATGCGGCCTGCCGATGACTCCCGCAGAGGATACTCATTATCGCCCGGTTCGCCGCAGTCCGGAAGGAGGGATGTTATGGGGCATCCAGTTGCAAGAGCCTTCTTTTGCCTCCGCAAGATGGAAATCTGACATGGAAAATCTGTTTCGCGAATTTTTGCGATACTTCGGGAATTCACCACTGCGCAGCCGGATCATTGGGTATCAAATCGGCGCCGGCATTTATGGCGAGTGGCATTACTTTGTGTCGGAATTTTTGCCTGATATGAGCGCGGCGATGCAACGGCTGCTCGGTTACGTTCCGGATGCGGAGGCGCGAATGAAAACCACGTTCGGTTTATTCCGAGACCCGCAAGCCGAGCAACCGGTCATCGAATTTTTCCGGCGATTTCACGAAGAGATTGGCGCCGACACGCTGCTGCATTTTGCGCGAATTGCCAAGGAGGAAACCCACGGCCGGATCATCTGTGGTGCATTCAATACTTACCTGCTGGAAAACGTCTGGATTCAGGAAGGCGGCCATTTGGCACCGGAGAAAATTCTCAACTCTCCGGACATCGATTTTATAGCCAGTCCTTACACTTATCAAACGACGAATATGGCCGGGCGCCAGTGGTGGGAACACGACGTCGTCGATGATGCCGGAAATTACCTGGGTCGCGCGCGAGGCATTGCCGGTGACGGCGGCTATCGCGTTTTGCTCGAATCTTTGCGCCGGCACGGCAAGCTGTATTTCGTTGAGATCGATCCGAGCACACATCTCGAGCCACCGCCGATCAATCCCGATGGCAGCGGCGGCACGGATGTGGAAAAGGAATTGTGCATGATCGGCGGTGTCGGCTCAACGACGCTGGCAGGAACACGAAAAATTTTACAGCGAGATCTTGGTCAAATGTTTGTGCGTGGTGCCGGCGGCTGGCTCTTTGATTTCGGCCCGGTGCTACGTACCGGCAAAAGCTGGTACGCGGATGAGGCCATTATTACGGAGGTGCGGCGCTTTTGTCAATTGGGCGGGCTGCGTCCGGAGCTCGATCTGCGCTCGTGCGCGCAGATCGCGGCCGTGTATGATGCCAAAAGCTTTTTCGTAACCAGACATTGGCGCGCGGAAACACCTTTTCCCAAAGGCGGTGTGAATGTCGATTATTTTACCAGATGGTTCATGGATTCGCAAGCGCGAGCGTTTCATCGGCTCGGCGCACCTCTGGATTTTATGTATCGTTTCGATTTGGCGCCTGAGGATCCGCAGAAGTACCGGCTTTTTTTCATGGTGAATTTGTTTTATCTCGGTCACGACGAAGTTTTTTATTTGCGCGAAATTTTACGAGATAGTGGCGCTACCGTGGTTTGGTATTACGCTCCCGGATTTGTCACCCCGCAGCGACTCGATTTGAGGCAAATGCAATGGCTCACCGGTTTTCATTTCAATTTGATCACCGAGCCGGGCCCGATGCTGATTCATGCCCGGCTTGCTGATGATCAAGAGTCTATTGATTTGCAATTTGGCGTCAAGGAGCCGCGTTATCCTCGATTTGGCGTGAAAGATCAGGATGCCATTCCACTGGGATATTGGACCGATGGCAACGAAGTGGCCTTTGCGTGGAAGGAAGTGGATGGATGGAATTCGGTATATCTCGGCTCAGCGCCGCTGCCCGTCGAAATTCTGCGCTGGTTGGCCAGGCGCAGCGGCGTTACGCTTTTGAGTACACGACCCGATATTGTCATGGCAACGCAGGATGCGGCAATGCTGGTGGCAACCTCAGAGGGTGAGCGCACTTTCACTTTGCCAAAGCCGATGGCAGCGCTCGATGATGAGGCGATGCAGTGCGTCCATGATCTGAAGATGGAAATGGGGGAATGCCAGATTTTTACTGGGAAACCAGTAAATTTGCAGGGAAAATAAAATTTCTTTTCTGGACGTGCCCCGCTGATGGATGAACTTACAAGATGAGTCTTAAAATCATCGGGTTCATCTATCTCTCTGTGTAACAGTTCACCACCCCTTTTGAAATGTCATTCTGGAAGACTGCGTCCGTAGGCCTGCGGCTGTAAGCTACGCCCGCAGGGAATCTTTTTTCGTGCCGGGTAAGATTCTAAAATTGAAATCTTACTTAATGCGTAAAAAGATTCCCTGCAGAATGACACCATAAGAGGGGATGGTGAACTGTTACCTCTGTGTCAAGCAATTTGCCCAACAAAGACACTCCCAAAATAAAAGGCTCCCGAAGATGTTCTCCGGGAGCTTCCCTCCTCCTCTTGTGAAACAATCTTGTATAGCAAAGCCGGACTGGTGTGCGGGTGAAGGCACCAGTCCGGCTTTTACAGCCTACATGTTACGTCTTCATGTTTCAGAACGTCACATTCAGCGAGAAGCGATGGGTGTTGTCGAGCAGGCCGAATTCGGTGAACGAATAGTCGAGCATGAGCTTTTTAGTGCCCGTGCCCACTTTGACACCGCCGCCCAGCGTTACGCCTTCTTCGGTCCGCGGGGCCTTGATTTCCCGCTGATCGTATTCGTTTCTTTTCTTGTCGTCCACACCAGAGTAGTTGAACTTCCAACCGCCACGCACGGCGACGAGATCGTTGAACATGTATTCGCCGCCGGCAAAGACCAACTGATCGGCGTCTTGCGGTTTGGTCGCATCGGCCAGGATGGTGATGCGATGGTCTGCTTTGTTGAACAGATCGATCGACCCGCCAACGCTGAAATTCAACGGTAACGGTGTGCCGATGTCGAAGAACTTCAGGTCCTTGCCCAAGTTGTTGATCCGGGCGCCGATGGTGGCATTGTGGAAGCCGATCTTGTAGGTCGAGCCAAAGTCGAACGCGAAAGTGGTGGCGCTTTCCTCATCGATGCTTTGGTTGATCACCTTGACCGTCATGCCCAATGCCAGCTTATCGGTGAAATTGCGCGCGTACGTCAATTGGAAAGCCAAATCCATATAGTCGTATGTCGACGAGGTGCTGGTGTCATATGGTTTGAATGTGGCGAGCAGAAAGCCTGGCACCACATCACGATCGGCAGCGATGCCGGACAGGCCGAAGGAGATGAAACCGATGCCGAAAGTGCCGATGCTGCCAAAATCATGCGCGATGGCAGCCGCGGTATGGTTGATGTCGGCGATCCATTTGTTATAGGTGAACGTCGCCTGCCACTGGTTGTTGGACAGGGTAATACCGGCGGGGTTCCAGAACATTTGGTTGACGTCGCCAGTGAGCGAAGTGACCGCCGAACCCAAGGCCACGGCGCGCGCACCGACGCCGACTTTCAAAAAGGCTGCGCCCGTGTATCCCGTCTTCTTCACCTGGCCGGAACCCAAACTGGCAGTCATCAGCACGACTACCAGTGCCGCAATCATGCGTTTTATAAGACTCATATTCGTGCCTCCAAAAATTTGGCATAATTCAAGAGAGTTGATCAATCCGATTAATGATGTACCGTCACCTCAGGATGGAGAAGTAACCGGTTTGCTGACCGCCGGGATATTCCGCGACGTAGATATACAAGCCGCTGGTCACCTCAATACCATCTTTGGAAAACATATCCCAGAACAGGGTTCCATCATTCGGATTGGTTCCCGTGAATTCCAACACGTCAATTACCTGACCGGAAACATCGAAGATGGTGATTCGCGTGTTGGTCGGCAGGTTGAAGAAGAGCAATTTGTGCTCGAGACCGGTATCGTGCAAAGCCTGCTTCTTGTAGGGGTTCGGCTTCACACGAATTTTCAGACTTCCGGAAGCGAGGGCATTGGCATCGGCCAATGGCGCCTTCAAAATAAAGCTGGCACCAAGATCTTTTAAGCCTTGCAGCGTCTTTGGATAATATGAGCTGGCCGTGGCAAAATGATAAGTGCCCTGCCACAAGCCGGTGCGGCCGTTCCAGTTGGTCTTGTGTGTCTCGAGGCTGGTGTACGGCTTGCCCGCGATGATGCCGGACTCATTGTCATACGCCGCCACATAATACCAATACGTGAAACCGAATTGCACCAGCTCATCCTTGTCTTCAAAGACATATTTATACTGGCTGGCATCGGATCCGGTGTTCAGGAATTGGTTCAGGTTCGCCTTGGGGATGATCTTGATCAGCTTCCATGGACCCCAGGCATTCGGATCCTGGACTCTGTAACCCGCGGCGTAGCTGATGTTGGGATTGTTCGGCACCCCGAGCGCAGCCAATTCCGCATCCGTGGGATTCTCTTTGGTTTGCAGATGATAGGTATCGAGCAGGCGCGTACCCAGCTCCAATGAATTGATGCGGGGGAATGCCGTGACACGATAAATTTTGTATCCTGCAAAATCCGGCGCGCTTTCGGCGCGATTGTCCCACTTCACGTTGACTTTGACGTTCACGCTCGGCTCGATCTTGATATCCGGCGTGGGCGGCGGCTCAGGAATATTCCAGTTTTGCTCGTACGCCCACTGTGCCGCCTTACGGGCCTGACGCACGCCTTTGAGGCGGAAACCGGCATAATCGATCAACACCACATTCATGGTTTCGCCGACTTCCAAGGAAAACGGACCAATACCGACGTAGAAGTCGCCGTCGAAACCGTGCGAGAAAGAGTAGCCCTCTTTCCAATCATCCTTGGGATCGGGATTGCCGAGCTCCCAATTTTGCACCCAGGTGTTGTTGTACTTCATGCTGCCATCGGGACGGCCACGTTGATCAGCCGGTTTTACAATGTTGACAAACGAGAGCGGATCACCCTCGGTATACGGCTTGGTGGTGTCAAACCAATTGGGATCCGGTTTCAGGTCGAATTTCGTGCGATCCCAAATCTTGCCGCCGTTGGCATAAAAAGTACCCATTGAGATAATATGGTTCTCCCATGGATTATGGTCGTTGTTGCCATAGCCCTTGCTCACCGAGGTGAACCAACCCCGTTGCGCGCCTTCACCGACCGGCGGGCTGTCGTAAATCGTCTTCTTGTCCGGTTGTCCGAAACTGCTGCCTGCTGGCAACTTGCCTTGCTTCGCAGCAATCCACGTGTGGCCGGCATAAATGTCTTGGTAGGTTTGGCGAGCATTCATGGTGATGCCCAAACCACGCTTGCCATCCTCCGCCCAGAGCACAGTGGCTTGCTTGCCGGAAGCGGTGGTAAAAGTCTTGGTTTGTGTCAATCCCGCCGGCGCCGGGCCGGAAAAATTGACCGGCACATCCCATGGATAACCCTGTTCATCCGGTGTGGCATCATAGCCGGTGATCACGCCGGTAAACCATCCAGAGGTGCCGCGAGCTCCGGCAAGACTGTTCGTCATGCTGTTGATCGGCTCGGCACGCATGTTCAAGACCAGACAGTTGATGCGGTTGTTGGTCTTTTCGGGCACACCGTTGCCATCGGCATCGAGCACACCGGTGTTGGTCAATTCGAGTTCCACCGCAATGAAGTCGTTCATGTTGGCGTGATTGAGGGTGTATTGCCGCACCCGGGTTTTCACGTAAATGCCCAGGTTGGTTGGGCCTTCGGCCTCATAAATCATCTGATGCCGCTTGTTTGCATCGACCCAGCGCGCCGCCGCATCCGCCTTGCGTCCATCATAAGGCGCCGGCAATTTGAGCTTGCTGGTCTCAAACGCATAAACATAATTTTTGGCGCGGGGATCGGTGGACGTCGTGAAGTTGTTGATGCCCGGGCCATACTCAATCATTTCGATGGCCTGCTTCCAGGGGATGTGCTGGTCACTCCCGGCCGGATACATTTGCGTGGGAGTAGTCCATTGGCGTTCCAAATTGCCCACACGCATCAAATACCACGACAGATTGGGATTATCCTGGGTCTCATAATAGGTCTTCTTGACCCAGGTGGGCATGAAAGTATCCCATATATCGCCCGCTGTCATGATGCCAACGCCTGGATACGGATCCGCAGCTTTCAAGAGGCTCTGCGCCATCAAAATCTCTCCGCCAAATCCCAGGATTGCTATGATCATGACGAGCAAGATTCGCGTTGATTTCATATGTAACCCTCACGTTGAGTTTCGTTGATAACTTGTAGTCCCCGTCCCTTGCGGACGGCTGTTGAACTTAACCAGTTCAATTCGCAGTGCCCCACGATGGGCTACGCCTGTAGGCTGCGCCTGTAGGCTGCGCCCGTATGGGGGTGGCAGGACTACTTAGAAAGAGAAGTCAATACCGAAATACAATTCTCTGGCGATATCGTATAACGGGGTGCCGTCACTGCGAGTAGGCCGATTCAAAACACCGGTCGGGTCTTGCTTTTGTTCCCAGAGTAACGTGCTGGCCGGGTTATAGCTGTCCCAAGTCAGAATGTTTTCCTGGTTGAAAATGTTACGACCCTCGAAGAAAATGCGGCCCACACGCGTGCCACCGAGCTTGAAGCCTTTGGCCAGGCGCAAATCGGTGCGATAGCTCCATGGCGACCGATCTTGCTCGCGACCGCGGGGATCTTTGCTGGTTTGCGACAGGAAATACCAGAAGCCGCTTTGCGCAGTGCTGATGCCCGTGACATCGATACCAAAAGGCAAATTCATCAAGAAGGTCAATGAAATGCGATGTTCGCGATCATAGCCCGATTCCAGGGCGTTGCCGCCGCCGGTCACATTCACCGGGTAGGTGTTCCATTGCTGCCGATCTTCAAACGGAATCGTGGGGGTGACACCGGCAGGGAAGGCGCTGGCTGCGAACGAATTCTTGTTTGGCGAAATCGAAGAAGCGTCCGCAGAGGCTTTAATGTAGCTGTACGCATAGCTGAGACGGCCGGCGAGCCAACCCACCGGACGTTTTTCCAACGTCACTTCGATACCGCGCGCATCGGCATAACCGAAGCTGGTGTAATAAGTATACGAGCCGAAACCCTGGCCCGCCGTTGGATTAATCGTGTAACCTCCAGTGCTGTAATTCTTGATGTCGCGATAATAGGCGGTAACATCCACCACATAGTCGGTCAAGAACGACCATTGTGTGCCGATTTCGTAGGCCGTGGCTTCGGGAGGATCCAGGCCGACATCTTGAACCACCGGCAGCGAAGGATTGGAGAAATTGCCGTAGCTTTCATAAAGCAATCCAAAAGGCGGAGGCGTGAAGAAACGACCCCAGGAATAATGCATCGCCGCGGTAGCCGAAATCGGATGCGAAACGCCGATTCTGGGACCGACAAACCACTTGACCGGCACATCCTTGTCACGAAGCTGCGTACGGATGATGCGGCCACTCGCCAAAGTGTCTTGGCGGGAAACATTGAAGAAATTCCCAAACTGCTTGGCGCCGGTATCGAACGCATCGACCCGCACACCGGCGTTGATGATGATGCCCTGATACTCGATGCGATCCTGCGCGTAGAAAGCCCATTCTTGCGGATGCAGCTTGAAGCTGGTCTCCTCGAAGGGGAACTTCGGATCGAAGATCACTTTCACTTGCGTGCGCTGCTGGAAGTCTTCAATGGTGTGATAGCGATACAAAAATCCCGCTTTAAGCTGATGGTTGAAGGTGATTTGGCTGGTGAGATCGCCTTTGATTTGGAAGGCATTGCGTTTGAGATCTTCATAATAGAAGCCGGGCTGGCCGAAGCGATATTCACCCGCGGCATAGGCCACATCATGGAAGCGCTCATTGCCAGGGTCGCCCGTGAAAAAGGTGCGCTTGGTTCCGATCACGCCGCCACCTTGCGTGCCCAAATATTTTTCCGATTGTTCCGGCGTGCGGATGATGAGAAAATCACCATCTTCGCCCCAGTCGATGATGCCGTCGCCATTATCATCGGAATAGCCGAAGCGCGAAGTGCGGCCGACGTAACTGCCCTTGATCTCATAGAAGGTCTTCGTTGACAGCGTGTGGGTCCAGCCCAAATAGCCGACGATACCCAGCTTCTCGTTTTGCGCATTGCCCTGGGGGAAGAATTTGTACTTGCTGCTGTAAGCGCGATTTTTCCAGCCACCGAGAACGCCGCCGTCGTTGATGATGACATTGCCGGTGAGCTTTTGTGAATTCGTCAGATTGTAATTCAGCTTCAAAGAGCTGGTGATCTCACGATTGAACTCGCCGGGGAAACGGCCGTAAGAATTCACCAAACGGCCGCTGAAATAGAAATTGCCCTTGCTGGTCAACGGCCCTCCCAGAGAGAGCTCGCCATCGATCGTGGGATCGGCGCCATAACCGATCTTATCGATGGTGCTTTGGTCGAACGTCATGAGTGCGGCCTTTTCCCGATCAGACGCACTCGTCGAGGCTGCCAGCGTTGCTTTTTCTGCCAAAAATCGATTCAGATCATTGTAGACATTCGGTCCGGCATGGTCCAAACCACCGGCGCTGCTGCGGAGAAAAAGTTTTCCTGAGAGTTTTCGTCCTCCATCACGAGTGGCGATGTTGATGATGCCGGCAGAAGCGGCATCGTATTCGGCATTGAAAGTTCCGGCCAGAACCGCGAGCTCCTGCACCGATTGCGCGTTGACATCAACCACCGTGTTTTCATCGCCATCGGACCGCCGGGTGGCGGTGTAAGCTTGGTAGACTTGATAACTGCCGGTGCCGCCGGAAAAATAGGAGTCCGAGATGTTGACACCATCCAGCAAAGTTTTGGATTCATACTTGCGACCACCGCGAATATAACCTTTGAACGTGCTGGCCGTCGTTTCAACGATCCGGTCGAGGCTCGCCGCTGGCAATGCGTTATCGAGCTCTTTGACGCCGATATTCGCGCGGGTGGCGGTCAGGGTTTTGTCCACTAATGGCCGTTCGGCCACGATGGTGACACCTCCCATTTCCACCAGCGTCGGGTTCAACGAGAAGTCCACAGTGGTGGTCACATCCAAACGGCTGACCACATCGGAAATGGTGATCGGCTCATAGCCGATGATCGAAGCCTTCACTTGATAAGTCCCCGGCGGAACGTTCAAAATAAAGTAACGTCCCTGCAAGTCCGTGGTGCTGCCCATCATTGTTCCCACAATCTGCACATTCACGCCGGGTAGCGGGCTGCCACTTTGGGAGTCCTTCACTACGCCGGCAATCTTGCCGTTGGCCGCGAACAGCGGGCTCACTGCAAGAAGCATCAGCACCCACGCAATTGCGACATACTTGAACAATCTTCTGCGATGATCAATCATACTCTCCTCCTTGAATGTAACTGTTTACATTGTGGAAGTCTAACCGGGTAAGGTATCACAGATTGAGCTTTGGAGCCGCAACTCACCTCCTTTCCTGAGAATGATAATGGGAATTTGATGCTGGCCTGAATGTAGGTCGCGGAAGGATGCAATGGAGAATGATGGATGGATGTTACCTCCGTTTGACAGAAACCATTCAGCGAGCCTGTCCTTGTTGATTTCGTCCTCGGAGTATTAAAGCGGTTTAAATCCGACACAATATAAACTCACAAAGGGACTTTGTCAAGAACTTTTTTCAAATTAAACACGAAACCTGCGCTGCAAATTGATGGTTTGAGATTCATATTTTTCAGATACCTGGCATGCCGCGTCAAATTGACGATATTTATCGCTGTGCCTTTTATTCTTGTCCTAAGAATCCAGGCATCTGAATTCTACCTTGCATGCACCCAATCCTTGGACCCAGTCTTTTTCAGCGGGAGAGCTGTTTCCGTGCTCAAAAAGACTCCCTGCGGGCGTAGCCGCCGGAGTGATGAGAAGCTTGTTCTCTTGGTAATTTTCTTCAGCATGATGGCCTTCTCTCATGTTTGGAAAGACTTCCCTCCGGCGTGACTTCTGAATGAGAGTGATTTTTTTGTGATCCTGGCTGGCATTTTTCAGAGAAAATGCTTATTTTGGAAGCATGATTCAAAGTGAGCTTTTTACTCCTGCCGCACTGGAGTACAAAGAAAAAGGCCTGCGGCAACTTGAAGCCCTGGATTTCAACAGCGCTTGGGAAGGCTTCACCATTGCCAAAAAGATCGATCCGTACCTTGCGGATCTCGATTTCCTGATTACCCTCAGCGAATATGCTCGTGATCATGGCGCCGGCCCGAAAACTTCAGCGGCGCGTTTGGTTACGCTCTGGCATGAAGCCACACAGGATTTGGCAGACGGCAATTTACCAATGGCAGCTTATCGTTACCTGCGAGAGCTTCTTGCGCGGCGTTTGTTGCAAATTGGACAATTTACGCAGACGGGTTTCTGCGGTGAAAAAGAAAAAATCTTGCACCGTGGTGTTTTGCATGTGGTGCTCAACCAGTGGCAGGAGGCGCATCAGGTCTTGTTGAATCTGTTGGCGATGGCGGGAGAAAAAGCCTCCGCCCTGCACTGGGGTTATCTCGGGGATGCGGCGCATGCCTTGGGAAGTTGGAAGGAGGCCAATATGGCTTATGTTTGTGCCCTCTTCATCGATCCTTATGAAATTGATCTTTTGACATTGCAACATCAGCGGTTGCGCGAGGTTTTGCAATCGTTGACATACGAAACAGAGAACGAAAATCTTGCGCGTGCCCTGTGGCCAATTCACGCCTGGCTGCGGGATGTCATTCAAATCCCTCGAGGCAACACCTTCCTGCGGCCTTTGGTACGCAAACTGCGGTCGATTCTCGGAAGCGAGCTTATGCTGGAAATGGTGCAGCGCATTCGCCAGTTTTCACTTTGCCTTTATATTGACCAATCCGGAATGCACGAGGAAATTCAATTTGATGTGCGTGCAGAGATGAAAACCCTGGAAGCGGAACTGTTTGCCCGTTATCTGCAAGAGGTCGAACGCCGGCTTCTCGCACAATAAGATAACTTGATTTTTAATAAATATCTTCTTAAATTCACTCTGTTCTTGACAGGTCTGTGCCAGCCAGGTCTCCCTTTGTCGAGTTGGCAACCCGCTGTTCGTCGTTGTGCATGCTTTCGGTGGGATGTGAAGAATTCCTTGGGTTGAATGACGGGGCGGAGCAATGAGCGGGGAGATGAATCCGAAAGGCACAGACCTTTTCTCGTTTTGTTGGCTGCGCCCTCAAGGATATGATGGTACATATCTAAAAATATCCGGCCATCGCTCTGCGTAGCATGGGTATCGCAGCTTAATTTTTAAGGGTTATGATATCAAACGAAACACTGCTCTGGGCTGTCTTCGGTATTTTCGTCAGTAGCATGCTGCTACTCGACCTGGGGGTTCTGAATCGTAAAGCGCATGCGCTCTCTATCAAGGAAGCTACTATTTGGTCGGTGGTGTGGATTGTCTCGGCCTTGCTCTTTGCCGGAGGTATTTTCCTTCTGGAAACCAAAGCCAGGGCGCTGGAATTTCTTGCCGGCTATCTTATTGAGAAATCACTCAGCGCGGACAACATTTTTGTCTTCATCATGGTCTTTGCGTATTTTGACGTCAGCCCCATGCAGCAACCGCGGGTATTGAAGTGGGGGATTCTTGGTGCCATTGTCATGCGCGCGGTGTTGATTGCCACCGGTGTGACATTGATCAACCAGTTTCACTGGATGACTTATGTTTTTGGCGTCTTGTTGCTGATGACGGTGATCAAAATGATGTTGCAGGGGGACGAGAAATTCGATCCCGGTAAAAATTGGGCGCTGCAATTGCTGCGCAGGATCATACCTGTCAGCAAACGCTATTATGACGAACATTTTTTCGTGCGATCGGATAAAGGTTTCTTTGCCACTCCGTTGCTGATGGTCCTTGTTGTGATTGAAAGTTCCGACTTAATCTTTGCGCTCGATTCCATCCCAGCCATTTTGGCGGTGACTACCGACCCCTTCATTGTCTATACCTCAAATATTTTCGCGATCCTCGGCCTGCGCGCGCTCTATTTTGTGCTGGCCGGAATGGTTCGGGTCTTCGAATATTTGAAGCCGGGCATCATCATCATTTTGACCTTTGTCGGCGTTAAAATGCTCATTGTTGACGTCTATAGAATTCCGATCGGCATTTCCCTCGCGGTGATCGGTGTGGTTCTTGCCATTTCCATTATCGCCTCCTGGATTAACCTGCGCCGAAACGGCCGCAGGTTGCGCGAAGAGATCAAAGCCACGGAGGCCATGGTCTCGATCAAAGCCACGGAAAGCCATGCACCACACTTCTTCGTTGACGCCAGCAAGCGATGATAACTCCAGCCTCTTCCATTGGACAAAATTCTTGACTTTCGAAGTATAGTTTGATATATTTATTTTGAAATCCAATTTGCCGAAGTGGTGAAACTGGTAGACGCGCTGCGTTCAGGGCGCAGTGGGCGAATGCCCGTGGGGGTTCGAATCCCCCCTTCGGCACCCTTCGGTGAAGCCACACACGGCCCGGCCGAACGCCAGAACCAAATTTCATTCTGGCGTTTTTTGTTTCTCCGGCAAAGTCCTTGATTTTGACACCAAGAAGCCCTATTTTTTAGCTATGCCAAAATCCGTACAGAAAAAAACGATTGCGCAAAATCGCAAGGCCCGGCATAATTATGAGATTTTGGAAACTTACGAGACCGGCATCGTACTGGTCGGCACCGAGGTAAAAAGCCTGCGTGAAGGTCGGGCCAACTTCAAGGACGCGTATGCCGATATCCGCGCGCAGGAAGTTTGGCTGCACGGCATGCACATCAGTCCCTATTCGCACGGCAATATCAACAATCATGACCCGGAGCGTGACCGCAAGCTGCTGTTGCATCGGAACGAGATTCGCCGGCTCCTCGGCAAAACCAAAGAAACCGGCTTGACGCTGGTGCCATTGCAACTCTATTTCAAAAATGGCAAGATCAAAGTCGAGTTGGCACTGGCCAAGGGAAAGAAATTGTACGACAAACGCGAGGCAATAGCCAAAAAAGATGCCGAGCGCGAAACCAAACGCCATCTCAAAACCTGGCGCACGCCGGTTTAACCTCCAAACCTGAACTTATGACGAACGTATACGACGAACTCTCGGAACGCGGTTTTATTCAACAAGTGTCCAACGAAGAATCGCTGCGTAATAAACTTTCCAAAGAAAAAGTCACCTGTTACATCGGTTTTGATCCCACTGCCGACAGCTTGCATGTCGGCAGTTTGCTGCCGATTATGGCGCTGGTGCACATGCAACGTTTTGGCCACAAACCGATTGCCATTCTGGGAGGCGGTACCTCGATGGTCGGGGATCCCAGCGGCAGGACGGAAATGCGGCAAATGTTGACACGCGAACAGATCGTCGCCAATGGGGAGAAGATTCGGCAGCAGCTCAGCCGCTTTTTGGATTTTGACGGCGGTCGTGCGATCATCATTGACAACGCCGAGTGGCTGTTGAAGCTGAATTATATCGACTTTCTGCGCGACATCGGCCGGCATTTCAGTGTCAATCGCATGCTGGCCGCAGAAGCATATAAAATCCGCATGGAAGCCGGACTTTCGTTTATTGAATTCAATTACCAAGTTTTGCAGGCTTATGATTATTTGATGTTGTACCGTCGTTACGGCTGCACGCTGCAAATGGGCGGTAATGATCAATGGGGGAATATTTTGGCCGGCGTGGACTTGATCCGCCGCATCGAAGGCGCGGAAGTCGAGGCACTCACCTTTCCGTTGATCACCACCGCCGGCGGCCAGAAAATGGGCAAGACCGCTGCCGGCGCCGTTTGGCTGGAGGCGGAAAAATTTTCGCCCTACGATTTCTATCAATATTGGGTGAATGTGGATGACCGCGACGTGGCACCATTCCTGAAATATTTCACCTTGCTTCCACTTGAGGCGATTCGGGAATTGGCATCATTGCAGGGAGCAGATTTGCGTCAGGCCAAGGCAGTGCTGGCGTACGAAGTGACCAAGCTCGTGCATGGCGAAGCAGCCGCCCAACAGGCCCGCGGCGCCGCGCAAGCTCTCTTTGGCGATGGCACCTCCTCTGAAGCCGTGCCGCAAATCACCATGTCTGCAGAAAAATTTCGACATGGCATGAATGTCATCGATTTGTTTGTTGCTGCAGGCCTGGCGAGCTCCAAAAGCGAGGCGCGCCGTTTGGTTACACAAGGCGGGGCTTATGTGAACAAGAAGCGGATACAATCCCTCGAAGAAAAAATTGATTTGAATGATGCGCAAGAGTGCATGCTTCTGTTGCGCGCCGGCAAAAAGCGCTATCAGAAAGTCGTTATTCGTGACGATGAAGGAAGATGACCTTTTTCAATAGAACCCAGGAATTTTTTCTGCTGTTGGCTGCTGTGGCCTGCACCAAACCTCCGCATGTTCCCGTGCCGACCACCGGCTTTCTGAATCGTACAGTCACTGTTGACACGACAACCTATCGGTATCAAGTTTACCTGCCCGCAAATTTTACTTCCCGCAAAAAGTGGCCGATTATTCTCTTTTTGCATGGCGCCGGTGAGCGCGGGGATGACGGACTGCTGCAAACGCAGGTAGGCATCGGCGCCGCCATCCGTCAACATGCGGAGCGTTTTCCGTGTCTCGTCGTTTTCCCACAATGCCGCCCGAACAAAGTATGGGCCGGCGAGATGGAAACCCAGGCGCTCGCTGCGCTGGATCAGACGGTCAAAGAATTCAATGGTGATCCCGAACAAATTTATTTGACCGGCTTGTCGATGGGAGGTTATGGCACCTGGCAATTCGCGGCGCGGCATCCCGGAAAATTTGCAGCGCTCGTGCCGATTTGCGGTGGCGTGATTCCACCTGCGGACTTTCCCTTTCCACCTGAAGCTGCGGCACAGATTCCGGCGGACAAACCTTATGAAACCATAGCTGCGAAAATCGGCAAAACCCCGGTGTGGATTTTCCATGGCGATGCCGACCAAGCCATTCCCGTCAGCGAATCGCGGCAGATGAATGAAGCGTTGCAGGTGTTGGGTGGGAATGTGAAATACACCGAGTATCCTGGCATCGGCCATAATTCGTGGGATAAAGCTTATGCCGAACCGGAGCTGATGACCTGGCTGCTTTCGCAGAAATTGGTCAGTTAATAGTCAAATCTGTGCAAAAAAAGCAAAGATTTTTTGGTGGAGTCTCCTTTTTTGCCCAGTATTTACAGGGGTTTCATGGCATTTTTGAAAGTCTCCAACTTTTAGCGCCAACGGATAGATGAACCCAACGGATAAAGCTTTTACAGTTGGGTTCATCTATCCGTTGGCGCTATTATTTTTAAACCTGTTTGGTTGTGGTTTTGTCCGCGTTGTGGCAGAACCGTTTGTTCTAAAAGCTCTAATCCCACCTCGTTATCAATAAAACCAGATTCAGAATTCGCACGAAAAAGTACTGACCGGCGTTTGTCCGCTCAATCCGGTGCCTCCGTGTATAAAAAAGCAAGTGGAGACAGACAGCAGATTGAGCGGATCAATTTTTCACTTCATACCGAAATTTTCAACTGCCCTCGCAAAAAGTCAAGAACACCCAGCAGGCGAGTTTCCAGCGAGCGCCTATTGGCAATAGTGCCTGACACCACACAAACATTCCGTTCACTCACCATGACCCGATCCTTGCCTTTGTGTTTTGCGGCGTAGAGCGCGGTGTCGGCGCGTTGCAACAACTGATCAAAATCTTTATCCTCGAGACTGACGGTGGCGATGCCGATACTCACAGTAATCCGGATGTTCAGATCGTCGGTGTGCAAACGCATTTGCCGAATGTTGTGCATGAGGTTTTTGCTGGCCGCGAGCGCGCCCGCGCTGTCGGTCTCCGGCATGACCACCACAAATTCCTCGCCGCCGTAGCGTCCCACCATATCCACGGCACGGATGGAACGCCGTATGGTATTGGCGAGCAGTTTCAGGACCTGGTCACCGGCCAGGTGCCCATGGCTGTCGTTGATGGATTTGAAATCGTCGACGTCGATGATCATAATGGAGAATGGGGAAACATACCGTTGCCAGCGCAGCCATTCCGCCGTCGCTCTTTCCAAAATGACGCGCCGGTTGAGCAGACCGGTGAGCGAATCTTCGCGGGACATCTTTTTGAGCTTGTGATTCGCCTTTTTGAGCTGCAGATTGGCACGACGCAAGTCTCGCGTGCGTTCCGCCACTTTGGCTTCCAGGTCTTCATTGGCCTTCTGCAGCGCTGCTTCAGCCCGCTTGCACGCGCGCCGCACCTCTGCGTCTTGCAGTTCCCGTTGAATGGCCAACCCCAACCGTGCCAAATTGTTTTTGGTGAGGAAATCATGGGCCCCGGCTTTCATGGCAGCCACCGCAGCTTCTTCACCGACCGCACCTGAAACGATAATGAAAGGTTCATCGATCCCGCGTTCCCGGTACAATGCCAAAGCTGCAAGTGCGTTGAAGCGTGGCATGGCATATTCGGCAATGATCACGTCCCACGCTTGCTTGTCGAGGGCGGCATTCATGGCGGCGAGGGTATCAACCCGTTCGAACTCGGGATCATAGCCACATCGTTGCAACTCCTGAAGCAACAAGGCGGCATCATCCTGTGAGTCTTCGATCAGTAGAACACGAAGTGGTATACTCATCTTAGTCCTTAATTTGGTACACACCTGTTTTTGTATTTTGCGCTCCGACCTCATGAATCGACTCACAGCGCATCATGTTCGACCGCTTTCTCCCTCACCGCGCCATTTTCCGTGGGCAGTTCGATGATGAAGCTGGTATGCTCACCGGGCTGGCTTTCAACGTAAATCTCGCCGTGGTGATCTTTGATGATCCCGTAGCTGATGCTGAGGCCCAGACCGGTTCCCTCGGTCCGGCTTTTGGTGGTAAAAAATGGATCGAAGATTTTGGGCAGGACCTCGGGTGCCATGCCGATGCCGGTGTCGTAAAATTCGGTGCGAATGAAATGCCGGCCATTGCGCTGCAAGGCGCTGGCAACGATTTTGAGCACTTTATTTTCGTGATAGCCGGGGTATCTCTCATTCAGCGCATGGTGCGCGTTGCTCAGCAGATTGATGAACACCTGCTGAATCTGCTGGCTGCGGCATTTGAGCGGCGGTAGTTCTTTTGGCACTTCGCAGATCAGCGTGATGCCGTCCTTGCGCAAACGATGACCCATCAAATGTAGCGAAGCCTCGAGAATTTCGGGAAGACTGGTCCAGGTTTGTTCCTGCGGTTGCTGACGGGCAAAGGTCAGCAAATTGTGCACGATCTTGGTCACCCGGTTGCTCTCGTCCAAAATACCCTTCAGCAACAGTTTTTCTTCATGATCTTTTGCCGGGCGATCATACAGAATCTGCGCGTAATTGATGATGCCGGTCATCGGGTTGTTGATCTCGTGGGCGACCCCGGCGGCCAGCTCGCCGAGTGACGCCAGTTTTGCGGTTTGTTGCATTTTCTGCTGCAGCATCTCGCGGGCGCGCGCGCTGTGCACCGCGGCGGTGATGTCGCGCAGCGCCACGATGGCGCCGATCAATTGCAGGCGTTCGTCGTACAACGGCGCGGTATTCACGGAAAGATATTTTTCACGTTCGTCCTTGCAAATCTTCAGCCGATAATCGCTGATCCGTTGTTGCGCATGGAGCGCAAGATGAATCGGATTGTTCTTCAGCGGCAGGCTGCGGTCGGCGAGTGTGCGAATCTCCCAGCCGTTTTTGAATTCCGTGAAGCGCGCTTGCATCAGCTCGATTTGCGAGCTCTCCAGGATCTCCTCGAGCGCACGGTTGCTGATGAGCAGATAGCCGTCGCGATCCAAAACCGCAATGCCGTCAGTCATGGTGCGCAGCAGCAGCTCGCGCAGCTCGGCAGCGCGGTGCAATTCAACTTCGTAAAGTTTTTTCTCGGTGATGTCGCGTGCGATGCCCATGTACAAATCGTCTGTGATGGGTGCGGCATTGAGATCGATCGTGCGCATGGGAAGTCGGCAGTTGCTCGGAGAAGAAGTTTCGACAAATTCCGAATTGGGTTGAATGACCAGCTCGCCGCGGAACGAGCGCCGCGCCAAAATATCGCTGATCTGTTCCTCGGTGGCAAGCATTCTGGCAATCACCCCGCTCAGCTTCGATTTCAGCAATTCTTCACGCGGGCATCCCAACATTCGGCATAACGTTTCATTGACTTCAATAAAGCGCAGCTCGCGGTCCACGACAAAAATTCCGTCGAGGGCGTCCTGAATGAGATGGCGATATAATCCCTCGGAGCGCTGCAATTCTTCCTCGCGGAGTTTGAGGTGGGAGGCCATGCGATTGAACGATTTCCCCAGGAGCACCAGTTCATTGTGGCCGCTGAGGTCGATGCGGTGGTCGAAATCGCCACTGCCAATCCGTTGCGCGCCCTCGATCAGCCGGCGCATCGGTTGGTGCAATCCCCGACTCAGAATCAGCGCCAGCGCGACCCCCACGCCGACGAAGATCGCCATGATGATGAAATTCAATCTATAGAATTTCGATCTTTGCTGGCGGACAAAAGCAAGGTCGTAATCTATGCGCAGGAAACCGGCAAGGATCGCGGGTGGCGGGTTGTCGTGCCCGTTGCTTTTCGTTTCCATGTCAAGACTGCCTGGCTCCGCTTTGATAAAAATGGGACGAATGGTCACAATGGCTTGTTGCCGGCCGTTTCGACAGATGAGGTAATTGGTTGGCTTGGATTCATGGGGCAGCTCTGCCATCAGGCTATCTAATGCAATCTCAGGTGCGAAATCCACGGCGCCCCGGCCTTGAATCGGCCGCCGGTCGGTTCCGTAAACAACGCAACGAAGAATGTCATCCGCTTTGAGCAAATCATCGAGTTCCTCCCCGAGTCGTTCATGGTCTATGCTTATTGCTGCCGTCTTTGAATGATTGCTCGTCAGGAGGGGGCTCAAATGCATTGTTCTGTCGGCAGCAGTGTTCTGGCGTGGAGGACTTTGGGATGTAAACAAAGGCGCAAGCTGGCGGACGGCATGTGTAGTACGAGCCAGGCCACTTTCAAAAGCCTGTTGGAGCAGGCTGGGTTGTATCAAGAGCAGACCGACGATGGTAACGATCAAACCATAAGTGACCACCAGCAAAATGGCGCCGGCGAGCAGACGTCTGCGAAAGCTCATGCGCGCAACGCGCCGGTCGAGAAATTCTTGTGCTCCCTCCCAGCGATGGAATAACCATCCCTGAATATCACCACGGAATTGATTTAACCCAAGATTTTGAAGCATGTCCCTCTGCCTCCATCCGTGAAATTACAGCGATTATGCTGAGGTAATCAGGATGAAACCGGAATTCAATAACGCCGCGGGTGAGAGCACAAGAATTCTTTTTAGTCATCAGCTTTGGCAGAAGAATTTGCATTGTGATCGTAAAATTGTTCACCATGAATTTGAATTCCGCATCCCAAAATCAATTTACCCCGATAATTCACGAGCTTAATCGTAGATCTGAATCCAAATAGAGTATGGCTCGTTTATACACTGTTTGCATGATTGGAGTTCAGAAAAATATTGTTACAGGGTCGCTGGCCGGGTGTCAATCAAGGATGGAAGTGCAATGGCAAGCAATACCCTCCGATAAAGTCCCAAGACTTAAGGCATTCGTTAACCCTTTTAAAATCAAATCAGTAACGCATGCCATTTTGGTTCAATCGTACCCAGGACTTGCACAACAGCTATATTATGATACAAGCAGAGCAGAAAAGTGCGGAAAAATAAAAATAAAATAAAAAAGAAAAATGCCCGCAGCGTAATCGACCAGCCTGCGGGCATGGGAAGACCCCGAGCTTGTTGGACAATTGACTTGACGATATCACCATCTACAGCAATTCATGATTGGCTGTGGCGATCGGCTGGCCAAACTGAATAACCGGACTGGTTTCCGTGCCGATGCCAAAGGGCTGCCATTTATGCGTATCCTCGCTGCGCAGGCGATGTTTGGCGCCACCACGCGAGTGTGTCTCCTCGAATCCTTGCGGCTCGATGCTCAAGCCCTCGCCATCCAGGAGACCGGTTATACCGGTTTGCCCAGGCTCGGGACGCTTGGCTTTGCAGTACGGGCATTTGCTGGCATCGTGTGGCTGATATTCAATTGGCTCCTCGTAGGTGCTGATGTAGCCCTCAAAATTGCGCAGCACCACTTTGTGATCCGACATGCTCAGCAAATAATTCGGCATAAGTGGAATCTTGCCGCCGCCACCCGGTGCATCGATCACGTAGGTCGGAATGGCATAACCGGAAGTATGGCCGCGCAACGCCTCGATGATCTCGATGCCCTTGGCAACGGGAGTACGGAAGTGGCCGGAGCCTTCCACCAAATCGCATTGATAAAGATAATAAGGCCGGACGCGAATTTTCACCAGCTCATGCACCAGTTTGCGCTGCACATGAGGACAATCGTTGACGCCGGCGAGCAGAACGCTCTGATTGCCCAGCGGCACACCGGCACGGGATAGTTTGTCGCAGGCCAGCGCAATCTCCGGCGTGATTTCTTTCGGATGGTTGAAATGCATGTTCACCCACAACGGATGATAGCGCGACAGCGTCTCGCACAGCTCGTCATCGACACGCTGCGGCAAAAAAATGGGCACGCGCGTGCCGATACGAATGATTTCAACATGAGGAATGGCACGCAAGCGCGCGAGCAGATTGTCGAGAACCTTGGGTGGCAGGACAAAAGGGTCGCCGCCGGAAAGCAGCACATCACGAATTTGCGGGGTGCGCGCGATATAATCAATTTGGGCGTCATACTCCGTGCGGCTGAACTGCGCCGAAGGATCGCCAACAATGCGGCTGCGCGTGCAATAGCGGCAGTAGCTGGCACATTGCGTGGTGACGAGCATCAATACGCGGTCGGGATAGCGATGCACCAAACCGGGAACGGGTGAATGGCGATCCTCCGCCAGCGAGTCTTCCATCATTGCCGTAAAGGGAACCATTTCCGCATCCGTCGGAATCACTTGTTTTCGGATGGGACAAGCGGGATCATCCGGATCGATCAAGGCCGCGAAGTAAGGCGTGATGTCCACGCGAAACAAATTGTTGGCGCTCAGGGCCTTTTTTTCGCCGGCCGTGAGATTTATGATTTGAGACAACTCCTCGACAGTGTTGAGGCGGTTTTTGAGCTGCCAGCGCCAATCATTCCATTGTTCGTCGGGAATGTTGGCCCAGATTTTAGGCCGCGGGGTACGGGAGGGCTGGCTTGTTGCTGGTACGGCTTTTTCTGTTGAACCTGCCGAGGAGCCGGTGCCGGAATTTTGCCGTAATTGAAGATTGTCAAGCATGAGTCGCGCTCCTAATTTTTAAGTTTGAGTTATTTATTTTTTCTTGTTTTTGCAAATCTCGAGCACCAATTAAAATACGAAAACTTTTGCAAAGTTCCAAGAAATTGTGCATCTTATAATCTGCTGTTGGGAATCCGTTGTTTGGAATCGGAGTTCAAATTGCAGGAGCGCCATGAGATCACCTGAGCAGCAGAAGTATGCCGCCGCACCGGAAACTGCAGTGCAAGAATTCATCGGCCTGGTTTCCAACATCCCGGTACTGCAAAATGTTCCGAAAAGTCTGCTTCGACAGTTGACCCCCGAGATGTTGTGCAGTTATGCCGATGGCGAGATCATTCTTCAGGAGGGTGAGCCTGCCGACCGGCTGATTGTGATTTTGAAAGGCTCGGTTGAGATCATCCGGGGTGGCGTTTTTCTTGTTTCCCGCACCGTCAATGAAATAATCGGCGAGCAGGGCGTGGTTGACGAGGTGGTCTACAGCGCCACTGCCGTCGCCTGGGGACCGGTGCAAGTGCTCGCCATTCCCGCGCCCCTGGCAAAAAAATTTTTGAAGAATTATCGTTTCACTCTGAATCTGATCAAGGTACTTTCCGCCAAATTACGTGAGGCCACGGGCGACGAGGCGGTGCGGTTGGCGCAGGAAGAGAAAATGTTCGCGGCATTCCGCAGCCATGTACATCCACGCGTCCTGGATGAGCTGCTGGCCCAGGGCATCGAGAATTACGGCGCGCCGCGATACCTCGATTGCGCGATTCTGTTCGCCGACATTCGCTCGTACACCTCGCTCTCGCTGGAAGCAACCCCGGAACAGATCGTCAATGAATTGAGCCGCTATCTCGACGGCATGATCGAAATCATTCATGCGCACGATGGCATGATCGACAAATTCATCGGCGATAATGTGATGGCAGTTTGGGGGTTCACCCAAACCGATTCCGGCAAACATCGTAAAGCGGCATTTGCCGACACTGTGCCGGCATCGTTTACCACAGTTCTCAATGAGTCACTGCCCTCATCAACCCCGACTAATTTCCAGAAAAATTTGGTCGTAAAAGCATTGGATTGCGCGATCGCGATGTGGAAGGCGGCACAGAATTATTCGTTCCGCGGCCGGCCGATTCAAATCGGCATTGGGCTGAATTACGGTACGGTGTTTTGCGGCAACGTCGGCAATGACCGCAAGCGGCAATTCACGGTCCTGGGCCATCCGGTCAATCTGGCCTCGCGTTTTGAGTCGTTGGCCAAGGATCTGAATGTGCCAATCATCGTGGGCGAGAATTTTTACTATCAGCTTCCGCCGGATCGCCGCGCGCAGTTTCGCGAGTATCGCAACGTCAAAGTGCGCGGTATTGATGCCATTACGTGCTATGGGTGCATTATCTGAAATTAGCCTGAGTTCGTATTTGAAAAGTCCCGATAAGCTACGCCTGTAGGGGACGACATGTCTATAGCAACGAGGCCTTTCCCCGCTTCAAGAAACCCTGTTAGCCCGATAATTCACGCGCTGTGTAAATCGACGCCGTGAGATACTGTTACGCTTATTATCTCACGGGGTTGGCTCAAGCCTGAAAATGTGGCTCATGAATTATCGGGATTTAAACGAGTATATGTTACGACCCTGGCACGGCAGTTGTACGAACATTATCTCGGTGTCATGATCGAGTACTGGAATTCCAGATTTCCGGCGCGGTGAAAGATCAGCGGGAACATCGGTTTTTACCTTTTTGTATTTCTCATCGACGGAATTGCAATTTGACATGATCGCACTGCCGGAAACGGTTCGAACAGGACGTTCATTTTATTGTGAAAGGATTGAAACATGTCTTTCCGACGCAACTGTTTTCGCCTCGTCCTCAGTATTACAGAACAACTGCTGAAAACATTGATTATTACTTTGACTGCGGCAGGATTGATGGTGGTGGCAGCAACCAAAACGTGCGCACAAAATATACCCGCAACGATTTCCGTGACTCCGAAGGTCAGCACTTCGGCGGTCAAGGATGATGCAGATGATCCGGCGATTTGGATTCATCCCACGGACCCGGCCAAGAGCGTTGTTATCGGCACTGACAAAGGAACGAGTGGCGGACTCTACGTCTGGGACTTGAACGGCAAACAGCTTCAGTATGTGCCCTTGGGCCGTCCCAACAATGTGGATGTGCGTTACGGCATGAAAGTCGGCGGCCAGCGCATGGATATTGCCGTGACCAATCTCCGCAGCACGAAAGAGATGAAGGTTTTCAAGATCGACCCCAGCAATGGCACCTTGATCGATATTACCACCAGCGGTGGCATCCCCACTCCGGAATTGGATGATCCTTATGGCATCTGCTTGTACCAGCGCCAATCCGACGGCGCCATGTTCGCCATCCAAAGTACGCAAACAGGTGCCACCTCCAATCTGCATCAGTGGCGCCTCGAAGACGATGGCAAGGGTAGGGTCAAGGGAACGTATGTGAGAACCTTTGGCAACAATTCCATCAAAGATTATGTCGAAGGATTGGTGGCGGATGACGAGCTGGGCTA
The DNA here is from genome assembly GCA_034505955.1 of Candidatus Zhuqueibacter pondensis. Classification (GTDB taxonomy): domain Bacteria; phylum Zhuqueibacterota; class Zhuqueibacteria; order Zhuqueibacterales; family Zhuqueibacteraceae; genus Zhuqueibacter; species Zhuqueibacter pondensis. The sequence continues at coordinate 87,538 of JAPDQK010000013.1, forward strand.
TGTTTATGCTTCTGACGAGCCCAATGCCGTTCGGAAATATTATGCCGATCCTGATCGTGGAAATAACGATCAAATCGTTGCTTTTGCGACGGGCGATGGTATTTCCGGAGATCGCGAGGGCTTGGCGATTTACAAATGTGCGGGTGGAACCGGCTATCTTCTCGTCTCCAGTCAAGGGAATACCACGGTAAAAGTATATCGTCGTGAAGGCGAAGTTGGCAATCCCCATAAGCATACCCTGGTCACCACCATCAAAACCAACGGCTCGAGCAACACCGATGGCCTCGATGTGACCAACCGGCCGACTTCGGAAAAATTTCCCAAAGGCTTTTTGGTGACGCACAATTCCTCCGGGAATCAATTCAATCTTTATCCCTGGGAAATGATTGCGCAGACTTTTTTGACCATTTGCCCGGGCACGCCACCAAGTGCGGTTCAAGCAGAAAGCAACAACGCGCTTCCGGAGGAATTTGGACTCGAACAGAATTACCCGAACCCGCTGCGGGCATCTGCCTTCAATCCTTCCACCGTGATCCCATTTCATTTAAACAAATCCATACATGTAAAATTGACCATCGTGAATATCATGGGCCAGGCCATACGCACTTTGGTCGAAGGACAGATGCCGGCAGGCGAGCATTTGCTCAACTGGGATGGCCGCAGCGATGCCGGCGAAGTCGTTCCCAGCGGGACATATTTCATCTGCATGGAGAAGGGTAATACGGTTCAGGTAAAACCGCTTCTGCTGGTGAAATAAGAAAAAATTGGCATTGTTACGTTCACTATCTTGTTCCGAAGAAACTGCCCAGAAACCAATTGGCCGGTATTCGAACGCATCGGGTTGCTGACAACGATTTTTAGCTTCGCGATCAGCCAGTGACTTACAGCGGCGTTTTTTTCTACTTAGGCAGATTTAGTCGATATTTGATTGGCGAAATTGAGCAGTGGTAAGCCCACAGCGTAAGCCTGCAGCCGTAGGCTGCGGGTGAATAAATGGAGTAAGCTAACTGTGCACCACTACGCTCATCGAAACCCACTCCGTGAGGAGTGGGCGCAACAAACTTCGTTACCACCTCAGCGCTGGAATTTCTTCAAAATTTCGCCTGCCGCATCACGATGAACCATGAAGCTGAGCATTTTCAGCTTGACGTAATCTTCATGATAGAAATAATAGCCAGGATGATTGTTGTTGCGTGAGCCGCTGCCGGAATCCTTGATCAAGTACCAATCTTTGCCATCTTTTTCCAAATACCCAACCAGATGGATGCCGTGATCATCGCCGGTGGTGCGATTGCTGAAGCGGAATTGGCGGGCGTTCTCGTCGATATAGGCCGAAGGAATGTCGAACGTCGGTACCATGGCAACACCGGCATGCCCCTCGTATCCGGCTTCGGAGACATCGCCGCCGATGCACACCGTATAGCCACGCCGAATGGCGCTTTTGATCGTTTTCACGAATTCGTCCAGCGGTAGATTGTAATAATCTTTGCTGTGCCACCAGTTGTCCGGGACTTCGTATTCGACTTTTTGGTAGTAGGGTTTCTCCATGAGCGACATGAAATCGACATAATCATCGAGGTTCAATCTGACCACCTGCTCGAAATATTCTTTCGGCGTCATCGATTTGCCGCTTGCCAAAATTGTTTTGGGCGGCTCGCCGAGATAATGATTCAAAATCGCTTTGATGGTGGTCAGCGCCTCCTCTTCGTTCCAGGCGTGGGTGTTTTTCAGAGATTGCAAGTAGCCGCTCATCTCGTCGAACATTTTGTCGTGATCATGAAATTTTTGCCCCGGTTTCAGGCCGGTGTACGCTTCGGCCGGCACGATACCGTACATTCTCCAGATGCGTGGCACAGCGTTCGCCTCCGATCCCTGGCCGAATTCCGAATTGCCACGTTCCTGCACAAACCGCCGCGCTTTCTCGACGTATTCCCAATACACCGTATAAAGCTCTGAAAGCTTGATTTCCCTTTTGGTCAGGCGATAAATTTCTGACTCAAAAAACGAGGTGGCGGAAAAACACCAGCACATGCCGGAGAAGCCCTGTGAGACCGGCGAGGTGTGCCAGTACTTCGTGAACTCATTCAGCGATGAGGGTCGATAAAGACCAGTAAGATCCATTCGCAGTTGCTTGGCCTGTTTTTCCTCCTTGTGGAAGAACATTCGGAGCTCCTTGCGCATGGAGTCGGCAAATTCATTTTTGGGCTCCACGAAGATGGCTTTGTCCCGGCGTTCGATCTGTGCGTAAGCAGCTTGGAGGAAAATCGTCAGAAGAATGAAGAGGAGGGAGAGGTTTTTTTTCATGATGGAGGTTCCTTTCCTTGTGTTTATGATTTCGATGCTATGCAACGACGGCGGACGAACCAATGGGTCCACGGAATAATGAGCCATTGCGTCAGCCTATTCGAAAAACGCCGCCAATAATCCGCAACTTGCCTCACTCATCCCCAAAACTCGTCCCCACCGACTTTGCGGCTAAAATCATTTGATGATTTGGCGGCACTAATTTCTGATGCGCAATGGCATCTTTGATCGGCACCGGCACGACCTCGGTGCCGCGCAGCGCCACCATCATGCCAAAATTTTCTTCGGCAGCCAATTTGCAGGCCAGGGCACCAAATTTCGTGGCAAGGATGCGGTCAAACGGCGTGGGACTGCCGCCGCGCTGCAGGTGGCCGAGCACGGTCACGCGCGTTTCCAGCTCGGTTTTTTCCGTCAGTACTTTTGCCACATATTCGCCGACGCCGCCAAGCTGTTTGGCATCGGTGCGTTTCACATCATACGTTTTGACCACCTCACCAACTTCCGGACAACGTGCACCTTCAGCCACACAGACAATGCTGAAGCGCTTGCCGTGGGTGCTGCGTTCGAGAACCTTGCGGATGATCGGTTCCCAGGTAAAGGGAATCTCAGGAATGAGAATAATATCGGCGCCGCCGGCCAATCCGGCGGAGAGCGCAATCCAACCAGCATAGCGACCCATCACTTCAATCACCATGACACGATGGTGCGAAGAAGCTGTGGTGTGCAAACGGTCGATTGCTTCCGAAGCGACATAAACTGCAGAGTCGTGCCCAAATGTAACATCGGTGGCCGCAAGATCGTTGTCGATCGTCTTCGGCACCCCGACGATATTCACGCCGAACGCGGCGAGCTTGTCACAGATGTGCATGCTGCCATCACCGCCAACCGCAATGAGGGCGTCAAGCGCCCAGCGGGTGTAATTTTTGATGGCGCGCTGCGAAGCGTCCACGATCATTATTTTGCCATCCGGTCCTTCGGTGGGATAATGCCATGGGTCGCCCTTGTTGGATGTGCCGAGAATCGTACCGCCTTGATTGAGGATGCCGGAAACGTCCGCATTGGAGAGCTCGCGCATGCGGCCCTCAACGAGTCCCTCGAAACCGTCCTCGATGCCGATCACCGTGGCGTTGTAATCATTGATCGCTGTTTTGGCCACGGCACGAATGACTGCATTCAATCCCGGACAATCGCCGCCCCCGGTGAGAATACCGATGCGTCGTAGAGTTTTTTCTGCCATTGCTTCTCCTAAATCTTTATGGTCATAATGAGACTGTCGTGCGAATATATCAATTTGCAGTCTTGCGTGGTCAAAATCAAGATAAAAATGGTTGTTTGAATTTTCCCTTGACTCTCAGCCGATTTTTTGTTATCATTAGCCTTGATTTTCTTCAGGATTCAGATGCTGAAAATACTGTTGTCCCTCGTTGTTTTCTTTGCAAAGGGAAAGAGTGGAATTTACCAGGAGGAGGAAGCCATATGTATTTTGATTTTACCACGGCGTTTGTTTTTTTGGTCGTGGGTGTCGGCTTTATTGCCATCGCTTTAGTGATTTCACGCTTACTGCAACCGCGCCATCCTACTGCGGTAAAACTTTCGACCTATGAGTGTGGGGAACAGCCGGTCGGCCAGTCCTGGATTCAATTCAATAATCGCTTCTATGTCATTGCCCTGGTATTTCTGATCTTTGATGTTGAAATTGCTTTTTTGTTTCCCTGGGCCGTGGTGTTCAAAAATCTTGGTTTGTTTGCGTTTGTGGAGGCGCTGATTTTTATCGGTATTCTTTTGGTCGGACTGGCGTACGTGTGGCGCAAGGGTGATCTTGAATGGGACAAACCGCAAACCGGCAAGTACGCGCGCGAAGCCGCTCCGGAACTATATCGGGAAGTGCCCGCTCCTGCGGTGTCTGAAGCGCGGGAGAAGGCGATGGTGGGAGAGATGGCATAAAAGGAAATGAGGAGAATTCTGATGCGTGAATTGATCGATGCCTTGCTGCACAGTGAAACTTTTTTCGCCAAGCTTTCACCAACGCTGTTGACACTCATTTTTATGGCGCTTGGCGCGCTACTTATTGTGCTCGTGCTGGCCCTCAATGCCCTGATTGCGGTTTACGCCGAGCGCAAAGTCTCGGCGTGGATGCAGGAGCGCCTGGGCCCGATGGAAGTCGGGCCGAGGGGAATTTTACAAACGCTCGCTGATACGGTCAAGCTGCTGGTGAAAGAAGACATCATTCCGGCCGCTGCCGATAAGCGTTTGCATTGGCTTGCGCCGTTTCTCGCTTTTGTCGCGCCTTGTGCCGCATTTGCGGCGCTGCCGTATGCGCGAAATTTTGTTTTTGCCAATTTTGATATCGGCGTGTTTTATGTCACAGCGATCACCTCGCTCTCGGTGATTGCCCTGCTGCTCGCCGGTTGGGCTTCCAACAACAAGTGGGCGCTGCTCGGCGGTATGCGCGCCGCAGCGCAAATCGTCAGCTACGAGATCCCGGCGGGTCTTGCCATTCTGACCATCGTCATGCAAGTCGGCTCGCTGAATTTCAACGACATCAGTTTGGCGCAGGATGGCGGCATTCACCACTGGCTCATCTGGCGTTATTTCCCGTTCAACCTGATCGCCTTTCTCGTCTTTTATCTCGCCACACTCGCCGAGTGCAATCGCACGCCTTTTGATCTCCCGGAAGCCGAATCGGAATTGGTGGCTGGCTTTCATACCGAGTACAGTGGTTTTAAATGGTCGATTTTCATGCTGTCCGAATATGCCGAGATGTTGCTCGTGGCATTGGTCGGTGCGGCGCTTTTTCTCGGCGGCTGGTCGAGTCCGATCCCGGGTTTTCTCAACACCGGCGCGTGGGGAGTCTTGTGGTTTGGATTGAAGGGCGTGGTGCTGATTCTGACCCACATGTGGCTGCGCTGGACCTTGCCGCGCTTGCGTGTCGATCAGCTCATGCATCTTTCATGGAAAGTTCTGACGCCGTTCAGTTTTGCTTGTATCGTAGGAGTTGGCTTGTGGATGTTGGCTTAGGGCATGGAACAAAGTGTGTTTGTGCACCAGGTCTTTGTGCTGTGCAGCAGGCATTTCAATTAGGGATTAAATTATGACTTTTTTCGATGTAATGTTTTATGTGCTTGCCGCTATGATTTTGCTGTCTGCGGCGATCATGGTGTTCGCTAAAAACCTCATCTATAATGCAGTCGGTTTGCTGTTTGCATTCTTCGGGGTCGCCGGTCTTTACGTGATGCTGGGCGCAGATTTCCTTGCCGCCACGCAGTTGTTGATCTACGTGGGTGGCATTTTAGTTTTGCTGCTGTTCGGCGTCATGTTGTCGCAACGCATTACCGGATTGGAGATGCGCACCGGCACGCTGCAAATGCTTCCCGCGGTGATTGTGTGCGCCGGCGTCGTGGCGATCTTGTTGCGCATGATTTGGATGAGCCCATGGCAGAAAACCGAAGTTGGCGAACCGGCAGCTACCACCCGCACCATTGGAACGTTGTTCATGACTGATTACTTGATTCCGTTTGAAATCGTTTCCGTGTTATTGTTGGCCGCCCTGGTCGGCGCCGCATTTATCGGCAGGAGGGACGCACGATGACACCTGTCGGATTGACTCATTTTCTGGTTTTGAGCGCCATTCTGTTTGCGCTCGGGCTGTTGGCGGTGATCACCAAAAGGAACGCCGTCACCGTGCTGATGGGCGTGGAGCTGATCATTAACGCGGCCAATATCAACTTCATCGCCTTTGCGCGTTATCTGGATAAAGATCTCGATGGCCAGATGTTTGGTGTGTTTGTCATTGTTGCGGCTGCCGCCAGCGCAGCAGTGGCGCTGGCAATCGTGTTGAATATCTACCAGCGCATGCGCTCGGTGAATTTGGACGAAGCAGATTCGCTGGCAGGATGATGCCTGGAATAATTTTGCTGATTTTTTTGGAAATGATTGCATTTGTTGGCCCTGATCTTCAGATCGGGGGCGAAGGAGGAAGAATTTGGAAAACCTCATTGTCACACAAGCGATTGTAATTTTTCTATTACCACTCGCAGCATTTGTCATACAAATTTTCCTTGGCAGACGGCTGCCGCGGCAAGGTGATTGGCTGCCCACTTCGGTGATGTTTGTCGGGTTGATTCTGGCCGTTCTGATTTTGGGTCGTGTGCTCGCCAATTATGATCCGGCGTTTAAAATCACCCGTACATTCGAATGGATGAAAATCGGCCCGCTCGTTATCAGGTTCGGTATACTCATCGACAATCTCACCGCGGCCATGTTGTTTGTGGTGACCTTGATCAGCGCCCTCGTGCATCTGTACTCGATTGGCTACATGCACGGCGATGTGCGCTACAGTCGCTACTTTGCCTATTTGGCGCTGTTCAGCTTTTCGATGCTGGGATTGGTGCTGGTCGATAATTTTTTTGCGATTTACATTTTTTGGGAATTGGTTGGCGTTTGCTCGTACTTGCTCATCGGTCACTGGTTCGAGAAGAAATCCGCCTCCGATGCCGCGGTCAAGGCTTTTATCACCACGCGTATCGGCGACCTCGGCATGTTTGCCGGCATTCTGATTATTTTCGCCACCCTTGGCACGTTTGGTTTCGAGGAAGTTTTCAGCAGCGTCGCCGCCGGCAAATTGAGTGGCGGGCTTTTGACACTCACCGGTATTTTGGTGTTCTTCGGTGCCATTGGCAAATCCGCCCAATTCCCACTGCACGTATGGTTGCCGGATGCGATGGAAGGCCCGACACCAGTCTCAGCTTTGATTCATGCTGCCACGATGGTCGCCGCCGGGGTCTATCTCGTTGGCCGCACCTACCTTCTCTATTCCGCTGATGCCCTGCTCTTCATTGCCATGATTGGCACCATCACTGCATTTATTGCCGCAACCATTGCCATTGCGCAGGTGGACATCAAAAAAGTTTTGGCCTATTCCACCGTCAGCCAGCTCGGCTACATGATTGCAGCGTTGGGAGTGGGTGGCTATACCGCCGGACTTTTTCATCTAATGACACACGCCTACTTCAAGGCGCTGCTCTTTCTCGGCTCCGGCTCCGTCATTCACGCCATGCATCATGCCTATCACCAGCTGAACGATCATCATTCCGACCCGCAGGACATGCGTAACATGGGCGGTCTGCGCTCAAAATTGCCGGTAACTTTCGTCACCATGCTGGCTGCGACTTGCGCGATTTCCGGAGTGCCGCTCTTTTCGGGATTCTTCACCAAAGACGCCATTCTCGGTGCGGCTTTGGAAAAGGCGGCGACTTCGCATGACCTGGCGCATTGGCTGATCGCCATCGTGTTGTTCGTTTCTGCCGGCATCACTGCATTCTACATGTTTCGTCTGATCTATATGACATTCTTTGGTCAACCGGCGAGACGCGAAATTCTGCACCACGCGACAGAATCCCCCTCAGTGATGACGGTGCCGTTGATTGTGCTGGGCGTGTTTTCGGTAATTGGCGGCTACGGTAGCTGGTTCAAAGATTTGGTCGTCAAGCCGGAATTGGCGAATTATGCGGCAGTCGCGCTGGCTCCGGAAGCACTGCATGAAACCGGCCATGAGGCGGCTCACACCGCGCACACGATGGCCATGTGGCTCTCGATTTTGATTGCCGGCACGGGTATTCTGCTTTCCACGGCATTTTACTATTGGAAAAAATTCTCTGCTGATGCCGTGGCCCAACGGTATAAACCGATATACAATTTTCTTTGGAAAAAATGGTATTTCGACGACTTGTATGCCGCCACGGTGCTGGCCGGCACACACCTTTTCAGCCGCATCTCTGGTTGGTTTGATTTGAAAGTCATCGATGGTTTGGTTGACGGTGCTGCCAGGGTAACCGTTTTCGGCTCGTGGCTGAGCGGTGAGCATGACAACAGAATCATTGATGGCCTGGTCAACTTGACGGCGCGAATTGTGGGCTGGTTCGGTGGAACATTACGAGAAGTTCAAACCGGTCGCGTGCAAAGTTATATTCTGATGGCACTCGGCGCGGTGGTTTTGTTATACATTTTACAGTTGGCGTTTGCGTAGGGGTCAGCCTGTTGACCCGTGCGCCGGTCTGCCTGTTATCCAGTCAACCGGCCACCGGATGGCATGAAAATATGACTTGAGATAAACTAAAATCTACCCGAGGGAGAAATGATCTCAAACGTTCTTAGTTGGATAATATTTTTACCGATCATCGGCGCGGTGTTGGTGCTGCTCATCCCGCGCTCGGAAAAGCAAGCGAATATCATCCGTTGGATTTCGGCGGTGTTCACCGGTTTGCAGGTCGTACTGGCGATCTACATTTTCATCAAATTCAACCGTGATACCTCGACGATGCAATTTGTTGAACAAGTGAGGTGGATTCCGTCCTACAACATTTGGTACTTTGTCGGCATCGATGGTCTTTCCGTTTCGATGGTATTGCTGACGGCGCTGCTCTCGTTTCTTTGTATTTTTGCCGCGTGGAACATTGAGCGCGCCGTGAAAGGTTATTTCACGCTGTTTTTGCTGCTCGACACCGGCATGATGGGCGTCTTCTGTGCCCTGGATTTCTTTCTCTTCTATGTGTTTTGGGAAGTGATGTTGCTGCCGATGTACTTTCTCATCGGCATTTGGGGCGGCCCGCGCCGCGAATATGCTGCCATCAAGTTTTTTCTTTATACCTTGCTCGGTTCAGTGCTGATCTTGCTGGCCATGCTGGTGTTCTATTTCAATGTCACGGATCCGGATACCGGCAGGCACACCTTCAATATGCTGCACATGATGAATCAGTCTTTGCATCACGGTATTTTGAACAGTTTCAATGTGCGCTTGCTGGTTTTTGCGGCATTATACATCGGCTTTGCAATCAAAATCCCGGCTTTTCCCTTCCACACCTGGTTGCCCGACGCACACGTTGAAGCGCCGACACCGATCAGCGTGATCCTTGCCGGCATCCTGCTGAAGATGGGCACTTACGGTTTGTTGCGCGTGAGTTACCCGATTTTGCCTGATGCCATGAAGTACAAGCCCTTTGCGTATGGCTTTGTGACTATCGCAGTCATCAACATTGTCTATGGCGCGTTGTGCGCCATGGCGCAAAAAGATTTGAAAAAGCTGGTCGCGTATTCCTCCATCGGCCACATGGGGGTGGTGATGCTGGGCATGGCCGGCCTGACACCGCTCGGCATGAACGGCGCGGTCTTGCAGATGTTCAACCACGGCACCGTCACGGCCATGCTCTTTCTCCTGGTCGGGGTCATTTACGATCGTGCGCATCATCGCGAGATCGACGGATTTGGCGGCTTGGCGCATCGCATGCCGATTTATACCGGCATCGTGACTGTCGCTTTTTTTGCCAACCTCGGTCTGCCCGGTCTTTCGAGTTTTATCAGCGAAGCCTTCAGCTTCCTCGGCGCCTTCAGTTCCACCGCGTTCAATTTGAAAATTTACACCATCATTTCGACGCTCGGCATCGTGTTGGTCGCCGGCTACATGTTGTGGACTTTGCAGCGCATGTTCTTTGGCACGCTGAATCCAAAGTATGCCAATCTACCGGAGATCAATGGTCGTGAACTGTTCACGCTTGTGCCATTGGCTGCCATCATTGTCCTTCTCGGCGTTTATCCCACCCCGGTGCTGGATTTGTTGAAGGAAACCATGAACAATCTTGTTGCAGTCATGCAAAAGGCCCCGGCGGTGATGTGGGGTATGCAATAGCAGCAAAAAAGTGAAACGGAAAAACAGCAAAAGGGAATCAACAGGCGCTCTTCAAAAATCGGTTTTTGTTTTTCAATTTTGGAGTTGACATGGATTTCATCACTGCACGCTTGCAGGATAATATTGCCAGCCTCGGCTACTTCATTCCCGAGATCATTCTGGTTGCAATGATGCTGGTGTTGATGATTGTGGACATGCGGATCAAGCGGGCGCAAACGCCCTGGCTCGGCATCATCGCCCTGGTCGGAAGTATTTTAGCCCTGGTCGCGGTTTTGGCGCAGTATTTGTTGCCGGCAAAGGGTTTGTTTAATAATATGATGGTCGTCGATCCCTTTGCCCTGTTCTTCAAATTGATCTTTATCGCCAGCATGGTGATGGTCGTTTTCCTGTCGCTATCCTCTTTGGAACTGGCTGGCCGCAACGTCGGCGAGTATTTCATCCTGATCACCGCCACCACCGCGGGCATGTTTTGGATGGCTTCTGCCACCAACTTGCTGACGATTTTCATCGCCATTGAGACGGTCAGCATCACTTCGTTTGCGTTGGCGACTTACTTGAAAACTGTCAAGCGCTCGAGTGAAGCCGGACTGAAGTATGCGATTTACGGCGCATTCTCTTCCGGATTGATGCTGTACGGCTTCTCGGTGTTATATGGTCTCACCGGCTCGTTGAACATTTATGAGATTGCCCACATTCTTGGCGCCTCGAATCCCAACCCGTTGACTTTGTTTGTTGCGGTGTTGCTGATTCTTGCCGGCTTCGGCTATAAGATCGCCTCAGTGCCATTTCATTTTTGGGCGCCGGATGTTTACGAAGGCGCGCCGACTCCCATTACCGCTTTTCTGAGTGTCGGACCCAAAGCTGCCGGATTCGCTTTGCTGATTCGGTTTTTCAATACCGGCTTCGCGACCACTACTGATGGTTCGATATGGTATACGGTCGCCAATCTCAATTGGCCGCAACTGCTTGCGGTGATTTCTGCGGCCACCATGACACTTGGCAATTTGATCGCCATCAAACAGAACAACATCAAACGGCTGCTGGCCTATTCGAGCATTGCCCATGCCGGTTACGCGCTGATGGGCACCGTGCTGCTGACGCGCGAAGGCGTTTATGCGACCATGTTTTATCTGGTCGCGTATTATTTGATGAATCTTGGCGCCTTTTTGGTCGTGATCATTTGCCAGGACTTGATCAAGAGCGAGCGCATTGAAGATTATCGCGGCCTCGGCTTTCGTGCGCCGGTGGTCGCCGTGGCGATGACGATTTTCCTGTTCTCGCTGACCGGGCTTCCGGTGACCGCCGGATTCATCGGCAAATTTTATTTGCTCGCGGCGCTCATTCGAGGCGGTGAGCAATATATCTGGCTGGCAGTGGTGGCCATTATCAACACGGTCATTTCGTTGTTTTACTACGCGCGCATTTTCAAAGCCATGTACCTGGAGGCCTCCGGCGACGAAGTGCTGCCGGCGCGCTTGCCGGTCTCAGCCACTGCCATCGTCTTGCTGGCCGTGCTCGCGGTGCCGACGGTTTTATTGGGCGTTTACTGGGCGCCATTGTTCGATTTGGCCACTTCGTCGGTGAAGTTTTTCGCCGCCCTTTGAGAAAAAATCCACAAATTTACCAATAACGCAATTTGTTACGTGAGAGAATGGAAATGAAAAAGTTTTGGCAAGGCTTGATTGTCGGTGTGGTGGCTACCCTCATCATGATCGTCAATGTTTTGCCTTCGCTCATTCCGGCAGGGCAGGCGCAACAGGAAGCGTTTTATCAGGGCAAAACGGTTTTTGTCAAAGTCGCCGAAGAAAATTTGCGTGCGGCACCTGCTCCCACCGGCGACCGGCTTGGCGTCATCTTCAAAGGCACCAGCATGGTGGTCTTGCAAGATCAAGGCAAATGGCTGTTTGTCAATCTTCGTGGGTTCATTTGGAAAGAGTCTGTGACTGGAGAGAAGGGCGTCTTCCGTGGCCAACCGTACCGGGCCGCCATGATTTTGGTGAAGACCGAAGCCGAAGCCCAGGATATTCTTAGACAACTTCAGGCCGGCGCTGATTTCGCCAAGCTCGCGACAAAATCCATTGGTCCGAATCCCAACAAGGGAGGCGATTTGGGCGATGCTTATCCCGGCGATTTTTCCAAAGAGTATGAGACGGCAATCCTCGCTTTGAAAGTGGGAGAGATCAGCGGCATTATCAAGACGGCCAATGGCTTTCACATTTTCAAGCGCCTCAAATAGCGTGGTAATTCTTCACGCGATTACCTCGAGTGCGTCACCTGGCAGAGCGTCCTTGGATTTTAAATTTTCAGCGCAGGCCGCGCCGTTCAACACTCCTTCGTTCGTTTCGCGCGGAAAGTCAGCAGCGAATCGCGCTCACCGCCACATTCCCATGCGTGTCATCCTTTTGTCTCCGCGGAGCCAGGGGTTGGTATTTCCGCATCCTGCTGGTATATAAGCCAGCCACGCGCTCACGTTCAGGGATGCACGTTGGTGAATAGTGAAAGCCATCCCAAAAACTGAAGATGGAATTAATCGACGTTTTTCAATCGATTGATCCGACAATCCGGAACTCCCCTGTTCCATGGTTTATTCGAGATAGATACGAAAATGCACCACTCCCCAGCGATGGCCATCCACACTTTCAACGGTCAAAGTGTACTCCCCAGTCTCCCAATAATCATGATGGTAGTAGCACCAGTCGTGATCCCTTCCTGATTTAATGTTGAGCGTATGCTTGGCGCGTGAGAACAGCTTGCCATCCCGATAAATGGAAAAACGCAATGGAATGGAAATCGTGGTCTCACTCGAGTTGCGGAAAATCATGCGCGCGATGAGAAACATGCCGGCAGTTGCAGGATGAAAAACGTTGGCACCACGTCGCCCTCGAAACAATGAGCAATCACACGCACGTGCTTCATCCTCTTCCATAAATAATGCCAGGTTATGCAGTCGAACGTGCTCGAAATTCGTATCATAGATCTCTTTTGTCACATCCTGGATTTTGCCCCTTTCCAGGCGCAGACGCCTCAACTCATCCTGCTGCAGCCATATGTTGTCCGTTACGGTGCCGATCGTAATTCGATATGAGCCGGTCGGCACATCATCCAGGCGCAACGGCGTCATGCCTTTGTCATCGTCATTCAAACGTATCGGCAGGCCCGGTGGATTGCTGCTCAAAATCAGCGACGCCGTTGTTTGGCGCAGCCGGACATCATATCTTTTGTATTGCGGACGCGTCTTTATTTTTGCCGGCCACAACCGCACGCGGATCTCCAGGACACGATCGCTCTCGATGCGGACTTTTCTGGTAACGGTCCGATATCCCGGTTTTTCAATCCGCAGGGAATAAATGCCGGGGTCAAGCATGCCAGCCGAATCTGCGGGCGCGTCGTTAATGAAAAGCCTAACCCCTCCTGGTTGTACCGTAACCCGATAATACCCGGGCTGTGACCATGCCGTGGTAACAAAAGCCGGCAAAAGCAAGCACAAAAGCACCAAACTCCGATGCATACGCGCCTCTGTTGCTTATCTCATCGCACGAAAAACCATGTTGGTGGTGTAAGGGCTGCGCCTGTAGGCTGCGCCTGTAGGCTGCGCCTGTAGGCTGCGCCTGTAGGCTACGCCTGTAGGCTGCGCCTGTGCAGGACTGCGCCCGTGAGGTTTGGATATGGGAATTCTCCTCAATTATCACGCGTCGAGGTCGGAGCTCGAACCGATTACGTGCATCTCATCAACTCCTGTTTCCTCATCACTTGTCTATACCACTTGTCTTCCCGAGATGCAAACAAATTTTTTTAAAAAAACTCTTGACTTTTGATCTCTTTTGTCTTATATTAAAACAGCTTAATTGACAAAAATGGCGTGCTGTACGAGTTGTTTCGATACAAACTACGAGATCCCCCCCCAGTCTCGTAAGTTTGAACCGGGTTATCGGAGCGACAACGGCAGTACGCCTTTTTATTTTATACCTCTCTCCCCAAATTACGATAGTCAAACCTTCGATTACTTTATTTCATCAAAGAAAAGGCATCCCAAGCTTAAAAAATATAAGAAGGTCCTCTCAGTTTGCCTCAAGATTGTCGCCTTAGCCTTGTTAAAAGGAAAAATACACCCATCAACAGCATACCTGCCATTAGTCCCAAAATACCGGTAAGTGGAAAAAGCACAAAGGGATGGATAGACTGCACGGTGAATTGGAGGAGTGACAAAAACGGGTAGAAGCCGAGGGAGATAAAAATTATTCTCCGGAAAATTCGAGAAGTTTGAGGCCAATATCGGAAACCACAAAATACTGAAAGCATCCCAAGCCAAAAAGCACATCCACAAGTTATCACTAACGTCGTTCGCAGCTGTTCCTGATGCGGAAACCGATACAACCATTCCGCCGTTGACGGAAAAAGCTGCCAAAGCTCGGGCAGCGCCTGCCAGGAATATTGCCAACGCAGCCACTGGCGTTGAAAATTTTCCAATTTCAAAGTGAAATCAAAAGGTGCCAGAGCCAGCAAGGTTTGCAGCAGCAGCGTTGCCAGCCACAACATAAAAACCGGACGGGTGCGGGAAAATCGCTTCAGTTCGCTCATTGCGACCGCAAGCAGTCCCGGATAAGCACGAGCCAGCCGGATACCCATGTAAGCGCCCACGACATTATTGATCACATCATTGATCGAAGTATTACGGCCATTCAAAAAAAGTTGCATCAATTCGATGGTTCCACTGTACAGCAATGCTGCGAGCAGGGAGGGACGAGTGTTTGCATGGTTTCCTGCATGACCCGCAGACTCGGGGGTTCCACGATTCAGACGACGGAGATGCAAAAGAAATCCGAATGGAACGAACAGCAAAATATTTCCAACCGCGTCTCCCAATGACAGCACTTTGTGCTCGCTGTTCAAAAACGGGATGCACTCGGCACGCTTCCAATGATGGCGCAAACTCGAGCGTGTCCATTCAAGCTGAAACGGTATCGCTACCATATAGAAAATGAAAAGCGAATACAGCAGCAAAATTACGGTCGTGACCTTGTGAACGGAACTGGAGGCTGAAATTTGGGCCGCGTCCGGGGAGGCTTGATCACTTTGGGTGCCGGCTGAGGTTTTTGGGATTCCCAATGCTGTTTGCCACTTGCTACTTGCCACTTGCTCTCGGCTCCTGAACTTTTCGGGCAACTGTTCTGCTCGACATTCTCCGGTTGTAAATTTTGCTCAGCGAGGGCGACGAAACGGCTTGATCCGTCAAATGATTTCAAGCGCCCATTGATTAATCACGGTGAAAAAGGCAACAACAATGCTATTCAACCCTGCGGGCACAGCCGCTGCAGCAATGTTGCTGAGTACAGGGGATAACCAGAAACATGAACAACAAAATAATGGATTCCAAGTTGCCATGCAAGTGAAATAAAGGCCACTCGAAATCAACAATCATGGGCGAGCAGGAGGCGGCAAACATGCCACACTGTGGCGCAGATTCACACCCGAAACTCAGCGGATTCGTGCGACATCGTGACCCGGCTTTATGAAAAACTCCGCAGGACAATGACTGAGCAAGGTGGCATGGTGATTGAAACTTTGCCTTTGTTGCGGTTCTTTTGCTTACGGGACTTTCCCGTGGCTGCGATGTAGCCGAAATTCTTGTTTTGCAAAAATGATTTGCATGAGAATATTTTTTTTCTATTTTATGACAACATGAAAATGTTCCATTTGAAGAAACTGCGCCTTGGGCTTATCCTTTTGATTTTCCTCCTGGCACAATTCGTCCTGGCGCAGGAACAGAGCGGCCGGCTTCTCGTTGAGCGCATCGATATTCTCGGCGCGCGCAAGACCAAACCGCAGGTGATTCACCGCTACCTGAGTTTCCGCGAGGGGCAGGCATTAACGCCGGAGCTGATCGAGCACGATCAGCAGGCCCTGCTGGCCACCAACTTCTTCAAACGCGTTGATTTCAGCACTGCGCCGGGCAGCGAAAAGGGAAAAGTCATCGTCATCATCGAGCTGCAGGAACGCCGGTTGCCGACGTTGGAATTCGCCGGTGGGTACAGTGAGCTCGACGGCTGGTACTTTTCTCCGCTCGGTCTGCGATATGACAATCTTTTGGGCACCGGCCATTTTCTCGGTGTGCGCATGCTCGTCGGTGATCAAGTGGGTGGAGTGAATTTTCGTTTCCGGCAGCCGCATTTGTTTGGCGGCAGCATGAATTTTCAATTCGATTTCGAGGTGCTCAACCGGAATGTGATACATTATCTTGATGCGCGCAAAGTCATTCAAAAGGTGGGGATTGGCACCGCGCGTTTTACATTGAGTGGTACGCGCGGCATGGGGAAATTTCTGGCCGGCGGCTACCAAATCGGCAGCGCCGAACCGGACAGCTCCGCTAAATTCACAAATAATGACAGCCTGATTTACTCCTTTCCGCCGGATATTGCGAAAAATCTTGGCAAAAAGGAGCTGGGCATATTCTGGTTGCGGCTGCAGGCAGATACGCGTGACAATATGTTCTTTCCGCGCCGAGGTCTCTGGGGTGCGCTCTCCCTCGAAGTCGCGGACCGGCAATTTGGCGGGAACACCCAATTTACGCGTACGATTTTTGATGGCCGCTTTTATCAGAATATCGGACACAGCGTTCTGGCATTGCGTCTGAAAGCGGCGGCGACCTCCACCTCCACGCCCTACTATGAGCGTTTCTATCTTGGAGGTGCATACTCTTTGCGTGGCTTCGCCGAGCGCAGCCTGACGCCAATCGGCTACGGCACGCAACTCGTGCTCGCCAATCTGGAATGGCGAATGCCCATTGCGAGTCGCAATCCGCAAAAACCAAGTCTGATGGGTGTGGTTTTTTTTGATGCCGGTGGCATCGGCACGCCGCAAACCAAAATCAACAAGCATGATATTCTCACGGCAGTGGGATTCGGCTTCCGGCTGAATGTTCCCATCCTCGGTTTGCTCAGGTGTGATTTCGCCTATCCGCAAAAAAGCCCTGATGATTTCAGATTTCACTTTGCTATCGGACATCCATTTTGAGAGACCATGCGCCGCCAGATCAATTTAAAAATTCTTCTTTTCCTTTTGTTGGTCACGGAGGCGACGGCGCAAGCTCCGCGCGTGGTTTCTCTGGTCGCCGAGGCAGGGGAACAACATCTCGCGGTTTCCGCCCGGCTGGCGCATCTCTTTTCGCCCAAAATCGTCAACACCATCCGCAGCGGCATGCCCGCGGTCATTCGTCTCGATTTCCGCCTGGTGGCAGAGCCTGATCGTGAGGTGCAGCGCTTGACGCGTGCGCTGCATCTTTCTTATGATTTGTGGAATGAGCGTTATCACCTCCGCTTCGACCACCGTGAACAATTGGTGATGAGTTTTGCGGAATTGGAAAAAATTTGCAGTGCCTTCGAGGAGCAACAATTTTTGCCACTCGACCGGTTGTCATCACAGCCAACGTATCGTTTGCGCCTGCAGATCACGGTGATTCCCATCAGTGCCAAACAGGATCAACAATTCCGAGACTGGCTCGAAAATTCCGGGGCAACGGAAGAATCCGCCCCTGGCGAGGAACGCGCCTCCGGATTCCGTCTCAACCTCAGCAAATTGCTCTCCTTCTTTTTGGGCAAAAAGGATCAGCCGTTTGGCGTCTCGGAATGGGCAATGTCGCCGCCGTTTCGTCTCGGAGAGGCACGATGAAGCGTCTGCGTACAAAATTCATCTTGATCTTCATCCTGCTCACCCTGCTCCCGGCTTTGCCGGTTGCTTATCTTGTTCGATATTTTGTTGAAAGAAGCCTGGGGATTGCTTTGCAAAAACCCATGACCGAGGGTCTGACCAGCGCGCTGGATCTGCTCAGCTTGCAAATGAACGCCGAAAGGCAGAAACTGGTGGCGCAATTGCACAATTTTATTCGCAACTTGGATGCCACGGAATTGACAAAATGGAATTGGAACAAGTATGAACCCATCACGGTGGCACTGGTGGATTCCAGCGGTGAAACGTTGCAAAGCTGGCCGAAATTGGCTGCGATCAATTTTGAAAAATCCGTTTTGCAAAATCTTTTGCCGGGTGATTCACTGGTGAATGTCGGCAGCGACAGCGTGACCATGCGGCTGGCATTACGACTTCCCCAAAGGATGCAGCCGGCCGCATGGCTGGTGGCCGAGCAAAATTTTTCGGAAAAGTTGCAGCACCACGCGCATACCATCATCAATGCTGCACAAACACGTCAATATCTCGACTTGAAAGAGTTCGAGTTGCGGCGCGGCATGCTGCTGGCTTTTCTCGCTGTTTATGCACCGATGCTTTTATTCAGCCTTGGGATGGGCTGGTATTTTGCGCGTCGCATCACCAGCCCTCTTGCCGAACTGGCAAGAGGCGTGCAGCAATTGGCCGCGGGCCGGTGGGAGCATCGCGTAACGGTGCGCTCGCAGGATGAAATCGGGCAATTGGGGACCGCGTTCAATCAGATGGTTGGAGATCTCCGCCGCCAGCAGGAGCAGGTGATCGCGCTGGAGAAAATGGCCGCGTGGCGGGAAATTGCCCGCGTGCTGGCGCATGAAATTAAAAATCCGCTCACGCCGATGCAATTGATGGTGCGGCAGATTCAGGATGAATATCCCGGGACAGACGAAGCCTATCGCCAAACACTCCGCGAATGTTGCCGAATCATTGATGAAGAAATCGAGAAGCTGCGGCAGCTCGTGCGCGAGTTTTCGGATTTCGCTCGCATGCCGGAGCTGCATCCGGCGCCCGGGCAGTTCAATGAATTGGCAACGGAGGTGGCGAAACTTTATTCGCAGCGACCGGTGGAATTGCAGCTCGATCCGGCGCTGCCTCAATGCAATTTTGATTGGGATGCCATGCGCCGCGTCTTGATCAATCTCATTGAGAATGCCATGCAAGCCTCAGCAACGGCCACAATCACTTTGCGAACTTTTCATTCTCCCAATGAGATCGCCATAGCCGTTGAGGACACCGGTCCTGGCATCCCCTCGGAGAATTTGTCTCGTATTTTTGAGCCATATTTCTCCACCAAGAAATCCGGCATCGGCTTGGGCCTGGCGATTGTCAAGCGTATTGTCGAGGAGCATGGGGGAACGATCTCGGTTCAAAGTGAAGTGGGGCGAGGGAGCAGGTTTATTTGTAAATTTTCCGATGCCTTGACCATAGCAGATTTGAACAAAAATACCATGGGAGGTTTCTATGTCACTTGAATTTACTCAAGTGCTCAATATTCTCTCCGATCCAGTCAAGTTGATTGAAATCGTCGGCGGAATATTCGCCATCATCGGCGGGCTTTACGCCGCTGGCGCTATAGTCCTCCCGTGGTGGCGAGCTTGGCGCGATCGACGCTCGCTGCGCAAACGTTTGGGCGCTGAACTTTACACACCGGAAGACATCATTCGTGCCACCACTTATTACATCCGGCCCAAATGTCAAAGTATTGATCCGGCAGGTAGCGAAGAATTTCGGTATGTGTATACCACGAAGGAGGATTTGTTTGAGGCCGTCGATAACTTTTTGGCCTCACCTTGGGAATATAAACATGCGATTCTACTCGCTGATTCGGGCATGGGTAAAACTTCATTTGTATTGAATTACTACGCCTATCACTGGCGGCACAGGCGTAAACGGAAACGTTTTGATCTCGCCGTCATTCCCTTGGGCATTCCCAATGCAGACGATCACATCAGAAAAGTGGCTAATCCCAAAGACACGGTTTTGTTGCTTGATGCGTTTGATGAAGATATCCGCGCCATGCAAAATTATCGCGAACGGTTAAAGCAACTTCTCGACCTCAGCAAAGATTTTCGTCAAGTTTTGATCACCTGTCGCACGCAATTTTTTCAGCGGGAAGAGGAAATTCCCCGCGAAACAGGAATCATCCGTATTGGTGTGACCTCGGCCGGCCAATCCCGTGAATACGTTTTTTACAAGCTGTATATCTCGCCTTTTTCTGACGCGCAAGTAGAAGCCTACTTGAAGCGACGGTTCTCAATCTGGAGATTGCGACAACGCCACCGGGCGCGGGTAATGGCACAGAAGATTCCAGACCTCGTTGTCCGGCCGATGCTCCTTGCAGTCATCCCGGAGCTGGTACAGTCGGGCAAAAGCGTTCAATATGCTTTTGAATTGTATGAAGAAATGGTGGAGGGATGGTTGGAACGTGAACGACCCTTTGTGAAAGACAAGGAAGCGTTGCGTCTCTTTTCCGAGCTTCTGGCTGTGAACCTCTACGTCAACCGCCAGCGTCGCGGTGCCGAGCGCATTCCCCGATCCGAGCTTGCCGACTTGGCCAAAGAGTGGAGCATCCCTCTTGATGAATGGCAGCTCAGCAGTCGCTCACTGTTGAATCGTGACGCCATGGGCAATTACAAATTCGCCCATAGCTCGATCATGGAGTATCTCTTTGTCAAAAGATTTGCCGATGGTGACGAAGCCTGTCGTGGATTGGAATGGACGGACACGATGAAGGCTTTCCTTTTGGAAATGATTCAACACCGCATTGCGACAAAGCAATCCATAACCTTTGATATCAGCACAGCGGATCTGAGTGGATACAGGCTATCGCTTCGCGCAACTCCCCAAATCTTCGAGAATGAAGAAGTCATTGCCATGTTAAAGAAACGCGGCTACTTTGAAAAGTCTTTGCATGGGGAAGGAAAAGGGATTGTGCATCTGTATCAGTTGCAAGAAAGGCAAGGCGTCAAACTGGTTCTCGATTATGCTGTGGATTTGATCTGGCAACAAGGCGGCTCTGAAAACGTGATGACCTTCAGAGATGCCGAAGCCTATATCCGGCAACTTAATGCCGAAAAATACGGTGGCTATGATGATTGGCGCTTGCCGACGCTGGAAGAAGCGATGTCGTTGATGGAATCCGAAAAGAGAAACGGCGACTTGTTCATTGCTCCGGAGTTTGACCAAACGCAGAAGTGGATTTGGACGGCAGACAAAAAAAGCGCTGCTCTGGCGTGGGTAGTGATTTACTACTATGGCATGTGTGGCGATGTTCTTGCCGAAACCGACTTATTTTATGTCCGCGCAGTTCGTCGGGAACAACCTAAAATTTGAGTTTGCAGATAATTACCATGAATAAATGGATAGATGCAGGGAAGACTTTAGCAAGAAATTTCTTTTCTGAGTCATTTTTTCTTAGTATATTTGGAAAAAAAGGAAATTTGCATCAAGCCATTGTGGGATTGAAGCTATGAACAAAATAATACAAACTGACATGCCGCGAATTTTCATCAGCCATGCATGGGAAGACAGCCAACTGGTGCGGCGATTGGAAAACGAACTTCAAGCTGCTGGCGCAGAAGTGTGGGTTGACCATAGTGGCATACGCGGCGGCGATAATTTGCCTAAACGCATAAATGCTGCTTTAGAATGGTGTGATGTTTTTTTGCTTGTCTGGTCCAAGACGGCAAGCAAGTCACCTTGGGTCAATCTCGAATGGACGAGCGCTGTTGCACTTAAAAAACCAATTATTCCTTGCTTATTGGATGATTCCCAATTGCCATTCATCTTAGTGGGTATGCATTACCTCGATTTTCGTAATCTTGATCGAGGAATTGTACAATTACTGCGTGCATTGAAGCTCACCAAGCAATCAATGGTGCCAGCGGCAGCCAAACCTATCGAATGAGTGGCCCGTGTTTCACATCGCCCGGTTGATTGAGGCCGGACGTGCGTAAAACCTAAACCGCCAAAGCTCTTGCTTTCTGTTTTGCTTCTTCTCGCCGTGGTGGAACAATCTTGCCCTTGACATGCTTGCATAACTTTGCATTTGAATAATCTCCCATGCCAAAATCAAAAATCCTGATTGTCGACGACGAGCGCAATATCCGACGGTCAGTGGAAATGATTTTAAAAAGCGCTGGATACGAGATCGTCGAAGCCGGTTCGGCGAGCGAAGCAGCACAAAAGCTGGCCGAACAAAACTTTGATCTGCTTCTGCTGGACATCGTCATGCCCGGCGACATGGACGGCCTGCAGTTTCTCCAAAATTTGAAAGGCATTCCGAATCGCCCGACCGTCGTGATCATCTCCGGCTATGCGACCATTCAAAACGCCGTGGCGGCCACGCGCGAGGGGGCGTATGATTTCATCGAGAAGCCGATTTCCAAAGACAAGCTTTTGCTCGCCGTCAAAAATGCCCTGGCGCAGCGCCGGCTGGCGGAGGAGAACGCGCGCTTGCGCCGCGAATTCGGCGGCCAGTTCGCCATGATCGGCGACAGCGAGGCATTGCAAAAAGTCCGCGAGCAAATCTCCCGCGTTGCGCCAACCCACTCGCGCGTGCTCATTCTCGGCGAAAGCGGCACCGGCAAAGAACTGGTGGCTCGCGCCATCCACGAGGCCAGCGAGCGCACCAAGCAGGCGTTTATTAAAGTGAATTGCGCCGCGATTCCGGAAGATTTGATCGAGAGCGAGTTGTTTGGACACGAGAAAGGCGCTTTCACCGGCGCCAGCGCCACGCGGGACGGCAAATTTTTACAGGCTGACGCCGGCACCATCTTTCTCGACGAGATCGGTGACATGAGCCTGCGCGTGCAGGCGAAGGTTCTGCGCGTTTTGCAGGAGGGGGAATTCGAACGGGTCGGCGGCAGCCAAACTCTGCGCGTCGACGTGCGGGTCATCGCTGCCACCAACAAAAATCTCGAAGAGGAGGTTCGCCGCGGTCGCTTCCGCGAAGATTTGTGGTTTCGCCTGAACGTGGTGCCGATTTACATCCCGCCGCTGCGCCAACGCAAAGAAGATATTCCGGCGCTGGTGCAGCATTTCATCGAGCTTTACTGTCGCGAAAACGGCTTTCGTTTGAAACAGATGGCGCCGGAGGCCATGGCGCGCCTGCAAAACTACGATTGGCCGGGCAACATTCGCGAATTGCGCAATGCCATCGAGAGACTTGTGATTATGACACCGGCAGACACGATTACCGCTGCGGACCTGCCATTATCACTGCAAACGCCACAACCGATCGTCAGTCACTCATTTCGAATTGGCCAAACCCTCCACGAACTTCGCGAGCAAGTCGAACGTGATTACATTCTGGCCTGTCTCGAAGCAACCGGCGGCAACATCACTCAGGCAGCGCAAATTCTTGGCATCGAACGCAGCAATTTGCACAAGAAAATGCGCGCGCTGGGTGTGCAATACAAAAACTGACTTGCGCGTGCAGGTGATCCCACCTTGTTTTTTGTCGAAAATTTGCCTATTTTATATTTGGCAATTCACAAAAAAGATCATCAAAGTTCTCGGAGTGAGTATGAAAGCACACTTGCGCTGGCTCGGACCGGAATTGCAATTCGAAGGAACGACGGAATCCGCCAAAACCATCAAACTCGATAGTACCAGGAATACAGCCACAGCCATCGGCCCCTCGCCCATGGAACTGGTGCTGCAAGCCCTCGGTGGGTGCACTGCCATGGACGTGGTTTCGATTCTCCAAAAAATGCGCCGTACGATCATCTCGTTTGACGTGGAGATTGAAGCCGAGCGGCGTGAAGAGTATCCCAAAATCTATACGCATATTCATATCTTTTACAAATTACGGAGTCCTGACACGACGGAAAACGACCTGGAGCGGGCAATTCGACTTTCCGATGAGAAATACTGTTCGGTTGCCGCGATGCTGCGACCGACGGCGAAGATAACGAGCAGCTTCGAGCTTCGGCGCGCCCCGGTTTGATCGAAAACCACGGGTAAAGAACACAGAACCATGTAAGAAACCATGCCGGGACGATCACAAGAATGAAATGACCTCTGCTACTGCAATTCTATCAGACAAGAAATCAACAGCCCTCTCCGTCTTCCGCGATGGCAAATTTCCGATGTTTCGGGCGTTGCGCCATCGCAATTATCGTCTCTATTTTGTCGGGCAATTCTTTTCTCTGAGCGGCACCTGGATCCAGAACATCGCGCAGAGCTGGCTGGTTTATGAGCTTACGCACTCATCATTTTGGCTCGGTTTCATCGGCTTTCTGAATTTTCTGCCTCTTTCGCTCTTCGCGATTATTGCCGGCAGCTTTGCGGACCGAATTTCGAAGCACAAGCTGCTGCTGGTCCTGCAGATTCCGCCAATGCTGCTGGCCTTTCTTTTCGCCGCGCTGGTTTGGGCCAAAGCCATCACCGTCGGCTGGATCAGTGTTCTGGCATTGGGTTTCGGGTTCGTGAATGCCTTTGACATACCCACACGCCAGTCTTTTGTCGTCGAGCTGGTGGGTAAAGAAGATTTGGCGAATGGCATCGCGCTCAACTCTGCCACTTTCAATACGGCGCGTTTGCTTGGGCCTGCGATCGGAGGTGTCATTATCGCCACGCTCGGCATAGGTTGGTGCATGTTCCTGAATGGCATCTCCTATTTCGCAACGATATGGGGACTCCTGTTGATGCGTTTCGAAAACATGCCGACGCCTGGCAACAACCATGCACCATTCGCGCATTCAATTCGGGAAGCCATGCTCTACATTCGCCAAACGCGCCCGGTGTACGGTCTTTTGATGCTGGTCAGTGTCACGACCATTTTCGGCTGGTCCTTTTGGATTTTGATGCCGGTTTTTGCCGGTCACATTCTGCACGGCGGCGCTCTGGAGTTGGGCAAACTGATGTCGAGCGGCGGCATTGGTGCTTTGGGCAGCGCGCTGTTCGTTGCCGGCTGCGGGCATCGTTTCTTGCCGCGCCGGTTGTTGTTCTCCGGCGTGACCATCTTTGCCGTGGGAGCTGCGGTGTTTGCTTTGTCCAAAACATTCCCTCTCTCTCTGGTTATGGTGGCCATAACCGGCTTCGGTATCATTCTTTTTTATGTCAATGCCAACAGCGCCTTGCAGCAACGTGTACCGGATCATCTGCGCGGTCGCATCATGGGCGCTTATGCTCTGGCGTTCGGCGGCCTGACGCCACTTGGTAATTTGCAAATCGGTTTTTTTGCCGAAAAAATCGGTGCGCCCGCGGCAGTTGTCATTGGCGCTGCCATCTGCGCCCTCATGGCTTATGTCGTTTCGCGCCTGATACCATACCAACCACGAGCGGCAGAGGAGAGAACAGCACCAATTCCGCCGGTAACCATTCCGGAGTGAGTGAGGACACGATCATGAAATTTCGTCCGGGCAAACATGAACGTCAACGATCTTGACACCCCTGCTGTTTTGATCGATCTCGACAAGCTCGAACAAAATATTCATTGCATGGCGGCTTTTGCCAAGACCCAGCGGATCAATTTGCGGCCGCATATCAAAACCCACAA
The DNA here is from genome assembly GCA_034505955.1 of Candidatus Zhuqueibacter pondensis. GTDB lineage: Bacteria > Zhuqueibacterota > Zhuqueibacteria > Zhuqueibacterales > Zhuqueibacteraceae > Zhuqueibacter > Zhuqueibacter pondensis. The sequence continues at coordinate 112,740 of JAPDQK010000013.1, forward strand.
GATTCCCGAGATCGCGCATTTGCAAATCCATGCCGGTGCTGTCGGCCTCACCTGCCAAAAGCTCGGCGAAGCCGAAATCATGGCGGCGCATGGGGTGAAAGATATTTTCATCACCTATGAAATTGTAGGTGAGCATAAATTGAACCGGTTGGCACGGCTGAAGCATCATGCCAGTGTCTGTACTGCGGTGGACAGCGAAGAGGTGATGGCGCCATTGGCAGCGCGAATGGCGCAGGAGGGACTGCACCATGGAGTTTTGATCGAAATCGACACCGGCTTGAATCGCTGTGGCGTGTTGCCGGGCGAATCCGCGGTGAGACTCGTGCAACGATTACAACAATATCCGAGTCTTGAATTCAGAGGCATCTTCACGCACGAAGGTCACGTTTACAATGCCGGCACGAGCGAGGAGCTTGAGCGTCGTGCGCTGAAAGCAGCAGATGATATGCTGCACACGGCCAAACTGCTTCGCGAGCATGGCTTTCCCTGTGAAGTGATCAGTGTCGGCTCGACGCCCTCCGCACTGATCATTGGCAAAACCCAGGGAATCACCGAACTGCGGCCGGGCAACTATGTATTTTATGATCGCATGCAGCTCAAGCTCGGATCGTGCACCGAAGATCAAATTGCCGCGAGTGTACTGGCAACTGTGGTCAGCCGGCCGGCGCCGGAGCGTGCCATCGTCGACGCCGGCAACAAAACCATGGGCACCGACAACGCCGCGGAGTTCAACAATACCATCGGCATCGTTGTTGGCCATCCGGACTTGATTTTTCATTACTCGAGCGAAGAACATGGCCGGCTCACCAGCAAAACCGGAAACACCAATCTCAAAGTCGGTGATCGCGTGCGCCTGATTCCGAATCATGCTTGCGGCATGATGAACCTGCATGACGAGGTTTATGGCATTCGCGGTGACACAGTCGAAACCGTCTGGAGAGTTGCGGCACGAGGGAAGGTGAGATAGATACGGGATGTGCTGGTTGCGCGCAATCATTTCCGCTCCTGCCGTCAAAATGAATTCAGAAAAATTATGAACACTTCAAATTTTGTAATCAGTTTGGCCGCCTTGATGAGTTTTTCGTTTGCAACAGCCAGGACCGATGTGCCAGCGGATTCCTCCGCGTGGCGTTTGGTTGCACAAGGCAAGGCCTTTCTCGCCGTGAATAAACTGAAAGAAGCCGAGCAAAGTTTTCGCAAGGCTTTGCTGATAAACCGTGATCTGACCGCCGCCATGGCCGGCCTTGGCCAGGTTTATATTGCCAAGCAGGATTGGGGCGAGGCCAATGACTGGTATGAAAAAGTTCTCAAACGCGATCCGGAAAATCTCGATGCACTCTATCATCGCGGCATCTGCTTTCGCGAGACCGGCGTGCCCAAGGCCTTGTTGTTGCGCAAATTGGATTGGGACAATTCTGCCAAACATTTTGAGCGCGTGCTGGCGCGCGATTCATTGTTTTATGACACACTTTTTCAGTACGCCCAATTGCTGCGTTATCGCGAGCATTACACCGACGCGATTCTGATGGGCCATCACCAGGTTCGCTTGAAACCGGAGCTGGTGGCCGGGCAGCGGGGCTTGTTCCGTCTCTATCAACATTTTCTCGACAACACCAGCGCTGCCGAGGCGCTGGCCTGGCTGCGGCAACATGATTCCGAGCACGCGCGTTATTTTATCGGTGAAGCCTATCGCCGCTCCGGCAAGCTCACTGCAGCGGACTCGGTTTTCCGCCGGCTTCTTGCTGCCCCGCCTGCGCTGAGTTTGGTTCCCATCCGCCTTTCATTGACACGACTTTATTACCAGCAGAATCAAATACAAACCGCTGAGAAAGTATTTTGGCAAGCCGTGGATGGCATTCGCAGCCAACTCGATGCCGAGCTTGTCTTTGAAGACGTCAAATATATCGTCACCAATGAGGAGTTGCAGGAGTTTCAGCGACTGGTTTCCTCCGGCGATTATGTGGATTTCTTCCATCGCCTGTTCAAGAGTCGCGATCCGACGCCTGCTGCGAATTACAACGCCCGGCTGGCAGAACATTACCGCCGCCTGGTTTACGCCGAGAACAATCATGTTTTTGACGGCTTCCGCACCTGGTTCAATAATCCGGATAAATTCCGTTATCAAAAATTCCCGCCAACATTCTATCTCAACGACCGCTTCAACGACAAGGGCCTGATTTATATCCGCCACGGCGAGCCGGACGAGCGCGTGGCAACGGTCGGCGAGTCCATTATCAACAATGAATCCTGGCGTTATCGAGCCACCGAGCAATCGCCGCAAATGATTTTTCATTTTGTCATCGATGAAAACGCCACCGGCAACAATTGGCGGGTGGCCCCGTTTATCAACGACCCACAATTTTTGGAAGATCGCATTCACTGGGGTCCGAGTTACGAACGTTTGCTGCGCGGCGAACCTCTCGAACAACTGGCGCTCGAAAATGATTTGGCACAACAAAGTCGAGATGCCGTGGACCGGGGATTTCGCACGGATCGCCATACCTGGGAAAAGGAGGTGCGACCACTCAATACCGTTTCCTACCCGGCTTTTTTCATGGCGCCTGAAGGCAAGAGTTATTTCGATTTGTATTATACTTTGCCGCTGCCTGCGGTTGCGGAATTGTCTCGCGCCAGTGGCAGCGTGTTGTGCGAGCATGGTCTGACGCTGCATGATATGCAGTGGAACCAGGTTACTCGGCTGCATGATCAAGTCACCACCGCGCAGATCGCCACTCTCAATCAGACGCAATTTGTGATCGGGCAATATCACGTGGCCGTGCCGCCGGATTCTTATCACGTGGCCTTTTTTGTGCGCCAGCCGGCAACCAGGCAAATTGGCGGCTGGAAGGAAACCATGCGCGTGCCCAAATTCGAGGAAGGACAACTGGCGGTGAGCAGCATTGTGCTGGCCTCATCGATCGAGCCGGCCGAAGGCGCCAGTCCCTTTATTCGAAATGGACTGCGGGTGCTGCCCAATCCCTCCAAAACCTTTGCGCGCGACAAACCGGTTTATGTTTATTTCGAGGTTTACAATCTTGCTCCCGGCGCCGAAGGCAAATTTTCCTTCGTGGTCGAATACAACACCCTCTTGCGCAAGGAAAAAAAGACCGGCGCCAAAAAAGTTTTCTCGATTTTGGGCAGCGGCTCGAAACCAGCCACGACCCTGGCCGTGGAGCGCCAGGCGGAGGCGAGCACCTCCGTGGAATATCTGGCGCTCGATCTGGAGCGCGCCGGGCGCGGTGATTTTCGTTTGAGCATCAAAGTAAAGGACAAAAACTCCGGAAAGCAGAGCGATGGGTATGTCGATTTTACCCTGTTCTGATTTGCTCGGAGAATTTTTTCAGCGCTCATTGATGTGATGACACAGGGATTTTGAATATGGAAAGCAAGCTCTTCATCGGCGGCCGCTGGGTCGAGGGCGGACCGCCTCTCGAAGTGAAAAACAAATACAGCGGCCAGGTCATTGGCACCGTGGTGACCGCTCGAAAAGAAGATGTCGCCAGTGCGGTGGCTGCTGCTGAGAAGGCCGCACCGGTGATGGCCGGATTACCGGCACACCGTCGCGCCGACATTCTGACAAGCACATCCAATCTCATTCGCGAACGCAAAGAGGAAATCGCACGCACGATTGCGGCGGAGGCCGGCAAGGCGCTCAAATTTGCACGCATCGAAGTGGAGCGCGCGATCAGCACCTTTGCCGTTGCAGCAGAAGAAGCCAAACGCATTCACGGCGAAACCGTGCCAATGGATGCGGTGCCGGCCGGCGAGGGTTATTTCGGATTTTGGGTGCGACGGTCGGTCGGCGCGGTGGCGGCAATCACACCGTTCAACTTTCCACTCAATCTCGTGGCGCACAAAGTTGCGCCGGCAATCGCAGCAGGCAACACGCTGGTGCTCAAACCGGCGAACGCGACACCATTAACCTCGGTCCTGCTCTGTCAAATCCTGCAGGAAGCCGGTGTTCCGGAGGGCGGCATCAATCTCGTCAATGGCAGCGGCAGCACCGTGGGCGAATGGTTGGTGACCGACCCGCGCGTTGCCAAGATCACTTTCACCGGCAGCGCCGCAGTCGGCCGGCAAATTCTCGCGCGCGCCGGCATCAAAAAAGTGACCCTCGAATTGGGAAATACCTCGCCGGTGATCGTCGCGCCGGATGCCGATCTCGAGTTTGCGGCCAGGCGCTGCGCCGTTGGCGCGTATTACAATTCCGGCCAGGTTTGCATTTCAGTTCAGCGCATTTATAGCGACCGCAAAATTTTTGAGGCCTTTACAGAACGTTTTGTCAAAGCCAGCCAGGCAATGGTGGTGGGCGATCCCCTCGATGAGAAAGTCGACGTCGGCCCAATGATCGACCTGCGCGAGGCCGAGCGCATCGAGGGTTGGGTAAAAGAGGCCGAGGCGGATGGCGCGAAAGTTTTGACCGGCGGCCGGCGCCAAGGCCCGGTGTATTGGCCGACCGTTTTGACCGGCGTGAAGCCCGAGATGAAAGTCGTCGCCGACGAAGCATTTGCACCTGTCGCTTCGGTCATTCCCTGCGATGATTTCGAGGAAGCACTGCGGCTGGCAGATCAAACCGAATACGGCTTGCAGGCCTCAATTTTCACCCGCGATCTCAACCGCGTTTTGAAGGCGATTCAGCGATTGAACTTCGGCGGGATCATCATCAACGACACGCCGAACTTCCGCGCCGATCACATGCCCTATGGCGGCAACCGCCAAAGCGGACTGGGGAGGGAGGGACTGCGCTTTGCAATCGAGGAGATGACGAATATTCAGATGGTGGCGATTCGGATGGCATGAACAAAAAAGACTCTTGTAAATCCCGCCAACTTTTTGTATCTTTGAATACCGACTGGTCGGTTGCGCAATCATTTTTCGTATGGATCGTTGTCAGCGTGGGATGTCGAGTGAATCGGCGAATTGGTTTTCATAATGCTTTTGCCTTCTGATATGTGCCTGACTGATTACAAATTTTCAAGAATGTTTTATCTGTCATCAAAACCGGCCAGTCAGATTCCATAAGTTCCAAATTTAACACGCAAGACTCACCTCTGTCGCATTTATGGGAGTTCTCAGAGACGAAGCGATGCGCTTCTTGAACATGGCCTACGAGTTCCAGATGCAGGGCCGTCTGGAGCAAGCCATCGCGTATTACAAAAAATCTCTCGAAGTCGAGCCGACCGCAGAGGCCCACACCTTTCTCGCCTGGACCTACAGCATGCAGGGCCGATTGGAGGAGGCGATTGCCGAGTGCCACCGTGCCATCTCGATCGATCCCGAATTCGGCAATCCGCACAATGACATCGGCGCCTATCTGATGCAATTGGGCAGGCTCGACGAAGCGATTCCCTACCTCAAACGCGCCATGGAAGTGCTGCGCTACGACAATCCGGAATTTCCGCATGCCAACCTCGCGATCATCTATGAAATGAAGGGCTTGTGGCCGCTCGCGCTGGAGGAGTATGAACGCGCGCTCGCCCTGCGCCCTGATTACAAAGTCGCACTCATGGGTGTCATGCGGTTGCGCGCCAATTTGAACTGAAGCGTTCCCATGAATCCGCATGATGAGTTGATGCAGCGCGCCTGGCAAAACTGTCGCCAGGGGCTGGCCATTTGCCGCCGGGATGAAGCCGCGCGGCAATAGCCGCAACCCTACGGGCGCAGCCAAATTTTAACCGCAAAGACGCTAAGGACGCCAAGCTTATTTTTCTTTGCGTTCTTAGCGTCTTCGCGGTTCAAAAAATCCTACGGACGCAGTTTTCACGGTTGTGATAGTTTTTTTGGGGTAATACTATAATGACGCGCTTGCTTAATTGAGCCAGTTTGCTGTCACTTTTCGCCATCCTGGAGAGTCAGCCAATCGAAAGCAAGCCCAACAGAACTGATCACTGATGAACGTCGACGACCTCCTCCAAAACCCCGAAAGCGCCACCCTCGCGCGCCGGGCCGAGTTTGATACAGCCTGCATCGAAACGGTTGCGGCGATGCCCACCGGCCGCGGCGGCG
>JAPDQK010000014.1:0-108156 GCA_034505955.1 Candidatus Zhuqueibacter pondensis
TTTGGAGTCGCGCGTTTGGCGCGCGAGGGGCGGGTCGTTGAGCAGAACGCGCATGCCCAAAGCCGTGGCCATCCTTGCCACCCGGCTGCCGATGTGTCCCACTCCCACCACGCCGAGGGTCAAATGCGACAAAGATAAACCATGCCGGACGGCATGATGAATTATTGCTGCGATCACATATTCGGCCACGGAATTGGCGTTGCTGCCGGCGGCACTGGCGAAGGCGATACCACGCTGACTGAGATAGGTGGTATCAATATGATCGGTGCCAATCGTTGCGGTGGCGACGAAACGAACATCAGTGCCTCGCAGCAGATTCGCATCTACTGGGGTGACCGAGCGCACGAGCAGCAAATCGGCATCGCGTATGGCGTCCCGATGAATGACGCGGCCGGGCAGCAAATGCACCTCGCCAAGATGAGAAAAAGCCTCGCGCACACACGGAATGTTTTCGTCAGCGACAATTTGATGCATGTTCATTCGCAGCTCGCATCTTGAACCGTGAAGACGACAAATGAATTGCATCTTCGTGTCCGGCGCGTCTTCGCGGTTGATAATGAAATCAACAGTTTATTTGATCTAATTTAAAAAAAACATTTGATTTTCGCCAAAGGCAAATTTATATTTTTGAACCCGCAACCTGGAGCAGGAGATTTGAGGCAATCTGCAAACCATCTCTTTTGTGCTGTTGTTACTTGCTGCCTCATGCTGAGTGACGCATCGCCAGCGTGGCCGCAGAAACGACTTTATGAGATGCACACAACGGAGATCGACTCGTTGCTGCGTCAAATGAGCAGCAGCGAGCCCAACTTCGTGCGTCGTCTCGCCGGCTATTCTGAAAGAGCAATAAATACGCCCTATCGCTGGTTCCCACTCGGCGAAGGCCCCAATGGCAGGTATGATCGTGATCCGCTCATCGACTTTGCGCATGTCGATTGCCAGACGTTTTGCGAGCAGATTTTGGCAATGACCCTGGCCACAAACTATGATGAGATGTTCCAGCATCTGCAACGATTGCGCTACCGTGACGGGGTCATCGATATTCGCAACCGCAATCATTTCCTGATTGCGGACTGGCTTCCCAACAATGGCTGGCTGGTCGAAGACATCACTGTTGCCATCGGCGGTGACTTCACGGCGGGCATGACCAAAACCATCGATCGCCGGGAAACGTTGCGCAAGAAGGGCGTGCGCGAAAAGGACCTGGCCGGCATTCCGCCGGCGGAAATCATGACGGTGAAATATATTCCGGAGGACAGGCTGCCGGAGATCAAAGCCAGGCTGCAGGGCGGGGAGATTGCCTGCGTGGTGCAAAGCCGGCCGGGAATTTTTGCGGCGCATCTCGGCTTTGTGCTGCGTGACAGTTCCGGACGCATTATTTTTCGCAATGCTTCGGCACGCCGGGGCATCAAAAGAGTCGTTGATGAAGACTTCGATGATCTCGTCAAATTCCTGCGACGCAACCCGAGCTGGGTGGGGATGGTTTTTCTGCGGGTGCGGTCGGAGTTCATGAACCGGCCGGAGATTGCGGCACGCGCATTTCTCAAACCCGTCGAGGCGAGTGGAATAAAATGAGCAGAGGCACCGCCTCAGTGACTGGGGGTAGCATTAACATCTTGGAGGCATTACGAGCAAATAAAAGTTCGCTTGACATTGTTATAAAATTTGTTAAATTGGTAGCCACATGATGAGCAACTTTTCTATACCGAGGAATGTCATTCCGAAGGAGTCAGTTGATCATCTCCAATCACTTCAGGAGAAGCAAAAAGGTTTCCCACGGACGCAGTTTTCCGGAGTGACATTTTTTTTGATCCTGTTCTGGCAGGGTCTGATTGCGACAGGACTCGCACAAACTCCGGTTTCCCGACGTCTGACGGATGGTTATCCCCGGCAGCCGGCGTTCGATGTTTTGCACTACAACCTGAGTCTCACGGTTTCGGACAACAGCAACGTTGTTCGCGGCAAGACGATCATCACAGTGCATCGCCTCGATCCGACCGACACCACGCTGGCATTGGATTTGAAAAACATGACGGTCACCGCGCTTCAGGTTGGCCACGTCACGGGAAAATATGTCCAACGCGACGGCCGCCTCGACGTGGTGTTGCCGGCAGGCCGTGGTCGCGATGATACTTTGCTCCTGGCAATTCAATATCATGGCGAACCGGCCGACGGTTTGTATTTGCGTGAAAACAAATTCCGGCGCCGCACGATTTTCGCCGACAACTGGCCGGATCGGGCGCGATATTGGTTTCCCGGGATCGATCATCCGTATGACAAGGCGACTGTCGAGTTTCACATTACCGTGCCGGAGCGCCATACTGTGGTGGCCACCGGCCGGCTCGAACAGGAACGCCACAACCTCGACGGCACCAAAACATGGAGCTGGCGCGAGAGCGTGCCGATTCCAACGTACTGCATGGTTTTTGGCGCGGCGGAGTTTTCGGTGCTGCATTTCGGCGAAGTGATGAACATTCCGGTGAGCTATTACGTCTTTCCGGGTGATGCAGCGGTGGCTGAACAAAGCTTCGGCCGCACCGAACAGATTCTGCAGTTTTTCAGCAATCGCATTGGACCCTACCCCTATGAAAAGCTGGCGCTGGTGCAGTCATTGACGCGTTTCGGCGCCATGGAAAATGCCAGTGCCATTTTTTTCGCGGAAGCGGCACTGGGTGCACGACGCACCGAAGGAACTTCGGTGCACGAAATTGCGCATCAGTGGTTCGGGGATTCGATTACGAAGGCGGACTGGCATCATCTCTGGCTGAGCGAAGGCTTTGCCACATATTTCGATGCGCTGTTTTACGAGGATGTCGAAGACGAGGTGTCGTTTCGGGAGGAGATGCGGCGCAATCGCGACGATTATTTGAAATTTGCCCGCACGAAACTGCGGCCGATTCTTGACACCACGGTTACAGATTACTTTGATTTGCTCAATGCCAACAACTATCAGAAAGCCGGGTGGGTGCTGCACATGTTGCGTCACCTCATCGGCACCGAAAGTTTTTGGCAGGGCATTCGTGATTATTATCGAGCCTTTAAAAACGGCAATGCACTGACGGACGACTTCCGGCGGATCATGGAGCGCGTGAGTGGCGAAGAGCTCGGCTGGTTTTTTCAACAATGGCTGTGGCAACCGGGCCATCCGGTGATCAAATGGGACTGGCGCTGGTTGCCAAGGGAAAAGTCTGTTGAGCTCATGATTCGTCAACTCCAAACCGGCACATTTTTCCGCCTGCCCCTCGAAATCGAGATCCTCAGCGCAGGTGAAAAAACGCGTTACGACTTCTGGATGGAAAGATCCGAAGTCAACCTGAAAGTGCCTCAGGATAAAAAGCCGGAACAAATCGTGCTCGATCCGGACGAAAAAATTTTGATGGAGGTTTTGGAATAAACGGTAATGACAAGGTCGGTCTTGCGTAAATTGATGCTCAGAATATCCTCGCGTGCAGGTCCGGCCTCACCTGTCATATTTATGGAGGAGGAGCACATGCAGCTCATTGGCCACATCAATGAAGACCAGGTGATGGCGCTGTACCTCGGCGAGCTCACCGGCGACGAGGAGCAGCGTTTGCATCGCCACCTGTCCGATTGCCCGGGCTGCAACCGCGAGTTTTCACTGTATCGGGAAATTCTCAGCGGCGTCGAAACACTGGTCAGGCAGATGGGCGGGGCCCAAGCCCAATTGCTGCGCGCTGCCATCAAAACTAAAATGCGGGAGAAACAAATTTATTATGAGTTCATGCAGCATCCGCTCACCGGGCCGATGCTGGTCGCGGTCACGGCCCGCGGTGTATGCCTGATCCAATTTACGGACAAGAGTGCCTTTGAAGTCGAGGAAATGCTGCGCCAGCGCCAGCCGGAGGTTTGGATCAAACGCGATCAACTGCTCACCGCCGCGATGATTCAGGAATTGCAATTGTATTTGCAGCGCAAGCTCAGCCGCTTCACCATTCCGATCGACTGGCGGCTGGTCACGAGTGAGTTTCAGCGCCAGGTGCTTCAGCTGACCAGCAGAATTCCGTATGGCCAGGTTTACACCTACGGTGAGATTGCTCAAAAGCTTGGCAAGCCGAAATCGGCGCGGGCCGTCGGCCAGGCGCTGGGAGCGAATCCGATTCCGATCGTGGTGCCGTGCCATCGTGTGTTGGCCAGCAGCGGCAAGCTCGGCGGCTACTCCGGACGGCCCGGAGAAGAAGGCTTGAAGCTGAAACGGCGCCTGCTGCAACTCGAAGGCGTGCGCTGGCCTGGTAATGGCAGGCATCTGGCGCGACAGATTGAGCTGTTTACCGACTGGATCGGATGAACTCGAACGAAGGCAAGTCCCAACAATCCATTGCACCGGCACTTCAGATTCTATTCGAACAGATACTCTCCGGCCATGACGCTGAAACCATCGGGGTTGGTGTATGCCAACAGCGGCGGAATTTTCTTGGAACCCCGGATGGCTGCGCAACCCACCTCGCCTTTTTTATTGACTGCAATGAATTTGTCCTGAAAATCGATTTTAATTCCGCGCCGCTGGTTGATTTCGACAATACGTTTGCACGCTTCGAGGCAAGCCTGAGTAGGTGGCATTCCCTGCCGCATCAGTGAGACCACATAAAAACTGCCACAGGTACGAATGACTTCCTCGCCACGACCGGTCGCACCGGCAGCACCAACCTCATTGTCGACATACAAGCCGGCACCGATGATCGGCGAATCGCCGACACGTCCGGGGATCTTATAAGCCAAACCGCTGGTGGTGGTAATGCCGGCCACATTACCCTGCGCATCGATGCCGAGCACATTGATGGTGCCAGTGGGGCGCCCGCTGCGATCACGATAGATGCCATCCGCCGGAGGCAGCCAATCATCGTCTTTGCTCAAATTCTCCTTCCATTTCAACCATTGGAGGCGTGCCTTTTCGGTGAGCAGATTTTCGACCTGAAAGCCGTGAGCAATCGCAAAACGCTGCGCACCGGCGCCAACGAGCATGATGTGATCAGTACGTTCCATCACCAGCCGCGCCACGCTGCTCGGCGTTTTGATGCCTTCGAGGCAAGCGACGGAACCCGGTTTGTGCGTTGGGCCATACATGCACGAGGCATCGAGTTGCACCACGCCTTCTTCATTGGGTAATCCGCCATAACCCACACTCGTATCTTCCGGATCCAGCTCCACCACATTGGCGGATTTCTCGACGGCATCCATGACATTGCCGCCGGCCGAGAGAATTTCCCAACCGGGCGTGTTTACTTTGCGACCCCAATCTTCGCCGCGACTGCAGACGATGACCGGCAGTTTACCGCCGGCGGCAGCCCTGGCTTGCGTCTTGCTGGTGATGATGTTGGGAAAACCCATAGCCGGTAAAGCAGTGGCAAATTGCAGGAAACGGCGACGGGATAGCTTTGTAGACATTTTTCCTCCTCAGCAGATGAAGTCATTCAACATTTCAAAACCGCGGCATCAAATACAACGGTATTCCGTCCAGGCGCGGACTGATTTCATGCATGCCGAAGCCGTTGATGAAACGCCGCGTGAGGCGTTCCCAGAGTTTGGGCTTGACACGCCCCACTTCAACGAGTTCCGGCTCCACTGTGATGTGCGCCATTTGTTTGGCAACCTCGACTGCACGGTCGAAGCCGCCAAGCTCATCGACCAATCCCCAAGCGAGGGCCTGCCGTCCGGTCATCACGCGGCCGTCGGCAAATTGCCGCACCTTTTCAGGCGAGAGATTGCGGCCACGCATGATGATCTCGACGAACTGTTCGTAACTGTCATTGATCATCTCCTGCAGCATGCCGCGTTCGGCCTCGGTCAGGCTGCGATAATACGCGGGCGTGTCTTTGAACTCCCCGGACTTCACCACCTCTGCCTGGACGCCGACTTTGCTGAACAGCTGGCTCAGATTGCGCGAACGAATGATCACACCAATCGAACCAGTCACGGTGCCGGCATTGGCCAATACGCGTTCGGCGGCCATGGCCACATAAATGCCGCCGGAGGCCGCCACATCACCCATCGAAGCCACGACCGGCATTTTCGACTTGGCACGAAATTTACAAAGCGCATCGTAAACTTCCTGCGTCGCGCCGACGGTGCCGCCAGGCGAGTTCACGCGCATGATCAAAGCCTTGGCTTTGACATGTTCCACATCTTCCAGCGCTGCCGATACCCGGCGCGGCAGAGAATCTTCATCGCCTTCCTCGATAATACCGTCGATGCGCAGCACGGCAATACGCGGAAGCTTCTTGCGACGAAAACGAATTCGAATTGCCATGGTCTTCTTTTGTCAGCTTGAAAATGAATGTCGTTATTCGAACACAGATGACACGGATTTTCACTGATCTTTCTACGCGTTCTCCAATTAAGTTTGCTCGCAGGCTTGCAAGAACTCATCGCACCGGTGGATGAACCTCAAGTGCCTCTTCACCAAAAGTCTCCATATGAAAGCGAATGGCGGACTTGACATCGGCTAATGCATCCTCATAGGTATCACCCTCACCGACAACGATCCCTTTAAGTCCAAGGGGATAGGCTACATACCCCTCTGGATGCTTCTCCACGATAATTTTGAATTGTTTCATTTCGTTCTTCTCCACCATGCGGCAAAGAGTCTTTAGTCTTGATGAGACAAAACCTTCAAATACTCACGTACCGTATTGAACAAGCCCATCTCCAATGCCTCGGCGATGAGTGCATGCCCAATCGAGACTTCGAGTATTCCGGGAATCGTGCAAAACTTGCCCAGATTTTGCAGATTCAGATCATGTCCGGCGTTCACCCCGAGGCCGATTTCCTGAGCCTTTTGCGCGGCGCGAGCATACTTCTGTAACACCGGTTCCACGTTTCCACTTTGAAAGGCTCTTGCGTACGCTTCGGTGTAAAGTTCAATGCGATCGGTTCCCACGGCTTGGGCGCGTTCAATCTGGGCCAAATCGGGATCCATGAAGAGACTGACGCGAATACCGAGGTCTTTCAATTCCTGAATGATGGGCCGGAGACGCACGCCGTGCTCGGCCAGATTCCATCCGTGATCGGAAGTAAATGCATCCGCAGCATCCGGAACCAGTGTGCATTGGGTCGGCTTCACCCTGCGGACGATCTCCATGAACTGCGGGAAAAAAGGGTTGCCTTCGATGTTGAATTCCACCGTCAACATCCCGGCAAGCTCATAGACATCCGAGGGCCGGATGTGCCGTTGATCCGGTCGCGGATGCACCGTAATGCCATGCGCGCCGGCGCGGATGCATATTTGAGCGGCTTTGATGACGCTGGGAATCCCGATGGTGCGGGTGTTTCTCAGCAGCGCAACCTTGTTGAGGTTAACACTGAGCTTGGTCATGTGGTTTTGTTTTCAAATTTGAATGATTCACGCCTGGATCACGACCTTCCATGCGCTGCAACAAACATTCATCCAGATTGGGGCATTGAGCTGCTTCGTGATTTTCACTGTCCCCTTTCCATGGCCGGTCTCACATTGAAAACGACTTTTTCCTGATCACGCAAAATGGTGATCGGTATATCCCGGCCAACCACTTCTTCGTTGAGCAAACGATGCAAACGATCCACCCCGGTAACTGGTTGATGATCCAGCCCGATAATGAGATCACCTCTCGCCAAGCCCGCGCGCTCGGCCGGGCTTTGCGGTTCGACCGCCTGCACCAAGATGCCGCTCGTTACCGACAACTCATGAAAACGAATCAAATAGCGTGGGATCGGGCGATCCTGCCCCTGTATGCCAAGAAATGCGCGCACGATGCGGCCATCCCGAATCAATCGCGCCACCACCCATTTCACGGTGTCGCTTGGAATGGCGAAACAAATTCCCTGTGCCGGCCGGATCACAGCAGTGTTGATGCCAATAACCTCGCCGCGACTGTTGACCAACGGGCCGCCGGAATTGCCGGGATTGAGCGCGGCATCGGTTTGAATGATGTTCTCAATCAATCGCCCGCTTTGGCTGCGCAGCGAACGTCCCAACGCGCTTACGACGCCAGCGGTCACTGTGGTTTGAAAACCGAGCGGGTTGCCAATCGCGACCACGAGTTGACCTGGACGCAGATTTGTCGAATCGCCAAATTCGGCCATCGGTAAATTGCTGGCCTGAACCCGCACGACTGCCAAATCCGTGTGCGGATCGGTGCCCACAAGATGTCCGCTAAAGCTGCGTCCATCATTGAGAGTGACGGCAATACGATCGGCACCGCCGGCAACGTGGCTGTTGGTCACCAAAAATCCGTCGGGCGTGAATATAACACCGGAACCGGCGCCTTGCATCTCCTCCCGTTGACGACCGCGAGCACGGACATTGCGCTTCACCTCGACTTGCACCACCGCCGGCCCAACCTTTTCGACTGCTGCCACGACGATGCGCGAGTAGGCATCGAGCGCGTCCTTCCCGGCCTCTTCGACCCGGGGAAACATCTCCGTATCGCCATTCGACGGCCCATGTTCATTATCGAGGAATTGCAACCATGTGTCAGTTTTATATCGGTGAACTTGCGACATTGTCATCTCCACGCAGATTTTTGTTCATTCTATTGATGGCGGCACTAAATCAATATGCGGAATTTTTGCAGGAAAAGCAAGAGGCAGGCGGTTGCTTGCCGTTTGACGCCGCATCCTCGAGCCGAGCATTACCCGGATCGTAATGCATACTTGTGGCAGAATGGATAATTCCGATGAATATAATTTCTTCCAAAGTGTGCAACAGTGCCTGTGTAGTGAAGATGCTTGCAGCCCCGGGGGCGTGACAGGGTGGAATACATGATCCACCAAACACCGAGGATTGCCGGAAAGGGTAATGCCTCAGATTTTCCAATATGAGTCGAACATTTTTTCAAAATTTTTTGAGAACTTCATGTCTCTGTGCCCGTGTTTGCGACGACGGCGGTATGGACAGCCGCTCAAATCATACAGGACATACGGCCGATCATCCTCGAGCACGCGCAAGGGGAAATACTCTCCTGAGGCCGTGATATTATGTTTGATTCATGTTCAACTCGCGCTCAACGACTTCTTTTTTGCAACCATTGTTTCGCCTGCTGAAGCTGTTTCTTGACCTGTGCGATACAGGTCCCTCCCATCGCCTGCCTGCGCTCGACGCTGACTTCGCCATCAAAGCATTTCATGACCTCGTCATCAAACACCGGATGCAATGCCTTCCAGAAATGCAAAGGCAATTCATGCAGCCGAAACGCCACGTTCTCGGCATGCTGCACGGCTTTTGCCACAAGATAGTGTGCTTGCCGGAATGGAATGCCTTTGCGCACAAGATAGTCGGCGATATCGGTTGCAAACAAGTTCGTATCAAACGCTGCCTCCATCTTCTCCTTGCGAAATCGGCAGGTGGCCAGCGCGCCGGCAAATACCGCGAGGCAATCGTGCGTGATGTGCAGCGCCTCGAAAACGAGCTTTTTGTCCTCCTGTAAATCCCGGATGTAAGTCACCGGCACGCCTTTTTGCAGGGCCAGGATGCTTGCCAGCAGGCCAATCACCACCCCGGCCTTGCCACGAATCAATTCAAAAGCATCCGGATTCTTCTTGTTGGGCATCATGCTCGAGCCGGTCGCAAATTTTTCTCCGGGATCGATGAAGCCGAATTCCTGTGCGCTCCACAGGATGAAATCGTGGCAGTAACGGCTCAGGGTCGTGCACAGGTCGGCACAGATGAAGACAATTTCACTACAAAAGCTTCTTGTGCCGGTGGCGTCGACCGAGTTTTCCATCACCCGTGCGAAACCAAGTTCCCGGGCAAGCAGTTTACGATCGATCGGAAACGCCGTGCCGGCGACCGCACCGCAGCCGAGAGGCAATTCATCAATTCGGTCAATGAATTGGTCCAACTGCTCGCTGTGCCTTCGCAAAGCATAAAAGGCGGAAAGCAGATAATGCGCCAGTCGAATCGGCTGGGCCTGTTGGGTATGCGTGTAGGCTGGCATGAGATGATCTTGCGAGGCTTCGGCCTTTGCAATGATGACGGCAACAAGATCGCGGAGGGCGGCTTGCAGTGCGCTGACCCGGTTTTTGAGATACAAGCGTAAATCTGTGACAACTTGATCGTTGCGGCTGCGGCCGGTGTGGATTTTCGCGCCCGCTTCCTGCACCAGCTCGACAAGCCGGCGCTCGATCGCAACATGAATGTCTTCATCATGAGGGTGAAAGGCAAAGCGGTTCTGCCGAAATTCATTTTCGATGGCACGCAGCGCGCGCTGAATTTTACTCTCCTCCGTCGCGGTGAGAATTTTCGCGGCGCGCAGTGCTTTCGCCCAGGCGCGATTGACGGCAAGGTCTTCCTCCCACAAAACCCGATCTATGGCAAGCGAATGACTGAATCGCTCCATCAACTCCGCCGGTTCTGACGAGAAACGACCGCTCCAAACTTTTGGCGCACCCCCGATGACCTGGGCATGCACTCGTCCATTCGTGGTTCTGCTTTTTTTCATGATTGACTCCTTATCAACCCTTTCCCCCGCTCAACCGCTCCGCTGTTCAGTCGCGTTTGAACTTGCTGTAATCCGGATGGCGATATTCACTCATCCCCGTTCCTTCAATGTCGATCAAAGCTTTGACTTTGAGCGGCAATCCGAAGAGATTGATGAAGCCTTCGGCATCCTGCTGGTTGTAAACATCGTCTTCGCCGAACGTGGCGTAATCTTCACGATAAAGTGAATACGGTGACTTGCGGCCTTCGACGATGACGTTGCCTTTATAGAGCTTCAGGCGCACCGTACCCGTGACTTTTTCCTGCGTTTTTTGAACGAACGCATCGAGCGCCTGCCGCACCGGCGTGAACCACTGGCCGTAGTAGACCAGCTCGGCATAGCGCGGGGCCAGCATTTCCTTCAGGTGCAACAGTTGGCCGGGCAGCACCAGGCTCTCCACCTCCCGATGCGCGATATGAAGGATCGTTCCTCCCGGCGTTTCGTACACACCGCGCGATTTCATTCCCACCAGGCGATTTTCCACCATGTCGATGCGACCGATGCCGTTCTCGCCGCCGAGCTTGTTGAGCGCGGTGAGCAAATCGACTGGCGACATCCTTTCTCCGTTCAGCGCCACCGGCTCGCCGTTCTCGAAATCCAACGTGATCATCGTCGGTCGATCCGGCGCTTGTTCGGGACTGACGGTCAACCCATAAATTCCCTCCGGGGCGGTCTGCCAGGGATCTTCCAACTCGCCGCCTTCGCTGGAAAGATGCCAAATATTCTGGTCGTGACTGTATATTTTCGTCAATGAGGCGGAGATGGGAACGTTTTTTTCTTTGGCATACCGAATGGCGTCCTCGCGCGAGCGAATCTGCCATTCCCGCCACGGCGCAATCACACGGAGCTTGGGATTGAGCGCCTTGTAGGTCAATTCAAAACGGACTTGATCATTGCCTTTGCCGGTGCAGCCGTGCGCCACGGCATCAGCGCCCTCTTTTTCGGCAATCTCGACCTGATGCCTGGCAATCAGCGGCCGCGCGAACGAGGTGCCCAGCAAATATTTTCCCTCGTATACCGCGCCGGCTTTGAGCGTCGGATAAATGTAATCGCGGATGAACTCCTCGCGCAAATCATCGATGTAGATTTTACTTGCGCCGGTTTTAAGCGCCTTTTCCCGCAGTCCATCCAACTCCTCGCCCTGCCCGATGTTCGCCGTGTAGGCAATCACTTCGCAGCGATAATTTTCCTTCAACCAGGGAATAATGATCGAGGTGTCGAGACCGCCAGAATAAGCGAGAACGACTTTGTGAACTTGTTTTTCCATCAACAGCTTTCCTTTCCTGAAAAATGATTGATTTCAGTTGCAATCAACACTTCCCCTTTTCACCCTTTCTTCCCGGCAGGCGCAGCCCACTCACCCACTCTCCCTCTTTTCAGCCATACTCTTTCGCCCCTCGACTATTGGGTTTTCAAATCAATCCCAATAAACGCGGATCGTCGATGATTTTCTCTTCCTGTTTATAGGGCACAAAGCCGGCCTGGCGGTAGAGCGCCAGCGCTTTGGGATGATCCAAATCACAGGTGTGCAGCCAGAATCTTGCCGGTTGGTATGACCACACTTTATCGATAATCCATTTTAGCAAAAATGGCCCGAGTTGTTGTCCGAGGAATTCGGGCATGATTCCGAAATAAGCCAACTCAATGTCCGGTTCCTGACGGCGATCGATCTCCGCATATCCGGCCGGCACGCCATTCACATATAAGACGTAGATTTCAACCTTCGGGTTTTGAATGATTTCGCACAATTTCTCATCGCTCAGTTGCCGGCGCTCATACCACAGCCACGGCCCGCCGATGGTATTGTAGAGATAACGATAAAACGAGGCCGTGGGACACACCGCTTGCATAATCAAAATATCCAGACGCGGCGGTTTCAACTCTCGCGGCGGCGGCTCGCGCATCTCGAGATAGGTGATGAGGGTTTTGATCTTCCCCGAGGGAAGATTTTTGTCTTCACGCGTTGCCATCAGCTTTGACTGAGAGATAACCAACAGTGAATTTAATCGCCTTGATCACAACCACTCGTACCAAGGTGTTTTATTGAATTCCCCGGGCGATGTTCGGCACTTCGCGATTGGATTCTCCATTAACCCAGAAAATTCACAATGAGCATAAATCGACCATGCGCCATGTTCTGGCTTGAGCCTAAAATGCAATTCCGGAATTATCGGGTTCAAAACAGCAAAGTTTCAAGTTATCGATACCACTGTGACTAATTGCGCTTCTTGTAATTTTTCTTGTAGGTCTTGGTGATTTTTTTCCATCTTTCTTTCTCGAGCAATTCGGCGGCTTTGTCCTCCTTGCGATTGAAATACGCAACTTCCCTTTGCAGCTTTTGATAACTCGCGAAACGCTGCGCATCGAGTGTGCCGTCTTCGAGCGCCTGGCGCACCGCGCAATCCGGCTCGACCCCGTGCTGGCAATCCCGGAAGCGACATTGCCCGGCGAGCGCGGCAATGTCCTCGAAAGTTTCCAGAATGCCCTCGTCTCCTCCCCAAAGCTGAATCTCGCGCAGGCCGGGCGTGTCCATCAACAAGCCGCCGGAGGGCAAAAGGATCAGCTCGCGACGCGGAGTGGTGTGCCGGCCCCGAGCATCGCTCTCGCGCACTTCCCGCGTCTTCTGGATTTCTCTGCCGAGCAGATGGTTGATGATGGTCGATTTGCCCACGCCCGAGGAGCCGATCAGCGCACCGGTTTTGCCCCCTACGGGCGTAGCCTCTTCAATGAATGCCAGCAGGCGATCCAACCCCTGATCGTTGATTGCGCTCATCACCAAAATCGGAACGCCCTGCGCCACCGCCTCCACCTCCTGCACTTTTGCCTCGACATCATCGCAAAGGTCGGCTTTGTTCAGCACGATCACCGGATTGGCGCCGCTTTCCCACGCCACCACCAGATAGCGCTCGATGCGGCGAAGATTGAAATTGTCATCCAACCCCGTCACCAGGAAGACAACATCGATATTTGCGGCGATGATTTGCTCTGCGGTTTTGGGGCCGGCGGCTTTGCGCGAGAATTTGCTTTTGCGCGGCAGAATCTCGTAAATTGTGGCTTTGCGCTCCTGCTCGCGCACGCGAATCACCACCCAATCACCGACCACGGGCAAATCACCCTTGCTGCGCGCGGCGAATTGCATCTTGCCGGTGGTTTCCGCGCGCAGCTCGCCGTGCGCCGTGTACAGCACGTACTGCGTCTTGTGCTGCACCGCCACGCGACCGGCGGCATAGCCGTCCCGGGCATACGACTCGAAATTGCCGGCAAAAAAATCGTTCCAGCCGAAGGTTTCCAGACTCAACATGTCCGTTCTGAATCTCTGTGCGCCCTGCGGCAAATCCGTCACTTGGGATGAAAACAATAACGCCACAAGCTACACAACTTTTTTGGAAAAATCAAGTGCGGGATGAGAAGAAAGCGCGGCGAGTTCGTTGCGCGCACCATCACCATCGGTACGAGCCGCATGACATATTTCCCCCTTGCAATTCATACGATGGCATCGTATAAGGAGAAAACCCATGCCCGATCTTGCGGAAGAACTCTACAAATTCAATCCCTGGTGGGAAAATGCTTACCAGCCGGATTTTATCGCGCGCCCGAAATATGCGCAGTTCTTGGAAAAAACCAGGCGAATGCGGACATTATCGTTCTTACCGGCATTCGCCGGGTCGGAAAAACGACTTTGATGAGGATGTTCATTTTGAAGACACCCATTTTTTAAAAAATTGTATGAATTTAGCCAACTGAAGAAGATGTCATTCTGAAAGAATCTTTTTTGGTACTAGCAAGTATTTCTTTAAAAAGTAAAAAGATTCCTACGGAATGACAGCATTAGTTAAGGTAAGGTTCAGATGGCTAAATTCTTACAAAAAATTTTCGAAGCTACAACCGTAGGGCGCTCGCCCTACGGGCGTAGCCTGCGGCCGTAGGCTGCGCTCGCGCCCAAAATAATCAAATATTTCAAAGGATCAAATGACTCAAATGACCAAATGACCAATGATTGTCACGGGCGCACAGCACGGACAAAGGAGACGTCGTAGCCACCATCGACGGGACCGCAAGCACCGCCGACGAAATTGACATACCACGCCCGCCCCGCGCTTTCTTTGTCCGCGGTCCAAATCCATCGCTGGTTGTGATCAAAGATTGGATCGATATACAACTCGCCGTGCTTTTTCGGCTCCATCAAGGACATGGCTTCTTCCAAAGTTGGTAAGCGCCAGTCGTTGTAGCCAGCCAATAGTTTATTATTCAAATCGCGAATGTATTTTTCGGCATTGGCGTAAATCATGTAATTTGATGAGCCGGATTGTTGCCACATTAAACCCGTGGCGTGATCGACAACAACTTTGCCCTCCTGCTGCAAATCGAAAGCATGTTTGATCCCCTGCCCTTGCGGATTGCTCCACTCCTTATTCCAACCAGAATACGCGCAATAGAAATCATACTGCTTCAACATGGTTTTTACGGCTTGCGGGGTAAGTTCTTCCTGCGGTTGTGCGCGGAGAGTAATAGAAGGTTGCCGGAAGGATGGTGACGCAACCGGTTTTGCCACACGTTTGGTTTTTGGTTGTTCAGGAGGGGTGGATACCACAACGTCACTTTGGGAGAGGGACACAGGCGCAGCCTTTTCCAATCCCACCGCAGCCAGCAATTCCTCAAAACCGCGATCAAAATCAGTGAAATCAATGTAACGCTTTCCCCACAGTATTTCCGGCAAGGGTGTTTTATCCAAACGGCATGGTATCAGATGAAGATTGAGGGCAATACCGCTGGTCCATTCCAGCTCGACCCAATGTGAAGTCGCGGCATGCTGTGACCACAGCAGCACCAAGGTATCGCACCAACGCAAAGCCGCACTGATGCGCGAGGGCAAGCTCTCTCCGGCTTTTATTCCGGTGTAATCCACGAAGACTTCGGCTCCGGCTTCCCTGAAGGATTCCTGCAACTGGCGCGCGAAAGACTGGTTTTCCCAGGCATAACTGATAAAAATCTTGGGCGAGTCAGTTTTTTGTCGTGTCTGCATGCTTGTCCTGTGGCTATTCCAAACAGCTCTCAGTCCGGCAGGCTAAATACCCCGGCGGCAATGAGGAGCTCACGCTCTTCAACTCGATCCGGGTGATTGAGTTGCAACAGGCGGGCTGTGGCCCGGCCTTTCGGTGTGAGCGGAATGATTTGCGCGCCAATCAATTGGAAATGATCAAGCCAGCGATCCCGGCGGGGATGATAAAGAGGCACAATTTCACCGGTAGTGGGATCCAGTGACGCAATATCCGTACCTTTGTGCTTGTTGCACAACACACAGCAGAGTGCCAGATTCCCGGCTTCGGTCGGGCCACCATGTTTTTGCGAGATGATATGGTCTATTTCGTGGCTGGCAAACGTCACCATTTCGGAGATCAAGCAATATTCACAACGGCCACGGGCACGCTCATAGACCAGTTGCCGCAGCGCAGACGGCACGTAGGCACTGCTCATAAGCGGATTCTTGGCCACGGTTCAGGAGGCGCTGAGTTTTAAACTGGCCTTGGCTTTGGCCAGGCGCACCAAATGTTCCAAATACTGATAATGTTCCCACTCTTCTTCCTCAGCCGGTGTCAAACCTTCGGTGCGGTTCTTTTCCAATAAGCGGCTTATTCGTGCCTGCAACGCCTCGGATGGGCGCAACGCCAAGATTTCTTCCGGTGTGGGCAGCCCGGCCAGGGTCTCGAACACCTCAGCCGCGCCTTCAAAACCAGTCTGTGCAGCGGCATTGAATTCCCGCAAACCCAATTCAAAAATTCGTGAAAGCTGATCCTTGAATGGATGCAAGCGCGCGGCTAATTCTTCCGGCACATTGAGTGTTATCTCCATGACACTGGTTCCCTTCGTGTGCTGCTACTTTATGGATTTTTGTTGGTACAACGGTGCGAGATTCTGCGATTTCAAATTTTTATCCAAAAGAAATTAAACAAGTACTTTTGAAAAAGCAATGACAATTTTCTCACCAAATAATATAAAGTATAAACGCGTAGACGTTTCGGTAGATGGCAAGATGTTCATATTGCGCCATTTTCAAGATACCCGTTTTAAAAAAATTTTCGAGGTCGCTCGCTGGCGCTCGCTCTGTTAAAAAATAATCAAATGACTCAAATGACCAAATGACCAATGATTGTCACGGGCGCACAGCACGGACATAGGTGTGGTTGCCAATAACGTTGGGATACGCAATTACCGTAGTGGAAATCGACATACCACGCCCGCCCCGCGCTTTCTTTGTCCGCGGTCCAAATCCACCGCTGGTTGTGATCAAAGATTGGATCGATATACAACCCGCCGTGCTCTTTCGATTCCATCAGGGACATGGCTTCTTCCAAAGTTGGTAAACGCCAGTCATTGTAGCCAGCGAAACGTTTGTTGTTCAAATCGCGAATATATTTTTCGGCATCGGCGTAAGTCACGGAATCTGGAGATCCGGATTGCTGCCACATCAGGCCGGTGGCGTGATCGAGCACTATTTTCGCACCGTCTTTTTCACGCACTTCGCAGAGATGCAAAATGCCCTCCCCCTCTTTGTGATAATTCCAGTCGAAAAAACCATGCTGCTTTAGCATTTTGCGGACGTTAGCTTCTTTGAACTCTTGTACAGGATTTGACCGCAGGGAAAGCGGGTACCTACTGAGATCGATCGTGGTAACATCAAAAGCTATTCGCCTTTCCTCAAGAATTCCCCTAAAAAACGCATTCATCTGGTCAGTCCACTCCAATCCGCGACAGGCTTTATCTCCTTCAGTAAATCTTTTAACAATCAGATACTCCATAATCGATCGGTGCGCGAATTTGTAGTTACCTTCGGCATCGCGGTTCAATAACGAGCGGCCGCTGAGCTGCCAGTCTTTCAAAGGAAAGTCCCATTCTTTGGCCAGTACTGCCAGCTCGGACCGGGGAATGCGTTCGGCGCCGCGCCTCTCGCGGTTGCGGTAGAGATCAATTGCCAAACGCTCGGAAAACTGGCGCAACGTTTCGGGATCGACCCAGCGGCTCTCGCGCTCCGACCATTTTTGCACCAGCACTTCGTAAAGTTGAAACGAGTACTCAATGTGCGCACCGCTTTCCAACAAATCGGGAATGTACGCGAGCAGCATGGGCCGCACACTGAGCAGCGGAATTTTTTTCACCAGCTCGCGCGCCTCTTTGCGCTTATTCCAGCGCCAAAATGAGTAACGCTGGCAAATAAATTCCTCCACCTGCTCGTCGTTCAGCGGAGAGAGGTACAATTTCCAAAATTCGTAAGTGGCGCCCTCGCCGGCTTTGCGCGGGCCTACTCGGGCAATGCCGGTCTCGCGCGGAATCTCTTCGTCCCGCGGAAAGAATTGCGTGCGGCAGGTGATCAGCACCCGCTTAAAATAGCGGCAGGCGTGCATCAATTCAAGCAGCCGCTGCCGGTGATCTTTGATGGCTTTGGTGTCTTCGTCAAACGCGTCGAGAAAAAGCACGGTGTTTTGCGGATCGGGAATTTTGGCGATATACCCATCGGCGTCGGGAATGCCGAGCGGCACCACGGCCATGCGCTGGCGTTTGCGTTTGGGCAAATGTTGGTTGCGGGCGTAATAGTTGAGCGCAAAGGAAGTCTTGCCCATGCCCGAGTCCGCAAGCAACAGCAGGTGGCGCTGCGGGCTTTCTTTTGCCAGATACTTATCGACCGTGTCGAAGAGTTTTTCTTCGGTGGCAATCACCTGGCGGATCTCGGCCTCCTGCGCCGGATCGACGCTGGAGCAATTCGGCGGGATGTAGTAGCGGGTGGAGCTCTTGATGGTTTCCGGGCCGTAGAGCTCGGAGCCGAAACTTTTCTCGAGCAGCCGCTGCGTGCGGCGTTGCTGCCGGTACGCCCTGAAACCAAAGAAATCGAATATGGCGCTCATCACGGCCGCGTGCGTGCCAATAACCACGAGGATAATCTCGGTTGGCCATTGTTGCGGATTGAGGATAATGTGCAGAAAACTGGTGGAATCGGGCGGCATAGAGATTTCCCCATCAATCAGTTTGTAGATTTCTATCCAATTGTGTTATCGTATTGCCCATGAGAAACTATCAGAACAGCAAAGATTTTAAAATTGGTTTGTCTTTTGGGTTCCGGCTATTGCCGCGTTATGAGAAAAATCGCTCATAATCATCATGACTGCCAATCCAAAACCATGTAACCGTATCACCTTCGAGGATGCCAACGGCACGATAACCCCGCGTTATTCTCACAGACCAGACATCCTCTTCACGATTAATACATTTGAAATGCAGGGATGGATGGAAGGGATTTTGTGCCCACAAGCGGTAGGCTTTTCTAGCGCCACGCTTGATGTCTTCGTCAAGCAGCTTGCAGGCAGACCAAAACGATGGCAGGGTGGCGGAGTTCATAACTGGTCATAGTCCATTGGCGTTGCCTGTCCTTCAGCAATCTGCTGCTTGGCGCGGCGCGCCGCAGCCATCAATTGGGGTTGGGTTTTCTTGAACAACGTGTCCCATTGCAGCTCATCCGACAGGTCTTCGAGATACTCACGCAGATGCGTTACCACTTGATCTTGCACCGTGTCAGGCAAAGACTCCATCATTTTTATCACTGTGGCAATGGTTGTGGATGACATGGTTAAACTCTCCCTTGCAATAGATTTCTTGCTTAAACCAACGCAGCTTTCTCATGAGGAGGAGACAAAAAAATCTACGTTAACGATTCTAACCGAATAAAATTAAACAATACTTGGCAAAGATGCAATGCCAATTTTATTCTGCGGCCTCTTCTATGCGGGTAATTTTTCCCGCGAAGCTCCAGCGATAACGCACGCCCTTCCAGTGCACCGTCGCCGGCAACAGCACGGTCGGCGCGAGAAAAAAACTGTAGAGAAAATAATAGATTTCAAAAAGGGGAAAGACGGACAAAAGGTCTTTCCGTGCGAGACGGCGTGCACTTTGCCAGAGGAGCAAAAAATCCGCCGCCACCAAAACCAAAAAGCAGCTCGCGGCCAGCGCCGGCGAAATGAACGCTGCAACGACACAGGCCAGATGGCCGAGGAAGGCGATCACCATCAACCATTTGGCCAGCAGGCCGACGTCCTTGCCGCCGGCAGCCCAGCGCTGGCGTTGATCGTAGAATTCACGCCAGCTTGCCGGCGGTTCGCTGGTGATGGCGATCTGCGGATCGAGCGGAAAGAGAATTTGCCAATCGGTTTGCTCGTGGATCGCGCGCATCAGCGCAAAATCTTCGATGATGCTGAAGCCGATTTTTTCATAACCGCCGACGGCCTCGTAAGCGCTGCGGCGAAACGCAAAATTGTTGCCGAGAATGGAAACCGGCTTGCCGAGTCCGGCGGCGCCGGCACCGGCCGCCAGCAGATACATCCAATCGAGAGTTTGGATTTTGGCAAAGAGTGAGCTTTTTGCCTCGCGCTGGGAGAGTAGCGTGAAGCCGCCGACCAGACCGACTTGCGGCGCAAAATAACTCACCATTCGTGCCAACCAAGTCGCCGGCACCTGGCAATCGGCATCGGTTTGCAAAATGATCTCACCACGTGCGTGCGGCATGCCCTGGCACAACGCACTGGCTTTTCCGGACATGTTCTCGAGGCGCTGGCTGATGGGGATGATTCGTATCTGCGGATGCCGGCGCGCAAAGTTTTCTGCCACGGCGCGCGTGTTGTCCGTCGAGCGGTCGTCGATGACAAGAATCTCGAATTTATCGCCGGGATACTGCGAGCGCAGAAGCGAGTTCAGACACCAGGGCAGTCTTTTCTCTTCGTTGCGAGCGGCAATCAGGACGGAAACCAGTGGCTGGTGGGAAACGCGGGTTGCGCGCTGGCGAGATAGACCATAAAGAATGACGAACGAGGAGAGGACATAGAACAGTACAATTGCCCAAATCACGATCAAAATATTCATTTGATTAACTCCATTTGATTAACTCCCCCATGGATTGAAGAGAATGGCTCTTCTTCGCTGCGAACTGCTCACCGCGCCAACTGAATTTGGCAAATTGCCCGCGCGTTGCAAAGAATAAGATGTAGAACGGATGCAATAATGCCGCCAACGGGAAAACCGGCAGAAGCTCCTGCTCTGCGAAGAGTTTTGAAGCACGTCGCAAATAAAAATATTCGCCGGCAGCTTTGAGTACGCCGAGAATCAGCGCCGAAATGAAAAACTCCCACCAGCCACAAACCGCAGAGAGCAAGCCGATGCACAAAATCAAATTGAGCAAATAAACCAGCAGCAACGCCAGCGTCAAAGAAGGCTGGTAGTGCAAGCTCTTTGAGGCATAGCGCGTGCGTTGCGCTTTGAAATCCTGCCACGAGGCCGGCGGCTGCACCGGTGCATGCGAGTTGGGATGAGCAGCATAGCCGATTTTCCCGATTCCGGCTTCATGCATTTTATGGAGCAGCAAATCATCATCGCCGGAAATCCAATGGGCGATGCCGGCAAATCCGCCGATGCGCAAGTACGCCTCGCGGCGATAGGCCATGTTGCTGCCGGTGCAGGTCAATGGCTGGCCCGCAGCGATGCCGCCAGCGGCTACGGCAGCGTGAGAAAAATATTCGAGTGCTAAAACTTTTTGCCAGAACGAGTCGCGTGGAATATACGGGGAGTAGCCGCACACCATCACGACCTCCGGGGCAAACGCCGCGGCCATCTCTTGAATCCATAACGGTCCGGGCGCAGCATCGGAATCCGTCAGGAGAATGATTTCGCCGGTGGTGTGATGAATGGCCATGTCGATGGCGCGTTTTTTTGGCGCGAAATTCGGGACCGTGTCGTTGATCCGCAGATGAATGACGTTTGGATGTGATGCCGCAAAATTCTCCATTATTTCACTGGTGCGATCAGTCGATCGGTCGTCAACCAGACAAATCTCGAGCTTGTTGGCAGGATATTGCTGTTGTGCCACGGCTTGCAAGAGACGAGGCAAACGCTGCTCTTCATTCCGCGCGCAGACGATGACAGAAACAGAGGGTAAGTTCTTTGCCGATGTTTTTTTGTTGTTGGCATTTAAATTTTCGAGATGGCGCAGTCCTTTGCCGAGCCAGAGCAGAATACCGAGATAGGCAAGTGTGAGAATTGCGAGAGTATAACCGAATATAGAAAGCATGAATATGTTCGAGATTTCACAAAAAACGCTTGTCGTGATGCCTTCCGGCATTCGTACGTAAGAGGTTTCGACCCCTGAAAGGGTCACTACGAACGCCATGTTCGTGGTAAAAATCTTGCCGTAAGAGCACAAATTTGACTCTTAAAGCCCCAACGTGAACAAGCCAGAACCAAAAAAGACAAAATAATTGTTGACAAAATAATTTTAAAATTCGGACGCAGTCTTTGCTCAAAAAGCAAAGATTCCATTGACATTGAGCTTTGCATTAATAAATGGAAACGGAACGCAATACCTGGTTTGATGTCATTAAGGAGGAATCCCTACGGGCGCAGCCCAAAAGACAACATAATTGACGACAACATAATTTTAAAATCATTTTGTCACCAATTATTTTGTCTTTTGAGATCTCTGCCCAAAAAGCAAAGATTCCATTGATAAAGGATCAAAAATCCGCACGTACCGAGAACGCGGCGCGGCGCCGGACTTTGGTGGCATTGGGAATGAAATCAGCGTTGTGCCGGCGCTCCAACCCCCACTCGAGTTTGAGATAAATGTCGCGTCGCAGTTGGTTTTCCACCTCGAATTGCCAGAAGGTGGATTTGATGGTCGTGCCCGCAAGAAATCCCTTGGCGCCGCTTTCGCCCTGGCGATGCGGCAGGAAAATATCGCCGCGGCCTTTGCGCTGAAAAGTAAATTGGGAAACCATGCGCAGGTCGCGATGTGGTTGAAACGCCGCCTGCACAGTGAAGCGATCCGCGTTTGGCCCGAAGCGCGCGCCGAGTCCTTCGCCATCCTGCTCATACACGTTGACCGAATCGTTGTGCGTATAAACGAACGGATCGATGCGGGCATACTCGAGACGGATTTCGCCGCTGCGCCAGCCCAACGGCTGCGTCCAATACCAGCCGGCAAGATAGGCCAATTTGTTTCCCCAATAGGTGCCGATCGGGTATTCCAAACTCAAATCATCGATGAAAATCTCGCCATAACATTTGACGCCGCGGAGCGGGAACGCAGTGAAATCGAGGGTGAGCGTGTTGTTGTCCTTGTCACCGAGGAGATGCTCGGCGGCATGATACAGCATGAGCGGATTGAGATACTCGAACTCGGCGCCGCGGTTGCCGTAGATCACCGATTCACTGACACCAATGAACAAGCGCGGATGCGCCGCGATCTCCAATCGATGCGCTGCCAGAAATTTGCGTTGTGCCGCACGCAAATTGGCATGGACATAAGTGAAGCGAAACTTTCGCCAGCGCCGGTCGATTTTGATCAAATCGAACGGTTCGTTGTCGCGTGCCAGCGTGAGCTGCGTCAACGGACTGAGGTTCCAGGAGAGCTGGTTGCGTCCGATTTCCAAATCAAACCAGGGCAGACGCCAGCGGAAGTAGGCAACCGCTTTTTCACGAAACGCGGAGGCACCGGAGAGTACCACGGGAACACCGGCACCGGGCGTCACCACTTCGGCGGTGTCGTGAGCGCCACGCTCGAGAATGTTGCTGACATCGACGCTGGCCAGCAACCGGGGATGCAGCGCTGCGCGCATTCTGACGCCGGCGCGGGTCTGTGAGATATCAGCCTCTCCATTTTCCCATTTGCCGCGGCGAAATTCGAATCGTTGGATGGCGAAGAGGTCCACGAAAATCCGGGTGTTGAATTCTTCATAACGGATGAAATGCCGCTCGGCGCCACGATGTGCCGGAGCGCCGATTTTCGGATCGGTGAATTCGGCGAGATATTGTTCCAGCAGCGCACGGTCTGCCGCGGAAAGGGAAAGGTTGCCCGCTTTTGCTGCTGCCAGAATTTGAAGGACCTGATCACGATCGAGCGGCAGCACATGCAGGTCGGGAGCATGCTTGGGCAGCAGATTGACTAATTTCTCCAAAAAAGGATAAACGGCATGCTCGAGCGGCACGCCGGCTGAAGCAGAAGTAGTGGTCTCCTGAACATTTTGCGATGAATCAAAAGCAATAGTTTCCGACTGTGCCCAAAGGGGAGGATTGATCGTGAGCAGGACGAAGGTTAAAAACAAGATTTGAGGTTTCAATGGCAAATTTTTTTTCATTTTTCAACAACCAGCAGCCCGTTAAACAAACAAGCCAATTCCCTGATTACAGTTTCTGCAGATGTCGATCGCCTGGCGGTTGGTGAGCAATTTTTGGCGAAAATTGTTGTATTTCTCGGATTCCCAAATCGCTGCAAAGTTGGGCGCCTGCTGCAGATCGCCAGTAAGGTGACGGCCGATTTTGTCAAAGCAGCAGGGCACGATGCTGCCATCCCAATTCACCAATGTGGTCAACCATGGCAGCAGACACGCGCCTTTGCCGCCGTTTTTCACGGAAAAATTTTCTTCGGTAAAATGATAGCGCCGGAACCGCACGTCGTTCGGCAGCCACTCCCGCGCCTGTGCGAGGGTTTCAACTTGCGCGGTCTTTATCAACAACCGGTCGACACCCAATTCTTTGGCGAGTTTCTTCATCGCGGCAAGCTCATGCTCATTGTGCTTCATCACGATGAACTGCAGGTAAATGTACGGCGTCTTGCGGCAGAGGCGTTTTCTCGCAGCCACCAAGTTGCGTGTTCCCTCCAAAACTTTTTGCAGTGAGCCGCCAACCCGGTAGTGACCGTAACTCTCCTGCGTGGCGCCATCCACTGAAATGATAATCGTATCGAGGCCGCTGTTCACCGTGGCCTCGGCAGTTTTCGCGTCGAAATAGTGGGCATTGCTGCTGGTGGTGACATACAGTCCTCGCTGCTTGGCGTAGGCTACGAATTCAATGAATTGGCGATTGAGATACGGCTCGCCCTGATGGTAGAGCACGACATAAATGGCGTAATCAGCCAACTCGTCAATCAGACGCTTGTAGGTCGAAAAATCCATGCGGCCGTTGGGCCGCGCCATGGTGCCGTTGCCGGTCACACACAACGGACAGCGCAAGTTGCAAATGTTCGTCGGCTCGACGGTAAGAATCGGCGGCACGCCCCAGACAAAATTCTTTTTGGTGATGGCGGAAAGCAAAAACGAAGCGAGCACCTTTCCGGCATTCCACACGCGGCGCAAGGTGAGGCTTTTCAAGAGTTGTGCGAACGCCACCTCTTTGCCAATCCCCAACTCCAGCCTTCGCAATCGGAAAGGCCATTTCTTTTTTTCAGAAATTGGGGCCGGCGAAGGCGCAAAAGCCATTGCAGGAGCTGTCATGGAGGAATCAATGATTGGAAGAGAAATTCGGGACGTGCTCATTCGGTTCGCGGTTTTATGACGCAATCAGACCGTGGATAAATCGGAAATAAGATATTGAAAAGGGAAGGAAGATGCAAGGGAATTTTGTGGGAGACAAGCTGAGCGGATGATCGATAATATCGTCATCCCCTGGCTTGTCTCACTACGATACATCTTTGCTGGGTGAAATTCCCAGTCAAATGCGTGATTTGCCCCATCCAAATAAAAAAGGGACACAGCGCGCGAAACCGTGTCCCTTTCTTTGGGGTAGGTGTCCTTAAAAAAAACATCTTTTTAAGGATGGAAGTATATTGGATGATGGGGTAGCCTTAATCATTGACCGAATCAGCAGACATCGTCTATTACAGCTCAATGTAGTAGCTCCCATCGCCATTTTTTCCAATGTTGCCCGTAACCATGATGAAATCTGGCGAGGTTTTCTCCAACATTTTCAGTGCCTTGGCAGCACTACTGGTGTGTCGAAACTTGTAGCCTTGAGCATGCTTCATAACATTGCAAATCAAGTCCTCACTTTCGACTCGGCCAAAAAGTAGAATCTCTTTCACATCAGTCTCCTATGCTCGCAGCTCATGATGGGGTCCAAAGGAGTATGCATAAATTGTTTCAAAGAGCACTCTTTCGTGTGCACTTTTTTAAATAGCCAATTTTGTGCCAAAACAACGAAAAGCGCTGTATCGTGCTAATCCCATGTTTTTAAAAATTTAGAACTATTTCAGCCTGGTTTGGTAGCGTCACAAAAAAGTTTCAAAAATGTCTCATTCCAAAACACTGTCTTAAAAAAGAGACACTCACGAGATTCGATGCAATACTTCAAAAAGAACCTGGCGCAGAGGCCATACCCGGGGTGCATCCCCTGCCAGACGGTATGAAAAGCTGAAAACTTCATAAACAGGTATGCTTTAGTGGTAAATAGATAATTGCCATGAAAGTTATTCCGTAAAGAATTTTCCAAAATATGCAGAACGCTGGATACACGAATAGTGAAAAACTGTTGACATTTTGGATAATTTCTGATACCTTGATAAACGGATCATGAGAAAATAGCGTTGGTAGAGACTTTTGTTTACCAGATTCTGAAAACCAAAGTGAAAGTCATTTGCCGCTTTTGCAAACAGTGCGAAGATGGAATTGCGACTCAAATACGGCTTGGGAATGGTGCATGCAGAATTTCCCGACCCTCCTTTGAAGAACATGAATGGAAAATCGGAGCGCCCACAAGGCTCCGGCCGCCGGGGACGCTTGCACCAGTTTACCGAATTGCATCCCAAACACATCGCCACTTTGCAAAAGCCAGCGGACATTGTTTCGCAGGCGCTCGAGAAACCTTTGGGTTGTCATCCTTTCAATCAGGTATTTCGTGGCGCTCGAAATGTTTTGCTGGTGGTGCCTGACCCTGAAGAGTTCGACGGCGCAGAATACTATTTGCCGGTGTTACTGGAACGGCTGCAACGTTTGCACGTGCCGGCGGAAGAAATTACGATTCTGGTTGCCAAAAACTCCGAGCAATCGTCGCCCACCAGTCGAAAATATGACTTCGTGGGGATGGATGATCGCGTGCGGGTTTGTTGGCACGATCCGCAGGATCACAAAATGCTCGAGTATGTTGGATTGACCCGGCGTGGCACACCAGTTTTCATCAACCGCTTGATTTTGGATGCGGATTATGTGATGCTTTGCGGCACGGTCACGCATCATCCCTTTGCTGGTTATGGCGGCGGGCCGCGGCTGCTTGTTCCGGGTTGCGCCGGTCAAGAAACCATCTATCGCCATCATGCGCTTGCCATCGATCCCGAGGCTCCACGCTTGCATCCGCGCTGCCGGGATGCCGTCGTCGAGGGCAACCCCCTCCAGGAGGATGCGCGCGAAGCTTTTCGTTTTGTCACCACCAATTTTCTTGTGCATACGGTTTTAAATGATCAACAGCAGGTGATTGGCGCGGTGACCGGTGAGCCGCTGCAGGCGTTTGCTGCCGGCTGCCGCACGATCGATGATATGTTTCACGTGCCGGTCTCGCCACCGGCGAATCTGGTCGTGGTAAGTTGCGGTGGCTTCCCGGCAGACCGTGATTATCGCAGTGCTCATGTTGCCTTGCAGCGGGCCGGTCGAGTCGCAGGGCCGGGCGGAGTGATCATCTTTTTGGCCGAGTGCCGGGATGGACTCGGTTCGCACGCCTTGACGAATTGGCTTCAAGAGAAAGTGGCCGAAGTGAATACGGAAGTGCAAGGTTCGGGTTATTCCGACAAGCTGGAATGGCGCAGTTGGCATCACGAATTACGGCAGCCGAATGTCGCGGAGGTTTTGATTGCGCTCGCCGCCAGGCAAAAAGCGCAAGAGACGCACGTTATCGCAGTGACCGCATTGGAACCAGCGCTGCTCAGGAAGTTGGGCTTCACGCCGGCAGGATCATTCCGCGAGGCGCTGGCACTGGCAGAGTCATGGCTGCCGGATATTTTTTCTGCAATTGTTATTTCCAACGGTAATTTGTTAGTACCGTATTTGTGCTGACACAACGAGGACCGGCTCTGAGAGCCCAAGTGAGATCGGTAACAGAATCGGAATGCTGATAATTTGCCACTTATAATTCCGGAGAGGAGGAGAAGATGTCGAAACCAGCTTTCCCAGGTTTGTTGATAGACATCAGCGAGGTGCAAAAGGCCCTCGTTGCTGAAAATCTCGATGGCTGGCTCATTTATGATTTTCATGGCATTAATGCCGTGGCGCGCGCGCTTTTTGTCTTCGAAGGTCATTTGGTTACACGCCGCTGGTTTTACTTCATTCCTGCTGCGGGCGAGCCCGTGCTTCTTGCCCACAAAATTGAAGAGACGAGTTTCCCGCCGCTTCCCGGCCAGGCAAGGTATTACGCGGGCTGGCAGGAATTGCACCAACGCCTGCGTGAGCTGTTGAAAAGCACCGGCAAGCCGAATCCTCGTCTGGCCATGGAATATTCGCCGATGAACGATGTTCCGACAGTTTCGTATGTCGATGCCGGTATGCTGGAATTGATTCGTTCTTTCGGCGTCGAAGTGATTTCCTCGGCAAATCTGATCCAGCTTTTCCAAGCGCGGTGGAGCGCCGAACAGTTGGCGAGTCACATCGCCGCCGCCGAGGCTTTGTATGCCATCCAGCAAGAGGCTTTCAAAAAAATTGAAGCGGCATTGCAAGCCGGCCAACCCATCACCGAGTATGAAGTGCAGCAATTCATCCGGCAGAAAATTCACGAGGCCGGGTGTGTCATCGAAGATGACCCGATCGTTGCGGTGAATAACAACGCCAGCAATCCGCATTATGCGCCCACGGCGCAGGTTTTCAGCCCGATCAAGCGCGGGGATGTGATTCTCATTGATCTCTGGGCGAAAAAGGCGTCACCGCGTGCGGTTTACGCGGACATCACGTGGATGGGATATGCCGGCGAAAAGGTGCCGGATAAAGTGCAGCAGGTTTTTCAAACCGTGCTTGCTGCGCGCGATCGTGGTGTCAATTTCCTGCGCGAGCAGGCGGCTGCCGGAAAAGTCGTACCGGGTTATCTCGTTGACGAAGTGGTGCGCGGACATATTGCTGCAGCCGGATATGGTTCATACTTTTTCCATCGCACCGGCCATAGCCTGGGAACTGAGATTCATGCCAACGGCGTGAACATGGACAGCTACGAGACACGTGATTCCCGCCACATCATTCCAGGTCTGGCGTTTTCGATTGAACCGGGCATTTATTTGCCGGAATTCGGCATGCGCAGCGAGATTGATGTCTATTTTGGCGAAAAAGGGCCGGAGATTTACACCCAACCGCAGACCGAGCTGGTGAAGCTGAAGGTTTAGCGTGCAGGTTGGCTGGTTTTCCGGTTTGCCCATTCACCGGTTGACCCACCGTCCGGTTAATCGGTCTGTGATTCAACCGGTGAACTGCGGAACTGCGGGTATCAGGCTAACGGGCAAATTCATAGAATCTTGATTGTGCCTCCGATGTGCTAATGGACCAGGACTTGAAAAAAGGCCTCGAGGTCGAGTTGGATATCGAGTCGCTCGCTTTTGGCACCAAAGGCGTGTCCCGTCTGAATGGCTACGTGATTTTTGTCGAAGAGGCCTTGCCGGGCCAGCGCGTGCGCGCTCAGATCTTGAAGAAAAAAAAGGACTATGCCGAGGCCCGAACCCTGGCCGTGATTCGCCAGTCCCCGAGTTTTGTCGAGCCCCGCTGCCGGCATTTCGAAGACTGCGGCGGTTGTCTTTTGCAGAATCTGCGCTATGATGTTCAGCTTGCTTCCAAGCAACAGCAGGTGACAGAAATTCTCACGCACCTCGGCGGGCTTGCCGACCCGCCGGTGCTGCCCATCATCGGCTCGCCGCAGATTTTCTTTTACCGCAACAAGATGGAATTCTCTTTTTCGCGGCAACGCTGGGTGACGCGTGCGGAAATGGCCAGTGGCGAAAGTGGATTTTCCAAAGACTTTGCGCTCGGCCTGCATGCGCGCAACAGCTATGCCAAGACCCTGACGATCGAAGAGTGTCATCTGCAATCATCGTTGAGCAACCGAATTCTTGACGCCGTCCGCGCGTTCACGGAAAAGCACCGCTTGTTGCCGTATACCACCTTCGGTCACACCGGCTTTTGGCGTTTTCTCGTGATTCGCGAGGGCAAAAGGACCGGCGAGGTGATGGTCAATGTCATCACCACCGATGTTCCCGGTGGTCGGGAGGCAGTGCAACAACTTGCCGATGCCTTGCTCGCCGAAGTTCCGCAAATCACGACGATAGTCCACAACCTCAACCGTTCCAAAGCACAAGTGGCCACCGGCGAAGAAGAATTTGTTTTGCACGGTCCGGGTCACCTGCATGAGCGCCTCGGCCCGTTCGTCTTTCGCATTTCCGCCAACTCTTTTTTTCAAACCAATACCGAGGGCGCGGAAAGGCTTTACCAGGTGGTGCGCGATTTTGCCGCATTGACCGGCGAGGAAACGGTTTACGACCTTTACTGCGGCGCCGGCACGATTTCAATTTTTGTTTCGCAGCAAGCGAGGCAGGTGATCGGCTTCGAGATCGTGCCGCAGGCCATTCATGATGCCGGTGTGAACTGCCGGTTGAATGCGGTCATGAACTGCGAATTTATCCTCGGCGATCTGAAAGACGAATTGGCGCAGGTGCCGATTCTCACCCGGCGCTGGGGCAAACCCGACGTGGTGATCATCGACCCGCCCCGTGCCGGTATGCATCCCAAAGTCGTGAAAAAAATCATCGAGCTTGCGCCCAAACGCATCATTTATGTTTCGTGCAATCCGAGCACCCTGGCGCGGGACGTGAAAGAATTGTCCGTGACCGGTTATCGCTTGAAGAAGGCGCAGCCAGTGGATATGTTTCCGCATACAAGCCACATCGAAGTGGTGGGAGTACTGGAATGTTGAAAACAGCAAGAAATAAAAAGCCAACCGCAAAAAGTCAACCTGGCATGTTGCCGCTCGGCTGCGTCCGTATGGGGGTCTGTTGTTTGATTGTTACCTGGAGCAGTTTCTGCTCGCTGGCAGAAGATTCCGATGCCGTGCGCATGCGAATTCATTCCCTGCAAGCAACCACCGGCAGTGATGAAATTGCCGTCGTTTTGACGGACGAGGCAGGCAAAAGGTTTTTGCCGATTGCCGTGGGCGGCGATCAGGCGCTGTCCATTCAACTGGGCCGCACCGGCCAGACGACCAAGCGGCCGCTGACGCACGATCTGATTGCCACGATTTTAAGCTCCCTGGAGGTGCGCGTTGTGCAGGTGACGGTCACAGATCTCAGAAACGGCGTGTATTATGCTGAAATCGTTTTGAAGCAGGGCAGCCGTACGTATCGGATCGATGCCCGGCCGAGCGATGCCATTGCCCTCTCCTTGCGGGTCAATGCGCCGATCTATGCGATGCCGCATTTGCTGCAAGACGTGTCGGATTTGAAATTCAAAGAGGAGGAAACGCCGGGACAAACCCAAACCGTAAGCTGGGGCCTCAAAGTGCAGGCGCTGACCCCGACTCTGGCGGATTTCTTTGGACGCAGTGACGGCGTGTTGGTGGCCGATGTGCTGGAGAAGAGTCCAGCCGGCCAAAGCGGCATTCGCGTAGGAGATATTTTGCTGCGCATCGACAAACAAGAGCTGCACGATGTCGAACAGTTCTTGAAAATTTTTGCCGCCAAGAGAGATGCCAAAATTGTGGAGATAACTGTCTTGCGGGGAAACAAGAATCTGACGGTGACCATAAAGAACGGCAATTGAGAACAAGCTTTGCGCTGACAACCTGCTGCAACTACGCCGGCTCAATTGCCTTCTTCAACCTCATCGATTTCAATTCGATGAACGCCCCCTTCCGCACCAGCGCCAAAAACAACAGTGTCGCCAATCCCACCGGCAATGTAAATGTCAACACGCGCCAGGCTCCGACCAACAGTCCCAACATGTTTTCCGGCAAAAAGGAGCGATACAGCGCGAGAAACGCCAGCTCTGCGCCGCCTGTGCCTCCAGGCGAGGGGGCAAGCTTCGTCAGCATAAAAACCAGCCATTGCGAGGCGAAGAAATTGAACGGATCGACATATTGATGCAGGCCGATGAGCAGCACGGTCAGCATGCTGAAGCGGCAGGCCCAGTGCAAACCGGAAAGACTGACCGTGACCAGAAAGCGCCAGCGACCGCGCGCGATCATCATCCGGAAAGTCTGTTTGGCCAATCCGACCTGCTGTTTGATCTTTTTGCCGAATCCCGTCAGACGCATTTTCAAGACGGCGGGTAACATTTGCCACGTTATCCATCCCGCCAACCACACTGCCGCAATTCCCAAAATAAAGAGACTCAATCCCCGGATGCCGGTCAGCCCGCGCTCGCGGAACAAACTCCAGATCTTGTCCAGCGAGAAGCCTTCCCGGGTTTTTGCAGAAAGCAACAACGCCACGGGCAAAGCCAGCGCAAAGAAGACCGCATCTTCCAGTGCAGCCAGCAGCATCACCGAGCCGGCGACTCCTGGCGCGATGCCGCGCGTGATCAGCCAGCCCAATTTCGCACCATTTCCTCCAATTGCCGCCGGAACGAGTGCGGTCGCCATTTCCGAAGCCAGCGTGGCGCGAAACACCTCGCTGAAGCGCTCGCGCTTGCCGAGAAAACGCAACCACACTTGCAGCCGGATCGTGTCCGTGAGCCAGGGCAAAACCACCATGCCGGTCAGCGCCACCACACAAATCATCGGAAATTGGTTGAACGCGCTCAATGCGGAGCTATCAACCGTGAAGGCGGAATAAGCCACGCTAATCAGCAAACCAAGACTGAGGATGATGAAAAGACGCATGAGGTGTTTGGAAAAGAGTTAACCTTGATCTCACAATCCGGACGAGCCGGAGCCAAAGAAATTTTCAAAAGAAATCCCAACGGACTGAAAAGCCTGTACGGCCGTGGCCTATACGGCCGTGGCCTAATGCGGCCGTGAGTTAACCAGAGCTACCCGCGGGCATGGCCGCTTGAGCCGTTTTAACGGCTTTTCTCAGAAAAGTGGATAACCGAAGTATAGTACCATTACCGCAGCCGGCTGCGGAGAACAGGTCCTTCGAAATTTTTATGAAAAAAGAATTTGCAAAAACCGCTCCATTACCGCGCGGGTGCTACAAACCCGGCATAACCGCCTGTATTTTCAGCATCCCGCCGGTAGCATCGCCCTGCTCAATGAATCCCCTTCCATGGTCGAAAATTGTATCGTTTGGAGGCATTTGATCCAATACCAGTGAGACAGCGGATCATTCACCAATTTTGGAACAGCAGAACAACTTGACATTGACCGGCTATGTTTTTATATTGGCTGAAACGATTTCCACAACCTGACTGATCCCAAAGACCTGTGCTGATAGACCCGGCGGATCAAGCGCGATACCCAAATCCATGATCATGGAAATGCAACAAAGCCTTCTTCATTTCAGCAAAACCATCGCCAAAATCCGGCGCGCCATTCGGCCGCTTCGAACCCCGGCGGTCACCAGCGTTGCCGAAAAAACGCGCAATCCATTTCGTGTGCTAATTTCATGCCTGATCAGTCTGCGCACCAAGGACGAAGTGACGGCCGAGGCCAGTCGCCGGCTGTTTGCCCGGGCAGACACGCCGGCGAAAATGCTGCAGCTCCGTGAGCGTGAGATTGCCAGACTGATTTTTCCGGCGGGATTTTACCGCACCAAAGCCAAACGCATTCTCGAAATTTCCCGCGAGCTGACGAATGGCTACGACGGTCGCGTTCCTGATACCCTCGATGCGTTGCTGAAATTGAAAGGCGTGGGGAGAAAAACTGCCAACCTCGTGCTCACGGTGGCTTTCGGCAAACCCGGTATCTGTGTCGATACCCATGTACATCGCATCTCGAATCGCCTCGGTTGGGTGAAAACCAAGACTCCGGAACAGACGGAGATGGCGTTGCGTAAAATTTTACCGAAGCGCCATTGGATTTCGATCAACGATCGGCTTGTCACCTTCGGCCAAAATATTTGCCAGCCGGTGAGCCCACGGTGTTCGAAATGCCCGCTGGAAAAAGATTGCCCGAAGATTGGAGTGAGGTATCGGCGATAAATTTCGTTGCAATTTTCCCTAAAATTTCCATATTGTAGTATGAGAGGTTCAAGTCATGAATCGTGATCACAGAAAAACCTTGGCATTGATATTTGCGGATGTTGCCAAATATAGCTTCACAGCAGGAGTTCTTGCGCCCATCATAAGTGGGGAAATATCCCTGGCGCTGTATTTGTTAGTATTGTTCGCGCCGATGCTGGTTATAGGAATAATTTTCGCTGTTATTTTTGCATTACAGGATCGCAAGCAGGCGCAAAGAAGATAACTGCCATCCAAAACCGGAGGAAGGGAACACGTGAGTTTTGCGCGACTCGCGGCACATGTACGCGAGAACAAACTGGCCTATCTTTACATTTTGCCCTCTTTTCTCGTGCTGGGTTTTGTGGTGATCTATCCGTTTGTTTACAACGTGGTGATCTCCTTTTCCAACATGAGCCTCAGCCACTTCCGCGATTGGAAGCTGATCGGCTTCGATCAATACCTGCGCGTCTTTCGTGAAAAGGTTTTTTACATTCTCTTTCTCAAAACCCTGGGCTGGACACTGGTCAACGTTTTCTTTCACGTGGTGATCGGCGTGGCGCTGGCCTTGTTGCTCAATCGGCCGCTTCCCGGCCGTGCCGTGTTCCGCACTTTGCTGATTCTGCCGTGGGCGATCCCGCAATACATCGTCGCATTGACCTGGCGCGGCATGTTCAATTATGAGTACGGCTACATCAATCTGCTGTTGAAAAGAGTTCTCAATCTGCCGCCCATCCAATGGTTGTCCGATCCGTTCGGCGCCTTTGCCGCGGCGACGATCACCAACATTTGGCTGGGTTTTCCTTTCATGATGATCATTGCCCTCGGCGGCTTGCAGTCGATTCCGAAGGAACTGTACGAGGCGGCAGATGTCGACGGCGCCAAACCCTGGCGGCAATTCTGGACGATCACCGCGCCGCTGCTCAAGCCGGTGATGATTCCGGCGATCTCGTTGGGTGTGATTTGGACGTTCAACAATTTCAACGTGATCTGGTTGGTGAGCGATGGCGGCAAGCCGGCGGACTCCACGCATATTTTGGTTTCATTTGTGTATCGTCAAGTTTTCAACTATTACAGTTACGGTTACGGCGCGGCCCTGTCCATCGTCATTTTCATCATACTGTTGTTTTTCAGCATCAACTTCATCCGACGAACACGTGCAACCGAAGGCTACGCCTGAAAAGAGTATACACATGGCCCGATTGAAAAAATCGACTCCGCGCTGGAAATACGTTGTCATTTATGCGGTTCTCATTGTCGTCACCGCCGTCACGGTACTGCCCGTGGTTTTGGTTTTCGGGATTTCGTTGCGTCCCGGCAACATGTTGTGGACGACGGATTTGAGCCCGATCCCTGCCAACGCCACGTTCGAGGCGTATCGCGTGCTGTTTCAAGAGAAACCATTCTTTCGCTGGATCTTCAACAGCAGCGTAGTCTCTTTCATGGTGACCATCGTCGGGGTGTCCCTCGCCAGCACCGCCGGCTATGCCTTTTCACGTTATAAATTCGTCGGCCGCGAGGCCGGCATGATTGCACTGATCGCGACGCAAATGTTTCCGGTCACCATGCTGCTGCTGCCGCTGTTTCTCATGCTGATCAAACTGAAAGTCTACGACACGTTTCTCGGCCTGGTGATTGCATATTCGGCAACCGCGCTGCCGTTCTGCATCTGGCAAATGAAGGGATACTATGACACGATTCCCTACAGCCTCGAGGAAGCCGCGGCGATCGACGGCTGCAGCCGGCTCAAGACGTTTTATCAAATAGTATTGCCGCTGGCCTCGCCGGCGCTGGTGATCACGGCGCTTTTCAGCTTCATGTCGGCATGGAGCGAATACCTGGTGGCGGCAGTCATTATCATTGACAAGCGGCTCTATACCCTGCCGCTGGGATTGAAACAGTTTCAATCCAATTTTGATACCGAATGGGGTTTGTACGCCGCCGGTGCCGTCGTGGTCTGCATTCCGGTGGTGGCGTTGTTTCTCTTTCTCAGTCGCTGGTTGATTTCCGGACTCACGCTTGGCAGTGTGAAAGGGTAATCTGCAATGACAAGGACCCCGCAACATTCTCTGGTGGTTTTGGCTGTTCTGCTTCTGTCGCTGACCGTGTTGTTCATGTTCGATGATGTGATTTTCTATTTGCTCTTCGAGCGTCTCTTCGGTTGGCGATTGAATCTGTTGGGCAAAATAGTTGTCGGTGCCCTCATCACCATGCTCAATCTCGGCCTGGCGCTGCTCGTAATCAAAAGCTTGCAGGAGAAGCCGCAGACCGGCTCGGAAGGCATGATCGGCGAGCGCGGTGTCGTTGAAAGTGTGGCGCCGCCTTATCTTTGGGTAAAAGTGCGTGGTGAGTTGTGGCGTGCCAAATCGAATGAACCCCTGGCTGCCGGTGACGCAATCGTTGTTCGGCACCTGGAAGGTCTGACCCTGGAAGTTGAGCGCACCGACACCACCTCACATGGAGGCCGTCCATGATTATTCTCGAGTATCTCTTTTGGATACTCTTCATCGGCTATTGCTACTTTGTCACGATGCGACTGCTGTGGATTTTTCAACAAGGTCCGGGTGAGGTTTTTTGGCAAAAACCCAATGCGAAAGTCTGTCATTTCGCGGCAGCGATTTTGTTTTTCATTGGCGCCCTGGTCTTGCTGCAAAACTTTCATGTGAAGTATTTGCTGATCTTGTTGACCATCGAATACCTGCTCATTGCCGGTTCCGCGGTGAAAGTGAGTGACCGCGGCATCCTGGCCAACGCGATGATGGCGCGCTGGCCGGAGGTGATACGCGCCCAATCCCTCGACGCCAGCGGTGAGGTCGTTATTGTCACCAGGCATTCCTGGCAGAGGATGCGTTTGAAAGTGCCTGCGGACAAGCAAGTCGCATTTCGTAAAATTCTCGCGGCCAAGGGTTTTACCGTGATGGAAGACCGCAGCGAAAAATCCGAATCGTTCGCTCCTCCGGCTTCTGTGGACCTGACCGCCGAAGAAAAACATGTGCGCCCTGTTGGGGACAACGTGGTGATCGAGAACCCTGCATAAAAGAACCACCCATGTCCGAAATTTTTCATGAGCTTGTCTTTCACTTCGTCTTTGCCACCAAAGATCGAACCCCGAGTCTCATGCCATCAATTCAACGTCTTTTGTACAGCCATCTGCGTCAAGTTTGCAAGGAACTGCCGTGCGAATTGCATGAAATTGGCGGGACGGAAGATCACCTGCATCTGCTTTTGAGCCTGCGACCTTCGCAGCGTATCGATGTGGTGGCTGATACGCTGAAAGCTGCCGGAGCCGAAATGATCAACAAATTGGCGCTCGGCAAAACCCTGGAATGGGAGGAAGGCTACGGCGTGCTCTCGCTTCGCAACAAGGATATCGAAATTGTAGCGGAATATATCCGCACCCAGCCGGAGCGGCACCGAAAAGGCGACCTGATCGGCAAAATGGAGAGGACGAAGTAGACGGTTATTCGTCGCTTTTCACCGGTTACGTCGTCGAGTTGGCTGGATTATCTCATGCCCCTGCTATAAACAAAAAAGGCCATGTTACGGGAAAGAATAAAATGTTTGACTTCTTTTTAAAATTTATGAAATTTCCATTTGATTGAGCAACAAGAAGCCAAAGTAAAATGGCTGTGATCATTAAAAAAATGCCATATTTGATTCAGGCTCTACGTATTCCTGTATTCACCCGCAGTTGGCAGGAAATCTCGCACTCGGTGAACCCTTGCCATAACCTATGGAATTCGGTACCGCCAAAGAGGGTGAAAGTGTTGTGGCCAAAGGAAGAGCGACTCTCAACTTCTATATTGGTGATTACCGCTTCTCCGATGAATTCATGGTCATCGAGGGGTTGAGTAATGGGGTGATCATCGGCGCCGTCACTCTGCAAAAATGGCGACTCAAGCTGGACTTTGAAAGAGACGAGATCATCATCGATCCGAGGGTAACGAAGCTCTGGCTGCTGTGAATAGTCCTTTTCATCATTTGGCTCTTGTTTAGCCACGCTTGGATGAATTTGTGAAACCTATTGCGCTGTTTCTGCTGGCATTCGACGGGCGGTTTTCTTTTTACTCGCCTCTTGCAATTTATCCCTGCTCCCTCTTTTCTTTTCTGTAAAATCTTCGTATATTGTTTTTTGGTCGAATTCCTCATTTTCCCAAACGAGCTTTGTAAACGCAATCATGGCTGAAAAAGAGTACATCCTCATCAAAGGTGCCCGCGAGCACAATCTCAAAAATATCGACGTTGAAATCCCACGCAATAAATTTGTCGTTATTACCGGACTCTCCGGCTCCGGCAAGTCATCCCTTGCTTTTGATACGATTTATGCCGAAGGCCAGCGCCGCTACGTGGAATCCCTCTCCGCGTATGCCCGCCAATTTCTTGGCCTGATGGAAAAGCCCGACGTCGATTACATCGAAGGCCTCTCTCCGGCGATTTCAATCGAGCAGAAAACCAGCAGCCGCAACCCGCGGTCGACGGTCGGCACTGTGACCGAGATTTACGACTATCTGCGCTTGCTCTTCGCACGCATCGGCGTGCCGCACTGCTACAATTGCGGCAAACGCATCGAGCGCCAGACCGTGCAACAGATGGTCGATGCGATCTTGGAATTGCCGCAAGGTACACGGTTTCAAGTGCTGGCGCCGGTGGTGCGTGGACGCAAAGGCGAATACCGCGAAATTTTTGATGGCGCTCGCCGCGAGGGTTATGTGCGCGTGCGCGTCGACGGCGAAGTGAAAGACCTCGCCAACGAAATAAAACTCGATAAAAACAAAAAGCACAATATCGAGATCGTCGTCGACCGGCTCATTCGTGAAGAGGGAATCAAAACGCGATTGACCGATTCTCTCGAAACCGCGCTGCATCTTGCCAATGGCCTCGTTGTCATTGACGTCGTTGGCCAAAAAGAAATTTTGTTTTCCGAGCATTTTGCTTGCGTGGATTGCGGCATTTCGGTCGAAGAACTGGCGCCGCGCATGTTTTCTTTCAACTCGCCGTATGGCGCCTGTCAAGCTTGCAATGGTCTCGGCACCACCTTGGAAGTCGATCCGGATCTCGTGGTGCCCGATCCCAAACTCTCGATTGCCGAGGGTGCCATTGAAACCTGGGGCGAAAGTCAAGATGGTTGGTATTACAGCCAACTGAAAACCGTGGCC
This sequence comes from Candidatus Zhuqueibacter pondensis, assembly GCA_034505955.1. Taxonomy (GTDB): domain Bacteria; phylum Zhuqueibacterota; class Zhuqueibacteria; order Zhuqueibacterales; family Zhuqueibacteraceae; genus Zhuqueibacter; species Zhuqueibacter pondensis. The sequence continues at coordinate 38,545 of JAPDQK010000014.1, forward strand.
AGGGAATTCGGCTTTTCTCTCAATACACCGTGGGAAAACCTCACCAAAGAGCAGAAGAAAATCGTGTTGTATGGCTCCGGCGACCGGGAATTGCGCTTTGCCTATGAGCGTGGCGATGGCAAAGTGCAGGCACAATTCACCGCAAAATACGAAGGTGTGATTCCCAATCTCATGCGCCGTTACAAACAAACCGATTCGTCCTATATTCGCACCTGGATCGAGAGTTTTATGAATATCAAGCCGTGCCCGGCGTGTCAGGGTGCGCGCCTGCGGCCGGAAGTGCTGGCAGTGAAAATTCGCGGAAAGAATATCTTCGAGGTCACGCAAATGTCGGTTCATGGTGCATTGAATTTCTTCAATCGACTCGACTTGACCCCTCGCGAAATGACCATCGCCCATCAAATCATGAAAGAGGTGCGCGAGCGCCTCGGTTTTCTCGTCAATGTCGGACTGGACTATCTCACGCTCGACCGCAATGCCGGCACGCTTTCCGGCGGCGAGGCGCAACGCATTCGGCTGGCCACGCAAATCGGCTCCCAACTCGTCGGCGTGCTTTATATTCTTGATGAGCCGTCCATCGGTTTGCACCAGCGCGACAATCGCCGGCTCATTGACACGCTGTGCCGGTTGCGCGATCTCGGCAATACTGTTGTGGTCGTCGAGCATGATCATGAGACGATTGATTCCGCGGATTGGGTGATTGACCTCGGGCCCGGCGCTGGCATCGCTGGCGGCTATGTGGTTGCCACTGGCACACCGGAAGAGGTGGCACAAAATGAGAAATCGCTCACCGGCGCTTATCTGGCCGGTCGGAAATATATTCCGGTTCCGTTGCGCCGGCGTAACGGCAACGGCGCGCATCTCGAGCTCATCGGTGCGAGCGGGAATAATCTCAAAGAGGTAAATGTCAAAATTCCGCTCGGGATATTCACCTGCATCACTGGCGTTTCTGGCTCCGGCAAATCGACGTTGATCAACGAGACACTTTATCGCGTCCTTGCCCGCGAGATCAGCGGTGCGAAAAATCAGCCGTTGCCGTTTCGCAAATTGCAGGGTTTACAATATATCGACAAAGTTATCGATATTGACCAATCACCCATCGGTCGCACGCCGCGCAGCAATCCGGCAACATACACCGGACTGTTCACCGACATTCGCGATCTGTTCGCGCAAACGCAGGAGGCGAAAATTCGCGGCTACAAACCGGGACGTTTCAGCTTCAACGTGAAAGGCGGCCGCTGCGAGGCCTGTCAGGGCGATGGCATCATCAAAATCGAAATGCACTTCCTGCCGGATGTTTACGTGACCTGCGAAGCGTGTAAAGGCAAACGCTACAACCGCGAAACCCTCGAAGTGAAATACAAAGGGATGTCGATTGCCGAAGTTTTGGATATGACGGTGAGCCAGGCGCTGGAGTTTTTCCAGCACGTTCCGACGCTGAAGCGGAAGCTTCAAACTCTTTACGACGTTGGGCTCGGTTATATTCACCTCGGCCAGCAAGCCACGACACTCTCCGGCGGCGAAGCCCAGCGCGTGAAACTCGCCACCGAACTTTCGCGCGTGGCCACAGGTCGCACGGTTTATATTCTCGACGAGCCGACCACGGGCTTGCACTTTGAAGACGTAAAGATGCTGCTCAATGTGCTCAATCGTCTGGTGGACATGGGCAACACCGTGATCGTCATCGAACACAATCTCGATGTGATCAAAACTGCTGATTACATCATCGACCTTGGTCCGGAGGGAGGCGAGGCCGGCGGACGCATCGTTGCCGCCGGCACGCCGGAGGAGGTGGCACAAGTGCCGGAATCTTACACCGGAAAATTTTTGGCCGACATTCTCAAAAATGCAATACGAGAAGATATGAGCAGCGGGAATGGCAAGTTCATCGCGGAGGTTCCGGATCGTCCGCTGCGCAAATTGGAATCCGAAGTGGAATGGAAGAAGCGCACTCGCAAGGTGGTGAAGGTGGTGATGGAGGATGATGGAGATGAAGAGATGCCAAGTGGCCGCCGGAGAAAGAGCGGGAGGCCGAGGAAGAGGTAGTCACTTCATTAAAACAAAAAATGCAATAAGCGCAGGGTAAAAATTCGCTTGCGCTTTTCAGGCGCACAAATTAAATTGACAGCCGGAGACGGGTCAGTAGGATGAACTTTTTATCATCATCAAATCTGCACATGGCCGGAGGAAGCGATCAGATTGGAGAATAAATTAGCCGAAGATTGGTTTCTGGATCGGTTGAGGGTCACCAATGATGGAACAACAACATTTCACAAGCCGAGGAGATGCTCATGAGAAATCCTGATCTGCTCGAGAAGACAGCCAGCAAGCTTTCCGAAGTTGGGAATTCGCTGAAAACCAAACCTGCTCTCATCGGCCTGGACGGTTTTGTCGATGAGATCGTCCGCATGGTCGATAAACGCCAATCGCTGACGGAATTTTCGACCATTCCGACTTTATCCGCGCTGGCGGACCGCATTGCGCACGCCGCCGGCAAAAGTGCGAACATCGAGCTGGTGGTGCAAAAAATGAAGCTCGGCGGCAACGGGCCGATCATGGCCAATGCCCTTGCGGCTTTTGGCGTTCCCGTGACTTATATCGGCAATCTCGGCTATCCGACGCTGCATCCGGTGTTCGAGGAGCTGGCCAAGCGCGCCAGGGTGATTTCCATCGCCAACCCGGGACACACCGACGCGTTGGAATTTGATGACGGCAAGCTGATGCTGGGTAAAATCGAATCGCTCAATGATATCACATGGGAAAATCTCATGCAGCGTGTCGGCGAGCAGAAGCTAGTCCAACTCCTGTCCGACGCACAACTTGTCGGGTTGGAGAATTGGACCATGATTCCGTACATGTCCGACATCTGGGAAAACCTCTTGCAAAAAATTTGTCCGCGGCTTCCGGATGCCTGTAAAAATCATTTCATCTTTTTCGATCTCGCTGATCCGGCCAAACGCCTGGCCGAAGATATTCGTGCAGCGCTGGAGCTGATTGCCAGCTTCCAAAATTATTTTCAAGTCATTTTGGGCACGAATGAGAAAGAAGGCTTCGAGATTGCCGAGGTGCTCGGCGTCAAACAACCGAACAATCAGAAGGAGGCCATGAGGCGCATGGCGCAAGAGATTCGCAACAAACTCGGTGTGTACAATGTTATCATTCATCCGACGCAATACGCCGTTGCCGCCTCCGCTGAGGAGGTCAAACTCATCGATGGCCCGTGGGAACCGAAGCCGCTCATCTCCACCGGCGCCGGCGATCATTTCAACGCTGGTTTTTGTCTTGGCCAACTTTTGGGATTTGACTTGGAAATGTCGCTGCTCACGGGCGTAACCACTTCAGGATTTTATGTGCGAACGGCAAAGAGTCCCGATCTTGAGGATCTGATAAGTTTTATGAAAAACTGGCCGACACCATGAACCTGTCGGAACCAACCCAAGTCGGAGGAACCATGCCTCATCATTTTATTCATGTTGAAATTCCTTGTACGGATTTCGACAAAGCCAGGGAATTTTACGAAGGTGTCTTCGGCTGGAAAACCAGCTATGTGCCGGAGATGGATTACATGCTCTTTGAAACCGGCGGTGGCCTGGAGGGTGGATTCTACAAATCGCCGGAGCATGCCGGTCGACAAGGTGTGGTCAATTATATTGAAGTGGAAGACATCGAAAAAACCCTGGAAGCCATTCATCGTCACGGCGGGCGAACCATTGTGCCGCAAACCTGCGTGGCGGAGTCCGGCTGGTTCGCGCTGTTTGGCGATCAAGACGGTAATGTGTTGGGGCTGTGGAAAGAAATCGACAAGGTGACCTCTTAATCCCGATAATTCATGAGCCACATTTTCAGGCTTGAGCCAACCCCGTGAGATAATAAGCGCAACAACAGTATCTCACGGGGTCGATTTACGCACCGCGTGAATTATCGGGGTTAAAAGAAATCAACCGGGAATTACAGAATGTTTCAGATCTTGGTGATCAAAGCGAGCATAGTGAAGCAATCTCAAGAAAGGAAGAAACCTCGCCCCACTCGCGATGACAGTTCTTCACCGGTGAATGAGACTTTACGATTGGGGCAGACCCGGCGAATCGGCGCCACCGTAAAAAAAATGAAATGATTTTGGGGTCGCTATCGCGGAGATGTTGCTTTTTATGGAAAATTTTCTTATTGTTTTCATAATGCGGTGCACGTTTGCGCCAAGTGCCGAGTTGTTTCATTTTCGCCACAATCAGACATGGCCGACCTCAACCCGATTGACTTTTATAATACCGAAGCGCTTTTTTCCGCCGAGGAAAAAGCCGTTCGCGATCAGGTGCGGGAGTTCGTTAGAAAAGAGGCTGTCCCGATTATTCGTGATCATTTCCGTGCCGGCACGTTTCCGCAGGAGCTGATCAAGCCGATTGGCGAGATGGGATTGTTGGGCGCCAATTTGCATGGCTATGAATGTCCGGGACTGAATAATGTTGCCTATGGGTTGATCATGCAAGAGCTGGAGTGGTGTGATTCCGCCTTGCGCAGCCTGGCCTCGGTGCAGGGTGGTCTGGTGATGTATCCGATCTGGGCTTTTGGCTCGGAAGAACAGAAAAATAAATACTTGCCCAAATTGGCAAGAGCGGAAATAATCGGCTGTTTCGGTCTCACCGAGCCGGACTTTGGATCGAATCCGGCGGGAATGGCGACGCACGCATACAAGACCGCCAATGGTTATGTGCTGAACGGCAGGAAAATGTGGATCACCAACGGCACATTGGCGGAGATTGCAGTGGTGTGGGCAAAACTTGATGGACATGTTCGAGGTTTTATCGTTGAGAAGGGTACCAAGGGATTTGCCGCGAAGGCGATGCACGGCAAGCTTTCTTTGCGCGCTTCGGATACCGCCGAGTTGTTGCTGGATGATTGTTTCGTTCCGGAAAATGCGATTTTGCCGAAATCCGATGGCATCAAATCGCCGTTGAGCTGCCTGACGCAAGCGCGTTACGGTATTGCCTGGGGTGTGCTCGGCGCCGCGCGCGCCTGTTACGAGGAGGCTTTGCGGTACGCACAAAATCGGATTCAGTTTGACAAGCCGATTGCCGCGTTCCAACTGACGCAGGAAAAGTTTGCCCACATGGTGAGCGAAATCACCAAAATGCAGTTGCTTTGTTTGCAGCTCGGGCGCATGAAAGATGAGGGCACGATCCATCCGGCCCAGGTCAGCCTCGCCAAACGCAACAATTGTCATCACGCTTTGGAGATTGCGCGCATGTGCCGCGAGATTCTCGGCGCGAACGGCATCATTGATGATTATGTTTGCATGCGCCATGCCGTCAATCTCGAGAGTGTCAAAACCTACGAAGGAACGCACGAAATTCATACTTTGATTCTCGGGCAGGCTGTTACAGGAATTGCCGCATTTGAATAATGCTTGATCACGGATACCGGACACTCGATTCTGAGCACAACACCAGCATCGAGGATCCAGGATCATGCATCCAGTCAATTTTTAGGAGGACCGTGTGAAAGTATACGACAGCTCTGATTATGATGACCGCATGCAGTGCTTTACGCTGGATCAGGCCAATGCACTTTTGCCCAGGATTATCGAGTTGACCCGCCAGGCGTTGGAAGACTTGCAGGATGCGCGGGATCGCATGGAGTCGGAGCAGTTGTTCAACGAGGCCGATGCGCAGCAAAGCTATGATATCCAGGTGGCGTTGACTCTCGAACGATGGACGGAGGAAATTATGCAACTGGGCGTTTATCCGAAGGGCTTTTTTACAGTGGACTTCAAGAGTTTCCTGCCCGATACGCTGCTATGCTGGACCTACGGGGAGCAGAAAGTTTCGCATACCCACAAGGTTTGGGAAAATTTCAAGCATCGCCGGCCGATCGAGCATCCGGAAATTTATTCAATGGTGTTTTCGTTAAACTAAATAGGACCGTTCAAACCCCTTTGATTGAAAAGGTGATTTTCACGAGTCCAATTTGAGATCGGGCAAATTGATTTCCTCGTGGAAGCTTGCGCGGAGCTGTTGCAAAGGGCAAAAATGAGCGTTCGTGACCTGATTGAAATCACGGCTGTCATTCGGTTTGCCTTCATGCTACCCCGGGTTGGAAAATATTTCAATATTTTTGCCCTTGAGTTCTCCAACCAGCACTGAGAGCTGGATTTTGTAGCAGGACATTTTCCATGCCGTTTCAACATATGAATCGTAATTCTGTTGGCCGCAGCGCCTCGGATGAGCTCACCCCCGGCTTGCGGCTGGAAATTTTAGTGAGCATTTTAAAGCACCAACCATTGCGTCCAATTTTGGACAGGCTTTCCACCTCGCAGCTCGTGCACGCCCATAATTTTTTGTGGGATAAGATGGTGGAATTTCATGCCAAAACGCAACACCGGGAATTTCGTCGAGACGAAGTGACGCGCAAAATGATTCCATCGGCCAAGTATCAGCGCATGCAAAAGTGTGATCTTCGTCTTGATTACTGTAAAGGCGTGGAGTGCATCTGGTCGAATCCGGTTTGTGCCGGCAACAAAGTGAAAATGAATATGGAAGTGATCGCCGCGCACATCCAAAGTTTTCTCGGTGGAGATTCCCAACCAGTTTCTCGAACAAGTTATGTGACCACATGAGGCCTCGGTTGGAAAAAATAAAATTGAACCTTGCCCCTGGTTTTTCGCAATCATTTTCAATGAGCAAAATCAGGGTTCTCTCGAATGAGGACATTTATGGCATTTCCATGGATAACAATCGCCGTGGGCGCCGTGGCTTTTGTGCTGGCCTGGATTCTGGCGCAGTACAGTGTTCAGGCGCGATTGCGCAAAGCCAAAGGCACCGCCAAAGATATTCTGGAACAGGCCAGGAAAGAGGCCGAACGCAGGAAGAATCAAATTATCGTCAAGGCCAAGGAAGAATGGTACCGCCATCGCGATGAGCAGGAAAATCAACTCAAACAACGCCAGCGTAAAGTCGAAGAAAGTGAAGCCAGACTCGAGGAGCGTGAAAAAAAGCTCAATCGCCGCGAAGATGCCCTGAAACAACGCGAAAGCGTGGTTGCACAAAAAGAAAATGAGCTGGTCTCGCAGCGTGACGCCCTGCGGACAAAAGACGATGAGCTGACCCGACTCATTAAGCAGCAGAATCTCGAGCTTTCCAAGATCACTCAGCTTTCACTCGAAGAAGCCAAACAAGAGCTCTTCGACAACCTGCGCAAAGAATTTAACAAGGAGGCGGCCGACATCTACAAGTCCATCGTCGATCAGGCCAAAGCCAATGCCATGCGCGAGGCGAACCGGATTCTCACGATGACCATCGAGAGTATCGCCTCGGAGCACGCCTCGGAAACTTCGGTTTCTGTGGTGCCCTTGCCTTCCGAGGAAGTGAAAGGCCGCATCATCGGGCGCGAAGGCCGCAACATCAAGGCCTTTGAACAAGCGACCGGTGTCAAGGTGATTGTTGACGATACCCCCGAAGCCGTGGTGCTTTCGGCGTTCGATCCGGTGCGCAGAGAGGTGGCGCGCATCGCGCTCGAAAAACTGATCAACAATGGCAAGATTCATCCGCAGCGCGTGGATGAGGTTGTCGCGCAAGCAGAGCAGGAAGTGGAACGGACGATTTGGCGCGCCGGCAATGAAGCGGTGGCCAATGTCGGCATCGGCAAGATTCATCCGGACCTGATCCGCACGTTGGGTCGGTTGTATTATCGCACGAGCTATGGTCAAAACGTACTGGCGCATTCGCAAGAAGTCGCGTACATCTGTGGCATGATGGCCGCAGAGCTGAAGCTCGATGTGAAGCTCGCCAAACGTGCCGGTCTCCTTCATGACATTGGCAAAGCCGTGAGCCAAAATCAGGAAGGCACCCATACGCAGTTGGGCATGGAGTTGGCCAAGAAATACAATGAAGACCCGGTTGTCATCAATGCCATAGGGTCGCATCATGAAGACATGCCGCCGGACAATCTGATTTCGCTCCTGGTGGCCGCTGCGGATGCCATCTCAGGCTCCCGTCCCGGCGCACGGCGCGACACACTCGATGGGTATGTCAAGCGCATCGAGAAGCTCGAAAAAGTCGCCGACAGCTTCGACGCGGTCGCCAAGGCGTATGCCATTTCCGCCGGCCGCGAAATTCGTGTGATGGTGCAACCTGAAAAAATCAGCGATGCCGAAGCCGACCTGCTGGCCTCTGATATTGCCAAAAGAATTCAACAGGAGTTGGAGTATCCCGGCCAGATCAAAGTGACAGTAATTCGCGAAAGCAAGGCCATGGCTTATGCCTGAAGCTTTCGTAATTTCCAATTTGCGTTGTCCAAACGCAAAATTATATTCATCAAAGATCAAAATTTACGAGGTGCGTTCATGGCTCGTCGGAGAGTGACTATTTTCGTCGTATTCACCATAGTAATCGGTGTCATTGGCTATCTCATTATCAGCGGGTTCAATGACACCACAGTTGCTTATTACCAAAAAGTCAATGAATTGAAAGCGTTGGGCGTCAGCGCCGAAGGCAAAAGCTATCGTGTCAGTGGCCAGGTGGTGCCCGGTTCCGTGGTTCGCGCCCAGGATGGGTTATCGATGAGTTTTACCATCGATGAGCTGGGCGATACCATGAGGGTGAGCTATCATGGCATCATCCCGGACACTTTCAAAGAAGGCGCGGGTGTGCTTTTGGAGGGCCGCTACGTTGATGGGCACTTCGAGGCCACGAACATCATGACGAAATGCGCGAGCAAATATGAAAGCGCCGAGCAGGCAACACCCATGGAGAAATCGTTATAGCGCGCAGAGTAACCGTGGATCAAGAATTCCAAGGTATAGTCCACACGTAGTTACCGTTTCCGCGTGCGTTTTTTATCCGTGTGCAATTATTAATAACGCATATTCCCAAACAAAATGAGCAAAGCGCATGGCCCAAAGATTAGCGTGGCGCTATGCGCTTTGCTCTATCTGCCGTGCCCACTGCTCATCAGCGATTTCAACACATTTCCATTATCTTGACATTGCGATATGACACAATTCGGACCAATATTTCTTCTGCTTGCGCTTGGCTGCGCAGGATATGCGATGGTTGCAACCTCCCTCGGCGTACAGCGCAGACAGCAGGCAATTATCGACACTGGATATCACGCTGCCATCGCCGTGATGATTTTTCTGACGCTTGCTGCACTCGGTGTGCTGCAGGCATTACTCACGGATAATTTTCGGCTTCAGTATGTCGCCAATCATAGCAATCGTGCCTTGCCGGTCTTCTTTAAATTCACCTCACTCTGGGCGGGCATGGAAGGTTCGCTTTTGTTTTGGGCTTGGATGCTTTCGGCATATGGGTTTGTGTGTATTATGCTCTACTGGCGCAAACAAACGCTGCTCCTGCCCTATGTGACTGCGGTGACGATGGCAGTCGCTGCATTCTTCATCGCCATGATTGTTTTTGTCACTGATCCTTTTGCAACCCTGCCGCAAGTTCCTCCAGACGGCCGTGGCCTGAATCCCCTTTTGCAACATTGGGCCATGGTTATTCACCCTCCAGTGCTCTATATGGGTTACGTCGGCTTCACCGTGCCCTTTGCCTTTGCGCTTGCCGCCTTGTTGAGTGGGCAGGTCGGCAACGAATGGCTGAAGATCATCCGACGCTGGACACTGATTCCCTGGTTCTTTCTCGGTATGGGCATGATGCTCGGCGGCAAATGGGCGTACATGGAGCTGGGCTGGGGTGGATATTGGGCGTGGGACCCGGTTGAAAATGCGGCCCTGATGCCGTGGCTTACTGGCACTGCCTTCGTCCATTCAGTAATAATTCAAGAAAAGAAGAACATGCTCCGCGTGTGGAACATGGTGCTGATCATTCTTACGTTTACACTGTGCATTTTTGGCACTTTTCTCACCCGCAGCGGCGTGATCTCGTCGGTACATAGTTTTACTCAATCGAGCCTCGGCCCGCTCTTTTTGAGCTTTGTTGGCCTTATTGCCACTTTTTCATTTACGCTGCTGGGCACGCGCCTGCATCTGCTCAAGAATACGGTGCGCATGGATTCGGTGGTATCGCGCGAGTCCGCCTTTCTGCTCAACAACGTGGTTTTTCTTGGCGCCTGTTTCGCGGTGTTTTGGGGCACGTTGTTTCCGGTGCTCTCGGAAGCGGTGCGGGGAATAAAAATCACCGTCGGCGCGCCGTGGTTCAATTCGGTGATGGTGCCGATTTCGCTGCTCTTGCTGCTGCTGACTGGCGTCGGTCCCCTGGTCGCTTGGCGTAAGAGTTCGCTGGCGTACTTGAAAAAAATTTTCATGCTGCCGGCCTTGGGCCTGCTTGGTACATTGGTGATTCTGCTTTTGGCAGGAATGCGTCACTTCTATGCCTTGATCTCTTTTGCGCTCAGCGTATTCGTCACCCTGACCATCGTCGCCGAATTTCACCGTGGGGCCATCGCCCGTGCACATAGCAACAGCGAACCCTATCCCGTGGCACTGTGGCGATTGTTGATAAAAAACCGAAGACGATACGGTGGCTATATCGTGCATTTTGGCATGGTGCTCATTTTCGTTGGCGTCACCGGCCAGGCATTTCGCGCCGAGACAGAATCTCTTCTCAAGCCTGGCGAGTCGGTAACAATACGCAACTATGAATTGGTGTACCAGGATACCCGGCAGTTTGAAGATCCGAACAAAGTGGTGGTCGAATCGACAGTAATTGTGAAGCGGGACGGGAAAGTTCTCGAGACCATTTACCCGCAGAAACACTTTTATCTCGCACAGCAGCAGCCGACCACCGAGGTGGCGCTCTTCTCCAATTTGCGTGAAGACTTGTATGTAGTACTTGGCGAACACCAGCCGGAAACCCATGCAGCGAGCTTCCATGTTTATTTGACACCGTTGGTCGCCTGGGTTTGGATTGGCGGCGTGGTTATGACGATAGGAACAATAATCATCTTGTGGCCGGAGTCGCGTCAGCGCGCAGGTAAAGCTGCAGCAGCGCGAGTTCTCACAAGACAGCAGCGCGTTCCGGTGAATGATTGATCGAGATGCGGAAACTGCTTGATCATGCAACAAGTGAATTCTCAAATGAAATCCCAGTGTGAGCTTCCATGAAAATCACCCGCGATTTATTGTTTGAATTGCCCAAGGCTGATTTGCACGTTCATCTCGATGGCTCATTGCGGGTGAAGACGGCAATTGAATTGGCCAAGGCAAAGAACATACCCCTGCCCAGTGACGACGAAGACGAAGTGCGCAACTTCCTGTCGGTACAAGGCCAGGTGGAAAATCTCAAAGCGTACATCGACAAATTCGATTTCACATTGAAATTGATGCAGGATTATGAGTCGTTACGGCGCATAGCCTACGAACTGGCCGAGGACGCCTCGCAGGAAAATGTCACCTACATGGAAGTGCGCTACTCGCCGATCTTGCATCAGCAGAAGGGGCTCAGCCTGGAGGAGATTGTCGATGCGGTGCTGGAAGGTTTGCGGGAGGCCGAGCACAAATTCCCCATTCGCTGCGGCGTGATCATTTGCGGCATTCGTTCGATCGATCCGGCCACCTCGGTCCGATTGGCTGAACTGGCAGTGCAATATAAACGCAAAGGCGTTGTCGGTTTCGATCTGGCTGGCAGTGAATACAACTATCCTGCCAAGGATCACGCCAAAGCTTTTTATATCATTCGCAAAAACTGCATCAATTGCACAGCGCACGCCGGTGAAGCTTACGGCCCCGACAGCATTCATCAGGCGATTCATGCCTGCGGCGCCCATCGCATCGGCCATGGCACGCGTTTGATCGAAAATGAAGACCTGCTCAACTATGTCTGCGACCACCGCATCCCACTGGAAATCTGTCTGACCAGCAACGTGCAAACCAAGAGTGTGCTCAAAATCGAACATCATCCGTTCAAAAAATATCTCGATCGCCAATTGCGCGTAACGCTCAATACTGACAATCGCTTGATCTCCAATACCACGATGACCGACGAGCTGTGGCTGGCCGTGCAAACCTGGGATTTGAATTTCGAACAAGTGAAAAAAATCATTCTCAACGGCTTCAAGAGTTTGTTCATTCCGTTTGCCGAAAAGGTTCGCATCTATAATGAGGGAAAAAATCGCTTGAACCAATTTGGATGAGCGCAGATCACCTTCCCCTTGCCCACTCCCATGACATGCTGATCTGCGTGGAAGTTTCCTTGAAAAGCTACTGTCTACTGCTCTCCCTTTACAACATTCCGTAACGTGGGAAGACTTTTCGACGCGGCAGTTGAGAGAAAAAACTCCTGCGTCCATCCCATCCTGCAAAATGCACACAATCCGGACTCCGGCTATTGAAAAAGCCCCGGAGCAACGCCCCGCCGTGATCAAAATCGTAGGCTCAAAGCACCAGAAAGTGACTTGTCACCCATTGGATGGCAGTCGCCTTCAGGCGCTTGCGTTTCTGAGTTTCTGAGCCTGAGCTCAAGCTGCGAAGAAATTGCAAATTTTGTTGCAATTTGCAAAAATGCAAAAAAATGTTCAAGATTTCTCAGAAAAGGGAAATAGACTCAATCTGCTTTTTGTTTTAGCTTGTAAATTAAGACGATAGCACAGCTCAACGTGGCATATATTTTGAAATATTTGTTCACATCTTTTCATTCGCTCCGAGACGAATGAAGCCTACTGCCACCTGAAGTCTAATTATTATGATACCACCAAAATTTGCAGGAGGGTCAACACATGAAGCACCGGATGAGATTTCCAATTCTTGCCGCCCTGCTTTTGGCGTTTTTCTCGATTGCGCTGGCGCAAGAGAAAAAAGCCGGAGACGCAGCATTGGGCACGAGAAAATATGCCGACTTCGAAAAGCCGCAGGTCTGCGGCAGCTCGTGTCACGTCGATTTCTATCAGCAGTGGACGCAGGCGATGATGTCACAGGCGTACACGCATCACTGGGACGAAATCGAATATTTCAAACTGGCGGTGCCCCATGCGGAAAAAGATCCGAAGGTCGCCGGCGTCAAAGCCGGATGCAATGGTTGTCATGCGCCGATCGCATTTCTCGCCGGTGATGTGCCACCGCCGAAACCGGAAGCGAACAGCCGCGCCAACGAATCGGTGTCGTGCGACGTTTGTCACACGATTACCGGATTCAAAGGCGATACGCCCTACAATTACAACTATATTTCCGAACCGGGGCGGGTGAAATACGGGCCGCGCGAAGGTCTCGTCTCTCCGGCACACGAAACGAGAAAATCCGACTTCATTAGGACAACGGAGTTCTGTGGGACTTGCCACAACGAAAAGAGCCCCTACGACGTTTGGGTGAAATCAACGCAACTCGAATGGAAGGAAGGGCCGTATGCGAAAGAAGGCGTGCGTTGTCAGGATTGCCACATGACGTATGCGCCGGGACAAAACGCCGCAATGGGCTCGAAACTTCCCGATGTGGCGCAACATCTCTTTCACGGCGCCCATGATCCCGGCAAAGTGCGCGGCACCATCGAGCTGCGCATTCATCCGGACATTCGCGAAGTGGAGCCGGGCGAGCGGGTGAAATTCACCGTGGCGCTGTTCAATCAAAAGACCGGACATAAATTTCCGACCGGCTCTGCGGAGGAGCGATTGGTGTGGTTGCATGTGGAAGCAACCGATGCCAAAGGTAATGTCTATCATCTGTCGGTTGACAAAAAAGGGTTCCCAGGGGAAGAGTATACCATCGCGGCGAATGTGCTGGCGTATCAGGACATGGGCATCGCGCTGAATGATCCGAACTTCAAAGGCATTCAACGCGACGGTGTGCCGGTCGGTGATCGCATCTTTCGTCTTCCCTATCTTGATCCGCAAGGCCGTATGACCATTCAGCAGTGGAATACCGCCTCGCAATCAACCGACTATCGCATCGGTCCGCGGGAGACGAAACTGGAAACCTATACCTGGACAGTGCCAACCACGGCTGCGCCGGGGCCGATGAAAGTGAAAGCGGTTTTGAATTATCAAAAATTGCCGGCGCCGGTCGCAGAATTCCTCGGGGTGCCGATGGAAGAGGCCGAGGTCATCGAAGTGAATCGCCACGAAACCACGATTACTATACTCCCGTAGGCAAAAGGGGTTCAGAAATTCTGCAACGAAAAGAGAACGGCAACGAAAAAAACAGTGCATCGTTCTTTTCGTTGCGGTTTCTTTTCTGTTGCGGGCATCTTTTTAACGTCTCTGATCTTTCGAAAAGCTGAGAGTAATATCATGAAAGCGAAATTCATCTCCGTTCTTTTATTGCTTGGTTGTGTTCTGATGTTTGTCGAGCAAAGCCTCGCGATTCCGGCGTTTGCGCGCAAGTATGACATGTCGTGCAACGTGTGTCATTCTCCCATTCCCAAACTCAAACCTTATGGCGAGGATTTTGCCGGCGATGGCTTTCAACTTCCCGACAAGGAGCCGCCGCGCTATTATCGCGAAACCGGCGACGATCGCTTGCTCTTGATGCGTGAACTCCCCCTGGCGCTTCGCCTCGAAGGCTGGGTGCGTTATCAACCGCAAACAGCGAAACGATCCGACTTTCAATCACCGTATCTGCTGAAAATTCTTTCCGGTGGACAAATCGCGCGCAATGTTTCCTACTATTTTTACTTCTTTTTCTCAGAGCGCGGCGAAGTGGCTGGTATCGAAGATGCCTTTATCATGTTCAACAAGCTGTTCCGTACCGAGCTGGATGTGTCATTGGGCCAGTTCCAAGTTTCCGATCCGCTCTTCAAACGGGAGCTTCGCCTCACTTTGGAAGATTACCAAATCTACCGAACCCGGGTCGGCTATTCACGCATCAATCTGACGTATGATCGCGGTTTGATGCTGGCTTATACGCTTCCGACCAAAACAGATGTCGTGCTGGAAATCTTGAATGGCAACGGCATCGGCGGAGCTGATGCCAACCGCAATTTCGATTCTGATAAATACAAAAACGGATTTTTGCGGGTCTCCCAAGACGTCGGCAAGGCGCTTCGTCTCGGCGGCTTTGGATACTACGGCAAAGAGGAGCAACTCGCCAACGTCAATACGCTTTGGATGGCCGGGCCGGACTTGACGCTCTCGTTGGATCAGATCGAATTGAATGTGCAGTACCTCGAGCGGCGTGATGACGATCCATTTTTTGTTTCCGCCGACACCGAGACAAAAACCCGGGGTGCGTTTGCGGAACTGATCTACTCGCCGCAAGGTGACAAAAGCAACTGGTATGGTGCCTTGCTCTACAACTGGGTCGACTCGGATCAGAAGTCCTTGAATTATCAAAGCGCCACGGGCCATTTCAGCTATTTGGCAGCGCGGAACTTGCGCCTGGTCGGAGAATATACGTATGATTTCGAAAGAAAGGCGAATAAATTCAGCGTGGGTTTCGTGAGTGCGTTTTGAAAGCGCAAGGATTTCTTTTATATCAGGTTTTACCATGGAAAATTACCACGGCCGCGAAAATTATAAAGGCAGAATAATAGTTCGGCGGAATGATTAAAAAATATTCCTACGGACGCAGTCTGTCAAATAATCATTCTGCCGCAGGGTTGCGGCCAAGGCCACGCGACGGAATAGCACACCCAATTTATTTGTTAAAAGCTCCGTATGTTACGGGGCTTTTATTTTTCCTCAACCCATGCAAACCTTTTGACACCAATTGTTGTCAGAATAAATGTAGCGAACACTCAGCAACCTTTTTGAATTTTTTCCGTCTTTGGATAGAGCGCAGGCCGTCTCTACGGCGCAGCCTATTGGGTCACCGGGAGTAATCGATCACAATTCCATGCCGTTGTTATTGTCGTCGAAAACCATCTTAGGGAGTTGTTCGATGAAACCGAAAATGTTGTTACTACTGCTGTTGTCTTTCTTGACGGCAGCCTTGGCCGGTCAGCAACCGGTAAAGAAGACTTATATCACCAAACCAGTCAATCCCCATCCTCCCATCATCGACGGCCGTCTCGACGATCCGGTCTGGGAAAAAGTGGAGTGGGCCACAGGTTTTACCCAGCGCGAGCCGGACGACGGCGCCGCGCCCACTTTTCAAACCGCCTTCAAGATTCTCTACGACGAAAAAAATCTCTACATCGGTATCCGCGCCTACGATAACGAGCCGGACAAAATCGTCCGCCGTGTTACGCGCCGGGACGGCTTCGACGGCGACTGGTTAGAAATCAATATCGACAGTTATTTCGACCACCGCACCGGCTTTTCGTTCACCATCAACGCCGCCGGTGTCAAAGGCGATGAAGCCATCTCCAATGACGGCGAGAATTGGGACAGCAACTGGAATCCGGTGTGGTTTGCCGAAGTTGGCGTCGACAATGAGGGTTGGGTTGCAGAAATGCGCATTCCGTTCAGCCAGCTCCGCTTTCCGGAAAAGGCGGAGCATGTGTGGGGCATTCAAATCCAGCGCCGGCTTTTTCGGAAAGAAGAGCGTTCAACCTGGCAACATATTCCCCGCACCGCGCCGGGCTGGGTGAGTTACTTCGGTGAGCTGCACGGGTTGCAAGGCATTCATGCCTCGCAGCGTATCGAGATTTTGCCCTATTCAGTGAGCAGCTTGCGACGATTTGCCGAAGAGCCGGGCAATCCTTTCGCCACCGGCCAGCTCACCAAATTATCCGGCGGCTTGGACGCCAAAGTCGGCGTCACCAGCAACCTGACGATGGATGTGACGGTCAATCCGGATTTCGGCCAGGTCGAGGCCGATCCCTCCGAGGTCAATCTCACGGCGTTTGAAACTTTCTTCGAGGAAAAACGGCCGTTTTTTATTGAAGGGCAAAATATTTTGGATTATCGGATTATGGGCGGGGATGGCTCATTTTCAAACGACCGGCTGTTTTACTCGCGCCGCATCGGCCGGCCGCCGCAGCATTCCCCAGAACTCAACGACGGTGAATATGCCAAAACTCCGGAAAGCGCCTCGATCGCGGCGGCAGTCAAATTAACCGGCAAGACGCCAAGCGGATTCTCGATCGGCATATTGGATGCGGTCACGGACGAAGAAAAAGCGGAAATTGATTTCAACGGCCAGCGCCGCCAGCAAATCGCCGAGCCGCGCACGAATTATTTTGTCGGTCGTCTGCAAAAAGATTACAACAAAGGCGCAAGTGCTATCGGCAGCATCTTCACGGCGACGCATCGCGATCTTTCGGAATCTCATCTGAATTTTCTCAATCGCTCGGCGTACTCCGGCGGATTTGATTTCCGGCATCAGTGGAAGGACAAAACTTATTATCTCGATGTACGAACCGCTTTCAGCCATATTCGCGGTGAGCGCGAGGCCCTTTGGGAAGCGCAAACTTCATCGCGGCGTTATTACCAACGCCCGGATGCGAATTACGTGGAAGTTGATTCCTCGCGCACCTCGCTTTCCGGACATGGCGGTTACCTCAGTGTGGGACGAGGGGGCAACAGCCGTTTGGTATTTTCAATTGGCGGCATGTGGCGCTCGCCCGGTTTGGAGCTGAACGATCTGGGCTTTCTGCGACAGGCCGATCGCATCCTGCAATATGTGTGGTTCGGGTATCGCATCACCAACCCGGTCAGCATCTTTCGCCGCCTGAATGTCAACGTGAATCAATGGGCGGGATGGAATTTCGGTGGTGAGAATGTATTTGCCGGCGGCAATATCAATGGCGGTGGGCAACTGAAAAATCATTGGTGGTTTTGGCTGGGTTTCGGTCGCGAGGGCAACGATCTTTCCACCACGGCGCTGCGCGGCGGACCGGCGATGCAATTTCCCAGCGCTTGGACAAATTGGTATAATCTCTCGACTGATGAGCGCAAAGCGTTACAATTTGGAATTGGCGGCTTCAACAGTTGGCCGGATGAAGGCGATTCGCGATACCACAATCTCCGCTTTTGGGTGACCTATCGTCCTCATAATGCCATGTCGATTCGGATCAATCCGTTTTTTGACGTTAACAAGGATGACTTGCAATATGTTACCACGACGGAGAATGGCACGGGAACTCGCTATCTCTTCGGACACCTCGACCAAAAAACGCTGGGCATTACTCTTCGACTCGATTACAGCGTGACGCCCAATCTCTCGATCCAGTATTACGGCCAGCCGTTTGTATCGGCGGGAAAATATTCTGCATTCAAGCGCATCACGGCGCCGCGGGCTGCGCGCTATGAAGATCGCTTTCACACTTTCGCAGGCAATGAAATTCGCTATGGCGCGGAGGATGCGGTTTTCTTCATCGATGAAAATGGGGATGGTACAACGGATTACTCTTTTGACCAACCGGATTTCAATTTCCGCCAGTTCCGCTCCAATCTGGTGATTCGGTGGGAATACAGCCCCGGCTCGACTCTCTTTCTCGTGTGGTCACAAGGGCGAACCGGCTTTGATGGCGACGGTCATTTCTCTGCCCGCAATGATATGAAAGAGCTGTTCAACGTTTTCCCGGATAATGTTTTTCTGGTGAAGTTGAATCGGTGGTTTTCGTTGTAACTAGTGGTGACCTCCTTGAAGTTCAACTCATGGACTGCTCCGGTGTATTGGAGTGCTTACAGGTGTGCCCATCATTATTGGCAAAACGCTCAATTCTTTGTGTCGCCCACAGCAAGAGCGTAATTTAACCCGACACAGCGCGTCGAGATCCGCGTGCAGTTGATGATGATGCGCGACGCGCTGATGACCTTCATCATCGCCAATGATGTCGGCCAATATTTTGCAATTGATTTTCTGATCGTTTTGGTGGGAATCCTCTCGAACCTTTGGCGCATGATCCGAATATGAAGAGGCACTTACGGATCATCGTCATAGACCTCTCCTTCCGGCAGCTTCAAAAAATCCTGCCGCATTTCATCGTAGAAATCGCGGATGTATAAAACGGTGGCCTTGGTATTCTCACCAACTTTGGGGCATTCTTGCGATGGGTTGATGGCAATCTCACTTGCGGCCTCGTGTTGCAGATGCTTCTCGAATTCTCCCTTTTTCAAAAAGACACGATTACAGACTCGACAACGATATTGCGTGCCGGTAAAGTGCTCGATCGCGAACGGCACGCCGCGATATTTGCGAAAACGGGCTTTGATTTTGGGCATGGTTAGGATTCTATTTATTGAACATGGATGAGACGGATTGGGCGGCTACGCCCGTAGGGATTTTCACGGATTATTTCTTCAGGCTTCGTGTGTTTGGTGGATTATTAATAAGATTGAATAGTGACGGTTCCGTGTAAATCAGTTTCAGCGACCTCCTCAGTGGGCCATTTTTTGATCTGGTCATCCCAATCCCTCCCGACCAACCAACTTCTCGACGCCGCGCGTGAGGCTGCCGCGTTCGAGATCGTTGGCCAAAGAATAAGATTTGTCGGCGAGTCCTTGCAAGAGTGGCAACAGCCGCTCGCCGTTCTCTGTTTGTTTGCTCGTCAGAAAATTCCGCATTTCGACGGTGACCAAATCCGAAGTGAGAAGACGGTGGAAGTGCGGCAGGCAAATACCATCCGTTCGTTCATAGTGTTCACGTATCTTGAGGTTTTCCAATTGCTCGATGAGTTGATGCAACAGCTCTTTGTCAACTTCGTTCAGTATCATACAAACTCGGCACGGTTCATCAAATGTCATCGTGTTGCTTTCGATGAGCCTTTTAAAAATTTTGTGGAGAAACGGCGCCGCCACACGAGGGCTCATCATGCGATACAGCCGCCAGAAGTGCAGGTTGCAGAAACCGATGCGCCGCCCGGCCTTGACTTCGACGAGCGCGCTGCCTTCGCCGAGGCCTTGCAGCTCTGCCAACAGATCGAACTCAATTCGGCTTAAAGCATGGCAGACGAGGCAGCCGTAATAACGCAACGACTCCTCCAGCCAATTGTCGGGAATTCTGTTCATCGTCACTTGGGAAAATGTAAATCAAGGCAAAACCATTTTCTTAAAAGCTTTACTAGTTCTGCCCCCTACGGGCGCAGCCAAATGGTTTTGCCTTCATTGGAAACTATCGGTTCAGCGAAAACTTCTCGCCGAGAAAAAATTCGCGCGCTTGAGGATCGTTGCCAATGGTAAACGAATCCCCTTCGATTAAAATCTTGCCGTCGTAGATGATATAAGCGCGGTCGGTGATCGCCAGCGTCTCATGCACGTTGTGGTCGGTGATGAGAATGCCGATATTCTTTTGCTTCAGTCGCGCCACGATGTTTTGGATGTCTTCCACCGCAATCGGATCGATGCCGGCGAACGGTTCATCAAGTAACAAAAACGCCGGCTTGGTGACCAGCGCACGGGTGACTTCCACTCTCCGGCGCTCGCCGCCGGAGAGCTGACAAGCTTTGCTCTTGCGAATGCGGACGAGATTCAATTCTTCGAGAAGCTGCTCCAGCCGCTCTTGGCGTTGGTACCGAGTCAATGGCAGCGTCTCCAGAATGGCGAGTAAATTCTCTTCGACCGTGAGCCCACGAAAGACGGAAGACTCCTGCGGCAGATAAGCCATTCCCAACCGGGCACGTTTGTACATCGGCCAGCGCGTGATGGTCTCGTCGTCAAAAATCACATCGCCGGCGCCGGCGCGGATCAGGCCGGTGAGCAAATAAAATGTCGTGGTCTTGCCGGCGCCGTTTGGGCCGAGCAGGCCGACGATCTCGCCTTGTCGCAATGATAAGCTGACGCCATTCACCACATTACGGCCATTATATTTTTTCACCAACGCTTCGCCGCGCAAATAATGACGAGGCAAAAGCGGTTCAGCGACTTGCGATAACAATGTTTTATCTTTTGTCGCGGGCGGCCGCCGCAATATCTTGGAGAGCATCGATCAGATTTTGAACTTCCTTATCGAGTACCGGCTTTGCGGCTGCGGGCACTTCGCCATAGCCGCGCAGGGGTTCGGATTTGCAGTCTTCTAAAATTTCCCACAAGCTGGCGACGCCGACTTGAATCGCCCACGTCGGATCTCTTTGACGCTTCTCCGGAAGCTTGAAGCGCAGGCGAAAACCTTTCACCTGTTGTTGGGCGATGGCAATTCTCCTGGTCAGCTCTTGGGTTTGCTCAGCGGGCAATCTTGACTGTGCCTCAGCCACAAGCCGGACAAATTCCTTCAAGGTGCGTTCAACATGCTGCAGCGCGGAAGCCAGCGCACGGCGATGGTTGTCGTTGATTTCAAACGAAGCCATTTTCGTTGTTGGCAAATTTAGTGGCCGGACGCTATTTCAGCAACAACCGTCCGGATGGGGAAATTTATTTTTCCATCAGCTTGTACAACAAACGACTGTTGGCCTGCGCGAGCAACACCTGCCATTCCTGCTCTGGCGCACCACAATCACGCGCCGCGCGGAGCAGCGTTGCCAAAAATTGGAAGTCCGGAGGGTGTTCCTGCAATTCTTCTCGGGCGCGCGCCAGCAGCGGCTCCATCGCCGGACGGTATCGCAACTCGCCGAGAATTTCAGCCGCCAAGAGTCGGTTCTCCGGCACGGGATGATGCAACGCGCCGATCAAGCGCTCGGGATAACTGCGCATCTCGGCGGCTGCCAAATCGCACCCGCAAAAGGGGCAAATTTTTGCGTCGGCAGGAATGATTCTCCAGCAGCCGGGGCAAAAATAAGTCATTTGTTTTAGGCGTTTTTGAAAGCGCTCAATCCGGCAAATTTGGCGCGCGCACCCAAATCTTCTTCAATTCGCAGAAGCTGATTGTATTTGGCGATGCGCTCGCTGCGGCAGGCGGAGCCGGTTTTCAAATGGCCGGCACCGACCGCCACGGTCAAATCCGCCAACGTCGTATCTTCGGTTTCGCCGGAACGATGGGAGACAAAACAGTTGTAATTCGCGCGGCGCGCCAACTCGATGGTTTCCAAAGTTTCCGTGATGGTGCCGATTTGATTCATCTTGATCAAAATTGAATTGGCCACGCCCTGCTCGATGCCCTGCGCCAAAATACGTGGATTGGTGCAGAACAAATCATCGCCGACCAGCTCGATCTTGTTTCCCAATTCGGCGGTGAGCATCTTCCAACCTTCCCAGTCATTCTCGGCCATGCCGTCTTCGAGCAAAACGATGGGATATTGGCGCACCCAGTCGCTCCACAGCTTGACCATTTCGTCCGGACGTTTTTTGGCACGATCGGATTTGAAATAAACGTAGCTGCCGCTCTCCCACATTTCGCTGGCTGCCGGATCGAGGCAAAGCGAAATGTCTTTTCCCGGCGTGTAACCGGCGACGTTGATCGCGCTGAGAATGAATTCAACGGCCTCCACATTGCTCTTCAAATTCGGCGCAAAACCGCCTTCGTCGCCGACGCCAGTATTGTAGCCGATTTTGTTGAGAATGCCTTTCAACGCATGAAACACTTCGACGCCCATGCGCAGGGCTTCGGCAAAATTGGCAGCGCCATGAGGAGCGATCATGAATTCTTGAAAATCGACGTTGTTGTCCGCATGCTTGCCGCCGTTCAAGATATTCATGCACGGCACCGGCATGATATGGGCATCGGCACCGCCCAAATATTTGTAGAGCGGCAATCCGATTGCATTGGCCGCCGCATGCGCCGCAGCCATTGACACGGACAGAATCGCATTGGCGCCCAATTTTCCCTTGTTCTGCGTGCCGTCCAATTCGATCATCGTGCGATCAATCAGGTGTTGAGCACAAACATCCAAACCGGCGAGTTTGGGCGCAATGATCGTATTGACATTCTTGACGGCTTTCAACACACCCTTGCCATTGTAGCGTTTTTTATCGCCATCGCGCAATTCCACCGCTTCGCGCTCACCGGTGGAGGCGCCGGAAGGAACAATGGCGCGGCCGGTAACGCCGTTTTCCAAAACGACGGTTGCTTCGACGGTGGGATTACCGCGTGAATCCAGCACTTCGCGTGCTTTAACAATAGAAATCGTTCTCATCGTGTCAACTCCTTTTGCAGTTTCGTTCATCATTTTTTCTTCAATACCTTTCGCAATGCTTCGACAATTTCATTATCCAGCGGCGATTGTTCCAGCCGCGCAATGGTTGCAGAAACGTCGTAAGCAGTTCTTTTCAGCATGAGCCTGCCGTTTTCCCACACCGCATAACAAGCCTCGCCGCCACGATCGCGCGCCAAGCCGACACTGCCGGGGTTGCAAAAAATTTTGCCCTCGACTTCGCGTAAAAACGGCAGATGCGTGTGGCCGACGAGGATCACGTCGGCATCGATGTCCGCGCTCGCAGCGATCACTTCCTCGGCGTTCATATAGCAGGTCAAGTCACCGGATGGCGAGGCATGCGCCAGCCAAAAGTTTTTGCCATCGGCGATGGTGCTGTGGATGATCGGCAGGCGCTGAAGAAAATGCAGATCGTTTTCACGAAGCAACGTGCGATGCCATTGTCGCGTCGCGACCGACATCGGGCGAAAATCGCTGCGACAGCCGCAATCTGCATCATAAGCGAGCGCATGATCATGATTGCCGCGCACGTAGAAATCGGCACGTTGGCGAATAAAATCGAGACATGGTTTTGGTTCTGGGCCGTAGTCGACCACGTCGCCGAGAAAAAACAACGCATCCCATTTTGGTTCAGTTGCCAACACCGCTTCGAGCGCTGGAAGATTAGCGTGAATGTCCGAGAGAATCAGAATCTTCATCTTTTCAGTTTGACTTTCTTACAACGCGCCACATCATCAGCGCCCCGAGCAAACAGAATCCCGCCGCATAAGCAAAACCTGCTGCCGCAGAAAATTTTGCCCACAAAAATCCCACCAACACACTCGAAACAAAATCGCCGAGGCCATTGACGGTAGCCAGCACGCCGAAGCCGGTGGCCTGAATTTGCGCGGGTAGCAGCTCAGCAGCCAGTGCGCGCTCCAGCGCGTCTTCGATCGCAATAAATACACCGCCGAGGCAAAACAAGAGCGCGAGGACGAAATAGTGAGAGGGCGAGAACAAAAAGCCGACATTCATGATCACGGCGACGAAATAACCGAGCGTGAGCAAGCGGCCCTTGCCCCAGCGATCTCCCAAAGCGCCCACCGGCACCGAAGCTGCGGCATAGATGATGTTGTGAATGACGTAGAGGCTCATCGCCAGTTGTGCGGCTTTGGCAGCTTCATGCGTTTCAACGAGAATTTGCGTGGCGCGCAAAATCAGCAGCGTGTGGGCAAAATCGCCGATGCCGAATAGCGCCACCGCAACGAGAAAACGGCGAAACGACGGCGGCAAGCCGCGCAAGCTGGCGGCGAAATGCAAACTGTGATTCGGCGGCAGGCGGCGGGCGCGAACGACAAAGGCAAAAATAGCGGCAGCAATCAGCCCCGGAACAATCGTGATGAAAAATATCTGGCGATAAGACAACATCGTCACCAGCCCCATCGCCGCCAGCGGGCCGAGAATCGCGCCGAGGGTGTCCATCGCGCGATCAAGCCCGAAGGCTTTGCCGTAATGCGCCGGTTCTACAGAGTCGGCGAGAATCGCATCACGCGCCGGAGCGCGAGCGCCGCGTCCCAGCCACGCCGCGCTGCGGCTGAACAACACGTGCCACCACGAAGTCGCCAGACCAATCGTGGCTTTGAAAATGCCGGTGAGCACGTAGCCGGTGACCGCCACCGGTTTGCGTTGGCCGGTGCGGTCGCAAAACCATCCCGACCACATTTTGCTGAAACTCGACAGCGCATCGGAGATGCCCTCGATGACGCCGAGCGCCCACGGCGCGGCGCCGAGAGTTGCCAAAAACACCGGCAAAATCGTCGTTGCCGTTTCGTGGCCAAAATCGCTGAACAAACTGGCGAGACCGATGGCGACCACGTTGCGCGTGAGCCAGGTTTTCTTTTTGGCTGTGCCTACCTCGCCTGCTTTCAAATTGAACATGATTCACACGAATCCTATATTTGACGTGACGATTGCCATCCAAACGAAAAACTCCTACCCTCGAAACAGGCAACCCTGCGAGCGCAGCCTGTTTCAAAAGTAGGAGTTATCAATTCACCGGGAAGCGAATGATTACGGCGAACTCCATCACCATTTTAAAAAAATATAAAAAAGAAAAGTCGCAAAAGCAATAAGTATTTCACGCCGCGATATTCACCGCGCTTACTGCATTACGGCTAATTTCCTTCCCAAAAAATTCATTTTGATTTGTGCTGTAGATTTTTTAGATTTATTTCAATGCGCAATAAATCCTCAACATCCAGCGATCGTATTGCCAGCTTGCTGCTGGTGATTTGCTTCACCGTTTCGCTGCTCTTTTGCGGCGACGCCGACTGCTTGAACGGCAACAGCAACGAAGATTGTGCTTCCTTGCTGTGCTCGTTATTGAACAAGCACGACGCTTCTTCTTCACACGACTCTTTTAGAGGTGCTGGCAAAGACTGCTCGTGTGTTTGCCATTTGCCTGCTGTGATTCCGCCTGTTTTTGGTTTTGATTATCATCCCCTCTCACTTGACAATTCTCTCACCGCAGTCACATTCGTTCCTGCTGCACCTGTTCGTCTCGTTTACCATCCCCCGGCAACAGCTTAAGCCTCTTTATTTTTCTCGAATAGTTCACCCATTTTTCGTCTTCTGTTCTGAAATCTGAAAGGAACCGCAACGTGTTTCTATATCTGCGTTCATGCATGGCCGTGCTGTTTGCATTTCTATTTTTGATCAACAAGAGCGGCGCGCAGGAGAAGCTTTCTTTGCACCAAGCCGTTGAGTTGGCACTGCGGCAGAATCCGCAGCTTGCCATTGCGCAGCAGGAAATTGCCGCGGCGCAAGGGCAGAGCGTGCTGGCCGGAGCGCTGCCGCCCGCGGAGATTTTTTCGCGCGTCAATGAAATCAACTTCGATTTCAGCGAGCAAGATGAAATCGAAATTGGCCTGAGCCAGAGCTTTGAGTTTCACGGCAAGCGTGGTAACCGGAAAGCCGTAGCCATTGCCGATCGCCAAATTGCCGAATTGCAACTGGCGCGTTTGCGTGCCTTGCTCAAGGCAGAAGTCAAGAAACGTTACTACGAGAATCTTTTGGCCAACGAGAATCTTGCGAACCAGCAATTTGCGGTGCAACTTCTCGACGATTTGCAAGGGCTGCTCACCGAACGCTATCAAAGCGGGGCCGCAAGCTATGTCGATGTCGTGCGCGCGCGAATTGAGCTTGGCCGTGGCCGGAGCGATCTGGCTGCTGTGCAGCAGGAACAGCTCGCGGCGTTGACAAGGCTCAATCTTCTCCTTGGGCGCCAAAGCACTCAGCTCCTACTCTTGAGCGATTCTTTGACGTTCGTGCCTTTGACTTTGCCGCGCGATTCAACGCTGTTGTTGCGGCAATCCTACCTGCGCCAAATTTTCGTTGTGACCGTTGAGCGCCAGCGCCGTGCATTACGACTGGCGCAACTTGCCGGTCGGCCGGATTTCTCTTTTGGCGCTTCATTTCAACGGGTCGCGGAAAACCCTCCGTTCACCGCGGCGCAACCGGAAGGCCAAACCGTAAATGCCTTCGGCCTTGAAGCCAGTATCAGTCTGCCGCTGTTCAATCGCGCCGCGCCAAAAGGCGAATTACAAATTGCCCAGGCCGAATTGGCCGCGGCGGAGACGCGATTGGCTTATTTTGAGCAGCGTATGCGCCACAATTTTGAAGTCGCATTTGCAGCGGTTGAAACAGCGGAAAAACAAGTTTTGGAATTTCGCCACGTCGTGCTGCCGGAATCGCAAAACGCGGTGAATGCGGCGGCCGCGGCGTATCAGTCCGGCCAACTGTCGCTCACGGACTTGCTGGATGTCTATCGCACGGCACGGCAAGCCCGCCTGGAAAAGAGCCGTGTCATTTTCAATTATCTCTCCGCCCGCGCCGATTTGGAAGCGGTTGGTGAAAAGTTTGACCAAGCCGAGTGAAGTCCGACTTGGGCAGCAGGAGCTTACAAAACTTGAACAGTCGTCGTGCCCAAGTCGGACTTCGTCCATTTCTCGAAGGGATAAACCATGAATCGAATTTTGAAATTTATTTTTGTCTTTACGATCTTCGCGTTTGTGGCTTGCGACAAACCAGCACCCGAAGAGCATCCGCACCAAGCCGCTGAAACTCACGATGAAAATGCCGCGGTCGTGACTTTGACCAAGCACCAACTTTTTCACATCCATCTCGAAACCGCTGAGGTGAATGAAAGCTCCGTGCCGATTCCATTGACGTTGACCGGCAAAGTGATGCTCAATGAGCGCCGCCGCGCGGCAATCACCGCGCGTCTCGCCGGCCGCGTCGAAAAAGTGACGGCGTTTGCGGGCGATCGCGTGAGCGCCGGACAAGCTCTCGCCGAAGTTTTCAGCCAGGATTTTCTCTCGATGCAGATGGAATATTTGCAGGCCATCGAACGCACACAACGCTTCGGCAATGAAAGCGCTGATCAATCGACGGCAAAAACCATTTTGCTCTCGGCGCGCAGAAAATTGAAAGTCGCCGGATTGAGCGAGGCGGATTTGCAGCAATTGGAAACGAGCAAAGAGCCAATGGGCTTTCTGCCGGTGCGCGCGCCATTCAGCGGCGCGGTGCTCAGCGCTGAAGTCGTGCAAGGCCAATTCGTCGAGCTGGGCGCGCATTTGTTTGAAATCGCCGATCTCTCGAGGTTGTGGATTCTCGCGGATATTTACGAGCAGGATTTGCCGCGCATTCACAAAGGCATGAAGGCGCAAGTCGAAGTCACGCCCTATCCGCGCGAGATGTTTGCCGCGACGGTGACGGAGATTTTCGACGTGGTCGATGCACAAACCCGCACGGTGAAAGCGCGCCTCGAAGTGCAAAATCCGAGCGGCAAGCTCAAGCCGGAAATGTTTGTGAGCGTGCATCTCACCACGGAGTTGGGTGGCAGCACGATCAAAGTTCCGGCCAGCGCGATGCTCGGTGAAACCGAAAAACATTTCGTTTTCGTCGCGCGCAATGATTCAACTTTCGAAAAACGCGAGGTGCGCACCGGCGTGGAGACGCGCGAGTTTGTTGAAGTGCTCGACGGCCTCGCAACGGGCGAACGCATCGTGACTCGCGGCGGCTTCTTTTTGAAATCGGAGCTGGCCAAGGAAACGTTTGGAGAAGAGCATCATTGAGGTGAATATGGTTATCGTTCAATCCATTGCGTTGTTC
Source organism: Candidatus Zhuqueibacter pondensis (assembly GCA_034505955.1). Taxonomy (GTDB): domain Bacteria; phylum Zhuqueibacterota; class Zhuqueibacteria; order Zhuqueibacterales; family Zhuqueibacteraceae; genus Zhuqueibacter; species Zhuqueibacter pondensis. Next base: position 66,483 of record JAPDQK010000014.1, read on the forward strand.
GTATTAGCCGGCCTGTGTGAAATCGCCGGTGGCTATCTTGTTTGGCTGTGGCTGCGTGAGGGCCGCAGACATTGGATTGGTCTAATCGGCGGCCTCGTGCTGATGCTTTACGGCGTGATACCGACGCTGCAAACCGAACACAACTTCGGGCGCATTTACGCGGCTTATGGCGGCGTCTTTGTCGTCATGTCGTTGCTCTGGGGTTGGCTGGTGGATCGCAAAACGCCGGACACCTTTGATATTCTTGGCGCCGCCATTTGTTGCGTCGGCATCGCGGTGATCATGTGGTGGCCGCGCGGATGAAATACTTCTGCATTTCGGAGAAAGAAACATGGACGCAATTCTGAGATACGTGCTTCCATTTTATCTGATCGTCTATCTCGCGCTCGCGTTTTTCTGGCGCTCATTTTTAGTTTGGAAAAGAACCGGCGTCAATCCTTACATGCTCGGCAAAGCCGACAACGCGCACGATTTTGTCGGCATGCTGTTTCGCTTGACGATGGCGGCAATCGTTATCGTCATCATTCTTCGCGCCGTCTCGAGCAAAGCGTATGCGTATTTGGCGCCCATCCTCTGGCTTGATCGCTCTATGCTGAAATACGCCGGCTTATTGTTGCTGGCCGCTTCATTGATTTGGACGCTGCTCGCGCAAGCCCAGATGGGTAATTCCTGGCGCATCGGCATTGATGCCAACACCAAAACACCGCTTGTTACGCACGGCATCTTTGGAATCTCACGCAACCCGATTTTTCTGGGCATGCGCATCACCCTGCTCGGATTCTTTCTCCTCTTGCCCAATGCCGTGACTTTGACAACGCTCGTCCTCGGCGAAGCGTTGATGCAAATCCAAGTCCGCTTGGAAGAAGAATATTTGCGCCAAACGCACGGCGAAGAATATCAAAAGTATTGTCAACACACACGCCGCTGGCTTTGATTCTAAACTCCGCTAGGAGTGAAATGTTTGTAGTTAATGTTCAAAATGGGCCGAAACTCCGTAGGAGTGGCATGTTTGTGCTATATCACTTCTCTGTGGAATTTCAGTTCGAAATCATCATCAAGCACATGCCGCTCCTACGGAGCTTTGATTTCACAGCACTGATTGAGCTATAAACATTCGACTCCTAACGGAGTCATAAAAATTCGACATGAAAGATTTTCTATGATCAACCGCCTCATTCAATTCTCCCTCAAGCAGCCACTGCTCATCTTCTGCCTCGTCATTCTCTTGGCCGGCCTCGGCTACTGGTCACTCACGCACATTCCCATCGATGCTTTTCCCGACGTGACCAACGTGCAGGTGCAGATTCTCGCGGTGGCGCCCGGGCTTTCGCCGGTGGAAGTCGAGCAGCTCGTCACCTTTCCGATTGAAGTGGCGATGAACGGACTGCCGCAACTCACCGAAGTGCGCTCGATTTCAAAATTCGGTTTGAGCGTCATCACCGTCGTGTTCGAAGATGACGTTGATATTTACTTCGCGCGCCAGCTCGTGCTCGAACGTTTGCAAAGCGCGCGGGAAGCGCTGCCGCCCAACATGCCGGAGCCGGAAATGGGGCCGGTCACTTCGGGCATGGGCGAAATCTATCAATACTTTCTCGAAAGCGACAGCCTGGATTTGATGGAGCTGCGCAGCATTCAAGACTGGGTGATCAAGCCGCAACTGCGCACCGTGCCTGGCGTTACCGAAGTCAATAGTTTCGGCGGCCTCGTGAAGCAATATCAAATTCTGGTTGCGCCGGAAAAGTTGTTGAGCTACGGCCTCTCGCTCGCCGAAGTTTTCGCGGCGGTCGAGAACAACAACAGCGTGGTGGGTGGAAATTTTATCGAGCATGCTTCGGAGCAGTACATCATTCGCGGCGTCGGGCGCGCGCAGACGATGAGCGATTTGGAAAATATCGTCGTCAAAACCATGAACGGCACGCCGATTTACGTGAAGAACGTTGCCGACGTCACCATCGGCGCAGAAGTGCGGCAAGGCGCGGTCGTCATGCAAGCACGCGGCGAGGTCGCCGCCGCGATTGTGATGATGCTCAAAGGCGAAAACAGCCGCGAGGTCATCAAGCGCGTCAAAACCAAGATTGAAGAGATCAACAAAACGCTGCCGCGCCACGTGAAGATTCATCCGTATTACGATCAAACCGATTTGGTCGAGAAAACGATCAAAACAGTGCGCACCAATCTTATCGAAGGCGGCTTGCTCGTTATCGCCGTGCTCTTTGTTTTTCTCGGCAACATTCGCGCGGCGCTGCTGGTGGCTTCGGTGATTCCGCTGTCGATGCTGTTCGCATTCATCGGCATGAAGTGGCGCGGCCTCTCCGCCAATCTCATGAGCCTCGGCGCGATTGATTTCGGCATGATCGTCGACGGCGCGGTGGTGATGATCGAAAATTGCGTGCGCCGGCTGAGCCACGCCAATCCCGATGAGAAGCGCGAACACGTCATCGAAAGCGCGGCGAAAGAAGTGGCGCGGCCCGTGCTGTTCGGCGTGCTCATCATCATCGCGGTTTACATGCCCATTCTCACGCTGCAAGGCATCGAAGGCAAAATGTTCACGCCGATGGCGATGACCGTCGGCTTCGCGCTGCTCGGCTCGCTGTTTCTCGCGCTCACGTTCATGCCCGCGGCGGCGCGTTTTATTCTTCCCAAAGAAATAAAACACCGCGAAGTTTTTATCGTGCGCTGGCTGCACAAATACTACACGCCCGCGTTGGAAAAAGCGCTGCACCACAAAGGCAAAATGCTCGTTGCCGCGACAGTTATTTTGTTTGGTTCATTCGCTCTCGTGCCGTTGCTCGGCACGGAGTTCATTCCCGAGCTGGACGAAGGCGCGATTTTGGTGCAGCCGATTCGCATGCCGAGCATCAGCCTCACCGAGTCCATCGAGATCGACAAGCAGGTGCAGAAAATCATCATGCAATTTCCCGAAGTCGAGTTTGCCGTTGGCCGCCTCGGCCGTCCCGACATTGCTACGGATCCGATGGGCGTCAATCTCAGCGACATTTATGTGACGCTCAAGCCGCACAGCGAATGGAAGACTGCCAAAACTAAAGAAGGGCTTGTCGAAAAAATGGTTGAAGAACTGCAGCAGATTCCAGGCGTCAATTACAACATAACGCAGCCGATTGCCATGCGCGTCGATGAGCTGGTCTCCGGCGTCAAGTCCGATCTCGCGATCAAACTTTTCGGCGACGATCTCGCCTTACTCAAAAAGAAAGCCGATGCGATTGCCAACGTCGTGCGCGAAATTTCCGGCGCCGAAGATGTTTCCGTCGAACAAATCGCCGGACAAACGTATCTCAACATTTATATCGACCGCGCGGCTATTGCGCGCTATGGCCTCAATGTGGCTGACGTGCAAGGAGTCATCGAAATCGCCATCGGCGGCAAGGTGGCCTCGGAAATTTTCGAAGGCAATAAGCGCTTTGCCGTGGTCGTGCGTTATCCCGAAAACAAGCGTGACGACATCGCGTTGATCGAACGCTCGCTCGTGCATTTGCCGAATGGCGGCGCAATTCCGCTCTCGCAAATCGCGCGCGTCGTCGCCGAGGAAGGGCCGGTGCAAGTGAGCCGTGAATTTGGCCAGCGCCGTATCGCGGTGGAGTGCAACGTTCGTGGCCGCGACATCGGTAGCTTCGTCGGCGAAGCGCAGCGCAAACTTTCTGAAGAAGTCCGATTGCCTGCCGGTTATTATCTCACTTGGGGCGGGCAGTTTGAGAATCAGCAATCCGCCACCCGACGGCTTATGGTCGTGCTGCCGCTTTCCATTTTTATCATTTTCGCGCTGCTTTACACCACGTTCGGCAATTTTCGCCATTCGCTTTTGATTCTTGCCATTCTGCCCTTCGCACTCAGCGGCGGCATTTTCGCGCTGTTGCTTCGCGGCTTGCACATCAGCGTTTCTGCGAGCATCGGCTTCATCGCGCTCTTCGGCGTGGCAGTGCTCAACGGTGTCGTGCTGGTGACGTACATGAATCAACTCCGCGGCCAAGGCATCTCCGTGCATCTCGCCGTCGTGCGCGGTGCTTCGGAAAGATTGCGTCCGGTTTTGATGACCGCGCTCGTGGCCATGCTCGGCTTCATTCCGATGGCGCTCTCGCACGGCACCGGCGCGGAAGTACAGCGCCCGCTAGCCACGGTCGTCATCGGCGGCTTGATGACATCGACGCTGTTGACGCTGTTCATTTTGCCGGTGGTGTATCAATGGGTGGAAGCACGGCGGGAAACACAATAGAATCTCCAGAAATAACTTGACAAACCCTCCCCTTTTCATATTATCTTGTTTATGAGTGTTCTCTACAACTTAACCGAGAAAAGCACATGACACTGAATTCGACCGAAAAGAAAACGGTGCTCAAACGTCTGCATCATATCAAGGGGCACCTTGCCGGCGTTGAAGAAATGTTAGAAGGCGACCGGCCCATTGCGGAAATTTTCCAGCAACTGAAAGCCGTCGAGTCGGCGCTGCACCAGGCCATCTACGTCGTGCTGGATGAGCAATTGAAAAAGCAGTTGGCTGAAGCTCTCGTGCGCGGGCTTGAGGCATGTCCAGGCGAATGCGAAAATTGCGACCGGCTCAACGTTCTCAAACGCGAATTTTCAAAATTGGATCTCAAGGAGGTGGTGAATTTGTTGATGCAAATCGACGGCAGCACCACCCAGCCAAAATCTTCAGTCAAATCCACTTTACGCCGGCAACAATAAGGAGAAGATAATTGAGCCATGAAGCCCATCACTTTTTTCTTTCTGGCCAGTACGCTTTTGGCCTGCGGCAATCACGGCAGCGAAATGCCAGCGCCAAAAGCGAGCTCTGCGCGAGCCCGAGTAAGCGTCGAAGACCTGATGCAATCGCCGGCCGATTTCTTGAACCAGCCGGTTGCCGTGCGCGGCGTGGTCAGTCTACACGGCAACACGGCAGACGTTTTCATGCTCATCAGCGACGAAGAATTCAAGAAATGCGGCCTGACCAATTGCGCCGAATTTGAATTGCCGGTGCGGATGAGCGGCGTGGCGCCCGCCATCGGCGACCGCGTCATCGTCGAAGGCGCGATTCACGCGGAAAACGGCAAATTTGCATTTATCGCTACCGGCATGAGGCTACGCCCGTAGGGAGGCTTGGCAATGGAACAAAAAAATAATGAGTTGCTCAGCACCCTCGCCGAAGAATTGCAGCGTATCCATAGCATTCCCAAATGCGCAGGCTGCAAGTGCTTCGCCGACACGGTGCAGGAATTTCGCGCCGTTGCCGAAAAGCAAAACGCCAATGGTTTGATCGAAAGAATCAATGCCCTCGCGGCCAAAATCTCCGTCACGCACGATTGCATTGGCTGCAACCCATGCTATCCGGTGGAGGTGTCGAATGCGCTGAATGAAATGGAAGAAGCTGAAGGCAGGGCGTCATTCCCGCTCAAAGCCGGAGCTTGCAGCGAGAACACCTGCGGTTGCACGTCTTCGCCAAGGCAACAGAAGCGCGAGGCGGCCAAATCGAAATGGCCGCCGGAAGCCGGCGACTATCTTGTCGGAAATCCTGAAGCGCCGGTGGCAATCACAACGCTGGCTTCGGAAGAACTGCCGCGGCAATTCAAACGCGCCATCGGCTTGAAAAACGTTGCCATCATTGGCCGCACGTGCACGGAAAATATCGGCATTGAAAAAGTGGTGAAGAACATCATTGCCAATCCGGCGATTCGGTTTTTGATTGTATGCGGCCAGGAATCCGGCGCCTCGACTTTAAATGGCCATTTGGCCGGACAAACGTTCCTGGCGCTGAAAAAGAACGGCATCAACACACAGCAACGGATCATCGGCTCGCCAGGCAAACGTCCGGTTTTGAAAAACACCGGCTTTGCCGAAGTTGAACGTTTTCAGCGGCAAATCGAGCTGATCGATCTCATCGGCTGCGAAGACGTCTCACGAATTGCCGAAGAAACGGAGAAATGCGCTGCCCGTCATCTTCCTGCTTTCTTCCCACTGGCACTTGTCGAGCCGGAGGTCGAGATTATTCACGCCGAGCCAATGCCAAAGCTGCAATTGGACAAAAACGGCTATTTCATCATCCTGCCTCGCCGCGAGCACGGCGAGATTTTGATCGAGCATTACCGCAACGACGGCATGCTACAGCATCGCCTCGTTGGCAACAATGCCGCCGATTTGTGCAACACCATCATCCACCGGGAATTGGTGACGCAACTCGACCACGCGGCTTATTTGGGACGCGAATTGGCACGCGCAGAATTTTCGTTGTGGCACGATGCGTACGAATATGCTCAAGACAAGGCCTAATTCAATGAAAACCTTCTTGGCAATCTTTTTCGGATTCGCCGCCGGCCTTGCGGCACATTTCGGTTTTATCGCATGGCGCCTTCAGTCAACCCGCATGGCTTGGGCGGATATGCCGGCGCTTTCGCTTGCCGGCTTGTTTGAAAAATATTATGCCGATTCCGAATACATTATCGGCCTCTCCGTCGCGAGCTCATTCGCTTTTGCCGCCTTCGTTCTGCGGCGAACGTTCATGCAAGCACGGATGAAGCTTGCAACCGTGGTGGGCGCAAGCAGTTTCAGCACCTTCCTTGCCGTCTTTGGCTGCTTTCTCGTTGGCTGCTGCGGCTCGCCGATGTTGGCCGTTTATGCCGCCATCTTCGGCGCGACTTTCGCGCCGCTGGCAAAGGGGTTGACGCTTGCCGTTACCCTTTTTTCCATTGGCTTGGGGTACGGGTGGATTCGCCGCAATGAAAAGAAATGCGCAAGCGATTGCGCCTGCCTTCCTGATCCGAATAAGCCGGGATCAAATACATAGCGCAGACATCTTGTCCAATGCTGCTAACTTTTCAGAAAGGCAAGCCAATTGCGGGTAAAATGATTCAGAAACAATGATAGAAAAATGAATGACAAAAATATGTGGGCTGGTTTTCTTCAAAAATACTCATGGTCGCTTGGTAAGAAACCTGAACATCTTTTTGCCATACATCTTCCTGTCATGACTTTCTTGAAAAGTTAGTGACATTGGCAGGATGCCTGCGCTACAACATCTTCGCGGTCATGATAGTTTTTCCAAGATAATACTATAATTAGTCAGACCAATAGCGACGACTTTGTGCGTAGCCGGTTTCTCTTTAAAGCAATAAGTATTTCACGCCGCGGTGGTTGCTGCCAGTTCCTTCTTGTCTCGATTCACCAAATAATACAACGTCGGAATCACCAGCAGCGACAGCGGCATGGAGACGAGCATGCCGCCGATCATGGCGACGGCCAGAGGTTGCAGCATTTCCGCGCCCTCGCCGAGCGCGAACGCCAGCGGCAGGAATCCGAAAATCGTTGCGGCCGTCGTCATCATGATCGGCCGCAGGCGCACGCGGCCGGCATCCAGCAAGGCTTGCGCCACGTCCGTCGCCAGCGCCGGCGATTTCTCCGTGAAATCGATCAGCAAAATACCGTTGTTCACCACCACGCCGATGATCATGATCATGCCCATGAACGCGGAAATATCCAACGGAATGCCGGTGAGCAGTAACAACAAAAAAACGCCGCTGACCGAAAGCACGGTGCCGAACATGATGATTGCGGCGGTGCGGAAAGATCTGAATTCAAACAAAAGAATCGTAAAAACCAGCAGGATGCCGAACCCCAGAATGAGCAGCAATTCTTTGAAGGCCTGTTGTTGACTCTCGTACTGCCCGCCCAATTGCAAATTGACTCCGGGCGGCAAATGCATGGCGGCCAACGAGCGCTGAACGTCCGCGATGATGCTGCCGAGGTCGCGGCCGGAGATGTGCGCTTTCACGTTGACGACTTGACTGAGATTTTCGTGATCGACATCGGTCTGGCCGGGAACTTTCCTGATCTCCGCGACTTCCTCCAGCGGCAACATGCGGTGAAGCTGGGGAAGATAGATCGGCAGCCGCTGAATTTTTTCCAAATGGTTGTAGTCGGTTTTGGCGTAACGCACGCGCACCGGAATGATCTTCAGGCCTTGCATCATGGTGGTCGACTCTTCGCCCCACAGCGCGGTATGCACGGCGCGATTGATTTCTTCAACACTGAGGCCGTAACGGCTGGCCGCCTCCGGAATGATGCGAATCGTCAGCTCCGGCTCGCTGGCCGCAAAGCCGGGAAACACATCCACCACGCCGGGAATATGCTCGAGCGAATCGGCAATTTGCGTCGCGACTTCCTGCACCAGCGTCAAATTGTTGCCGAACACTTTCACCACGATGGGCGCGATCTCGCCGCTCAAATCGTTCAGGCGATCGGGCAGCACTTGAAACAATTCCGGCTCCAAGCGCGGCTCTTTTTTGGCGATGAAGGCGCGCAAGTCGTCCATCACTTCGAACGAAGAGCGCTGATGCCCGGGTTTCAGATAGATCACGAAGTCGCCGTCGTTGGCGTGGGTGCGCGGATGCGCCAGGCTGCGTCCGGTGCGCAGCGAATACGTATTCACTTCCGGCAGCGTCACCAAATAATCTTCGATGCTCTGCAGCATGCTTTTGGTGCCTTCGAGCGAGCTGCCGGGCGGCGCCAAATAATCCAGCACGATGGTGCTCTCATCCCATTCCGGCAGAAACCCGCTGGGCAGCCGCAGGTAACACGCCACCGAAACGGCAGCCAGCAACCCGCAGAACAGCAACACCGGCAGCGGCTTTTGCAATGAAAATGTCAACGCTTTTTGCTGCACGGCGATGATTCGCGGCAACACGCGGCCGGGCTTGACTTTTTTGGCGGAAATGAAAACTGCCGCCAATGCCGGGGTGAGAAACATCGCCAGCAACATGGAAACGGCGGTGGCCAGAGAAAGCGTGAGGGCCAACGCCCGAAAGAAAATGCCCGGGACCCCGCTCAGAAAAACCAACGGAACAAAAACCACGAGCGTGGTCAAGGTCGCGCCCAGCAGCGGGGAGATGATTTCGCCGGTGGCTTGCACCACGGCTTCAGTGCGTGAATGCCCTTCCTCCAAAAAGCGCTCGATATTTTCCACCACGACGATGGCGTTGTCAACCAAAATGCCGATGGCAGCGGCCAAGCCGCCGAGGCTCATCAAGCTCAGGTTCATGCCGATGAGCTTGATGAGAATGAACGTGATCAGCAGCGCTACCGGAATGATCGTGGCGGTGACAAGGGTGATGCGGAAACGGCGCAGAAAAAGCAGCAAAATGATCACGGTGAGCGCGGAGCCGAGAATGATGCTGTCGCGCACGCTGCCGATGGCGTGCCGCACGAAGTCCGTCATGTCGTACCACTTTTGCATCTCGACTTCGGGCGGCAGAGCCGGGCGGATTTCCTGCAGCCGCTGTTCCACTGCGCGCATCACCGCCACGGCGTTGGCGCCCGGCTGCGTGATGATGGTGAAGAGCACCGCCGGATGCCGGTTGCTCACGCAACTGATGAAGTTCTCCTCCACCGCCGGTTCGATCGTGGCGATGTCGGCGAGATGAATGGGCGTGGGACGATGATTGGCAACAACGGTTTTGCCCACGTCATCGATGGTCAGGTAGCGATTGTCGGCAATGTTCAAATAAAGTTTGTTGAATTCATTCAGCCGGCCGACGAATTGCACGGTGTTGGTTTGCGCCAGCGCTTCGCTGACTTGCCGGTGATCGAGATTGGCCGCTGCCAGTTTGCCGGGATCGAGATTGACCCAGTATTCGCGGCGATGCCCGCCCATGACTTCGACGTTGTTGATGCCGGAGATGCTGGTGAGCTGCGGCCGGATGGTGTAGACCGCCAGGTCGTTCAACTCCACTAAATCGAGGCGGTCAGAATACAAACTATAACCGGCAACCGGATAGGTGCTGGAGGTGAAGCGCCGCACTTCGATCTGCACGCCGGCCGGCAACTGGTTGCGAACGCCGCTCACTTGCGCCTGCACCAACTGGTAGGCCTGAAACATGTCTTCATTCCATTGGAAATCGACGTTGATTTCCGCGGAGCCGCGGCTGGTGGTGGAGCGCACCACGCGCACGCCCGGCACGCCCATCACCGCTTCCTCAATCGGCTTGACGACTTCCATCTCCATCTGTTTCAGCGGCGCAAAACCGTGATCGACCAGCACCGCGATGCGGGGAAAGGTGGCGCTGGGAAACACGTCCTGCGGAATTTGAAAAATCAGATAAAATCCGATCGTTGCCAGCAGCAGCGCCGAAAACACCACCGCCCGTTTGTTGTCCACGGCGAAGCGTGATAATCCGGTCATTCAGCCACGACCTCCATTCCATCTTCCAGCGAGTACGCTTTTTCCGTCACCACGCGTTCGTTCTCGTTGACGCCGGCGAGAATCTCCACATGATCATCGTGCAAGATTCCCACTTTCACTGCGCGTTTTTCCACTTTGTTTTCTTGCAACACAAAAACATGAAACACGCCTTCTTCTTCGAGCAGCGCCGGGCGTGGAATGGTCAGCGCGTTGGCGTGTGTTTCGGAGGGAAAGGTCAATCGCGCCAACATGCCCGGGCGAAATTCGCCGTTGGGATTGGCCAGCGCGAGCCGGATCACCACCGTCTGGTTGTCGGTGTTGATCTTGCCGGAGACGACCTCCAGCGGCAATGACAGCGGCGCGTGTGGATAGTCGACAAAGGTGACGCGAATTTTGCCGGAACGTCGCAGAAGAGGAAGATAACGTACCGGCAAATCGCCGCGCACGTCCAGCACGCTCAAATCGCCGAGGTGCACGATCTGCTCGCCCTTCTGCACCACGTCGCCGGTGTGATGCAGAACTTCCAACACGACGCCGTCGAGTGGACTATAAAGCGGGATGGTTTTGATTTGCTGCTCCAGCAAAGGCCGCATCTCGACTGGCATCTGATTGGTTACTTGCAGCAGGGCCTCGCGTTCGGCGGGTACGATCGTGCCGATCTGCTCGCCCTTTTTCACGTGGTCGCCGAGCAGCAGCGAAAAATCCGTGAGCCGGCCGTCGAACTGCGAGGCGAGAAACGCCTCCTGCCGCAGCGCCACCGTGCCGAAGATGTTGAGCGTATCCACCATATCCTGGCGGCTCACTGGCGCCGTTTTCACGTGCACGACCGGTTCGGGTTTTTCACTTGCGGTTTGCGCTTCTTTTCCGCACGCGACGAACAGCAGCGCGGCGAAGATGATGAGGATCGTTGGTTGAATGATTCCGCTTCGCATTATTTTTCTCCTTGCAAAACCGCGATCTTTGCGGTCTGGTTCGTCAGCGTATATCGTTCGATCACGCCGAGCAGAAAGCTCAAACGCGTTTCCTGCAGCGTCAATTGATTTTCGGTCAAATCCTTTTGTGCGGCCAGATATTCCAAATTGGTGATCAGCCCGGCCTTATAATTGGCCGTGGCCAGTTGAAACGACTTTTGATTCACCTCCAGCCGTTGCTCCTGCGCCCGATAAATTTCCCGGAGCTTTTCCAGCTTTGTGTTGATCTGATCGAGTTGAATCTGCAATTCCCTGCCGGTCTCGGCTTGTTGCAATTGCAGCGCGCGCGCCCCAGCGCGAATTTCCTGTTGCTGAAATTTGCTCAGTCCCCAGCGAAAGAGCGGGAATTGCAACCCGGCGCCCACCTGCCAATAATTGCCTTCTGCGGTGGGATCGCGGTCCACCACGTAACCGCCGGCAAATTGCAGGTGCGGCAGCCGCGCGGCCCGCACCTGGCGCAGACGAAGTTGCTGCGCTTCATATTGCAATGCGAGGGATTTGAGCAGCGGATTTTGCTGCAACGAGATTGGGCGCAGCTCGGCAAGCGAATCGATGGCGCTGAATGATGATGGGAAATCCCGCAATTGCAGCGCGCGATAATCCGGCAGAGCGAGCCGCTGCGCCAGCTCCCGCCGCAAATTGTCGGCTTCCAATTCCGCCGCGAGCATTTCTTCCTGTAATTGCTGAATGGCCGCTTGCGTTTGCAGCACGTCGAATTGCGTGCGCGCGCCCGCCAGCCACAAGGCGTTGGCAACCTGCGCGTGCTCGTTCAGCAACTGGCGGCGATTGGCCAGCAGCTCGAGTTTCACTTGCATCTGCAAAATGGCGAGGTACAACGCCGCGACGCGTTGGGTCACCTCCAAAGCGATTTGTTCCCGATTCGCCTCCTCGGCCAGCCAATTCTTTCTCTCGGCCTCGGCGCTTTGCAGTAGCCAATCGCCGATTCCCCAATCCAACCCCGCCTGCCCTGCTTGCTGGCGGAAATCATAATGGCGGTAAAACGACTGCGCATGGGAAAGTGCCGCGCCCACGTGCGGAAAGTAACGGCTGCGGCCGCTGCGATAAACCGCGCCGGCGGCTTGCACCTGTTGCGCAGCCGCCTGCAAACGGAAACTATGTTGCCGCGCCAACTCGAGACATTGCGCAAGCGACAACGTTTGAGCTTGCGCCAACAGGCCCGAAGACCAACCGAACACGAATAACAATAATGTGAAGCCGGTGCGCCTCGCCGAAATTTTTATCCATTCACCATTCCGTCTTTTGTTCGTTCGCAAACTAAACATTGTCGCGCCGCCCCATTCCTTTGTTCTTTTCATGCTATTGCTCCTTTTTGTGCGGTGTCATCATATTACCACGAAAATAGCTTGTGCTGTCACTCAGGAGGAGTCTTTTTAGCTGGGCCTGGTTCTTGTGTTTAAAAAAGATGCCTCCTGCATGACATGCTCCAAAAGTGGTCACGATTTTCATCATGATGGGTGCCGCGCGCGGCATGGCAATTCTTATGAAAATAACTTTCGTAGTAGACCCCTACGGGCGTAGCCTTCAGGGTCGGTGCTTGAAGGCACTACTACGAAATATCATTTTCATAATTATCGGGTGCCCAATTGGCATGGGCGATTACTCTGGAAAAACCTTCATGGCCGTGAAGATTTGCAGGGCAAACTTCCCTACGGGCGTAGCCAGCCTGCTTTCGTTTGCAGACTGGCTACGCCCGTAGGGAAGTCTGCGCTACGATTTTTCCAACACAAGAAACTCCCATTTCGAAACAGATCAGCCCGCGTTAAAATAGGAGTCATCAATTCATCCCCCTCCGCTTCAGTGGTATGATCCAACCAAGGTTGGGATAAATGGTTTTGGCGAACTCCATCGCTGATCCTTACTTTACCACTTTAATGGCAGCCATGGCGATTTCTTTCACGCCCCGCGCAATGCTTTCGGAGAGCGCAAAATTTCCCTGCATCGCCTTGATTTTAGCCGGAAGAAACAGCAAATCTTCCGGCGTTCGTGCCAGGTCAAAATTATCTTGCACAGTCTTGCCGCGAAATTGAGCGAGGAATTCCTCCTCAACTCCGTCGAGGCCTTTTAAACGGACTTCGGTAATAACGCCTGTATTCGTCATCCCGACCAGAACCCCGATCGTTCGACCTTCGTGCTGCAGGGAGTTGAGAAAAATGTACCCAAGAAATTCTTCGGGTGAGCCCCATGCGCCGTGCTCCCAGGCCTCGGTCCATTGAACGCCCGACTCGAGCGTTCTTATTGCTTCTGAAGAATTGGCGCGAGAAAAAATCGACCGGCAATCTGCCGGGGTCAACTCAGACGGCATTTGGGCCGCGGCCATTGACGCCGGGAGTCCGAGCATCAGCATCATGGGAAGAATGCGATTGCTTTTCATCATTTTTCACCTTAGGGTTTTGTTCTCGATCCATAAACAGTTTCAAGTTCATTCAATAAAATATACGACTTCAATCTGAAAGGAAACTTTACACAAGCTTAAAGGAACCTGAAATGAAAAATTGCAGATGGCTTATCGTCATTCTTGCCCGGCCAAATTGGGAAGCAAGACTCTTACCGACGTTCCTTTCCCGATTTTGCTGTCAATCTCAATCGTGCCGCCGTGGACCGTTACGATCCATTGACAAATCGCCAGGCCCAGGCCGCTGCCTCCCGTCTCTCGAGAGTGCGCTTTGTCGACGCGATAGAATCGATCGAAAATATGTGGCAAATCTTCGGAGGGAATTCCGCAGCCGGTGTCGCCAATGACAAATTCTATGTTTGCGCCCTCGTGTTTCAAGCTCAGCTCGATTTTTCCTTGTGAGGTGTATTTCATGGCGTTATCGCACAGATTCAAGAGCAGGCGGCGTATGAGCAGTTGATCACCCAAAAAATTCACGACCTCGCAATTTTTGAGATGTACGGAGAGGGATTTGCCTTCGGCCAGGATTTGCAGATCTTCAAAAATTTCCTTGACGGCCGCATCCAACCGAAAAAGAGTTTTGTGTATGGGATAATCGCCCGAGTCGGACCGCGCCAGCAGCATGAGATTATCGACGATCCGCCCAAGCGCAATCAAACGATCCAGATTTTTTTGCAGCCAGGCGCGTGTTTCTTCGGTATTCTTTTCATCCTGGCAGGCTAATTCCGTATCGGCGCGCATCACCGCCAAAGGCGTGCGCAGCTCGTGCGCCGCATCCTGGGTGAATTGCTGCAAGCGCCTTACCCCTGCTTCCAGACGCGCGATCATGCGATTGAGCGTGGCGACCAGCACGCCAAATTCATCTTTGCCGGAATAAGCCGGCAAGCGCTCTTTGAGATTGGCGAGCGAAATCGACTCAGCCGCTTGCGCGGCAGCAACGACAGGGCGCAATGCCAGTTTAGCCATGAGCCAGCCACCGGCGAAAGCGAGCAGCATGGCCAAGGGCGCAATCCACATCAGCGTTTTGGCGGTTTCTTTGGCAACTTTGAAAATGATCTCATTCTGCACACCGACAGCAGCCCCACCCCATTCATGCCGAAAGACACGCGCGCTATAATGATCTCCGGCAACCATCAGGTTATAATAACCGGTGCGCCGATCGAGAAAATCGACCGGGACATATCGTTCAATATTTTTGGCGCCGCCAGTGACCAGAACTTTTGGGGGATTGCCTTCAATAGTCAGGACAAGAAATTGCGGCTTCATGCCAAAACGCTCATCCAATTCTTCGTGCAGATGCCCGGCGAGCGAATCATACCGCTCACTTCGTATTGCCGACGAGTCGGGAAAGTCGTTCTTCACCATCATGGTGATCCAGGCTTCCTCCGTCCGCAAAGCGCGACGAGTTTCACGATCCAATTGGCGGTAAAATTTCAGCGCCAGCACACCGGCAATAACGATCAACACTCCGGAGAAAGCAAACGTGAACCAGATGGTGAGGCGGCTGCGTATGGTTATGCTCATGTTTCCGGCTCTCGCAGGACGTAGCCGCTTTTTCGTATGGTGTGGATCAAACGCCTCCCATCAAATTGCTCGAGCTTTTGCCGCAAACGGTTAATGTAAACTTCGATGAGATTGTAGTCGCTGTTGAACTCGAAGTCCCACACGTGCTCGGCGATCATGCCTTTGGTAACCAACCTGCCCTTGTTGCGCATAAGATATTCCAATATGGCGAATTCACGGCTGGTGAGCTCGATGCGATTTTCGCCGATACGCACGTCGTGGCCGGCGATATCCATCAAGAGATTGCCGACGGAGAGAAGGGATGATTTGTCATTTGATTGGCGCCTCAAGAGCGCCCGCACCCGCGCGCGCAATTCTGCAACCGCAAAAGGTTTTCCCAGATAATCGTCAGCGCCTGCGTCCAGGCCAACTACCCGATCACAAACTTCATCACGTGCCGTCAGCAGAAGAACGGGTGTTGTGATCCCTTCATCACGCAATGTACTGAGTACCGCCAAGCCGTCTTTTTTCGGCAACATGATGTCGAGGATAATGAGATCATAGTTTTCAGATAACGCCAGCTCTTCTCCATTGGGGCCGTCATAAGAGGCGTCGACGGCGTGAGAATCTTCTTTCAATGCCCGGCTGATCAGCGGAACCAGCTCCTTGTCGTCATCAACGATCAGTATACGCATGGGAGATCAAGGATTGGATTTGTAAACGAAAAGCGCAAGGTCGGAACAAACGGTTTCGGCGAACTCCATCGCCAATTTTCAAAATTTATTGCAAAGAAGCGCAAAAAACAACGCGCGGGGCGGCATTGCTTGCAATTGTACATGTACCCGCGCGAAATGGCATTTGCGTAGTCATCATCAACATACAAAACTTCCCCGCCGATGTCGTCATCGCGGCGTCAAGCTTTTGTATAATCACTGTAAAAAAAAGCAAAGTCGGGCTTGCACAACGAAGTCCGACTTTGCCCCCTTCATTCAATTGAGCCAAAAAATTACGTCACCACCAACACTGTACACGTTGCGTATGTCACGATGTGGCTCGAGGTGCTGCCGGGATGTTTTTTGCGGATGGCGGAGTGCCCATGGCGGCCGATGACGAGCAAATCAAAATGATGCTTCACCGCATAGCCAACGATGGCATCCACCTCGTGGCCGGGCATCACTTTATCCACCAACTCGACACCAACCTCGGCGGCTTTGGAAATGGCCTCTTGCTGCGGTTGATGGTAATGCTGTGGACTCCTTCACCGGATGAATATAGGTTTATAGTAGCCCCCTGCGGGCGTGGTCTTCAAGGGCCGGTCTGGAATAAGGGGACAGCGTCTAAAGGCGCCACTACAAAGAAATTTAAGACAATCGTAACTTTCCCACAAACCATTCCATCGCGCGCTGCCAGGCATTTGCCTCCTTTTCGGTGACTTCCTCATGATGAAAACGATAGTCGACTTTGCGGATGAATTCGGCCAACTGGTGGCGCAGCGCCGCGAGTTTTTCCTGCTCCCATTGCCACAGGCGCTCACGGCTTTCACCTTTCGGCAGAAGCTCGAGCAACAGGGCGAAATGGCGGGCGCAAAACGCATCGGCTTTTTGCAGAGCATCGCAAAATTGCCGGTCATCGAAATAGTCCCGACACGTCGTGAGAGTGTGCTGCTCGGTTTCCTCCGCCAGTTGGCAAATCCGACAGCCTGAAGTTTCGGACAATGGCATTTTGCCGCGTGTCAATTCATCGAGTTGGTTTGCGACCAAATCTTCGTAAATGATGCTCAGTCCAAAAGCATCGCCGTTGGCAAGGGCCAGGCGTGCATGCAGATTACAAAAGCCCTTGGTGGCGCGCAACTCGTCGCGGATGATCGGATCGGTCACCGACTCGTACAGCAACGAATCGATGGCAGATCGTGCGCTGTCATGCACACGGCGGCAGATAGCGCAGCCGGGTTTTCCCAGTGCCTCGACGACATCGTAGAAGCCGATAAATTTTTCAGGTGGCGGCGATTTTCGTTTCAAAAGCGTCATCATGACGGAGTTTTAAAAGTTGCTCTTGAATTTCAACCAGCCGTTGGCGACGTTGTTGCAATGCTTCGAGGCGGCTGGCGATTTCCGTCGTGCCGGCTTCGTGCTGTTGCTGCGCGCGTTCGACCAGCGATTGTATTTCGCGAAAGGCCTCGTCCATGCGGCCGCGCAAGCGGCTTTGCAAGGCGAGCTGCTTTCGCGCATGAGATCGAACAAATCCGCGCGCACCCGGCCGCATTGGCGGTCGAACAACTCCGGCAAGCGCGCCAGCGTTTTGTTGAGGATGATTTTTTTGAAACCAGCGTCGCAAACGTTCAATATGCCATTGCGCAGCAAAAGTTAGAAAAAAATTCTAAATTTTTCTTGTCGGTTTTGAACACGGACTGCGTCCGCAGGATAATACGGATTGAACGGCTACGCCCGTAGGGATTGGCACGGATAAAACAAAATTAGAAAATCCATGAGAATCCGTTTCATCTGCGTCATCTTACAGACGCAGTCCGTGTTCTAAAGCTTTTGCTTTGAAGCCTACGGCCGCAGGCTGCCCGAAGGCTACGCCCGTAGTTGCGATGCCACAAGGCGCGGAGAATCCGCTTCATACTGCTTTGATTGTCCTGCCTATCTTTATCAATTCGTAACATCAAATCGAAAATTTTTTTTGCCCCTCCTGTGTTGCACGAGAACGTATAAAAACACAATGACCAACATCACCGCCGAGCCAATGAGCAAATAGCGTTGCACCTCAGCCGGCATCGCGGCCCATTCTTCACCACCCCAAAAACCAAGTGCAATGAAAATGACCGACCATAAGAAACCTCCAGCATAAGCGAACAAGGCAAACACCAGCCAGCCCCGCTTTGAAGCTCCAGCCACGATGGCCGTCACATGTCGCACCCCCGGTATGAAATATCCGATCATCAAAGTCCATTTGCCGAACCGATCAAACCAATAATGGACCCGCGCCAAATTCTCTGGTGTAAGATGAATAAAGGAGCCGAATTTGTTGATCATTGCGACCCCAACTATACGTCCGAGTCCATAGCTCAACGTGATACCACAAATGCTGCCAAGAAAAGCGGCGACGAGGGTGGGAACAAAATGCAACTGGCCTTTGTAAATGAGATAACCTGAAAATGTCAACAAGGTTTCATCCGGTATCGGCAAGCCGACGATCCCAAGCATTAACAGGGAAAATACTCCAGCATAAGCATATTCGGCAATCCAGTGCAAAACAAAATGTGGCAACATGCACGCTCCTATTTTCTGTCAAAAAATTGCACATGGTGATGCGGGCGTGAGATTGCAGGTAAGTCGTCGTTTTTGAGCACACTGACGGCGCAGTCGATTTCGAGCACGGCGAGCGTGACCTCGGCGACGCTGGCAATGCCGTGCTCACGCAGCGCCTGCTGCAAGTCGTCAATGTTCAATTTTTCTTTTGCCAGATTCTCATGCAAAACCTTTCCATGGCGAATCAGCAAAGTCGGCGTACCTTCAACCAAGCGGCGAATTTTTCGGTAACGCCACGCCACACGTGTCAACATCACATTCATAACTAGAAGCGTAGCAGCAGTCACGACGCCGCCGAGCAGCGAGGTGTCCGGTCCAGTCATGGCATTTTGCACCGCGTTCGCCAGCAGGATGAGCATGGTCAGATCGAGCGGCATCATCTGACCGACTTCGCGCTTGCCGGTGAGGCGCAGGCCGACCAGGATGACGAAGTAAACGACGGCGGTGCGGAGCGCAATTTCCACTAACGGATGACGGATGATTTCCATAGGCGTTATTTCAAGACGTCGTTAACTTAATAAAGATAAAACTTTTTGGCTCCGGCGCAAGAACGGAGTATTTTGACGGCGCCAGTGTTCACCTATTTGCCCTTATTGCTGCACCGCACGTAAAATCTCCTCCGCCACCGGCGCATAATTGCCGCCTAAGCGATGGCCGCCTTTTCGTTCCACAATCTTCGCCAGACTCGGATCGAGTTTCCGGCAAAGGCTGTCTTCCTCTTCGTCACCGTAAAAACAGAGCATCTTTATCCCTTGCAGCTTCTCGATCTCCGGCTGCACCGGAAACCGGCTTTGGTGCGCTGCGCCGCCCAACCAGCTTTTGAGATGAAATTCGAATTGCGCCGTTGCGCTCGGGCCAAGGAAAACGAGCAATTTTATTTTG
This sequence comes from Candidatus Zhuqueibacter pondensis, assembly GCA_034505955.1. Lineage (GTDB taxonomy): Bacteria > Zhuqueibacterota > Zhuqueibacteria > Zhuqueibacterales > Zhuqueibacteraceae > Zhuqueibacter > Zhuqueibacter pondensis. Next base: position 85,743 of record JAPDQK010000014.1, read on the forward strand.
GCACGAAAGTCGTTCGCCAGCCGGTTGACGATGAAAGGCAATACGTCGGCACCGAACGAATAACCAATGAGAATCAGCTTTTCCTTTTTCCAAGCTGCCAGATAGTAACGCAAAATCCGCTCCGCGTCTTTGGCGGATTCTTCCGGCGTGCGCTTCGTCCAAAAATATTTGAGCGAATTCAATCCGATCACCGGAATACCCTGCGCCGCCAAACTGTGGCTCAACCCTTTGTCGGTGACACCCCAGCCGCCATCGCCGGTGATATGAAAGGCCACGAGGTTCGTCGCCGACCCGCTCGCCGGAACTTCCACCAGCGGCAGGTCTTTTAGCTCTTCCACACGCGCCATTTGAATGTTCTCTTTTCTCGCGGCCAGTCGCGCGAAGGCATCCTTGAATTGTGGCATCCAGTTGCGCTGCACGGAAAAGCCATGCCCCACTTTCGGCAAAAGCACCAACTCGCCTTGCTTCACCTGTTTGACATAAGCTTGTGTCGAGTCCGCATTGCAAACCTGGTCAACGATTCCTTGAAATGCAATCCAAGGAACTTCGAGATTCGCGGCGGGCAAAAAGCCATATCCTTTTCCATTTGGTTCGGGTTTCCACTCCAAGCCGTTGCCTCGGCAAAGCGGCTTGGTTAATGGCAAGTCCGGACAGAAGCCGAGGCTGATGGCGCCGCGAAAAGTTGTCGCCGGCGCTTGCACCAACGTGGCGTAAACCAGCGTGGCGCCCGAAGAATATCCCACCAAAACCGGCGCAACATAGCTCGGGTAATTGAGCTGCTTCTGAACGTATTGGCTGAGCGCCTCAAAATCCGCCGCCGGGTAAGAGCATTTTTCGGTGGAACTTTCCAATTGCTTGAGATAATGGGTAATATCGATGCCAACCACCAGCGCATCAAGCGAGGCCAACTCTCTGGCCATATCGACCACGCCCAAATTCCAGCCGCCGTCGCCGGAAACAAAGAGCACGACGTGCGAGGGCTGCGGTTTTTCGCGATAGAGAAAAACTTTGCCGAAGCGCCCGTAGCGAAGGGAGTCTTCGGAACGTGCCCAAAGGCCCGTAGTTGAAAAAACGAGCAGGATAAAAAGAAGATTTATTCGTTTCATTTCAATAACCTAAACTGTTACGGCTGCTTCCCGAGCAGACTGCACAAGAGCACGATGAGCACGAAGAGTGTAATAAAAATGTAAACGCGATCGCGCTGCCGCCAAAAGGCAAAAACCGAAAATATCACGCGCGCAATTGGCGTGGCAATCAGCAATAAAAGCCCGAATTGAATGGTGCCGCGCCGGTGCAAATCCAGCGCGTCTTTTACGATGCCGGATACACTCCGCAAGTCAGTCGGCTCGCCGTGAAAGACGCGATAATCGGGGAGGACCGCGCCGTAACGAATGAGATAAAAAAACGCCGCCCACGAACACCACCACGACAGATAGGATTACGCCGATTCGCAAGAGATTGCCGAGAATTTCTTCGACTTGCTCATCGGTCCAGATTGTTTTGGATTTTGTCATTTTATAGCCTCCCGGTCAAACCGTTATAGATCATCTCGACGGCGAGCACAAGTATGACCAAACCCAAAATGATTCGCAAAAGCCGGGTTTCGGCGCTGACCAAAATGCGCGTTCCCAACAAGGCGCCGAGCAGCACACCGAGCATCACCGGCATCGCCAGGCCGGGATCGATGTAGCCGCGATTGAGATACACGCCGGCGCTGGCCACGGCGGTGACGCCGATCATAAAATTGCTGGTGGTGGTGGAAACTTTGAAGGGAATGCGCATGATTTGATCCATGGCGAGCACTTTGAAAGCGCCGGCGCCGATGCCGAGCATTCCTGAAAGCGTGCCGGCGACGAACATGAGACCGAAGCCGCCGGGAACGGCGCGCACGTAATAGTGGCGCGGTCCCTCCGGAGTGGGAAAGCTGCCGTTCATGCGCAAACGGGCCGCCAGAGAGTTTGACGGAATCTCATTGATTTGCACACGCCGGGGACGGCTCGAGAAATACGCCGAGATCAGCAACACAATTCCAAAAATGACTGCAATCGCGCCGTTGGCAATCTTGGCGGCGAGAAAAGCGCCCAAGAGTGCCCCCAATGTCGTGGCAATTTCGAGAAACATGCCGATGCGGATGTTGCTGTATCCTTCTTTGAGGTAAGCCGCTGCCGCTCCCGAGGAGGTGGCAATAACTGAAACCAGCGAGGCGCCAATGGCGTAGCGAATATCCACGCCCAGCGCCAACGTTAACATCGGCACAATAACTACGCCGCCGCCAAGCCCGGTCAACGCGCCCCAAAATCCGGCCGCCAATGAACCGAGCCAGACAAGTCCGGTGAATTCGAGTGTATTCATTATTCTTTAGCCATGAATTATTTTTTTATTGGTTTAAATTTTTTGGAATTCTCCGTCCTGCTCATCATTTTGCTGATCTCGCCCCGAATGAACGGCAACGTCATGCCGCTGCGAGCAATGGCAAACAAGCCGAGCACCCACAGTGGAATGGTCAACACAATGAATACAACCACCGAAAAACCGGCGGCCGGCGTTTTGTCGATGCCAAAGAGCTGCAAGCCCACCACGCTAAAGAATTGATACGTGCCGACGTTGGAAGGGGCATTCGGAATGGCGGTGCCGATATGAACGATCAGCAAAATGACGGCGCCGGCCAATAACGACAATGGCAAGCCGCAGGCGATCATCACCAGCCAAAACGCCATAATTTGAAAGACCAAAATCAAAACTGAAACGCTAAAGGCAATGTAAGCATAGTGTGAGGTGCCGATGTCGCGCAGCTCGCCGCGGCGGGAGGCCGGCAGGAATTGGAAGAGCTGCTCGGCTTTGCTGTGTCTCCGTTGCGACCGGAATTGGCCCAACGTTACAATCTGGATGCGCGCAGCAGCGGCGTGGTGGTCACGAGCATCGACCAGAACAGCGCCGCCTTCCGTGCCGGTCTGCAGGAAGGCGATTTGATCCGTTCAGTGAATCGCCAACGCGTGCAAAGCGTCGCCGAATTTCGCGAGGCGCTGAAGGGTGTTAAAAAAGGTGATACGGTGCTCCTGCAAGTGACGCGGAGCAGCGGCAGCTTGTTCATCGCGTTTGCGATTTGAAGCGGACGGAGGCGAAATGAAATACACCTTCAGGCCGGCTTGGCGCAGCCAATGGCTGTTGATGCTGCTGGCAATGATTTTGTTTGCAGCGCCATTTGCTTATTTGTACGAAACGTATTATATTGAAATCGAGGCGATGCTGCAACCCCATTATGCCTGGCTGTGGTCGCCGTTTCTGCTCATCTTTTTGATCATGGCTTATCGTCGCTACTCGTGGCGATTCCGGGTCGAGGGCGGCACGATTGAAAGCCGCCACGGCCTCATCGCGCGCGAAATCAAGGCGATTCCGCTGGCGAACGTGCAGAGCGTCAACGTGCGGCAGTCATTCTTTGAGCGGCTTTGGGGCATCGGCGACATCGAGTTCAGCACCGCCGCGACTCCGGAGGTCGAAGTGACGTTCCGCCGCGTCTCCCGGCCGATGGCGGTGCGGCGAAAAATACAGCGCTTGTCGTAGCGCGACATGCGCCGGCAAGGAAATGGGAGGATGATGATATGGCAGAATGATTTCTCGGCAGAACGATTTTTAAATCCTTCGGACGTAGTCATCCTGCCGAAAAATTATTCTGCCCATTTAATTCCGAAGTGGTCGAATCTCATTAAACCGTGAGGAGGAAAGCTTATGAAATGGTCCTGGAAACTGGGCGAATTCGCCGGCATCGGCGTTTACGTTCACACGACTTTTTTTCTCATCATCATCTGGATCGCCGTGGCGCACTGGGTGCAGGGCGCCAGCCTGGCGATGATGCTCTCCGCCATTAGCTTCATCCTGGCGTTGTTTGGCTGCGTGGTTTTGCACGAATTTGGCCACGCGCTCACCGCCAAAAAATACGGCATTAAAACCCGCGACATCACGCTGCTGCCCATCGGCGGCGTCGCGCGTTTGGAGCGCATGCCGGATGATCCCAAACAGGAGCTGTGGGTGGCGCTGGCGGGGCCGGCGGTCAACGTCGTCATCGCCGCGGCGCTTTATGTCTGGCTGATCATCACCGCGAGTCTCGAGCCATTCAGCAAGCTCAGCGTAACCGGCGGCTCGTTTCTCGAGCGGCTGATGGTGGTCAATATTTTTCTGGTGGTGTTCAACATGCTGCCGGCGTTCCCAATGGACGGCGGTCGCGTGCTCCGCGCGCTGTTGGCCATACGAATGGAATACACCCGCGCCACGCAAATTGCCGCCAGCATCGGCCAGGGCATGGCGTTCTTGTTCGGGTTGATCGGCTTGTTCTACAACCCGTTTTTGATTTTCATCGCCCTGTTCGTCTGGATTGGCGCGGCCCAGGAGGCCAGCATGGTGCAGATGAAATCCTCGCTCAGCGGCATTCCGGTGCGGCGCGCGATGCTGACCGATTTCCAAACGCTGTCGCCGCGCGACACGCTCTCCCGCGCCATCGAGCTGATTCTCGCCGGCTCGCAGCAGGATTTTCCCGTGGTTGAAGATGGCCGCGTGGCCGGCATCTTGACGCGCAGCGACTTGCTCAAGGCCGTGGCGCAAAGCGGGCAGAGCGCGCCAGTTGCCAATGTCATGCAGAGCGAGTTTCAAACCGTCGATCCCTCTGAAATGCTGGAAACCGCGTTCCTGCGGCTGCAAACCTGCAAGTGCCGCACCATGCCGGTGGCGCGCCGCGGTGAGCTGGTGGGTTTGCTCACGATGGACAACGTCGGCGAGTTTCTGATGATCGAAGCCGCGCTCAGCGGCGCCGCCATGAAACCGGCGCTGCGGGCGTGACGGGGTGATGGCAGAATAATTAGTCGACAGAATGATTTTTTGAAAACCTTATCGGATCAAAAGATTTAATTATTCCGCCGATGAATCATCCTGCCATATAATTGGCAGGATAATGGATTGGCAGAATGATTTTTGAAAACCAATAAAAAGCTTTCATTCTTCTGCCATTCATTTTTCTGCCATTCATTTTTCTGCCATTCATTTTTCTGCCATTCATTTTTCTGCCATTCATTTTTCTGTCATTTTTAAACATTTTTTGCAGGACGAATTATCGAATTGCCAGGGACTGCGAACGATGACGTTGATGATTTGGATCGGGATCGCGGTCTGCGTATCCCAATCGGCGGTCATGTCCGGCATGAATTTGGCGTTTTTCACGGTCAGCAAGCTGGAGCTCCAAATCGAGGCCGCCAAGAACAATAAACAGGCGCGCCGGGTTCTGGCGCTGCGCGAGGATGCGAATTTTCTGCTGGTGACGATTCTCTGGGGGAACGTGGCGGTCAATGTGCTGCTGGCCCTGCTGTCCGGCTCGGTGCTCACCGGCGGCGTGGCGTTTCTCTTCTCGACCGTCGTCATAACCATTTTCGGAGAAATCGTGCCGCAAGCGTACTTCTCGCGGCATGCGCTGAAATTTGCTTCCCTGCTCTCACCCGTCCTCCGTTTTTACCAGTTCCTTCTGTTTCCCGTGGCCAAGCCAACCGCCGTGGTTCTGAACAAATGGCTTGGCCCCGAGGCCATTGCGTATTTTAAAGAAAAGGATATCCGCGAGCTGATCAAGCTGCACATGAATGCCTCGCAAACGGAAATCGAAAAAGTCGAAGGCCAAGGCGCGCTGAATTTTCTGGCGCTCGATGACGTTCCTCTGGCGGATGAAGGCGAAGTCCTTGATCCCAACAGCATCGTGCGGCTGAGCTTTGAAGATGACCGGCCGATTTTCCCCGAAATCAAGCCGGCCATTGCCGACGAATTCATCAAGCGCATTCACCTTTCTGGAAAAAAGTGGATCGTTCTTGTTGACGCCGATGATAGTCCACGGCTGGTCGTGGATTCGGACGAGTTCATTCGCGAAGCTTTGTTCGAATTCAACCGATTCAATCCCTACCGGCACTGCCACCGCCCTCTCATCGCCGGAAGCGGCCGAACCACGATCGGCGATATCATTTCACTTCTCCAGGTAAAACCCAGCCACAGCCAGGATGACGTTGTCGATCATGACGTCATCTTGTTGTGGGGTGAAGACAAGCGTGTCATTACCGGGGCCGACGTTCTCGGCAGGCTTCTCCGGGGAATTGTCCGGAACCCGGCGACAGGTGATTTGTGAGATCAAGCGATGGAGAGGTGCAACGATTTATCGTTGCCGTGTTTGCCACAAAATGCCCCGGAGTGCAACGGTTCACCGTTGCAATGCTGAAGCATTGCACTCCGATTTTCATAAGAATTGTTTACCAGAATAGGAGGTCAATATGCGGCAATCCATGAACGAACAACGATCGGTGGCCTATTTCTCCATGGAGATTGGGCTGCATGAGCGCATCCATACTTACAGCGGCGGCTTGGGGGTGCTGGCCGGCGATACGATCCGCTCCGCCGCCGATCTCGAGGTGCCCACGGTTGCGGTCACTCTTCTTTACCGCAAGGGCTATTTCCACCAAAAACTCGAGGCCGATGGATGGCAGCGGGAGGAGCCGGATTCCTGGGCCGTGGAGGATTTTCTCGAAGAGATGCCCCAGCGAACCTGGGTTCTCGTGGAAGGGCGAACCGTCCACTTGCGGTGCTGGAGATATGACGTCAAAGGCGCCAGCGGCTTCACGGTGCCGGTCTATTTTCTCGACGCCGATTTGCCGGAAAATTACGAATGGGATCGCACCTTGACCCATTTTCTGTATGGCGGAGACGAGCACTACCGGCTCTGCCAGGAGGTGATCCTCGGCATCGGCGGCGCCAGGATGCTCCGCGCTCTCGGCCACGAAAACATTCGCAGCTTTCACATGAATGAAGGGCATGCCGCCCTGTTGACGCTGGAGCTTTTGGATGAAGAAGCCAAACGCGCCGGCAGAAAATCGTTTACTGAAGAAGACCGGCAAGCGGTGCGGAACCAATGCGTTTTCACGACCCATACTCCCGTTCCTGCCGGGCACGACAGGTTCCCTATCGATCTGGCGCGACGGGTGCTCGGCGAGCGCGATGATTTCTTTAGTTTGGAGGGCGTTCTTTATGAGGAAAATACTCTGAACATGACCAACCTGGCCCTCAACCTGAGCCGTTACGTCAACGGCGTTGCTCGAAAACACGGCGAGGTCTCACAGCTGATGTTCGCCGGTTATTCCATTGATGCCATCACCAATGGCGTTCATGCGGCAACCTGGGTTTCGGAGCCGTTTCAGGAACTTTTCGACCGCCATATTCCGCTTTGGCGGCAGGACAATTTCTGCCTGCGATCCGCCCTGAGCATTCCCAAGCAGGAGATTTGGGAAGCCCATATGCGGGCCAAGAAACGGCTGATTGATTTTGTCAATCGGGAAACCGGCGACAGCATGGATGAGAACGTGTTGACCATCGGCTTTGCCCGCCGCGCTACGACTTACAAAAGGGGTGACCTGCTGTTTCAGGATTTGGAGCGGCTGCGAAGAATCGCTGCCGCAGCCGGCAAAATTCAGGTGATCTACGCCGGCAAGGCTCATCCTCGTGATCATGGCGGCAAAGAACTCATTAAGCGGATTTTCCAGGCCAAGCAAGCTCTGGCGAACGAGGTCAAGATTGCGTATCTTGAGAATTACAACATGGCGCTGGGCGCGATGATCACTGCCGGAGTCGATATTTGGCTGAACACGCCTGAGCCACCTATGGAGGCCTCGGGGACCAGCGGCATGAAGGCGGCGCTCAACGGCGTTCCCAACCTGAGCGTGCTGGACGGCTGGTGGATCGAAGGGCATATCGAGGGACTGACGGGCTGGGCCATCGGCGAGGCGGCCCGGGGAAAGGGCGAAGATCGGGACCACTCGCTGGATGCGCCCTCCCTGTACGACAAGCTGGAAAAGATCGTTCTCCCTCTTTTCTACGGCGACCGGGAGCGGTTCATCGCGGTGATGATCTACTCCATCGCCATCAACGGATCGTTTTTTAATACGCACAGAATGGTGCAGGAGTACGTGCTGAACGCGTATTTTCATCACTAACATAAGCCGGAACTAAACATCGTCTGGATCAAAATTTAAACGACTTAAATCCAGGCGATTCATAAAATCCGAATACCACCAAAAGTCGTTGCTTTTTTTGAAAAGTTTTGACTTATAACAGACTACGCCAGTTTTCAGACAAGCTGAAAACTGGAGCCTTGCGGGCAGCATCGGAAAACAAATTTTTTCCAACGGATTGAAAAAACCCAATTGTAAAAGATTTGTCCGATGGGTTTTTCTATCAGGTGGAGAAATCAAAAATTCAGAATTTTTTTTGTAACTTTTGCTGCGTAATGACCTAAGGAGATTCAAAATGAACAAAGTCAAACGGCTTCTCGAGCTGAAAGGCAGTCACGTTTGGACGATTGCCAAGGATGCAACCGTCCTGGATGCCCTGAAACTGATGGCAGAGAAAAACATTGGCGCGCTGCCGGTCGTGGAGGGCGGAGCGCTTATTGGAATTTTCACCGAGCGTGATTATGCCCGGAAGCTCGGGCTGCAAGGAAAGCAGGCGGAGACAACCCGTATCGAAGAAGTCATGACCAGAGAAGTGATCACCGTCACTCCCGACCAATCCGTCAATGACTGCATGGCGCTGATGACGGAAAAGCGCATCCGCCACCTGCCGGTTTTGGAGGAAGGCCGTTTGGTGGGACTCGTCTCCATTGGGGACGTGGTTAAGGACATTATTGAAGAATTGGAGTTTTTTGTTCAGCAGCTCCAAAATTATATCACCGGGCTAAGATGAGGCGGTATTGATTTGAGGGTGCAACAAATTGCGGGGAAGGCAACCGGAGTGCGAAACTTCAGCTTCGCGCACGCAAGACTAAAGCATTGCACGCCGGCTTATAAAATGTTACAGGAAAGGAGATCATCGCATGCAAGCGAAAACATTCATCCTTCTGCTTTTGCTCATCTCTCTGATCATTCTCGGATTCTCTGCCCGTTCGCTGAACCGGTTGACCAATGAAAGCGTCGTTCAGGCCACAAATCGTTATGCCACCTCCGGCCACGCCGACCGTGAGGCGCGCGCTTTCACGCTGTGGAGCAACAATGATCCGCCGGTGGTTCCTGCTTTTTGCGCCAGATGCCACGGTACCTCCGGCTTTCTGAGTTACCTGGGAGCAGACGGCTCGCCACCTGGCGCCGTGAATCGGCGCGCGCCAGCCGGAGAAGTCGTCACGTGCATTGCCTGCCACAACCCCTCGGCGCATGTCCTCGAGCGCGTCGCATTCCATTTCGGAGTGGATTTCAAGCCCGTTCGCACCGAGGCCGCCTGCTTGATCTGTCATCAGAGCCTCGAGTCCACCAACGGCATTCGGGATGCTCTTGAGGGATTGCCGGATGACGATGTTTCTCCCTGGAGCTTTTTCGATCCGCATTACAAAATTGCCGCCTCCACCCAGCTTGGCTCGGTCGCGCGCAGCGGTTACGAATACCCCGAGCGGGAATATGCCGGTTATTTCGCCCATGCAGCCGGCGCGGAAACTTGCACCGATTGCCACAATCCCCACGACCTCACAGTGGAACCGAAAAAGTGCGCTCCCTGCCATCTCAACGTGGTGAGCAACGTCGATTTTCCGGCGATTCGCACGCAGAAGATCGATTATGACGGCGATCTGAACACCACGGAAGGAATCTACAGTGAGATCAGGTCACTACAGGCCCTGCTGCTAGAGGCCATCCAGGAATATGCCCGCCGCGTTGCCGGCAAGCCCATTGTGTATGCCGATCAGTCCCCCTATTTCTGCATTGATGCCAATGACAACGGCATCGCCGATGCGGAGGAGATCAACGCTGACAGCAGCTACGATGCCTGGACTCCCCGTCTACTCAGGGCAGCCTATAACTATCAGTTCGCCGTCAAAGATGCCGGCGGCTATGTTCACAATCCGCGCTACGTGATCCAACTTTTACATGACAGCCTGATCGATCTGGGAAAGCAAGTCCGTCGCCGGAGGTCAAATTGTTGCGTCCGCGAGCCTGAATAATTGTGCTGATCAACACCGGAGATTAATGAAATGTCCGATGCCATAAAAGAAAGACTCTGGATCGGGGCGTTTGTCCTGGTCATCTTCGCGCCGATGCTGATTCTGTTCATTGGCCCGCGCCCCGAAGGCCGCGAGTTTTGGCGCGAGCTGTCGGTGGCGCTGGGATTCGCGGGCTTGTCGCTCATGGGCATGCAGTTCATCCCCACGGCGCGCCTGCCTTTCCTGGCCAGCGTTTTTCCGATGGATACGTTGTACACTTTCCATCGCCGCATTTCGATTGCGGGCTTTACCCTGGCGCTGGCTCACCCGCTTATCCTATTTGCCGGCAATCCCTACACGCTCAGGTTGTTGAACCTCACCAACGCTCCCTGGCGCGCGCGTGCCGCGGTGCTGTCGGTCATCCTGTTCATCCTGCTGGTGGCCAGCTCAGTGTGGCGCAAAGATTTCAAGATTCGTTATGAACGCTGGCGCACCATTCACGGCGTGTTCGCCGTCGTCGCCGCGGGGCTGGTGCTGTACCATATCTTCATGGTGAATCATTACATGGCTCACCCGTTACAACGCGGCTATTGGGTGGTTATGGCGGCAGTTTGGGCAGCGGCAACGCTCTATGTTCGCGTGCTCAGGCCGCTGCAGTTGCTGCGCCGGCCTTATCGCGTCATCGAGGTGCGGCCCGAACGCGGCGAGGCTTGGACACTGGCGCTGGCGCCGGATGGCCATGCCGGCATGCGTTTCATGGCCGGGCAATTTGCCTGGCTGACCGCCAGAACTTCGCCGTTCTCCTTCCGCGACAATCCCTTCTCCTTCAATTCCAGCGCAGAAGTCCGTGACCGGCTGGAGTTCACCATCAAAGAACTCGGAGATTTCACGCGCACGATCAAAGAGTTTCAACCCGGCGAGAAAGTTTGCGTGGATGGCCCGTTCGGCACGTTCGACATCGATCAACACGAGGCGCCGGGGTATGTCATGATTGCCGGCGGGATTGGTTCGGTGCCGGTTCTGAGCATCTTGCGCACCATGGCTGATCGCAAAGACGCGCGGCCGGTCGTCTTTTTCTACGGCAATCCGGATTGGGAAAGCGTCACTTATCGAGAAGATCTGGAGACTTTGCAAGAACGCATGAATCTCAAAGTCGTTCACTTGTTGGAGAATCCGCCGGAAGGGTGGCAGGGAGAAACCGGCTACATTACCAGGGAGATTCTGGAACGGCACCTGCCGGTTGACCACGCCCAATGGCAATATTTCATCTGCGGGCCGATTCCCATGATCGCCGCGGTGGAAAAAAAGCTGGTGGCGATGGGAGTTTCTTTGCATTATATCCATACAGAAAATTATGAAATGGCATGACCGAGGAGAATAAACCCATGCAAGACATTTACGCGCGCAATCTGCTGATCGGCATCGTGGCGGGATTGGTGCTGCTTTCGCTGCTCTTTGCGCTGATACAGTCCTTGTGAACTGTGCCGGCTCTGAGCGCCTTGCGAAAGCTCCTGCTCGTTGCGATCGGCAAATACATGGCAGAACAATTTTGGGAAAACGGGTCGAATCAAACGCTTTAATTGTTCTGCCAATCAATCGTTCTGCCATAAAAATGGGCAGAACGATTTTAAAATCACTTTCAAATCAATGGACTAAATTATCCTGCCATGTAAAATGGCAGAATAATTGGTCGGTACAATTATTCTTTGCGGAGGTGTTTATGGGTATTAAAACCAAACATCGTATCAAGCGAATCAGCGCGCAAGAATTCCATGAGATCGATTATCAGATCACCGGGTTCGCTTTTGACATTCACAATGAGATCGGCCGGCTGTGGGATGAAAAAATTTACCGAAACGAACTGGCTAATCGCTGCCGCAAGGCCGGGCTGGGCAACGTCGAGATCGAAGTGCCCGTCATCGTTTCATATCGAGACTTTGTCAAGGAATACGCCGTCGACATGCTGGTGGATGATTCGATAGTATATGAGCTGAAAACCGTCAACAAGCTGAGCTCAGAGCACGAGAGACAAACGCTGCATTATTTGTTTCTGTTTGGACTGCAGCATGGCAAGTTGATTAATTTCCGCCCGACATCAGTTGAAAAACGCTTCGTCTCCACCAGCATGCTGCCGAAAGATCGCCATGACGTCGTTTTTGACGACAAGCAGTGGCTCGATTTGGATGAGGAGAGTGGCTGGTTAAAAGGGCTGATCGTGGAATTGATAATGGATTGGGGCGCCTTTCTGGAAACCAGCCTGTTTTACGAAGCGATTTATCACTTTCGCGGCGGCGAAGATCAGGTGGTTAAAGATATCGAAGTCATTCTCAATGAAACAAATTTGGGGAATCAAAAAGTTCATCTGCTCAACCCCAACGTCGCCTTCAAAATAACCGCAATAACGAAAGGCACGGAGAGCTACGAGCAACAGCTAAACAGATTTATTCGTCTCACAAAATTGAACGCCATTCACTGGATAAATTTCAATCATCATGTGATCTCGTTCAAAACTATGCTGAATCAAAAGAGATAATCATTCTGCATTGGATTTAGGCAGGATGATTGTTTGGCAAATAATTTTTCAATCGTTCTGCCGGAACAGTGTTCTGCCTTACCCGCAAGGCCGAATGCTTGTCTGGCAGAATAAATAATTTTTAATCGTTCTGCCGAAACATTGTTCTGCCTTACCTGCAAGGCCGTATAATTTTTCAATCATTCTGCCGAAGCATCATTCTGCCTTATCCACAAGGCAGAATGATAATTTCCAATCGTTCTGCTGAAACATCATTCTGCCTTTTCATGAATTTTTGAATGGATACCTCGAGATGAAAACCAACAAACCCAATCGGCTCCGCGCACAACGCGAGGGAGCCACTGCCCATTCCATCGCCTGGCATGCCCTCGCAGAAGACGCGGTGTATCGCAAGTTGCAAGCCAAGCCGGAAGGCCTCACCCCGGCGCAGGTGGAAGAACGGCTGCACGAATTCGGCAAAAACATTCTGCCGAGCAAAAAGCCGCCCACCCTGCTGCAAGTGGTGCTGCACCAATTCACCAGCCCGCTGATCTACATTCTGTTGATCGCCGGCGGCGTCGCCCTGGTCATCGGAGACGTCAAAGATGCCGGCTTCATCTTCGTGGTGATCCTGCTCAACGCCATTATTGGAACAGTGCAGGAATGGCGCGCCGAGCAGAGCGCCCACGCTCTGCAAACCCTGTTAAAGATCAAGGCGCGCGTGCGCCGCGACGGCCGCCAGCAAACCATTCCGGCGGAAGACTTGGTTCCCGGCGACGTCGTTCTGCTCGAATCGGGCGACAAAGTTCCGGCGGATTTACGCTTCGTGCAGGTCAACAACTTGACCATTGATGAAGCCTTCTTGACCGGCGAATCCCTCCCGGCGGAAAAAAATTTGTCGCTGCTGCGCGAAGACACGCCGGTGAGCGACCGCAAAAACATGGGCTATGCCGGCGCCACCGTCGTCACCGGCCGCGGCACCGGCCTCGTCGTTGCCACTGGCTCGCACACCGAAGTCGGCAAAATCGCGCGTTCCCTCACCGAAGAGGAAGGCTCCAAACCGCCGCTGGTCATCCGCATGGAACGGTTCGCCCGCCAAGTCAGCTTGATCGTGCTGGTGTTCGCCGTTCTCTTGGGACTGCTCTCGGTCTCGCGCGGCGTCGAATTTCGTGACGTTTTCTTTCTGATGATCGCCATGGCCGTCTCGGCCATTCCGGAGGGTTTGCCGGTGGCCATGACGGTCGCGCTCTCGCTCGCCACCGGCCGCATGGCCAAGCGGCAAGTGATTGTGCGCAAGCTGATGGCAGTGGAAAGTCTGGGAAGCTGCACCACGATCGCGAGCGACAAAACCGGCACGCTGACCGTGAATCAGCAAACGGTGAAATTGATCGTGTTCCCCGAGGGCACGCGCGTGCAGATCAGCGGCCAGGGTTACAACGACGAAGGCGAGGCCAGCCGCGAGGACGGCGGCTCAATTGACGAAGCTTTGCAGGCGCGCTTGTTGAGCTTGGCGCGGGCTGGTGTTCTGTGCAACGAAGCCTCGCTTGCCTCCGAAGACGGCGACTGGAAGCACAGCGGCGATGCCATGGATGTTGCCCTGCTGGCGCTGGGACGAAAACTGAAATTGGATCCCGAAGGCGAACGCAAAAAATTTCCCGTTGCCGCTGAAATTCCGTTCGAATCTGAAAAACGCTATGCGGCCACCGCCTATCGCAATCATGGCAAGATTGAAGTCGCCGTGAAGGGCGGCGTCGAGGCGGTGTTGCCTTTTTGCAGCCGCATGTCAACTTCCTCCGGCGATCAACCGCTGGATGATGACAGCCTTTTGCGTCAAGCACAAGAGTTGGCCGAACACGGTTATCGTGTGCTCGTCATCGCCGGCGGCTCGCTCGCGGAGGCCGGCGATCTGTCACAATTCGACGAGTCGCAGTTGGCGGATCTCGTGGTGTTGGGATTGGTGGGATTCATCGATCCGCTGCGTCCGGAAGTGCGTGATGCCGTCGCCGTTTCCCGGAGGGCCGGCGTGAAAGTGATCATGATCACCGGCGATCATCCGGCCACGGCGTTGGTCATCGCCAAAGAATTGCAGATTGCCGAGTCGGTTGAGCAAGTGATCAGCGGACAGGAGTTGGATGAAATCGGCGGCTATGACACGCCGGAATTTTTTGAGCGCATCAAGCACATCACCGTCTTTGCGCGCGTCACGCCGCAACAAAAGCTGCATATTGTCGATGGCTTGGTGAAGCTGGGTGAATTTGTGGCGGTCACCGGCGACGGCGTCAACGACGCGCCGGCCCTGCGTCGCGCCAACATCGGCGTCGCCATGGGCTCCGGCACCGACATCGCCAAGGACACCGCGCTAATGATCGTGACCGACGACAACTTCGCCTCGATTGTATCCGGCATTGAAGAAGGACGCTTCGCTTACGCCAACGTCCGCAAAGTGACGCTGCTGCTGATTTCCACCGGCGCGGCGGAGTTGATCCTGATCGGCGGCGCCACGCTCATGGGACTGCCGGCGCCTTTGCTCGCCGTGCAAATTCTCTGGCTCAACCTCGTGACCAATGGCATCCAAGACGTGGCCCTGGCATTCGAAGCCGGCGAAAAGGGCGTTATGAAACTGCCGCCGCGCCGGCCCAGCGAAGGCATCTTCAACCGCAAGATGATCGAGCAAGTGCTGACCAGCGGCGTCACCATGGCGCTCGTCTGTTTGGGCGCGTGGATCTTCCTACTCAACCGCGGCTGGGAGGAAACCATCGCCCGCAATGCCCTGCTCACGCTGTTGGTGCTCATGCAATTTTATCACGTGCTCAATTGCCGCTCGGAATACCGCTCCGCCTTTCGCGTTCCGTTGCGCAACAACACCGTTCTCATGTTCGGCATGCTCGCGGCATTCGCCATTCACGTGCTGGCCACGCAATGGCCGCCGCTGCAAGCGCTGCTGCGCACCAGCCCCCTGCCGCTCGAGCAGTGGCTGATCTTCGGCGCCCTCGCCGCGGTGATCATGGTCGTTATGGAAATATACAAGCGGGTGAAAAAGATGCCATTGTTGGCCGAAGGTTAGAATCTTGATTTGGTATTGCAAACAAGCAAAATAATTTTTGGGCAGGATGATTACAAAATTATCCTGTCGAATAATCATTCTGCCTTTTAAAGTTTTTGCTTTATCGTGTTGCCTTGAAATCAAAAAAATATTGTATCGCATTATTTCAGGGAATGAAGCCATGCGCCTTTCATATCATTTTCAAATCCCGGCTTTTTTGTCCATCATCATTGCCGGCGCCGCCCTCAATACCGCCCAAGCCCAATATTTTGGCCGCAACAAAGTGCAGTACGAAAGTTTCGATTTCAAAGTTCTCAAAACCGCGCATTTCGACATTTACTATTATGCCGAAAAAGAGGAGGCGGTGCAGCACGCCGCGCGCCTGTCCGAACGCTGGTACGCCCGCGTGTCGCGCCTGCTGAATCACCAGCTCACTGGAAAACAGCCGCTGATTCTCTACGCCAACCAGCCGCACTTCCAGCAAACCAATGCCATCCAAGGCACTTTGGGAGAAGGAACCGGCGGCGTGACCGAGGCTTTCAAGCGCCGCATGGTGCAGCCGTTTGCCAGCTCGCTGGCAGAAACCGACCACGTGCTCGGGCACGAGCTGGTGCATGCGTTTCAATTTGACCTCACCGGCGGCGGCAAACCCGGCGCCGGATTCCGTGCGCCAGGCGCGCTGCGATTGCCGTTGTGGTTCATCGAGGGCATGGCGGAATATTTGACCCTCGGGCATGTCGATCCCCACACCGCCATGTGGATGCGCGATGCGGCGCGCGCGAAAAAGCTACCCACCGTTCGCCAGCTTTCCGATCCGCGATATTTTCCCTACCGCTTCGGCCAGGCGTTTTGGGCCTATGTCGCCGGCAGATGGGGTGATGAAGTGGTGGGCAGGATGCTGCGCGACGCCGGCAAATCCGGCGATGTCGAGAAAGCCATCAAGACTGTCCTCAGCCTCGATGCCAAAGCATTATCGCAGGCCTGGCACGACGCGGTTCACGACACCTATGATCCGCTTGTCGAGATCACGCAAACTCCCGACAAGTATGGCCGCCTGCTGATTTCGGACAAACAAGGCGGCGGCAACATCAATTTGGCACCGGCGCTCAGTCCGGATGGCAAACAGATCGTTTTCTTCTCGGAGAAAGATTTGTTCTCCATCGACATGTTTCTCGCTGATGCCGAGACCGGAAGAATCTTGCGCAAGATCACCAACACCGCGGTCGATCCGCATTTCGAGAGCTTGCAATTCATCAATTCCGCCGGCGCGTGGGATGCGCAAAGCCGCCGCTTCGCTTTCGCCGCCATCAAGAAAGGCCAGCCGGTTCTTTCATTGCTCGATGTCACTCGCAACCGCATGGAGCGCGAGATTACTTTGCGCGAGCTTGGCGAGATTCTCAATCCCACCTGGTCGCCGAATGGCCGCTACATTGCCTTCTCCGCTCTCGTTGGCGGATTAACGGATTTGTACATTTACGATCTCGAGGCCGATAGTCTGCGGCAGATGACCAACGATGCTTTTGCCGACGTCCATCCGGCGTGGTCGCCCGACGGCCAACACCTTGCGTTCGTCACCGACCGCTTTTCCACCGAATTGAGCAATCTCAAATTCGGCAACTACCGCCTGGCGTTGATGAATCCCGTTACCGGCGCCATTCAGCCGGCGCCTGGTTTTGACGACGCGAAAAATATCAACCCGCAATGGTCCGCAGATGCCAAAAGCTTGTACTTCCTTTCCGATCAAAACGGCATCAGCAACCTCTATCGCGCCGATATGGCCAGCGGCGAGATTTATCAATTGACCAATCTCTATACCGGCGTTAGCGGCATCACCGCGCTCAGCCCGGCGCTTTCGGTAGCGTCGCGCGCCCCGCGCCTGGCCTTCAGTGTTTTCGAAAATGGCAAATATGGAATTTATTCAGTGGATTCACCGGAGCAACTCACCGCAAAAGAGCCTGCCAAGTGGCCAAATGACAGCAACCCCGCGGCCCTGCCGCCGACGCTGCGCGCCACCAACGAAGTGTTGACGCTCATCAAGAATCCGGATTGGGGCCTGCCGGCGGTGAGTGATTCCGTTGCAAGCGATTATCGGCCCAAGTTGTCGCTCGATTACATCGGCCAACCGTATCTTGTTGCCGGCCTCGATCGCTTCGGCACGTACCTCGGCGGCGGCGTCTCGCTGTTTTGGAGCGACATGCTCGGCGATCATAACCTCGCGACGATGTTGCAAGCCACCGGCAATTTCAAAGAAATCGCCGCCGTCGCCGCGTATCAAAATCTCAAACGGCGCTTGAACTGGGGCGCCACGATTCAGCAAATCCCCTACGTTGCCGGCGACTTTGCCAGCGGGTTTGGAGAAATCAACGGCATGTCCGCGTACATAGAGCAAGAGATTCGCTTGCGGCAGATCAACCGTGATATTGCCGGCGTGCTTGGATATCCCTTCAGCCGGGCGCAACGGTTCGAGCTTTCGGCGGGCTATCGCCATATCAGCTTCGACAATGAAGTCAGAACGATTGCCGTTTCCACCACAACCGGACGAGTGATTCTCGATAGAACGGAGGCGTTGCCATCGCCTCGTTCGTTGAGCTTGGGCCAGGCGAGCGCGGCTTTGGTTTACGATGCCTCCATTTTTGGCGCCACCAGTCCCATTCTCGGCCAAAGCTACCGGCTGGAAATATCACCCAGCTACGGTTCGCTGTCATTATATTCGGCGCTGGCGGATTATCGCCGCTACGTGATGCCGGCGCGGCCCTTTACGCTGGCGGCGCGCGTTCTTCATTATGGCCGCTACGGCCGCGATGCGGAAGACGGCCGGCTCTTTCCGTTGTTCCTTGGTTACTCCACACTCGTGCGCGGTTATGATTTTAATTCCTTCAGCGCAAATGAATGCGAATCCAGCGCTACCGGCGATTGCCCGGTGGTGGATCAACTCTTCGGCAGCAAATTATTGGTGGGCAATTTCGAGCTGCGTTTCCCGCTGCTGGGCGTGCTCGGCTTGGGCGGAGGATATTACGGTTTTCTACCCATCGAGCTTGGCGCTTTTTACGACGCCGGCGTCGCCTGGACGAAGAACGAGAAGGCGTGGTTTCTCGATGGCAGCCGCAATTTGGTGCGCAGCGCCGGCGCCACTTTGCGGCTGAATCTGCTGGGCTTTGCCATTGCAGAGATCATTTTCGTCAATCCCATTGATCGCCCGAAAAAAGGCTGGCACTGGCAATTCAGCCTGACGCCGGGGTTTTGAGGATTTTTGTAGTCGCACCTTCAGGCGCGGCACTCGCCTCGCCACAGCCAAAACTAGAATGATTATTTGGCAAAAAAGTTTTAATCATTCTGCCTTTATACTGCAATCACTGTGATCATGTCCTTTCTCTTTTTGATCCTGACCGGCTTCTTGCTTTCCCGCCTGGGTGTGCGCTACGGGCTCATTAGCCACGGAATTTTTCAACAACACCGCGGTGACGGTGGCGTTTTTTCCGGTGATGCACGCGTTGGCCGAGCGCCTGCTGCTCGCGCTCATGGCCGTGGGGTTGGCCGCCACCAACGCGTTCATGCTGCCCATCAGCACGCCGGTCAACGCCTTGCTGTATGGCGGCGTCAAGCACGTCTCATTGAAAATCATGGCCGCTTCCGGGCTGCTGCTGGATTTCATCAGCGCGCTGGCCATGGCCTTGTTTTTGGCGCAGGTGATCCCGTGGTATTATGGACTACCTTGACTTTCCGGCAAAGCGGAAGAGCAAAGGCCATTCGTGAGCTTTGATATCGATCGTGTCGCTCGGCGGCAACGTTTTTCTACTGGCATTCGTCGAAAAACTTTGAGAGAGGGATGATGCGCCGGCAACCTCTTCCCGAATCACGCTGCCACAAGCTTTTCAAAATTTTGTTTTGATTTTGACTTTCTCATTAACACCCAAATGAAACCAAGCCGATTTCGTGCCATTGTCGCGGTGGCGTGCAGCGTTCTCGGCATTCTGGCGATCACCAGCGGCCTCTTGCTCGCTTATGCCGCGCGTGTGTTGTTCGACGCCGAGGCTTTTTCCCGCCGGCTCGCTGCCAGCCTGGCACAGCCTGGCGTCGCGTCATTCGTTGCCGAACGCCTCACCGATCGTCTCATTGCCGCGCGAACCGACCTGACCGGGTTACGGCCGATCATTTTGGTTGCCGCCCGTTCGGTTGTCTCTTCGGAGCCTTTTCGCGCCGTCGTTCGCCGCGCCGCAAAAAGCACCCACAAAGCGTTATTGTCCGAAACCGGTGAAAAAATCCTGCTCACCGCCGCGGATTTGGGCGTGCTGTTTCGCAGCGCTCTAGCAACCAATCCGGAGATCGCTCAAAAAATTCCGGAGCAAATAGTCGCCACCATCGCCAGCCTGGATGAAGCGCCGGGCGGAGAAATCGTTGCCAGTCTGCTGCGCCGCGCACAGCAACTGCGAATCCGCTATTGGATGCTGCTCATTTTCGGCGTGGCGCTGCTTGCCCTTGGCGTTTTGCTCGCCGTCGAAAAAAGGCACGCCCTCCTCAGAGTGGGCGTGAGCCTTGCCCTCGTCGCCGCGATACTGTCTCTCCTCGCCCGCTTTGGCGGAAAAATTCTGGCCGCGTTTATTCATGACGCCGCGATCAGCGAGGCGCTGCCTGGCCTGTGGAGCGGTTTTTCCGCCGGCCTGATGAATTGGGCGCTCCTGCTCGGCGCCATCGGCCTCATTCTCGCGGCCGCATCGGCTTCGTTGCTCGAACGCCTGCGCCTGGCACAAATCGGCAGCAGGATTTGGCAATGGCTTAGCGCCGCGCCGAAAAGAAAATTCACACACTTTCTGCGCGCCATCTTTTTTCTCATTATCGGCGCCCTTGCCGTAAAGTGGCCGAACGCCATGCTGTCCGTGCTCGGCCTCATCGCCGGCGCCGTGCTCTTCTTCCTCGGCCTGCGCGAGTTTTTCGAGGCGGCGTTCTATGCGCTTCCCAGGATGCAAAAAGACGAAGCGGAAGCATTGGCGGCAAACCGTGACAAACGTTTGAGCTTGGGCGCCATGATTATCGTCAGCTCTCTTGCACTCGTGCTGGTGGGCGCAACGCTTTTTTTCTTTTCCCGATCCGTGGCCACGACGGACATGGCGCCTGAAATCGCCGCGTGCAACGGCTATCCCGAGCTGTGCGACCGCCGGTTGAACGAGGTGGTGTTCCCGACGACGCACAACTCCATGGCCGCCGCTGACATTTCGAATTGGATGTTCCCGAATCAGGAGAAAGGCATTCCCGAGCAGTTGCGTGACGGCATTCGCGCGTTTCTCATCGATGTTTATTATGGCATTCCCGTAGGCGACAGAGTGAAAACGGTGCTCGCAGGTGAAGAAACAGCCGCCATAAAAAAATATGAGGCAACGCTCGGCCCGGAGGGAATCGCTGCGGCAGTGCGCATACGCAACCGTTTGATCGGAGGCGACGAAAAAAACCGCCAGGTCTATTTATGCCACGGCCTGTGTGAATTGGGTGCTTTGCCGTTGGTGCCGATACTGAAAAAAGTGCGGGAATTTCTCATCGCCAATCCCAATGAAGTTTTGATCGTCGTCATCCAGGATGAGGGCGTGGCCCCGCAGGACGTCGAGCAATGCTTTCAAGAAAGCGGGCTGATCGATTTCGTTTATCACGGCGCCGTGACCCCGCCCTGGCCGACCTTGCGCGAGATGATCGCCTCGGATCAACGCGTGCTGGTGATGGCCGAGAACAACAGCGCCAGCGTGCCGTGGTATCACGCCGCCTTCGAGGTGATGCAGGAAACGCCGTACACTTTCCGTCATCCCACAGATTTTTCTTGCGAACCGAACCGCGGCGGCGACAACGCCTCACTGTTCTTGTTGAACCACTGGATCGAAACCACGCCGCTGCCGCTGCCGAGCAACGCCGCGATCGTGAATGCGCATGATTTTCTCTTGCATCGCGCAAGACAGTGCCAGCAAGAGCGCGGCATGCTGCCCAACCTCATTGCGGTGGATTTTTACAGAACAGGTGATTTATTTGAGGTCGTCAAGACGCTAAATGGAATCAAAGCGCCGGGCGTCATTGCGGTGGCGAACTAAAGCAGATTCCTCGTGTAATGCCTCACTCTCCGGCGAGAAAACGTAGCGCAGTCATCCTGACTGCAAGCAAGAGGTTTGCGCTACCCAACCGTAATTGAACCATTATTTCTGCGCCTCGTTTTTGCTTGACTTGCGGGAGAAGATCAATATATTTTTATACGCATCGTTGCAAAATGATTATTTTAGGAGACGAACCATGCCCAAGAACCGCATTATCTACATCGGCCTGATTGTTTTTGTCGCCAGCGCTTTGCTTTGGGTCGGCGCGGAGCTGACCAAGCGCATCGACTGGCTTCTGCCTTACACCGCCGGCGCCGGCGCGTTGCTCATTGTGTACGGCTTTCTGCAAGAAACCTGGAAGTCACGTTCGTTGAAGCCGCCGGCGTGATTTTACTTGACCGATTTAAACCTGTACCCACGAAACACACAAAAAGACACGCAAGCTGTTTTCGCGTGTTTCGTGGGCAACTTTGATCGTCGCCGTAGAAAAACGCTCAGGCCTCAAACCGGCGGCTCGGCAACAGGCATGCCTTTGGGTACGCCCGGCTCATCTTCATTGCCGTCGGCAAGATGATGTACCGCGCGCCAAATATGATACGCCAGGCGGTCGAGCCAGCGCAACGCTTCGAGCCGCGCCAAAGTATCGCCGGCATCGGCGCGGCCCGCGGCCGTCTCCTCCAAAATGGCGAGGCGATGCGTCTTGCGGGTTTCCGCCAGCGAGGCCGAAAGCGTTGCCAAATGATCAACCGGCGCGACCGTTTCGCTGCCGCTGAGCCACGGCGCAATCGCCGCGAGCTCTTCGGACAAACGGCCGG
>JAPDQK010000015.1:0-104509 GCA_034505955.1 Candidatus Zhuqueibacter pondensis
TATTTCCTTTTCCATACTAAAAAGGAATATACAAAAAAGAAAATCGAGACGCCAGTCTTTTTTAAAAAGATGAAAATTTATTTTATGGCAGTGGGATGGCGTTGTCCACCTATAACTGAGGGATTACGGGTTCTGCAATTTGCCACTTGACTTCCCCATTACAATTTCGCATATTGATTGGTCAAAGTCAGTTGAAAATCCATCCTGAAGCAACGCAAGCTGTCTGCATTGAACCAAACAACACGAGCAGGAACAAATGACAAACGCAAACGACAACTTTGAAGTTCCCCTCGAAAAACTGCGCTGGCAATGCCCGGCGGAATCACTCAATTTCGAGACCACCGACGAAATCGAAGCCTGTACGACCTTCATCGGCCAGGAGCGCGCCATCAAAGCACTCGCACTCGGGCTGCAGTTGAAAGCGCCGGGCTACAATGTCTATGTTGCCGGCACAAACGGAACCGGCAAAACCACGATTGCCAAATCCATGCTTGAGCAGCTAAGGGACAAAGGCCCGATTCCACCGGACATCTGCTATGTCCACAATTTCCATCGCCCGGATGAGCCACAAGTCATCTACTTGCCGGCGGGTCAGGGTACAGCGCTGGCGCGCGATCTGGATGAGCTTGTCACTTTGTTGCAAAAAACTTTTGGTTTGAATACCAGAGAGTCACGCCTGCAGTCGGCAACAACACTGGTGCAGAAGCGCGTTACCGAATTAAAAAATAAATACAACCATGCACGTCTCAATGTCTACTTTGACAATCTGAAAGCCTTCCTGTTGGCGACCTTCGAAAATCTGCAAACCCAGAAGACGAAATCCCAACGAGACCTGCCATCGTTGATCGAATGCCGCGTGAACGTTTTGGTGGATAATTCCCACTTGCAGGGCGTTCCAGTGATACACGAAACTGTGCCGACATTCATCAATCTCTTTGGTACCATTGGCCGGGTGCAAGATCGTGATGGTCTGTGGCGGACCGATTTCACGCAGATCAAAGCCGGGGCACTGGCGCGTGCGAATGGTGGCTACCTGCTGTTCAATCTTCTGGATGCGCTCAGCGAGCCGGGGGTGTGGCGCACGCTCAAACGAACGCTGCGCAACCGCCGGCTCGAAATTCATGCCCACGAGCTGAGTGCAACCGCCGCCACCTCGACGCTAAAACCCGAGGCCATTGATCTTGACCTCAAAGTCGTGGTCATCGCCGATCCCGACGAATACTATTATCTTTATCGCCACGATGATGATTTTCCGGAAATTTTCAAAGTGCGTGCGGATTTTGACACCACCATGCCGAACGAGGTGAGCGCCCATCGCCAATATGCCGGCTTTATCAAAAAAATTTGCCGGGAAGAACATTTGCTGCCATTCGATCGCCAGGCCGTCGCGGCCGTCATCGAATATGGCGTGTCGCTGGCCGGACTGCGCAGCAAAATCTCGCTGCGTTTCGGGAATATTGTCGATCTGCTCCGCGAAGCAAATTTTTGGGCGGTGGATGAACACAGTTCGCTCATCAACAGCCGCCATGTGAAACGCGCCATCGAAGAGAAAATCCATCGCCTGCGCATGCACGAAGAGCGCCAGCTTGAACGCATTCGCGCCGGACGATTGATGATCGATGTCGAGGGCAAAAAAGTCGGGCAGATCAACGCCCTGCTGATTTTGAATTACTTCGATTATGTTTTCAGTTATCCTTCCCGCGTCACCGCCGCTGTTGGCATGGGTAATGCCGGCATTATCAACATCGAACGGGAAGCGGATTTGAGCGGTAAAACGCACAATAAGGGTGTGGCGATTATCAGTGGTTACCTGCGCAGCAAATATGCCCATGACAAACCGCTCTCGATGAGTGTCAGCATCACCTTTGAACAATCCGCCACGAACGTGGACGGTGACAGCGCCTCGGTGGCGGAAGTGAGCGCCATTCTCTCGGCGCTTTCCGGATTGCCTTTGCGGCAAGACTTGGCGGTCACCGGCTCAATGAATCAAAAGGGCGAGGTTCAAGGCATCGGCGCGGTCAATGAAAAAATCGAAGGCTTTTTCAATGCCTGCCAGGCCAAAGGGCTGACCGGTACGCAAGGCGTGATCATACCGAAAAACAATCTCGAGGATCTGATGTTGCGAGAAGAGGTGCTCGCGGCGGTGGCCGCGAAAAAGTTTCACATTTATGCGATTGCAACCATCGACGAGGCCATATCGTTACTGACCGAGGTGCCTGCCGGAGAAAAAGATGCCGAGGGGAAATATCCCGAAAACACCGTGCATTACAAAGTCGATCAGCGTATTCGCGAGCTCGCCAAGGAGAAGAAAGACAACAAATCGGCGGAAGAGAAAAAAGACGAAAAATCAGAATCGGAGAAAAAAGAGTCCGTACAGACCGCCCCGGACAATCTCGCCGATAACAGGACCTCTGATCTTATCAATGGACAACATGTCATATCATGAGGCTGTCGAAGATTTCACAGGGACGCTATGAACATCAAACAAATCGTTGCTTATCTATTTGGCACCGGACTGATGGTCAATGCGGCGCTGTTTGTGCCGCAAGCCGTCAAAATCTTCAAAACCAAAAGCGCAAGGGATGTTTCGAGGTTGACCTTTGCCGGTTTCAATGTTTTACAACTGATCGGCATTCTGCATGGCTATTTGCAAGGCGACCCGTATTTGCTGAGTGGCATGGTGGCGAGCTTTCTGTGTTGCGGGGCCGTCACGATCTTGGCGCTGATCTATCGCAACCAGTAACCGGGGATAACAAAAGTACCAAAACACACAAATCACCAATTTCGTTTCAATTCTTTCGAGAGGAGAATTCATGATTGAATTCAATCTCGCTTTCGCCAAAAGCAGCTTCCAAAAAACACCGAGCCGATCTGTCGATCTCACCAGCATTTGGTGGCTCGGCGTTTTTTTATTGTCCTGTTGGTGCGCAGCTTTGGGATATGCCCAAACCAGCCCCACCGAAGGCCTGCGCGACAACACGCCGAAAGTACATGCGTTCATCAATGCGCGCATTGTCGTGGCGCCGGGACAAATCATCGAAAAAGGCACGGTGGTAATACGCGACGGCATCATCGAAGCGGTTGGTGCGACCGCGGTTCCTCCTGCTGACGCGCGTTTGTGGGACCTGGCCGGACTCACGATTTATCCGGGTTTGATCGAAACCTGCTCGAATATCGGTCTGCCCAAAGAAGAACGCAGAGCCGGCTCAATCGAACAAACGGGTCAGCCGCAGCGATCCGAGCCGGCACGCGGTTCAAGTCACTGGAACAAATTGGTGCATCCGGAGAACCATGCCGCCGAGATGTTTGTGCCGAACAAAGAGGACGCCAGAAAAATGCGCGAGCTGGGTTTCACCGTTGCTTTGACGGCGCCGGCAAAAGGCGTTTTTCGCGGCACCAGCGCCCTGGTCACTCTCGGCGAGGACTCACCCAACAAGTGCGTCATCAAGGCGCGCGTGGCGCAGCATTTTGCATTCGAGACTGCCGGCGGCTTTGACGATCCCACCTATCCCAACTCGTTGCTCGGAGCCATTGCACTGATTCGCCAAACAATTCTTGATGCGCGCTGGTACGGCCAGGCGCAGGCGGCGTACCGCAAAAATCCGGCGCAACCCAAACCGGAGGAGGATGAAGCTTTGGCGGCGCTCTTCGCGGCGGCAACCGGTGCGGAACCACTCGTCTTTGAAGCTGCTGACGAGCTCAATTTCCTGCGCGCCGTCAATATTGCGAGAGAGTTCAACTTGAAATTATGGGTTCGCGGCAGCGGCCATGAATATCGCCGCCTCGATCTGATTCGCGCCGCCAATGTGCCGGTCATTCTGCCATTAAATTTCCCGGAGGCGCCAAAAGTCGAAACTCCGGAAGAGGCGCTCGAGGTCGAGCTTGCCGAGCTGCAACATTGGAATGCCGCGCCGGAAAATCCCAAACTTTTGCAGGATGCCGGTATTGTGTTCACGCTCACCACCGCCACGCTGAAAAATGTTTCTGAATTTCCGTCGAGGTTGCGCACCGCGATATCGCGCGGTCTCGCGAAAGAGGCGGCGCTGGCGGCACTCACCATCACGCCGGCAAAATTGCTCGGCATGGAAAATCAACTTGGCACGATCGCACCCGGCAAACTCGCCAATCTCGTGGTGACAGACGGCGATCTCTTCGCTGAAAAAACGCGAATTCTCGAAACCTGGGTTGCAGGCGTGCGCTATGAAAACAAGCAGCGGCCCGCAGTTGATCTGCGCGGCAAATGGGAAATGACCGTCGACTCTGGTGCCGGCAGGACTGAAACTTTGGCACTCGATATCAAGGGCGAGCCGCAAAATTGGAGTGGAGAAATCATCCGCGGCAGCAAAAAAGCCAAGCTCACCAAATTGACTCTGGAAGACGGAAAATTCGCCCTGCTCTTCACAGGTGACTCACTGGGTTATTCCGGGATCATACGTTTGTCCGGCCTGATGGAAAAGGAATCGGCCATGGGTACGGGTGTTCTCGGTGACGGCACCATTTTCAAATGGACGACAAAACGCATTGCCTCTTTTGTGCCGGAAGAAAAGACGGGAAAAAAAGTCGAAGCGCCGGCCCTAACCTGGAAGCCGGTTTTCCCGGCCGGAGGATATGGCCGCAGTGCGCCACCGGTGCAGCCGAAAAACCTGCTTGTGCGCGGCGCCACAATTTGGACCTGCGGCCCGCAAGGCACACTGGAGAATGCCGATTTGCTGATCAGCGCCGGCAAGATCATCAACGTCGGGAAAAATCTTTCTGCGCCGGCCAATGCTGTCATCATTGAGGCCACAGGCAAGCACCTTACGCCGGGTTTGATCGACGCACATTCACATTCTGCCGCGGCCTCGATCAATGAAAGCGCACAAGCGGTAACCGCCGAGGTTCGCATCGGCGATGTCATTGATTGCGACGATATCACCATCTATCGCCAGCTCGCCGGCGGCACCACCGTGGCGCATTCGATGCATGGCTCCGCCAATCCAATTGGCGGGCAGAATCAAACTTTTAAATGGCGCTGGGGCGGAAGTCCAGAGGAATTACGCTTTGTTGAAACTCCGCCGACGATCAAATTCGCACTCGGTGAAAACGTCAAGCAAAGCAACTGGGGCGATCGCTTTACCACGCGCTATCCCCAAACCCGCATGGGTGTGGAGCAACTCATTCGCGACCGCTTCAAAGCGGCGTTGGATTATAAAAAGGCGTGGGCCGAATATGAAGGCAAAATCAAGGCGCTGCCGGCCGCCTCGCGCGAGGCGATTATCCCCCCTCGCCGTGATCTCGAATTGGAGGCGCTGGTGGAAATCCTGGATGGCAAAAGATTCATTCACTGCCATTCCTATGTGCAAAGCGAGATTTCCATGCTCAGCCGCATCGCGCGCGATTTCGGATTCAAGATCGGCGCATTTCAACACGTGCTCGAGGGCTATAAAGTCGCTGATGAGATTGCCAAATATTCCGGCGGCGGTTCCTGCTTCAGCGATTGGTGGGCATATAAATTTGAAGTGTACGACGCCATACCTTACAACGGTGCGCTCATGCATCGCGCGGGCGTCGTCGTTTCCTTCAATTCCGACAGTGATGAGCTGGCGCGGCGTCTGAATTGGGAAGCTGCCAAGGCTGTGAAATATGGCAACCTGACCGAGGAAGAGGCGTTGAAATTCGTGACCCTGAATCCGGCCAAACAATTGCGGGTCGATAAATATGTCGGTTCATTGGAGCCGGGAAAGGATGCTGATTTTGTGATTTGGAGCGGCCACCCACTCTCGACTTTGACGATCTGCGAGCAAACCTGGATCGAAGGCCGGAAATATTTTGACCGAGCCGAAGATCTCAAAATGCGCGAAGAGGTGAACCGAGAGCGTGAAATGCTGATTCAGAAAGTTTTGGTGTCGAAAAGAGATGCACAGCAGGAGACGGGCGGGATGAAAAGACCGGCGAGTGGGCATTCACTCGACATGCCCTCGTTCAGCGAACAGCGCCGGCAGGGTGAGTGCGAGAGGCCGTGACGGCGTTGGCGTATTGGGTGACGGTACTCGAGAGTCGAGCATATCAATTTTATCAAATTGGTGATGGAATATTCGACTTCGGCTTGATAATCTGCAAAATCAACCAAAGTTTGTGATCCGAGAAAGGAACGGAGCATGTTTCACTATTCTCCTTTGCACAGAATTCTTGATCTGGCCGCTGGGCTGTTTATTGTTGTTGCAAGTCTGCTGCTTGGCATATTGCCTGGTTACGCCCAAAACTACGGCCAGATTCCGGCGCCACCGCAAGATCATGCCATCGCACTGGTTGGCGCTACGGTGCATCCAGTGAGCGGGCCCGATATCGAAAATGCGATAGTTCTCTTTGAGCATGGTAAAATCGCGGCCATTGGCAAAGAGGTGAGAATTCCCCCCGGTGTCGAGCGCATCGAAGTTTCCGGCAAGCATGTTTATCCGGCGTTGATTGACGCCAACACATCATTGGGCCTGGTGGAAATTGGCGCCGTGCGCGCGACGCGCGATTTGGCGGAAGCTGGCAGCATCAATCCCAATGCGCGGGCCGAAGTGGCGTTCAATCCGGACAGCGAGCTTTTACCGGTGGCACGCGCGAACGGCGTCGCATTGGCGCTCAGCGTGCCGCAGGGCGGTGTGCTCTCCGGCACCTCGGCGCTGATGATGCTCGATGGCTGGACGTGGGAACAAATGACACTCAAAGCACCGGTCGGACTGCATCTCAACTGGCCCAGGA
This sequence comes from Candidatus Zhuqueibacter pondensis, assembly GCA_034505955.1. GTDB lineage: Bacteria > Zhuqueibacterota > Zhuqueibacteria > Zhuqueibacterales > Zhuqueibacteraceae > Zhuqueibacter > Zhuqueibacter pondensis. The sequence continues at coordinate 6,730 of JAPDQK010000015.1, forward strand.
TGATCATCCGCCGTGGCCCGTTTGTCCAGCAGAGCGAAGAGGAGCAGCGCAAACAGATGAGCGAAAATATCAAAAAAATTCGCGATGCCTTTGCCGAGGCGCGCGCCTACAAAAAAGCCAAAGATGCCGAGCAGCAAAAAGGTGTGCCCTATCACGCCACCGACTCGCGCTGGGAAGCAATGATCCCGGTTTTGGAAAAGAAAATTCCGGTGTTCGTGAATGCGAATGAGATCAAGCAGATCCAAGCGGCGGTGCAATGGGCAATGGAAGAACAAGTGAAGCTGGTCATCGTTGGCGGCGACGATTCCTGGCGCGCGGTGGATCTGCTCAAAGCCAGAGGGATTCCAGTGGTTTGCGGTCCGATACACAGCCTTCCCAATCGGCGCTGGGAAGCATACGATACACCTTTCACCACACCGATGAAATTGCATCAAGCCGGTGTGCAATTTTGTATTGCTTCATTTGATGCCGCCAACGTGCGCAATCTCCCCTATCAGGCAGCGACGGCCGCAGCATACGGGCTGCCAAAAGAAGAGGCACTAAAGGCCATTACGCTTTACCCGGCGCAAATTCTCGGGGTCGCGGATCGTGTCGGCTCACTCGAAGTCGGCAAAGAGGCAACACTCCTGGTAACCGACGGTGATCCGCTGGAGATCAGCACGCAGGTTTTGCATGAATACATTCAAGGCCGCAAAATCGACCTCGGCAACAAGCATCGCGCGCTGTATGAAAAATATTCAAAAAAATATCAACAGATCAGCGCACCGAGCAACAGTCAGTGACGCGCATAATTGCACCTGTCAGCAACCGATCTTGTGCCTCGATTCACAGCCCCGAAAACAGCTCGAAACCCCAAAGTCGATGCGAACAAACATACATCTGCCTGCCTGGCTGCTGCTATTACTCATCGGCTCACTCTTCGCCGGTGACAATGAACGAACGGTCATCGCCACGCGCACTTCGGCACCACCAAAAATTGATGGATACCTCACCGAGAGGGTTTGGCAGACGGCTGTATCGGTCAACGGTTTTCTCCAGCGTGATCCCTACGAAGGTCAACCAGCAACCGAGCCGACTGAGATTCGTATTCTTTACGACGACGAAGCGTTGTACTTCGGCTGCCTGATGTACGACAGCGAGCCGGACAAAATCGTGGCGCGACTCACCCGGCGCGACAACGAGATCGAGTCCGACATGATCTCCATTCGCCTGGACAGTTATCACGATCACAAAACCGCGTATGAATTCACCATTCTGGCGTCCGGCGTGAAAGTGGATATTTTGCAGTTCAACGACGCCGAGGATGAAGACGACTCCTGGGACGCGGTGTGGGAGGTCAAAACCCAGATTGTGCCAGGTGACACTTCGCGCCACTCCTTTCGCGGCTGGATCGCGGAGGTAAAAATTCCGTTCAGAATTTTGCGCTACACCCCGGCGCCAGATGGCAGAAACGAGTGGGGAATCAATTTCATTCGCCGCCTCAGCCGCAAGCAGGAGCGAACGTACTGGGCACTGGTGTACAAGAATCAAAACGGCTTCATCTCGCATTTCGGACATTTGATCCTCGACGGCCATTTGCCGATCCCACGCCGATTCGAGCTTCTCCCCTATGCCTTCGGCAAAGTCAAGTCCATCAGCAAAGAGTTGGCTGAGCCGGCGGCTCGCGGGTCTAAACTGAGCGGCAACGCTGGTTTCGATCTCAAATATGGTCTGAACAGTAATCTGACTTTGGATCTGACGATCAATCCGGATTTCGGACAAGTCGAGGCTGACCCAGCCGTCTTGAATCTCACAACCTACGAGACCTTCTATCCGGAAAAGCGGCCGTTCTTTATCGAAGGCCGGCAAATTTTGACATTCACCACCTTCGGCAGTGAGTTTGGCCCGGGGCTTTTTTATTCGCGCCGGATTGGCCGTCCTGTCACTGGCAGCAGCGAGCCGACCACGATCCTCGGCGCTGCTAAAATTACCGGCAAGACCCGGGGGTTGGGCGTTGGCATTTTGCAGGCAGTCACCGATAAAAAATCATACGAACCGCGTGCCAGCTACAGTGTGGTACGCCTAAAACAAGATGTTTTGGAAAATTCCACGATTGGCATGATTGCCACTTCCGTGGCGCGCGAAAGTCTTTGGCCGGCCTTCACAGGAGGGGTCGATTGGAATTTGCGCTTTCGAAAGAGCATGTACGGGATCGACGGCTTTTGGGCCGGCTCCCACACGACTCAAAACGGCAACCGGCGAATTACCGGCGCTGCAGGCAAATTGCGTTTCGGCAAGGACGGCGGCGAGCATTGGCTCTATTCGATGAGTGCCGACTTCACCAGCCGGCATTACAATATCAACGACATTGGCTTTTTCCGCCGGCCCAATGATTACGGCAGCAATCTCGAATGGCGCTACAAAGAGGATCAACCCGGTAAAATTCTGCGGAGGTGGAGCATCGGTGCCGACAAACATTTCCGCTGGAATTTCGACGGCGCCCGCTTGTTCAATGATTTTGGCCTGAACATCAACTGGGAGTGGCTCAATTATTGGGAAATGTCCCTGCAAGGCAAATATGCTCCCTCAGCAGATGATGATCGGGAGTCGCGTGGTCTCGGGCTTTACCGAAAACCGCGCAGTTTCCATGCAGAGTTTCAAATCGAAACCGACAGCCGCAAGCCGGTCATTGGTGAATTCGGGCAATATTATCTTCACGATGCCAAAGGCCAGCGCCAATGGAATACTTCGCTCAGCGCTGAAATCCGTCCGACCTCCTGGGCCGTCGTCAATCTCGAATTGGGCTACGACCGGACACGCAATCGTGAATCTTGGGTGACAAATTTAACCGGTTCGGTCGTTTCAACAAATCCCATCAGCATCTTTGGTTTTCGTGATACTGACGAATATGATGTGACCTTGCGCAGCAATCTCACTTTTACACGTGATTTGACGCTGCAAATTTATGGTCAAGCCTTTGTGGCCAAAGGGCATTTCGATCGTTTTGAAAGATTGGTCACTCCGACCACACTGGTTCCTTACCATTACACCGGCGATCCGGATTTCAACGAAAAATCTTTCAATCTCAACGTGGTTTGGCGTTGGGAGTACCATCCAGGGAGTGTGATTTATCTCGTGTGGACGCAAGCTCGGAAAGGCGAAAGCGAGGATTTCTTCACACCGGTGCAACGGGATTTCCGCGATGCGTTCTCTTTACCGGCAGAAAATGTGGTGCTGCTGAAGATCAGTTATTGGCGCAGTCCATGACTTGGCATCCCGAAGACCCTCATTTCTCCATTCAGACTCGAACGGGGATACTGACAATTTCATCACGGTATTTTTTCACGATTGAATCTGCGGGGTGAGCCACTTCCGAAAAGACCAGGCGGTTATCTTTCGGGCACATTTTTAATCCCGATACAAGCGATTTTCCAGAATGTATTTTTCAACTTCTGCCGGCACGAGATAACGAATCGAAATACCACGGGCACAGCGTTGCCGGATGTCGGTGGCGGAAATTTCGATTTGCGGGCCATGCAACAGGCAGGCGGCATGCAAAAATTCCGGAGCGGCATGGCGCCAATCCAGACCGGGGCGCGGATAGACCGCAAGCTTGGCCATGCTGATGATGGCTTGCGGCTCCCGCCAATGCTGCAGTTCCAAGAAGCTGTCCACGCCGATAATAAGAAAAAACTCACTCTCGGAGAATTCTGGCATGGCGCGAAATTGCCGGAGGGTGTCCACGGTAAATGAGACCCCGGGACGCTGCATCTCAACGGTGGAAAGCTCAAAATGTGGGTGATCTGCCAACGCCAGCTTGAGCATTTCCAAACGATGCGCCACTGGAGAGATGGTCAACGGAGATTTATGCGGCGGACTCGGCGTGAGCACGAAAAAGACGCGCTGCAGCTCCAACTCGGTGCGTGCCTGTTCCGCCATGATCAGATGCCCCAAATGCACGGGATCAAACGTGCCACCATAAAGGCCAATGCGCATGCTGGTGATCCTCAATACCTGACGCTACCAGCCGCACTGGCATTGCGACTGATTTGATTGAGCATGGCTTTGGCCTGCGAGCGAAACGACGATTGCGGATATTTTTGCAGGAATTCTTCAAGGGTGATCTTGGCCTCGTCCCAGCGCTGCAATTTAAACAGGCATTCTCCTTTATAGAAAAACGCCGCTTCCGCATGGCGGCTGTCATAGTAATGATTCAACACCTCATCAAATGAATAGATCGCGGCCTCATAATACGCCATTTTCCGGTAAAGATTGCCGGTATTAAATTCCTTTCTGGCCAGCTTATTGCGGAGCGCGAGCAATCGTTTCTCGACGGTTTCGACAAGCTCGCTCATGGGGTATTCTTCCAGGAAACGCTGGTACTCTTCGATCGCTTTGAGAGTATATTTTTGATCGAGATCGGACTTGGGCGAAAGCTTGTCATAGCAAAGTCCGATCTTGTATTGGGCATCATCCAGGAGCTCGCTGCGCGGATACAGCCGGATCACTTTTTCATACTCGGAGGCGGCCGTAATAAACTCTTCCATGTGAAAATGGCATTCCGCGAGATAATATTGCGCTTGATCGACCAGGGTATTGCCGGGGGCATTCAGGATGATGATGCGGAACTGTGGTCGCGCATCAAAATAGTCCTTGTTGTTGAACAACTTCATGGCATAATCGAAGCGTTCTTCTGTGGTCATATTTGCTTTTGGCTTACTGCCACCGCAAGCAAGAAAGATCAAGACAACAACCAGGCAAATCAGGCGTTGCAGAATTAAACGAACATCCATTGCATCAAATCTCCATTTTCGTAATTTGGACTGCCGCGTCTGTGGCGGCAAGTCCGTTGGCGCCACGCTATCGGCTGCGGAGAGCGTAAAAAAGATAAACAATGATTCCAGTGGCAGAGGTTATCAAGACCGGCTCCAGCCAGCGCAGTCCGGTCTCGCGTTTCTCCCACTTCCCCACCGTGAAAGGTAAATTCACGTTTTCAAGACGCGGCAGCGATTTTTCCGCCACGGTATCAGCCGCACTTTCTTCCCAAATTTTCTGAAAAAGCATCTGCCGCGTCGCAGCATCGTGGGCCTCGAACTCAATCAATACGCTGGCATGACGGTATACTAGACGCCGGTTGGAGAGCGATCGATAAACCACCTGACACCGATGCAATTGATGGGTCAACGCGACTGTTTTCAGCAATTCAACCGGCTCGGTAAAAATCGGCACGGGCAAGGTATCGTTCAAAATCGTCACCAACCGGCTGGAGAAAAACCGCTCTTCCGGGCTCGGCGGCGAAGCGGCCTGAACAAAAATCGCCGCTGCCCGCTCGTGCGAAATTTGCTCGGCGACGCGACAGGCGGCGCGATCAAAAAGCTGCAAAATCACTTGCAGATTGTCCGCAGGAGTCTGTGCTCTGCCCATCGCCGAGATGAGCGCCAATGTCAAAACTACAAGGTATCGTTTTGAAATTGCCAAGATCAAATCAATTTCTGTCGTGCATGTATCATTTGATTAAAGACGTACCATCAGCGCCAGCGCATGAACAAAACGGCGGTGATCTGCCACCATTTCCGTTACCATGCCATAATTCATCACCCAGCTCGGATGGCTGAATCGCCGCCTGGGAGGCCAAAATCGATTCCCCTCGACCAATCCGAAGCCTGCGCTGAGGGCATAACGATCCTCGGCATCTTCATGACGTTTTCGAAAGAGGCCAATCCGCAAAGCCAAATGAGAAAGCAAAACCTGCTCCACGCCGAAATGCGCTTCACGAATCAACTCGCCGGTTGCCGCTTTTTCATCGCCGAGATTGCGAATGTCGGCAGCTACAGTGGTGCCAAAACTGGAACGCACGCTGACACCCAAATTAACGGTGCCGTCCACAATCCGCTCGAGTGCTTCCCGATAACCGGGTTGCATCTGAGGAAAAGTGATGTAACTAATGCCAACCGCAACATGCCGGGCCGGTCGAACCCGAACACCGTAAGAGGTGCCCATTCCCCATTTCCGACCGTATTGTTTGCTGTGATGATAATAAAGCCCGAGACTGCCGCCCAGCGCAACTCGTTCCGCCACCCGCATGCGTACCGCCAGAACGTTATACTGGTTGTCAAGATAACCCTCGGCATTGAAGAAACGCGTCTTGGAAAACAACTCGGGCTGTGGTGCTTGCTCACCAAACACAGCGCCCAACTCAAAGACGCCACGGCTCAGGGCCACGCCTTTGACCAGCATGCCCAATGCCGCAGCCGCTTCTTCCCATGTAACGCGTGATCGTCCAAAGAGCGCTTCGGGCTGTTGCAGCGCAACAATCGGTGCAATGGGATTGAGAAACACCGATAAACGGCCAGCCCTGGCAGGATAATCCTGATACAGCGCAAAGCTCGCCGGATTATAGAGCAACGCTGTCAAATCGTCCTCCACGGAGGTAAAGGCACCGCCCATTCCCAGCGGTCGAGCCACCAGCGTGCTGACGGTCATGAAATAATGCTCATGCTCCTGACTCCAACCATCACGAATCCAACTCCCCCACAGCATCAATATCATCAACCAGCTCTTCCTGGTAAGACGACGCCAGGATGAGAAGTGGTTTGGCGTCTTCTGGCAGCATAAATACTGTTGTCGATTGATTGGCAAATTTTATCCGATTTCTTTTTTCGGGTAACAGATCATCGGTGGCGAGGCGGACAAACTTCGAGTTTTTTGTTTTGTCACGATACCAGGCGGCGTTTGGGCTTTATTATCTCACGATTACGCCTTCGCTCAGCCACCATGCGCCAACGCGATTCAATCATCGCCGTGCTCACCAGTGCCAGGGCCATAAACGAGACCGCATGAGTAAAAACATGCCCATGCTGGCTAAAAAAGGTCGTCTCCTGCCGTAATGGCACCCCGCCTACCAAAACTGCTTCTTTGAAAACTGGAGCCTGCCGGGTAATTCGCCCATACGGGTCGATGGTTTCCGTAATCCCGGTGTTGGCGCAGCGTGCAATGCTGATGCGATTCTCAATGGCGCGAAAGACGGCGATCTGGGCATGCTGATAAACACCGCCGCTCAGCCAATAGGGCACATTCGGCCGGCCGAACCAGGCATCGTTGGTGATCACCACCAACAAATCCGCGCCCTTGCGCACGAAGGCTGCCACCTGTTCTGGAAAAATGGACTCAAAACAAATGACGGTGGCAAGGTGTTTCGTGTTGGTTGCCACAGTTGAGGCGCTGGCTGTCCGCGCCTCCAAGCTAAAAAGTTTGATTTCCGAACCCGGCGAAAAGTTCCCTTCCCCCATTTCCAATTTCGCAATCCACTTTTTGAAAAACGGGAAGTAATCTTCAAACGGAACACGCTCGCCGAATGGCACGAGGTGTATTTTCGCATAAGTGGGTACCGGCCGGTCGTCACCATAAATCAGCGCGGCGGCATTGAAAGTACGGTACTCATTGTTGTCGAGAAAAATATAATCTGGAATTCCAGTCAGAATTGGCGCGCCAATCTCTGCGGCGAGCCGGCGCACGCGCTGCAAATGGCCGGCATTATGCAACAACCAGGTCGGCGTTGCCGTTTCCGGCCAGATGACAACTTCCGGTTTGTCCTTGGCAACCAGCCGGGTGAGGTTTTCATATATTTGAAAATTCTGCTCAACGAATCCCGCCTCCCATTTTTGATAAGGATCGACATTCCCTTGCACCATGCCAACGCGAATCTGTTCCTGAGGTTCCTGGGAATTTTGTAGTACCGCCAGGCTGTAGAGATATGGAATAACAAAGAACAACAGCAAAATCGTCGACAGCAAAATCACTCGACGGGTATTCTGCCGGAATTGCCACAATGCCAAAAACAACACGTTCAAGCTCACCACCCAAAACGACACGCCATAAACGCTGGTGTAGGAAGCATATTGAATGAGATGCAAGTAATAGGTTTGGGTATAGCCCAAGGTCACCCAGGGAAAGCCGAGTTCCCCGATTGATTTCAGATATTCGATCGCGGTCCACAAAAACGGTACCGTCAGCAGATATGCTGTAGGCCACCAACGGCGCACTGGAACCAGCAGAATCGCAAAGAGCGCATAATAAAGCGGATGGATCAGTATCGTCGCGATCGCGCCCGGCAGTGTGGACCAGCCAATCCAGTATAATGTCGCGATACTGAACAGCAGCCCGGTCAGATAGCCCAATCGAAACGCCTCAGCCGGGCTTTTTTTCTCCAGTAAAATGAGAAATGGAATGATTCCCCAATAAGCCAGAAAACCCAGCTTGAACGGCGGAAACGACAAAGCCAGGGCAACGGCAGTGAGCAGGCTGAGAGCGAAATCCCGGTGCATTATAACGCCACCTCTTTGCCGCACTTGGCGGATTCATACATGCCCTCGACGAGACGCATGCGCTCGAGGCTTTCCTCACCGGTCGACAGCATCGGCGTGCCTTCGCGCAAACAACGGATAAAATGCCGCAACTCGTTTTGGTAAGACTGTTTGTAAAGATTGGTGGGAGTTTCCGGACGGCTTGGCGTGAGATTGACGAGGTTGCCATGCAGTTCTTTGGTCACACGCAGGGGATTCAGTTGTGCATTGCCGCGTGTTCCGAGCAAATGAGCATAAAACAAATCTTCATCCTGCAAAAAGATCCAACTGGCTTCGAGATTCACCGTGATGCCGTTATCGAGATGCACAAGGGCGACGGCGGTATCCTCGACCTCGAAGTTGGCGACATGGTCGTAGGTATTCGCCTTGACACTTTTCGCTTTCGGGTTGCCGAGCAGCCACAGAATTACATCGAGCACCTGCACGCCGAGATCCATCAACACGCCGCCGCCGGAGTATTTCTTTTGGTACAACCAGGCCTGCTCGTCCAATTTTTTCTGCCGGCGCAACCAACCTGCCTTCGCATAAAAAACCTCTCCGATCTCGCCGCCGTCGATGAAGGATTTGAGATTTGTCGCATCATAACGAAAGCGCATGTTCATGGCCACCATCAGATTGCGCTGATACTGGTTCGCGGCACGCACCATTTTTTCGGCTTCTTCCGCCGTGCGGCTCATGGGTTTCTCCACCAACACGTGTTTGCCGGCAGAAAGCGATTCAACGGTCAGCCGTTCGTGCAAGTTGGTCGGCACACAAATGTCCACGGCATCAATATCTTCCCGCTTGAGCAGTTCTTCATCGCGGGTAAAATACTGCGGAATCTTGAATTTTTCCGCCACCACTCGGGCGCGCGCTTTGACAGTATCACATACTGCCACCAGCTCAACATTCTCCAATTTTTTCCACACCGGAATATGCGCCACTTGGGCGATCCATCCAGCACCGATTATTGCTACCCGTACCTTTTCCATGATTGTGGTGATTTGATTCGAAACGCTACTCAGGTCTTTTTATGCGATCAAGATAGCTTTGCAAAATGAACACGGCAGCCAGGCGATCGACCTCACCTCGCCTGGCCGTGCGGGACGAAATTCCCATTTCGCGCAGGGCGCGTTCGGCCTGCACCGTGGAAAGCCGTTCATCCCAAGTCTCAAGCGGCAACGCCACGATAGCTGCCAGCTCGCTGATCAACTGCCGGACCGCCTTGGCCATGTCACCTTCGCTGCCATTCATGTTGCGAGGCAGGCCGATGACGATTTTGACAATCTCATTCTCCTGAATGATGGCAACGAGACGATTGACCAATTCTCTGCGCGACTTGTAAGTCACCGTATCCAAAGCGCGCGCGATAATTTGCATCGGATCGCTGACTGCCAGGCCGACGCGTTTCAGGCCAAAGTCGATTGCCAAAATGCGTCCGGGAAGTGTGGTGAGCGATGAAAGGGCGTTTTCTTGATTCGGAATTGCCAATGCTGACTAATGCCTTGTTCGTGGATGCAAATCGCTGCTTTTTAGGCTTCGGATTGGGGTTCGGATCCGGAAGTGCCCTGCTTTTCGTCCTGCGCTTCCATATCTTCTTCCTCCTCTTCCCAATCTTCTTCCCAATCCTCATCCAAATCTTCAATAATGTCTGCGCGCGGCTTGATGTCCGTCAACGGCTGTTTCAACACTTCTTTCAGCATCTTGCCCGCTTTGAAATGGGTCTTGCGCCGCGCCGGCACGTAAATGATCTCGCCGGTTTTGGGGTTGCGCGCCTTCGGCTTGGGCTTGGTGGTTTTGACTTCGAAGACGCCGAAATCGCGAATTTCGATGCGGACTTCCGGATTGGCCGCTTCCATGAACTCCCGCAAGGCGGTAAAGACACCATCGACGATTTTTTCGGTGAGATAAATCTTTTCGCCAACGATCTTGGCCGTTCGTTTCGCCACATCTTTTTTCGTAATTGTGCTTTTCATAACAGCCACTCCTCAGTTTGCATTAGTCCATAACGGTGGTTAACGTGCTGGCGGTATCGGCAACTGGCTCGCCCGCGCCGTCCAGCCGCTCAACACTAATCACGCCGTTGACCTTGCTGATCTTATTGATGACACGGGTCAAGTGTTGAAGGTTTTCAACTTCGATGATAATATTGCTGTGCACGAGAGAATCCTGCGCGCGCATTTCGACGCTCACAATGTTCGTGTCGGTCTGGGAGATGGACTCACTGACGTCGCGCAGAAAATGCTTGCGGTCTTCGCCGAGCATGTGCAATTGCACCATGAACCGCTTGTTGCTGTCGACATCCCATTCGACCTCGATGTTGCGCTCCGGATTCTCCATGAGCTTGAGAATATTCTTGCAATCGCTGCGGTGAATGACCACACCCTGGCCCTGGGTCACAAAGCCGAGAATGCGATCACCGGGCACCGGCTGGCAGCATTTGCCGAATTGAATGAGCAAATTGTCCAAGCCTTGCACCCGCACGCCCTTGGCCGAGCCCCGCGCCCGGCTCAGGAACTTTTTGAGGAAATTCTCCTCCTTCTCCGCCTCCTGTTTTTCCGGAGCGATCTTGTTGATGACTTGCTGGGCCGAGATATCACCGCGGCCGACGGCGCTGAACAAATCCGCCTCTTCGGCAAAGCCAAAACTCTGCGCGACCGCGTTGAGATCAATCTCCTCCTTTTTGAGGTTGAACCGCTTGAACTGCCGGAGAATGATTTCTTCGCCCAGCTTCTGGCTTTGCTCCAACATGGATTCCTTGATCCATTTCTTGATCTTGGAGCGCGCCTTGGAGGTGCGCACGAACTTGATCCAATCCTTGTTCGGTTTCTGACTGGCGCTGGTAATGATCTCCACCGAATCCCCGCTTTTCAGTTTGTGATTGAGCGGGACAATCTTGCCGTTGACCTTGGCGCCGAGGCAATGCATGCCAATATTGGTATGCACCGCAAAGGCAAAATCCACCGGCGTGCTGCCCACCGGCAGCTTGAACAAATCGCCTTTCGGCGTGAACACGAAGACTTCATCCTGAAACAATTCGATGCGCAGGTTCTCCATGAATTCCTGCGGATCCTTGGTATCGTGCTGCCAATCCAACATCTGGCGCAACCACACCAAGTGCTTATCCAACTCGTCTTCCTTTTGCTTGCCTTCTTTGTAGCGCCAGTGCGCGGCGATGCCTTCTTCAGCGGTGCGATGCATGTCCTCGGTACGAATCTGAATTTCGACCATTTTGCCGCCGGGTCCGATCACCGTCGTGTGCAGCGATTGATACATATTGGATTTGGGTGTGGCAATATAATCTTTGAACCGCTCCTGAATCGGCGTAAACAGGCCATGGACGATGCCCAGCGCAAAATAACATTCTTCGACCTTCCTGGTGATGATCCGAATGGCCTGCAGATCATAAAGCTCCTCAAATGGCACATCCTGGCGCAGCATTTTCTGATAAATGCTGTAGAAATGCTTGGGCCTGCCGGTGATCTTGGCCACCACCCCGGCCTGCTTCAGTTCTTTTCGTATCGGCACCGTAATGCGTCGAATGTAGGCTTCACGTTCTTCCCTTTTTTCCGCCACTTTCTGCACCAGCTCCCAGTAAGTTTTCGGTGCCAGTGTCTTCAAAGCCAAATCTTCCAGTTCCCAGCGAATTTTGGCGATGCCCAGGCGATGCGCCAATGGCGCATAGACGTCACGGGTTTCGATGGCGATCCGGAGGCGTTTTTTCTCCGGCAAATATTCGATGGTGCGCATATTGTGCAAGCGATCGGCAAATTTAATCAAAATCACCCGAATGTCTTTGACCATCGACAGCAGCATCTTGCGAAAATTTTCCGCCTGCAGTGCTTCGAGACTGTCAAATTTCAACTCGGAAATTTTGGTCACGCCATCGACCAGCAGGGCGATCTCCTTGCCAAATTTTTCCTCGACTTCCTGGATCGAGACGCCAGTATCTTCCACTACATCATGCAGCAGGCCGCCGGCGATGGTCAAATAGTCCATGCGCAGATCGCACAGAATCTTGGCAACCTCCAAACAATGCTCAAAGTACGGCGCACCGGATTTGCGCAATTGATGCTTGTGCGCCTCCTGGGCAAAGTGATAGGCATTGGTTAAAAGCTCGACATTAACAGGATGATGACTGTAGCGTCTGAGCTTGCGCAGAATCCATCGAAAGGTTTTTTCGTAGTTGTTGGTATCCATGGCACAGCATTCCCGGAAGCCTGGCAAAAGATTGGTGCATGCTATCGCCGCGCCATCCCGTAACGGGCGTTGTCTCAAAAAGGCGATTCCATAACCGGAATTTCAGAGCGATCTTTGGCCAAAGGTTGAAAAAGTACATAATCTTTCAAGAACATCACTTTCACCGTACCGGTCGGGCCGTTGCGTTGCTTGCCGATGATAATCTCGCTGATTCCCTCGAATTCGACCCGGTCATAAACTTCCGGACGGTAAATAAAGAGCACAACATCAGCATCCTGCTCGATCGCGCCGGATTCGCGGAGGTCCGACAGAATCGGCCGGCGATCGCCGCCGCGTTGTTCCACCGCTCGCGATAATTGCGAAAGTGCGATCACCGGCACATCCAGCTCCTTGGCGAGTGCTTTCAATGATTGCGAAATCATGGAGATTTCGATTTGGCGACTTTCCGCACTGCGCGGTCCGCGAACCAACTGAAGATAGTCGACAATGAAAAGGCCGACCTGCTTTTCGGCCACCAGGCGCCGCGCTTTCGCGCGAATTTCCATGACCGACAGCGCCGGGGTATCGTCGATGTAGATCGGCGCTTCCGCCAGCCGGCCGACTGCGATCGCGAGCTTGGAAAATTGCTCGCGCGGCAACCGGCCGGTACGCACGGCATGCGAATTCACCCTGGCCTCGCTGCACAGCAAACGCAAAGCAAGCTGATAATTTGCCATTTCCAGCGAAAAAATCCCGACGCCGATCTTGTGATCGACGGCGGCATTGCGCGCAATATTCAAACAAAATGCGGTTTTGCCCATTGACGGCCGGCCGGCGACAATAATCAATTCCGACTTCTGGAAGCCCGAGGTCAGCTCATCGAGATCGCTGAAGCCGCTGGGCACGCCGGTAACGGCGCCACGACGTTGATGATAGGCTTCGATGGTGTCAAACGTCTTGTGCAGAATAGGGTTGATGAACTCGAAGCCTCGGCGCAGCCGGCGCTCGGAGAGACTGAAGATGCTCTGCTCGGCTTTATCCAAAATATCATCAACGCGTTCCTGTTCCTCGAACGCTTCGCTGGTTATTTCCGTCGCGACTCCGATCAAGCGCCGCAAGATGGCCTTTTCGAGAACGATGCGTGCGTGATATTCCACATTGGCAGCAGAGGGCACGCGCGCCACCAGCTCGGTCAAATAATAATGCCCGCCCACGTCGTCGAGCTGGCCGCGACGTTGCAACTCGGCGCCGACCGTCAACACATCGAGCGGTTCGTTGTGCTCGAAGAGCGTGGCCATGGCACGAAAAATCTGCTGATGGCCGCTCTTGTAGAAGCACCAATCTTCAAGAATCTCGAACGCCTTGCTCGCCGCATTGCTCTCCTGCAGCATGGCGCCCAAGACCGCGACCTCGGCATTGAGATCTTGCGGTGGCAGCCGATCAATAATTTGATCAGTGGTCACGACATTGCCGTTGAGGGCATTATTTTCTTTGCGTGGCATTGCAGTTTATTTCTTTCGCAGAGCTGGCGTTGCGCCGGCCTCTTTATGATGCAGTTGGCGGGAGCGTCGCAGATTTCGACTACTGACGATCACGCCCGTGGTGAACTAAAATAACCGCAGGACATATTCATAAATCCGAAATGCGAGTGCGAGTTTGGACATTAGCTCCAACTCTTGCACGCGACCCTCGCGATCGATGAGTGTCACCTTATTCGTTTCTGCTGCAAATCCTGCGCCGGGATGGCGGGGGTTGTTCAGGACAATCAGATCGAGCTTTTTCCGCTGCAGTTTGGTTCTGGCATTTTCCAATTCATTTTCCGTTTCCAGCGCGAAGCCGATGTGCAGCGCATGGCTTTTCTGCTCCGCCAGGGTAGTGAGAATATCGACCGTCGGCTCGAGCTCGAGTTGAAAAGCCGATGCGCGTTTTTTCATTTTTTCCGAAGCGACCAGACGAGGCCGGTAATCTGAAACAGCAGCCGCCATGGCCAAAACCGCCGTACCGGCATAATGTTGTTGCACGGCTGCCGCCATTTCTGCCGCTGAAACCACAGGTACGAATTCCACTTTGTATGGCGGCGTCAAATGGGTTGGGCCGCTGACGAGTGTCACTTGCCCGCCCCACGCCCGTGCCGCTTCTGCCAGGGCAAAACCCATGCGTCCGGTCGAAGGGTTGGTGAGCATGCGGACCGGGTCGAGATACTCTTCCGTGCGGCCGGCAGTTACCAAAATTTTCTTTCCGGTGAATGGCTTTTGCTTCTGCAGCGCTGCCAGAATTTCCGAAAGAATCCATTCCATGCGTGCCAACCGCCCCCATCCTTCGCCTTCCTGCGTCGTGGCGAAGGCACCAAACTCCGGATCGACGAAGTGATAACCATTCTCTTTAAGTAATGCAACATTTCGCTGCACCAGTGGGTCTTGCCACATGGCGGAGTTCATCGCAGGACAAAGTACAATCGGAACCCGTGCCGCGCGGACGGTTGTGCTCACCGGATCGTCCGCAAAACCCTGCGCCAATTTCGCAAGCAGATTGGCGGTTGCCGGGCAGAGTACAATCACCTCGGGCCAGCGCGCCCAGTCAATATGGGCGATGGCAGCATCCTGGCCCGGTGGAAAAATCGAGGCGAGAACCGGCTGTTCGCTCAAGGCGGCAAAAGTCATTGGCGAAACGAACTCGGTCGCGCGCGAAGTCATCATCACGCGTACTGTCGCACCCCGCCGGCGGAGCTCGCGCACCAATTCACAGCTTTTGTAAGCAGCAATTCCACCACTGACCCCCAGCACGATTTTTTTCCCGGTAAAGGGCATGGTTATTTTTAAAATTCCTCTTCGGCTGATTTATCCGCGTATTGATAATTCAGTCTGCCCGAAAGCATTTCCTCCAAGGCAATCGTGGTTGGCTTCGGGAGCCGGATATATTTGACCGGCGGTGTTTGCCGCTCCTCCGGCGTTTCGCTGGACTCCTCATCATGCTCGTCATCATTCACATTGTCCAGACTGCTGTCATATCCGGTTTCCTGTTCGATCAAACGCTTTTGCTCGTCATTAATTTGGCGGGCACGTTTGGCAATAATCATGATCGCTTCATAAATATTGTTGCTATGCTTTTTCAACTCATCAAGAGGAAGAGTACTTGCCATCTAAAACCTCCGAAAATACGATTGTTCTTTGCACTGTTACCGACTGCGATATTGGTTGAGAATCGCCCGCACCTCTGCCACCGTGTCATCCAAGTTGTGGTTGACAACGATGTGATCGTAATGGTTTGCCATCTCGAGTTCAGCCTTTGCCGTCTCCAGGCGCGAGGCGATGGCTTCGGGAGAATCCGTACTGCGTCCGATCAGGCGTTCGCGCAGAGATTCGAGCGAGGGCGGTTTGAGAAAAATCAAAATGGCGCGTGCACCATATTGTTTTTTGACATTGATTCCACCCTGGACATCGAGATCCATAAAAATCCATTTCCCTGCTCGCAACTGGCGGTCGACATATTCTTTGGGCGTACCGTAGAGACAGCCGTGAACCAGAGCCCACTCAATCAAAGCGCCGGCACGGACCATGGCCATGAACTGATCCTTCGACAAAAAATAATAATCGTGACCCTCCTGCTCACCTGGTCGTGGCGGTCGTGTGGTTGCAGAAACCGAGTATACGAAATCCGGCTCGCCATCGGCCAACAAGCGCCGGATCACGGTGGTTTTGCCGCCGCCGGAAGGAGCAGAGATGACCACAAGATATCCGCGGGCATTCGATGCAGCACTTACTGTACGCTCAGGCCCTGGCATATTAATTACTCGATATTCTGAATCTGCTCACGCAGTTTTTCGACTTCCTCCTTGAGGCTAACAACTAAATGAGCAACTTGGGCATCATTGGCTTTCGCACCGATGGTATTGGCTTCGCGATTCATCTCCTGCAAGAGAAAATTCAATTTGCGGCCGGCCGGTTCATTATCATCAATCGCTTCCAGGAAAAGCGTGTTATGGCTTTGAAATCGAATGCATTCCTCCGTGACATCGACACGATCGGCCAGCAACGCCACTTCGAGTTCGAGCCGGTTCGGATCCAATTCTTTGGTATCCACCATCGCCTGCAACCGTTGGTAAAGTTTCTCGAATTCTTCTTTACCGCGATTGGCGGAATGGGCTTTGATCCTCTCGATTTTGTCCTGCAAGCTCATGATCCGAGGACGCAGGTCCTGGGCAATTTCCCGCCCTTCGCGCACGCGCATGGCGTTCAATTCCTCCATCGCCTGTGTCAATGCCAGCCGCACACACTCCCATGCCTGCTCCGGCAAGGTGCCTTCTTCGTCGATGGTGAGAATGTCCGAGAATTGTAACAGGTGCTCCAGGGTCACGGGTCCCGGTAGATCCAATTTCTTGACCAAAGTTTCCAGGAGATTTTTGTAGCGGCGCGCCATTTCCTCATCCACGCGCAAACCAAGCTCATTCTCAGTGTCAGACTTGAGCGTGATCGCCACATTAATACGTCCGCGATTGACACTTGCCCGCACCATGTCCTTGACGGCTTGCTCATAGGCACCTAATTCCCGCGGCAACCGCATGGTCACATCCAGAAAACGGTGGTTCAGAGAGCGCACTTCCACAATGGCCTCGAAACCATTCAGACGAGATTGCCCCCGACCATAGCCCGTCATACTGATAATCATAAGCTACTCACTGGAACTAATCATTTCAAAATGACGCCCTCCCTTTGATTGCAGTTACAGGCGCCTACCGATCTGAATAAGTCACAATTTAACCTTAAGTTAGATTTTACGAAAATCCAAGCTAAGATTCAATAGAATTTTTTGTTTTTTCACAATGCCGCAGTCATCTCATGCTCGCAAGCATCTTCCCCAACATGAGCACGGTTCTTCCACTTATTAAGAAGATTCCCCGGACGCAGTCTTTACAGAATGACATCCGCGGGAATTATTTATTCCACCAGTAATTGAGGCATTACGTTTTTTCTGCAAAATTGCGGCAAGAGCAATTGGCTCCCCAAACACTCAGCATGAGGACGAATACAACACGGCACGAAAATAAAAGGGAAAATCCAGTGCACCAATGATCACCCGCATGATCGGTGCCGAATCAACGGGATCGCCGGTATTTTGCTTCCTCGATGACAAGACGTGCGGAAATGCGGTGCGTGTCACCAAGATCGCCATGACTGAGAAAAGCGTAATCAATCTGCAATTTGGGCAGACCGATACCGGCGCCGACAGTAAAATGACCAACATCAGACCCAAAACGTAAAGCCAGCAGCTCATGTTGATATTCCCATCCCAGATGGGTGTCAAAACTCGCCGGTCCTGCCGCAAGCTGCGCGGAATAATCACGGCCCTCGAAATGTATTTCCAGATCGACTGCCGGCGACATGAATCCTCCAACGATCGGCATGCTTAACGGATAGGTGACACCGGCCTTCAGGGTGGGCACAATCATCTCGCGGCGACCTGTATCCCAAGCCAGGACCGTCGTGGTAAAGTCCTGAAGATTCAGGCCGATATTCAGATCTCGCCAAGGGTTATAAAGAGCAGCGACATCAAAACCGAGACCCCATGCGGAATGGCTGCCGATGCCTTTATGCAAAATTTTGACATTGCCACCAAAGGAAAGTTTTGACGAACGTTTGACCGCGTAACTGAGAAACAACGCGTACTCGGCATCGGAAAAAAAGCCTGCCTTGTATGGACGATTCGTCGCACTCAGGGTGTCAGCAGGATTTTTCAGCTTCGTCTTCGGAATGTCATCGACGCCAAGGCGGATGAGACTGAGGCCGAGACTGCGGTAAGGGCCATACGGGATGGCAAAACTGCCGAAATCATATTTGACCACGCCGGCAAATTGCTCGGTGTGCATGAGCATGATTTGCGGATAGTCGATATTGACCAAGCCGGCAGGATTCCAATAGGTCGCGCTCACGTCGCGCGCCAGGGCACTGTAAGCGCTGCCCATGCCGAGCGCGCGGCCACCGACGCCGAGGTTGAGAAATTCACCGGCATATTTGGCGGTTTTGAATTCACCAGCGTGAGTCGTGTAAGAAACCATGGTTATGGCGACAAGAAAGCTGAAAAATCTGAGTATGACAATGCGCAATGGTCTTCTACCTCCTTCGATATATTTCTCTGCGATGGCTGATCTCATAAATTATGATGGCTTGCTCGTCCCGAAGTTCACCTGCTACAACTGGTTTTCTGGCGTAAGAGTCGATCGCGCGCTGATTTTCTCATTCTTTATCCTTAAATCTTCAACGCCTCTACTTGATCTGAGTTTCCCCTCGGGCGTTGCCCTCCGCCGCCAGTTTTTGCAAGCTCGCCAGCCTCTGCAACGCTTCCAATGGAGTTATTCTATTGATGTCAATGTCCAACAAAGCCTGCCGGACATGCCGATCCTGTTCGAGGAAAATATCTATTTGTCGCGCACGCTGCCGTGGCTTCGTTTCTGCGGGTGGAAGCTCATCGCGTTCAATCGCCTGCTGCTCCAAAGTTGCCAGCACCTGCTTGGCGCGCTGAATGACGGGCTTGGGCAGTCCGGCAAGCTGTGCCACTTGAATGCCATAGCTGTGATCACAGCCGCCTTCGGCGATCTTCCGCAGGAACACGACTTGGTCGCCCCATTCCTTCACCAGGACGTTGTAGTTTTTCACACGCAAGTGACGATTCGCCAGCTCGGTCAATTCATGATAATGCGTGGCAAAGAGGGTGCGCGCCGCCACTTTCAAATTGTCATGGAGATATTCAACCACGGCCCAAGCAATGGACAGGCCATCGTAAGTGCTGGTGCCTCGGCCAATTTCATCGAGCAAGACCAGGCTGCGCGGCGTGGCATTGTGCAAGATATTGGCCGTCTCATTCATTTCCACGAGAAAGGTGCTTTCGCCACCGGCCAAATTGTCCGAAGCGCCGACGCGCGTAAAGATTTTATCCACCATTCCAATTTTTGCTCGAGCGGCTGGCACAAACGAACCGATTTGCGCCATCAGCACAATCAGTGCAACCTGGCGCAGATAGGTCGATTTGCCTGCCATATTCGGACCGGTGATGATGATGATTTGATGGTCGGTATCATTGAGATGCGTATCGTTGGGAACAAATTTTTCTCCGAATGGCAGCAGTTTTTCCACGACCGGGTGCCTGCCATCTTTAATCTCAATGACCAAGCTGTCGTCAATCACAGGACGGCAATAATGTTGCTCGCTCGCCAATTCGGCAAACGCCAGCAGGCAATCGAGCACGGCAATCCATCTCGCATTTTCCTGCAGCGCCGTGGCCTGTCCGGCAACTTTCTGCCGCAATCGGTCAAAAAGCTCATACTCCATCGCCACCATTTTCTCCTCGGCCTGCAGCACTTGCTCCTCATACTCTTTCAGTTCCGGGGTGATGAAGCGCTCGGCGTTGGCCAGCGTTTGCTTGCGAATGTAATGCGTTGGCACTTTGGCGAGATTCGGATTGGTGACTTCGATATAGTAGCCAAAGACTTTGTTGTATCCGACTTTCAAAGAACCGATGCCGGTGCGTTGCCGCTCCGTCGCCTGCAGTTTGGCAATCCAATCCTTGCCGGATAATGACAGACTGCGCAAACGATCCAACTCTTCCGAATAACCAGCGCGAATAATTCCGCCATCGGTCACCACCAGTGGCGGATTATCGACGATCGCCGCTGCCAATTCGTTAACCAGCTCCGCCAACTCATGCAGGCCACTGCAGATCGTCCGCAGCAATGACGCTTCACATGTTTCAAGACTCTTCTTGAGCTTTGGTATCTTTTCCTGAACAAAGCGAACAGCCGAGAGTTCGCGGGCGTTCGCACGGGCGGTGCTCACCTTCGCCACCAAGCGTTCCAGATCACCCATGCCACGCAGCATTTCGACGAGGCTCTGCCGCTCGGCCTTTTTCTGTGCCAGCTCTTCGACGGCATCGAGCCGTGTATTGATTTTATCGACATCGCGAAGCGGCTGCAGAAGCCATTGCACCAGGCGCCGGCCTCCCATGGCGGTGCGCGTGCGATCAAGAATGCTCAGCAGGGTTCCCTTCTGATCGCCATTGCGCAGGGAACGCACCAGTTCCAGGTTGCGCCGGGTTGCGGCATCGATCACAACATATTCACGCTCGTTGCGCCGGGTCAATTGGGTGATATGGGACAGCTCGTTTTTTTGATTCTCCTTTAGATATGATAACGCCGCACCGGCGGCACAAATTCCGGCAGTCAGATCATCACAACCAAAGCCTTTCAGGGTCAGCGTCTGGAAATGCCGTGTCAGGGTCTCATAGGCATAATCGTACGCAAACTGCCATCCTTCACGGCGCGTGATGGGGAATTGAGCGCCCGGCAGAATTTTATTACGCAGCCAATCGGCGTGTTCTTCGGCAACGAGAATCTCCGCCGGTTCAATATTGATAATCGTTTCCCGCAAGCCGCTGTCCACAGCTTCAATGGAGACTTCTCCAACCACGAACTCGCCGGTGGAGAGATCGACTTGCGCGATTCCCGCAAGGCTACGCTCGTCAGGGGCTTTTGAACCGGAGGTTTTCTGCAACGGATGCACGGCCAACAAGAAATTGTTACGCCGGCTGCTCAGCAGATCATCGGATAAAACACTGCCTGGCGTCACCACTTCGGTGACCTCGCGTTTGACCACGATCTTGGCCAATTTGGGATCTTCGACCTGATCGCAAATGGCCACGCGATAGCCCGCACGAATCATTTTGGCGAGATAGGTATCGAGCGCATGATGCGGGAAGCCGGCCAATGGCACCTCGGCGGCTTTGCCGTGCGCGCGGGAAGTGAGCGTCAAACCGAGCACCTCGCTGGCGATTTTGGCGTCGTCATAGAACATCTCATAGAAATCACCCATGCGAAAAAACAAAATCGCGTCCCGATGCTGGGCCTTGATCGCGAGGTACTGCCGCATCAGCGGCGTGGTCAGGTCGTTTTTGTCGAGCTGATCTTTTGAAGCAGGAGTTTTCAACATTGAAGAGACAATGGTGGCGGCATTGGAAAACGCTTTTGCTGAGACAACCAAACAAAATGATGAAGCAATCGGAAAAGCCTAAAGCAGCCGCAATTTTGTGACTCTTGGATCGATTATGACTTCGTCGGCCTCGAAATCTAATTTCATGCGCCAGGCTTGAAGAGTTTTAGCCCCGATGATGACAGGTTCGGAGAGATCCGGGATCAACATAAACTCGTCGGAGAAGCGATAGCCCAAAAGATAAAAATTAAGGCCCACTCTTTCCGTGGCGGTCAATTTTTCTCCATTTTTTGCGGTTCCAAAATCCATGGGTTCAGGCAAAGGGGTGACATGTTCCAGTTCTTTTGCAAGTTGCGGTTCAATGCAGGAGTAAGTGGCGCCACTATCAAAAAGAGCGACAACTTCTTTTTTCGCTTTTGATCCCGCTAATTGAATTTTTTTCTGAATTACAGCCATCGTTCCACCCTCTGGGCGTAGCTTCAAAGGTCGATCTTTTTAAAAGAAAATTCGGAATATTGTCATTCCACAGCAACAATATAATATTTATGCCAAACAGGCGCAAGCGGAAAAATCATTTTGGTTTTTTAACGCCGCGAAAATTCATGAGTTGGTTTGCAGACGCCGTCCGCATCAATCACGTTCGGTTCGCCGTTTTGTGCTACGCAGACTCATTCCCTCTGACTTTTACGCTTCCACTTCCATCAAATCCAATTTAAAACCTTCGTCGGTTTTCACCAGCGTTTCGATCTTTTTCTCAGCCTCTTGGAGCTGTGCCTGGCATTGCCGATACAACGCCATGCCTTCTTCAAAAATCTTGATCGCCTCCTCCAGATCGAGGCGGCCCTGTTCAAGCTGTTGAACAATCTGTTCGAGCCGATTCATGGCAACTTCAAATGTCATTTTTTTACCCATCAATCCATGCCTCCATCCTTGTTAAAATTCGCGCTCAGGACTGCGTCCCTGTCATTTTGTAACTTTTTCCACTTTTGCACCGGCACTGCCAACTGCAAATTGAATGTGAATCGGATCGCCGGCTTGGAGTTGGCCGGCTTCACGCACCAATTCCCTCGCGGGCTCAAAGTCGGGCGTGGCTCGGTAAACGATGGCAAATCCCCGCTGTAAAATACTTTGATGGCTCAGCGCCTGAAGGCGCTGCCTCTGCGCGTTGAGCTGCTGTCTCCAGGCTTGCACACGATTCTGCGCGGCCAATAACAAGCGCCGTTGCAAATCATCGAGCTGCTGGCTGCGTTGGCGCACCAAGTCGAGCGGCTGGCGCAGACCATAGCTGGAGACAAATCGATTCAGACGCTCGCGCTGCATTTGCATGAAGCGCTGGAGATGCAGTTGCATCTTGTGCACCAGGTGTTGCAACTGTCGTCTGACTTCCGCAGCATCTGGTGCCACGAGCTCAGCCGCCGCAGAAGGGGTCGCCGCGCGCACATCTGCGACAAAATCGCTGATGCTGAAATCAATTTCATGGCCGACTGCCGAAACCACGGGAATTTCGCTGTCAAAGATCGCTCGCGCCACCACTTCCTCGTTGAAAGCCCAAAGGTCCTCCAACGAACCGCCACCCCGGCCGACAATCAGCACATCAACATCGCCAAAAGCGTTGAACTCAGCAATGGCCTGGGCAATTTCTTCTGCCGCACCTGCGCCCTGCACTTTTACCGGACGCAAAATGATGCGCATCCCTGGCCAGCGTCGCCGCAGAATGCTGACGAGATCTCGGATCGCAGCCCCGGTCGGTGAGGTGATGATACCAACACGCTGCGGGAATGGCGGCAACGGAACTTTGTGCGCTTCATCGAAAAGGCCTTCGGCGCGGAGTCGCTGTTTGAGCTGCTCAAAGGCCATCTGCAGCGCACCCACCCCAGCCGGCTGCATTTCCCAAACTTCAAGCTGGTAGTAGCCGCGTTTTTCATAGACCGTCACCTGGCCGTACACCAGCACCTGCATGCCGTCCTGCGGCAGAAAATACAAATTCCGGTTGCGGCCTGCCCACATGACGCATGGAATCTGGGCATATTCGTCCTTCAACGAAAAATAAAAATGGCCTGAAGTGTGGCGCTTGAAATTGGAAATCTCACCGGTGAGCCATACCGGTGCCAGACCGGTCTCGAGAAGAATTTTGATCTGTTGCGTCAGCCGCGAAACCGTCAGGGGCTGCGTCCGCAGGGTCTCCTGCTGATACTCGGCGAGTTGGAAATCAAAACGATCCAAAGCGCACTTCCTATTTGTTGTTCATGAGGCGTGGGCGTCCTGCACGCAGCCACGCGGTATACCAATAACTTGCCACCGCCTGCGCGGCGGCACTCATCTGCTGTTCCGCAACAGTTTGGGTGAGCGCGAACAGCTTTTCATAGTACGCGTCGTCAAAATCTTCGCGCCGCTGATAAAGACGTCGAGGATCCCGCGCCCGGGTATCCGCCCGCAACAGATTATCAGACCAAACGTAACTGCTCAAAATGATCTCAAAAGCAAATTCTGTGGGATTGGCAATTGAATCCACAGCGCTCGGGGTGAGATGAATCCGGTCTTGAAAGCGTTCGATCATGTGCCATTCGAAGCGGGCATGAATGCCGCGATTATTCGTCATCTGACCGTCGTAATTTTCCGTGAGGTGCAGCGGCATGTGCAAGTCGGCAACATAATGACCGAGGTCCGCAGAGAGCTGTATAATGGTTTTGATTTGACCTTGTCGCATGGCTGCGGCCAGCGAATCAGTCAGCCGCGCAATATGCCACGGTGCATCGCCATATCGCAGCAAGGTATCGGCAGAAAATTTCTGAACCGCAGTCTGATAATCACGGGGCAATTCTGCAAAGGGATAACGCCCGTAATGATCGATATCAATGTAATGATGAAACTCTTCGTTCGGCACGCGTTTACGGCGCAGGTCTGGATCAATCGATTTTTCGACAACGGAATCAGCGACACTGTGATAAAAACTTTGCAGCGGCGCCGGCAGGAGTTTGATTGCTTCGCGATTGATCCATTTGTGCGCGACAAAGCCCCAACTCCAGAGCATCGTGGGCAAGAGCAGAAAGCTGGCGACAAGCAAAATCCGCCAAAGCCGGGAAATGAGCTTCACTCGCGGGTTTCCTTGATTGATGAAAGGGTATTGGGATTAATCAATTTATCGTTTGCTCGAACACTTGTGCTGCGCGGCACAGGCAATAAGATTGAGAAGGTGGTTCCATGCCCTACCTGCGATTCGACACCGATCCGGCCGCCATGATCATTGACAATCTGTTGACAAATTGCCAGGCCGAGACCTGTGCCATCTGGTTTCGTGGTGAAAAACGGGTTGAACACATTTTCCAAAACATTGGCGGGAATGCCGCTGCCAGTATCGCGAACAACCAGCATTACCTGGTGCGGATCGATTCGCTGCGTCGAGACCTCGACAATGCCGGTTTTGGTGATGGACTGAATGCCGTTACGCATCAGATTGACCAACATCTGATTGATTTGAACGGAATCAAGCAAGAGTTTGGGAAGATCGGGCGCCAGGGTTTTGACCAATTTCACATTGTTTTGTTCCGCTTCGCCTTGCAACAGTTGGAAAGCTTCATCAACGATGGCATTGAGGTCAGCAAGCTGAAACGAGGGTTTGGGGAATTTCGTGAAATGCACGACGTTGGCGAGAATTCTCTCCAGGCGCATGACTTCTTCCGAAATAATCTGCGCCACGTGACAGATCGACTCATTGTCTTTCGCCAAACGCATCAAGGAGCGGGCAAAACCGCCGATCGCCACCAACGGATTGCGGATTTCATGGGCGACGTGACCGGCCATGTTGCCAATTGTGGCCAAACGCTCGACATGCACCAAACGCTCATGTGTCGTCTGCAGCTCCCTGTAAGCTTCCTCCAGCTTGTGCTTTTCCTCCTCCAACCGGCGATTAGCATCAGCCTTTTCGATTGCTTGTGCCGCCTGGCTGGCGAAAATTTCGAGTGCGGTAATCGCGTCGTCGTCGATTTTTTGCTGGCTGTAAAGATAGTCGGCGATGATCATGCCGATGAGGCGATCCTTCGCGACCAAAGGGACCGCAATGAAATCGCGCAATTCCAATTTGTCGAAGAACTTTTGGCAATTTGCACAAACCGGGTGATTGGGCAAGCCGCGATATATCCGCTTGCGCCGGATCGTGGAAACGAAATCCATGTCCTCCGCCGTCAACAGCAGCTTTTGCGCGCGCACCCGATTGTTGAAGACATTGGCCGGATCCGGCCGACGTTTGCCGTATTTTTCAAGAAAATCTTCCAGTGAAACGTTTTCTACCGATAATGCTTTCCAAATCCGTTGCGCATCGTGCCCGTCTGCCGGCCCGACTCCCATCCGCCCGTTCAAATACAAGCCGGTGTCGTCGGTCAGAAAAATCATCGCACGGTTGAATCCCAGCGCCGGTCCGGCAGTGATGCCCGTCAAAATCAAATGCAGCAATTCATCCAGATTGATTGCACTCTGCAAGGCCAAACCGATGGTTGAAAGCATGCGCAACTGATAGTCATGTTTTTGACTTTCGGTCACGTCTTCAACCGTGCCAAGCACCCCATTCAATTGCTGCTGGGGGTGCCAAAGCGGAACGGCATGGATATTCAGCAAGAGCAGTTGGCCATCCGGTCGGCGAAAATTGAAGGCTTTCGTTTTCCAGGGCTTTTGATTGGAAAGCACATGTGCCACCACCGTGCGCAAAAAAGTCTCGCGCAACCGCTCTTGTTCAAAAACGCTGGCATTGAGCACGGCTTCCGGCTGTGGGAATCCCACAAGCTGAGAGAGCAGCGGATTGATGTGCTGAATTTTGCCTTCGGAGTCGGTGGAAAAAATGCCGATTGGTGCGGTACGTAAAATCAGCTCCAGATAGTCGCGAGTCGCCTCCACTTCAGCGCGCAGTTGCAGATTGCGCTGGCGAATTTCGTGAATGACAAACAGATTGTCAATGATGTTCGTCAGCTCGCGCAAGCCAAAAGGCTTGTGCAGGTAGGCGCTCACGCCGCGCTCGATGAGTTGCTTTTTCAGCTGTTCAGCGTCATCCCGAGCCGTCAACATAATAACCGGAACGTCACGGACCGAGGCATACCGCGGATTGCCCGCCAGCTCATTGAAAACCTGTTCCCCACTCATTCCCGGCATCATCAAGTCGAGCAGCACCAAAGCGGGTTGTTCACGAAGGATGAGCTCGAGACCGGAAAGACCGTCATACGCCGAAAGCAATCGGTAACCGGCTTTTTCGAGATGGGCGCGTGCCAGCGCATGGATCGTCGCCTCATCGTCGATCATGAGGATTGTCAAAGGTTCGACCGAGGACATCCAATACCACCAAAAATAATATGGAATGACATGCCTGAACTGAGCGATTCCTCAAAATGGGGATTGCTCTGAAGTGCATCTTCGCTGATTTGAGAGGCACGAACTTCATCCCGCCATTCCCACGCCAGGCACGGGAAGGCGGGACGAGGCCAAACCTGTACTCATCTGAGTTTCTTTTTGTGGCGATTTTTCCTCAGACGTTTCTTGCGCTTGTGCGTGGCAATCTTGTGCCGTTTGCGCTTTTTACCACTGGGCAAGTGCTTTCACCTCCTTTGCTGGGTTGAATTTTGTGTTTTATGAATTGAAGCCGATTTTCCGCTCGTATTCTTGAATGCCGTCTTTGAGCTGATTACGAAGCGGCTGTTGATAACAACTTTCCAAACGCTGAATAATAAGGTTCGCTCGGACAATATCAAACTCACAAACGTGGTGTGAGTGAAATTCAGTGCTAGCCATCTCATAATCAGCGCGGATTCGTTTCATTTGTAAATGCTTTATCCAGATCGCAATTTCAGTTATGACGGGAGTACCGGAATTATGTAAACGATGATAAAGTTGCTCATGCGCTGGGGCATCCTTTGGCAAGACGAAACCTAGTTCATTGAGCAGCTTGACGCCGGTATTAAAGATGGCATAATAAGTCCGACTGGCAGCTGAACGAATAGCTGCTTCACTCCGCATTTGCAACAATTTTTGAGCTACTGCCAAGAATTCTTTACCTTCCATTGAAGTTTACGTTTTATTGCTACTCTATGAGATTTGGCCATATAAGCAGACCAATTTTGTGATGAAGTTCATGTGGAATAGTAACAATAAAGGTACGTGTGTAATTGTCATACGCACGTTGAAGTTCGCCCATAGTGCCAGTCACATAAAGATCAATAACGATCGCTTCCCAATGGGGAATTTCCGGATCTGGTGCGTAGGACAGCTTTATTTCCCGTATGTCCTTAAACGCCTCTCGCGCCAATTGAACCGTTGTTTCGATATGCGGCACGAGCGCATTTTCCTGCGCGAAACGCCACACCTCCTCGGACGCAGACAGCCCGGCAATGAGCGGCAACTCGACTTTCTTTGGGGGTATGCCACGCCGCGTTTCTGTACGTGAAATATAAGGCGACAACGCCTCGGCAACTTTATCCGACTCGGTTGCCGGTGTCGTCTCCTGCTCGGGATAGGGCTTTGGGGTTGTCATTGAATTCTTTTATCTCTCATGCAGGCCGATCTTGCGCTCGTATTCTTGAATGCCGTCCTTGAGCTGATTACCGAGCGGTTGCTGATGGTAACTCTCTAATTGTGCAATACTGAGTTTGGCTCGGGCAATATCAAGCGCGTAAGACTTGTGCGACTGGAAATCATGACTCAACATATCGTAATCGGTGCTAATTCGTTTTCGGCGAATATCAAATAGCCAACTCGCAGTTTCTTGGATATCAGAAAGACCGGAATTGTACAGCCGTCGATACAGCTCTTCATGCACAGCGGCATCCTTTGGTAAAACAAAACCCAATTCATTCAGCAGCGTCTTTCCTGTATTGAAAACAGCATAATAAATCCGGCTGACTGCAGAACGAATCGCAGCTTCGCTACGAAATTGCAGTAATTTTTGTGCAAAATCCAAAAACTCTTTGCCTTCCATTTTGCAACCCCACCGCAATCAGTCAGTTGTTAAACAACCCACACCAGCAAATTGATTTTGACTTGCTGTTCATTAGGAACTGCCGTTATAAAAGCACGCCTATAATTTTGATCCGCGCCAAGCAACTCATCTACCGAGCCACTCACATAAAGATCAATAACGATCGCTTCCCAATGGGGAATTTCCGGATCTGGTGCGTAGGACAGCTTTATTTCCCGTATGTCCTTAAACGCCTCTCGCGCCAATTGAACCGTTGTTTCGATATGCGGCACGAGCGCATTTTCCTGCGCGAAACGCCACACCTCCTCGGACGCAGGCAGCCCGGCAATGCGCGGCAACTCGACTTTCTTTGGGGGTATGCCGCGCCTTGTTTCTGTGCGTGCAATATAAGGCGACAACGCTTCGGCAACTTTATCCATTTCGGTTGCCGGCGTCGTCTCCTGCTCGGGATAGGGTTTTGGGGTTGCCATCACATCATAAAAGTTTTTTATGAAAGTTTTAAAATGACGCCATTGAATTGAAGCGTCACAAAAATTCAAGACGGTGCGGCAGCCGATGGTTGTTCTGTCAAGCTTTGTTTGACCCCTTCCCGCCATTCCTTTGCCGGCCGGAAGACGACGGCGCGATATGCCGGGATCATGATCTTTTCACCGGTGCGAGGATTGCGGGTCATGCGTGACCGCCGTTGAACCGAGTGAAAGCTTCCAAAGCCACGCAGCGCCACGCGTCGATCATTGCTCACCGCCCAATTAATTGTAGCCAAAAAGCCATCAATCACCGCCGCAGTTTCGACTTTCGTCAAGCCCGTGCCTTCGGCAACGATGTCGATGATTTGCGCTTTCGTAATCAATTTGGCTGTACTCACCGTGGTCTCCTCCTGTTGCTTAAGTTCGATTGAAGGCCCAATTGCCTCTCCTGCAAAATGTCACCATGAATTGGATCAACAGCGTCTGCGCTGCAAAATTCATAAAACCCATTGATAACGAAGCACCGGCAATGTCTGTAACCGAATCAAATGCTGTTCGAGATCACCGAATAACAGGTCCCAAATCGTGACCTTGCGTTTCCGCGCGGTGACTACCCTGGGCTTACCTTCGATTTTTGTGACCTTGGCGGCAAGCGCCAGCGCATCTTGATAGGTACCCAGCAGGTCAATCAACCCGATCTCCAGTGCCTGCTGCCCGGTGTAAACTCGACCATCCGCATAGCGTTGTACTTGTGACTTGTCGATGCCACGCTCTTGAGCCACCACCCCAATAAATTGCTGATAAGCATTGTCCACATAAGTCTGGAAATACTTCCGATCTTCTTCTGTCATCGGCCGGAACGGCGAGCCGCTGTCCTTGTATTTCCCACTCTTGATCACGTCGAAGCGGACGCCAATTTTCTCGAGCAGACCGGTGGCGTTGATCATTTCCATGATGACGCCGATACTGCCGGTGGTGGTTCCCGGATTTGCCATAATGGTGTCGGCAGCGCAAGCGACGTAATAACCGCCCGAAGCGGCCACCGAACCCATCGAAGCAATGACAAACTTTCCTTTTTCTCGTACGCGCTTGGCCGCTTCGTAGATTTCCTGGCTCGCCGCGACGCCGCCGCCAGGGCTGTCGATGCGCAGAACCACCGCCGTGATCGAAGCATCGCTTTCAAATCTTTCAAGCTCCTTGACGACATTTTCGCTATCGAGAATGACGCCTCTAATTTCAACAAGGCCAAGACGCTTGCCGGAGTGAATCGCAAAGTTGTCCTCGGAAAGACCGAAGAAAAGCGCTGCCAGAAAAAAAATGAACACGCCACCCGCGGCAAAGAGAAGCAAACCTAAAAACCAATCTCGCCCTCGGACCATATTTTCATCCTCTTGATTAAACCGATTGAATTATAAACAAAAATCGCCAAAAAGTCAACCCCTCAGTTGATCACGACGAATTTGGTGGTTTCGTGAAAGTCGGCTCCCAGCAGTCGAAGAAAATAAACTCCGCTGGCAACACGTTTGCCCGACTCGTCCACACCGTCCCAAATGATGCGATGAGGCCCGGCCGGCAATTCGCCGAATTGATCAAACCGTTTGACCACGTTCCCATCCTCACGAAAAATTGCCGCTTCGACCCGCATGCGCTGGCGGATGCGAAATGGCACCACCAGCATCCTTCCCTGTTTCAAACGAAAAGGATTGGGAAACGGTTTCTCGAGTGCGTTGACCAGCCGTTGCTGGCCGAGCAGCAACACTTGCAGCTTGTATAAAGGCGGCAATTGACTTCCTGTCGCTGTCGGGCTGGCATTGACCACAACGACTGCCACCGTGTCCTCCTTGGCAGGAGCTTCCACATCCATGGAAGTAAGCCCGTTGATTCGCTGCAGTGAATATTTTTTGGCGTTCTCGCGCGTAATCGCCGTGGTCCGCCATAATGCGACCTCATTCTCAGCAACCGAGGGCTGGATAAAAAAGCGCGCGCTTTGGCCGGTACGGGTCACTTGATAATAATGCGCGGTAGTTGCAAACAACGCCGCATCAATGGTGGTATCGTGCTTGATCGCGAAGGTCCTGTCACGAAAATTGATCTGCGGGTAGCTGCGACCCTCGTCAAAATATTGCACAGAATCGGCACGCGTGCCAGTGAAAAAGCACCATTCATAGAACTCGCCCAGGGCGTCGGTAAAACTCGGCGATCGCAAAACGGTAGTCATCGCCGCCAGTGCGGACTCCTGTTTAATGCGCTGCCAAAGATTGTAAACAATATTATCCCGATAGCGAAAACGCTCCGGCTCCAGCCGCTTCACCAAATAATGCAGCCAGATGCAAGAGCCGTACTCGTGCCATCCATCCCTGGTATAGAGCGGCAAAGAAATATCACGGAACCACCGGGGCAGATAATTCAAATAATCGTTGACATGGTCATAGGCGACATCTTCAAACCAGGTTGAGGACATCTCGAAAAAAAACAGATCATCGGAACGAATGCGTATATTGAGCTGAACGCCGTGAAAATATTCATGGGCAACGGTGACGCGCAGACCTTCCAATCCCCTGGTGGCAAATTCAGCGTAGTCATTGTCAATCACACTAAAGGCCGGACCGCGCTCCTGCGGCGGCAAAAAGTTCCAGTCGGTATATCCATACTGGCTGCCCCTGAAATTCACAATATAAAAATCGTATTCCGGACCGTCAACATTATCATCATCGGCGTGGGGAGCGAAACCCAAAGAATCCACCAGTACGTGATACGCCCGCTCGGCCGCCAAACCCGCCTCGTAAACATAATCCGGTACATTCGGTGTGATCGTCGAAGCGCGCGCCACTGCACTATCGCCGGACAGGGTATAATGAAAACGGAACCGGCTGCTCGGCGTAACGTAGGAAAGCGGCAGCCGTGGCCGGCTTTCAGAAATCTTGAACAAATTCTTCATTGTCGGATCCAGATGGGCCATGGTGTGCATGATGCCATGTGCCGTAAAACCGCACTTCAATGGCTGTTCAGATTCTCCGACAAGTGCACGTTGATATTGTTGCAAAATTTGGCGGGAGGCCTCGTCGATTTGACTGTGGACCCTTGTCGCGTACAGGCAGGCAAAAATCAAATTCCCGAGCAAAAAAACGGCCTTGTTCATGATTACTTTTTCCGAAAGTTGAGCGTCAATGGCACACCGGTAAATCCAAAACGGGCACGCAAACGATTTTCCAAATATTGGCGGTAATTCGCCCGAATCGCAGTCGGATGGTTGCAATAGAAAGCGATCACCGGTGGCGCATGTTTGACTTGGGTGCAGTACTTGATCTTGACTTCGCGCTGCTCCATGGAGGGCGGTGGATAGTTGCGAACGGCCTCCTGCAGAAACTCATTCAACTCTGCCGTGCGCAACTGTTTTTGGCGCTCGCGCTGCACCGCCAGCGCCACATCGAGCAATTTGAACACGCGCTGTCTGGTGATCGCCGAAATAAAAAGTATCGGCACGTAACTGTAGATGCGCAACGCCTCACGCAATTCCTTTTCAAACTGTCTGGCCGTCGAAGCGTCTTTTTCGATCAAGTCCCATTTGTTGACCCCGACGACGATGCCTTTTTGGAGGCGGGCGGCTTCGCTGACAATGTGCAAGTCTTGATCGACCGCTTTCTCGAGCGCATCCAGCAAAACGATGGCAACGTGACAACGACGGATGCTCTCGCGCGTGCGCACGGTGCTGTAATATTCAATTGCCTCCTTGACCCGGGAGGTCTTGCGCAAGCCCGCAGTATCGATGAGCACGATTTCCTGCTCTTTGTAACGCATGCGAGTATCGATGGCGTCGCGCGTGGTGCCGGGAATTTCGGTGACGATCACCTGTTCATGCCCGAGCACGGCGTTGACAAAGGAGGATTTGCCGACATTGGGCCGGCCGATCACTGCCAGATACAGTGCTTCGGATTTATCGCTTTTATCTTCCTTCTCGCTGCGCGGCTGACGTTTGGCCGAAACCGGCAGCAACGCCACGAGGCGATCCAAAAAATCTCCCACTTGCCTGCCGCTGGCAGCGGAGATTGGGACCGGATCACCGAGGCCGAGAGCATAGAAATCCGCCAACGCCGGCTCATGGGCAGTATCATCAATTTTATTGACCGCCAGCAGCAAAGCTTTTTCACTTTGTCGTAAAATGCGTGCAATCTCGGCATCGATCGCGGTCACTCCGGTTCGCGCATCCACCACGAACACGACCACCTCCGCTTCGTCGATGGCATCATTCACCTGCCGGAGCACGGCCTGGTCGATTGCATTGTCGCTGTCGCTGAAATAGCCGCCGGTATCGACGAGCGTAAATTCATATCCCGCCCAATCGGCCTCGGCATAATTGCGGTCGCGCGTCACACCGGGCGTTTCGTGCACAATGGCCTCGCGCTTGCGAATGATGCGGTTGAACAGCGTCGATTTGCCGACATTCGGCCGGCCAATGATGGCGACAAGGGGGGTCTTTTTCATTGTGCTTGCGAAAGAATCTTCATTGTGCGGTTGCCACCATCCAATTCGACTCACCAAGGCAACAGCTTCACCGGTGAACTCCAATCACTGCCTTTTGCTTTCACGCCGTTACCTCCATCATGGTTTCAAATACCTCTCGATTCAACGCAAAGGCGTGATTTGCTTCATCTACTATTTTTTGGCAAGTTGTTTCATCAACCGGCATGGAATCTAATTGTGCACGGTATTCATCCTTGAATTGTGAGTAATCAGGTATTTGTGGAAATTCATAAAAAGCCATCCCTTGGCGTGAAGACAAGTTGAATGTGTTGGCGACAATTCGTTTCAACACTTGCCCACCCGATAAATCACCCAGATACCGCGTATAATGATGCGCGACTAATCCCTCGACCCACTCATCAGAAAGAGCATCTAGGCGCTGAACATAGATTTGGGTTGCCTTGCGGGCTGGCACTTCTTCCCAATGATTGTCTCCATAATAAAAATTGAGATCTTGCAAAAGCGCTTGACGGCGATACAATGCGGGGAAGTAGATTTTCCCCAATACCTTGTGCCCATGATGCCGCTCTTGATGTTCTTCCAATGCCGTATAGATATGAAACAGTTGAACCAAGAACTCGCGATAAACTTCTTTCGATAAGCGACCTTCGAAAAAGTTGCTGATAAACGGCGTATGTTCTGCCAAACGATGCGCCTCTTTCGTGCCTTCGCGCAAGCGAACTGATAGTGGTAATACCATTAAAATTCGTTCTCCTTATTGAGAATGTGCCGATTGTAGACCACCAATATTCGGCTCCGCCTCAAAGCTTTTAACCGTCTCAAAATCCGAAATTCTTCCAAACTTCAAAAACTCAAAGATGCCGGCAAAATCATTCATCAACGGCACTAGCGGCACGCCGAGCTTGTCTTGCATCTCGGTGAGCTCCCAATCCATCGAGAAAAATCTGCTTGTCATTCAGCCAGCTTTTCGGTAGGAAGACTGCCTTATTCAAATGGATTGAACAACTGAATATCACAATCCTCGAAATCACGCGTATTTCGTGTCGCGAGCGTCAGATTATGCTCATAAGCCGTGGCAGCAATCAAGAGATCGGCCTGAGTTCTGACAACGCCCTTTTTCCGGAAATTTCCGCGCAACTCACCGCAGCGCTTCGCAATAGCCAATGTAACGGGCAAAACTTCACTGCCAAAGCGAAGAAATTTCTCAAACCATTCCCGTTGTTTCGGCGTCTCTTTGTAGGCCAGCCCGCAATAGATTTCTTCAACGGTTATCACACTCACATAAACCAACTCCTGTGCGCTCAACCATTGTGTGACCTTGGGGGCCGGCTGGCGCTTCATCGCTTCGCTGAGAACGTTTGTATCACAAAGATAGTTCATTCGGCTATCTCAAGCATGGCGTTGGGTCGATCCTGGCGAGTTGGCACCTCAATTTCGACAGGTTCAGACTGGTGGATTTCACGCAACTCATCCAAAAGCTCTGCTATGGTTGGTCGAGCTTGGCGGGCGCGAAGATCCATCAGTTGATTAAAAAAGTTGACATCAACAACGACACTGACCGGTTTGTTTTGCTCATAAACGATTTGCGGCTCCTGCAAAGACGCACGTATAATCTCCGCAAAGCGGTCTTTCACATCAGTTACAGTCCAGGTTCCCATGAGCACACCTCGCACTGTTGGTTATTCTTAGTTGTGTCCACTCGACCAAATTGCTGGCAACACAAATATAATAAAATCATCGGAGAACTTCAAGTTTCGTTCAGATTCCCATTTCTGAAGCCCATTTAACCCGCGATATCCGGTTCTGCCTCATAACTTTTAACCAGCTCAAACGCCGAAATTCTTCCAAACTTCAAAAACTCAGAAATCCCGCTAAAATCATTGTTCAACGGTAACACCGGCACCCCAAGCTGGTCTTGCATTTCGGGCAGCTTCCAATCATCGAGAAAAATCTGTTGGTCATTCAAGCAATTTTTCGGTAGAAAAACCGCCGCGCCGAGATCACGCTGACTTAGCGCCGCAAAAATATCCTGCCCGGTGAGTAGCCCGGTGACCGTAATGCTTTCGCCGTAAAATTTGTTGGGCACGATCACCAGCTCCGGATGAAAGTTTTTGATCTGCTGCAAATGCGGCAGAATGTGCTGCGCCAGAAAATCACCGGCCAACCTCGCGGTCACCAGCGTGACTCTAGCCGGTCTCGGCAACCGCTTGGGAAAACGCGCGATTTGCCTGTCATTGAAGTCGTCCAACAAATCACGCAACATGCCGACACCGTTTTCCATCTGGTCGAAGGCATCATAACGGCTGGCCGGCGGGATCGATTCTCCAGCCATAACATAAAATTCATCGGCTGGGTAAACGAAATGCGTGCCGAGGCGCTGTCGAAACTCGGTGGCAAAATCATCGGCAATGCGCAAGAATTGTTGTGCGTATTCCTTCGTCACCGGCTTGATTGGCGTCAAGCCCTCACGATGCCTGGTCAGCCCAACCGGCACGACGGCGACGCTGCGGACTTGCGGATAGAATCCGGCGAGATCCGAAAGCGTTTTGCGCAACACCTCCCCGTCATTGATTCCCGGACAAAGTACGATCTGCGTGTGCAGTTCGATGCCGTTTTGCGTGAGATAAGTGAATTTATCGAGCAGCCGGTCGTCGAATTTGATGCCGAGCAGAAATTTTCTCACTGCCGAATCCGTGGCGTGAACGGAGATGAACAAGGGCGTCAAACGCTGGCGCACGATGCGCTCCAAATCGGCGCGGGACAGGTTGCTGAGGGTCACATAATGGCCGGAGAGAAACGAGAGCCGAAAATCTTCATCGCGAAAATACAGGGGCGAGCGCATGCCAGCCGGATTTTGATCGACGAAACAAAAAATGCAGTCGTTGCCACAGCCCCGGATTTTCAACGGCGCAAAATTCAGGCCGAGGGTATCATCGAAATGTTTTTCGATCGCGAAAACCAGGAGCTCATCTCCGCGACGCACTTCGACCTCGACGATCTCATCCGCAGTGAGAAAACGATAATCGAGAATATCCCGCACCGGCTCACCGTTGATGCGCAGCAGATCATCACCCGGCCGCAATCCAGCCTCGAGACCGGTGCTGTTGTCATCAATCGAAATAATTTTCAATCGAACTCCACAAGAGTAATCACTCATCCCGCACCGTCGGGAAAACAGCTCACGGAAACAGTAAATGAATTGACAGGATCTTTTACTTTCCGCGTAAGTTTCTTTCCGTGAGCCCCAAAACAACAATCGGGGAGTGTTTAAAATTTACGAATTTAAAAGGTTGCAGTCAATTCAATTTTCTTGAACTCGGTCATTGCTTGGTTATTGGTGGACCATATACCCCACCCTTTCATGCTCGCAAGCATTTTCACCAACATGAGCACTGTTCTTATGTTCAGGAAGATGCTATGCAGAATGACATCCGTGGGAATTATTATTTATTCCACAGGAAAGTGAGGCATTACCGAGCCGAGAACATCGTTTTTCAAAAACGCCCGTCACGCAATGACCAGGCTCGTTTTAGAGTGTTTGTTCCAATTCTCTCGCCGCTGCTTTGATCATCTCAAACGCCTCTTCCACCTCGGCCTGATGCGTGCGGAAGCTGAGTATGCACACACGAATCACGAACGCGCCGTTGAGCAGGGTGCTGGAGAGAAAGAGCTTTTTACTTTTGACGATGTTTTCGAGCAGCCGGCGGTTGAAGGTTTCGATGTCGCCGCGCTGGGGACGATAGCGAAAGGTGATGACGGAGAGATCGGGAACGGAAAGGCATTCGAAGCCGGGCTCTGTGAGAAAGTGGTGATACATCCATTGCGTGAGCTGCAGCTTTTCGGCGAGATTTTCACGAAAGGCTTGCACACCAAAAAGTTTCAAGGGCAGCCAAACTTGCAAGCCGCGAAAGGAGCGTGACAGTTCCGGCGAGTATTCGGCAAAGTTGGTTTCACCTTCAGGCGTGAATTGATCTTGCATGTAATCAGCCGTGAGCGTATGAGCGCGGCGCAAACATTCGCCGTCTTTCACCAGCAGGCTGCCGCAGCCATACGGCGTGAACAGTCCTTTGTGCGGATCGAGCACCATTGAGTCGGAAAGCTCGATGCCGGCGAGCTTGCGTTTGCCCTCGTCGCACAAATTGAAAAAGCCGCCATACGCGCCGTCAATATGATACCAGAGCGAAAACCGCCGACTGATTTCCGCGAGGTCAGGTAATGGATCAACCGCGCCGGTGTTGGTGGTGCCGGCATTGCCGACGACGAGAAACGGCTTGAAGCCTTTTTCAAGATCGGCTTTGATTGCTGTTTCAAAACGTTCGGGGACGGCGCGAAAATTTTCATCCGGCGGCAGCAGGCGCAGATTCTTCTCCGGAATGCCGGCGAGCATCGCCGCTTTCATGACGCAATGATGGGTTTGATCGGAGCAGTATAAAGTTCCTTTCGCGATATCGTCGCCGAGAATATGTTTGCGTGCCGCAACGATGGCACTGAAATTGGCAAGCGAGCCGCCGGTGGTCATGATACCGCGCGCCGAAGCTGGATAGCCCATCCATTGCGCGAACCATTCGAGCACGTTGGCTTCGAGCCGCGCCGCGGCCGGAGCGGCGTACCACACGCCGACGTAACGGTTGGTGGCGGCGGCGAGAAAATCCGCAATCGCAGAAGGATACAGACCGCCGCCGGGGATGTAACCCATGTACGCCGGATGTGCGGTGTTGATGGACACCGGAATGACGCGCTCCATGAGAAATTTCAAGAGAGTGTCGAAATCCATGCCGGTTTCAGGAGGCGGCTCGCGCAACGCTTTGGCAATTTCTGCGATATTGTCCAAATTTGAGCGCGGGGAATCGGGCAACGTTGCAATGTGATCGACGACGGCGCGGAGGCAGGTTTCACCCATCCGCTGCATGGCTTCTGGCGAGAGCTCGAGATTCTTCATAAAACAAACTATGCCACTACCGCAGGAGCTTCCGAGATGACTACACTTACATGGTAACCCAACCGATGTAAAAAATTTTCACAATCTTCCCAGCTCATGCCAAATGCTCTCACATCGCTAAGACCGAGGCGACTGACAATATCACGAAGTGTTTGATAGTCATTTTCATCAAAGTCGGCCTCCATCATCGCGCGCTCTGCCCAATCCACCAATTCGGCTAATGTGACACGGTGATGCAGGAATTCAATGAGCTTTTGGGCAACATCATGGCGTGTGATGATCATAATTTATCTCCCTGAATTTTAATGTGGCCTCTGTCTGCCGGATATTTTTCATGAATCTCTACTAAACGATCGCTATGATCATAAATTTCTTGATAAAACCTGATTATCTGCTCTGAAGAATCCACTTCTTTTACATAACGGGCTTTCCAACCATGATGCCCTTTAACTTCGTAGAAGTAACGGCGACCTCCGTCGGGCAATTCTTCCCAAGCACCGAATTTTTTCTCATTTTCCCGGCGTTTGTGTTCATCCGTCATAAGCCTATATCACGATTTTCCTGATATTCTTAGCCTCAATTTATGCTTTCCGATTTCTTCCCGTTGCTATTAGCCAATATACAAATTCTCTTTTATTTGTCAAGCGATTGCTTTATCCATTGAGAATCTGTGCATTACAAAAACGCAACAAAAACACTTGACTTTAAGCCGGAGATTTGACAACGTTCATTGCTTGCCAGTTCAGCTTGAAATAAATGAACCTCATTTCCGAGGAGGAGCAAACTGATGAAACGATCTGTGGCTGTGCAAAGCGTAGTCTTTTTCATGCTGGCGCTTCTGCTCAACGCGCCGTTTGCCAGCGCGCAAACCCCGACGGGCGTAGTGGGAGCGCCAAAGGATTTGGATGCCTACGTCGAACACGTGCGGAAAGAATTTGAGGTGCCTGGTATCGCCGTCACTATCGTCAAAGACGGCAAGGTTGTCGTTGCCAAAGGCTACGGCGTTCGCAAGCTCGGCGAATCAACGCCGGTGGATGCGAAGACGCTTTTCGGAATTGCCTCGAACACCAAGGCTTTCACGGCGACAGCGCTGGGCCTGCTCGTCGAAGAGGGAAAAATCGAATGGGACGCGCCGGTGGTGCGCTATCTGCCCTGGTTCCAGCTTGCCGATCCTTACGTGACGCGCGAGTTGACCATCCGAGATCTGCTCGTGCACCGCAGCGGCTTGGGACTCGGCGCCGGCGATTTGCTATGGTGGCCGCCTTCCAACTATAATCGCAAGGAGATCGCGCGCCGACTGCGCCATATTCCTCTCGCAACCAGCTTTCGCAGCGCTTATGCTTATGACAATGTCTTGTACTTGATCGCCGGCGAGGTGATCGAAGAGATCAGCGGGCAAACCTGGGAGGATTTTGTCGCGTCGCGAATCTTGGCGAAAGTTGTGATGACGGGGAGTAATGTTCGCCATTCGGAGGCGGGCGTGGGAGCAAACGTGGCAACACCGCATGCGCCCATCGACGGAAAGGTCCGTCCGGTGGCGCCGTTTGCGAGTGATAACACCAACCCGGCCGGCGGCATCAACTCAAGCGCGGAGGATATGGCGAAGTGGATGATCGTCCAACTCGACTCGGGAAGGATTGCCAGTGGTGGCCGGCTTTTCTCCGAGC
Source organism: Candidatus Zhuqueibacter pondensis (assembly GCA_034505955.1). Lineage (GTDB taxonomy): Bacteria > Zhuqueibacterota > Zhuqueibacteria > Zhuqueibacterales > Zhuqueibacteraceae > Zhuqueibacter > Zhuqueibacter pondensis. The sequence goes on from JAPDQK010000015.1 coordinate 46,715, forward strand.
GCACGACGCGACAACTGTGGACTTTGGTTACTCCGATGCCCATTCGCAACCCGGCGCCCGAGTTGGCGGCGCTCAGGCCCAACTTCTTGGGCTACGCCTTGGGCTTCGGGGTGCGCGACTACCGTGGCCGAAAACTCTTGAACCACACAGGTGGGCTCCCAGGCTATGTCTCCAAAGTGACCATGGTTCCGGACTTGAAGCTTGGTGTCGCCGTTCTTACCAATCAGGAGTCGGGAGAAGCGTTTGAATCCATCACCTACCGAATTCTCGATCACTACCTCGGCGCGCCGGCGTACGACTGGGTTGCCGCTTACAAAAAGGTACGGGCGCGCAGCGATTCGATGATCGCTGCCGCCGAAAAACGCGCGGTTGCAACGCGTGACACTTTATCGCGCCCCTCGCTGCCGCTTGCCAAATATGCGGGTACTTACACTGACGCGTGGTACGGCGAGGTAGTGATCACGCATGAGAACAGCAAGCTGGCGATCCGCTTTGTGCCCACGCCATCGCTGGTTGGCGATCTCGAACATTACCAGTACGACACGTTCATCGCCCGCTGGCGTGATCGCGAGCTGCGCGCCGATGCGTATGTGACCTTCGCGCTCAACCCGGACGGCAGCATCGACCAGGTGAAGATGAAGGCGGTTTCTCCGGCGACGGATTTTAGTTTTGATTTTCACGATCTGCTGCTGAAGCCGGCGCCGCGCCAGAAACAGTAAGGATGATTCAGCAAAGTATTTTGTAAGCGGATTTAATAGGTCAAGCGGATAAAACTCCCAATGCGGACGAGCCGCTGCCTTACAGGCGCAGCCAAAGTTCACCACAAAGATACAAAGATCACAAAGCCTGCCCTGCCGCAAGCCAGGAAAAAACCTTTGTGTTTTTTTGTATCTTTGTGGTGAGAAAAATCTTTGCTTTTTTGGTAAAGATTCAACTTTTAAAAATGTAGTGCACCCCATTTGGGGGACACAAATTTGGCGATTCTTAATGAACTTTCACCTCTGCGTTGTTGTTTTGGTTCCAAAGATTTTCGAATTCGCTTGGCGTGAGATAACCTAAAGCCGAGTGAATTCGCTTTTTGTTGTAAACGTCTTCGATAAATTTTGCGATTTGTCTGTATGCATCGGGGGTAGTCTTGGTATTCGGACAAATCGACCTCTTCTTCCTTGATGGTTCGAATCACATGCTCAGCAAAGCCGTTTTGTTTGGGTTCTCCGACTTCTGCCATGCTGATCTGAACACCTGCGGCGAGGAGGACTTCGGTGTATGGCGGAGCGCTGTACTGAATACCCTGATCGGAGTGATGGATCTCCGGCGTGTTCTTTGACATGGCTTGGCGTAACGCCGTCAGGGTCAAATTCAAATCGAGACCACGTCCCAAATGCCATCCGTGAATTGAGCGGGTTAAGACATCCTACGGACGCAGTCCAGAATCACGGCCAAATAGACAAATTCGCGATCAAGCGAAGGTAGGTGATGTCCGCCACCCAAACCTGATCTGGACGAACCACAGCGAGGTTTTCGACCAAGTTGGGATAACGTGGGTGAGAATGCCTGCTGTTCGTCGTTCGTTGCTTCCTGGGCTTTTGGGTGCGTATTAGGTCCATTTGGCGCATGATTCGAAGCACGCGCTTTCTGTTGACGCACCAGCCCTGTCGTCTGAGCATGGCGGTGATGCGACGATAGCCATGGGTTGGCCAGGCTGCGGCAAGCTCGTCGATGGCTTTTTTGAGAGCCTGCTCATCCGGCTCCTCACCCTGGTAGTAAAAACTGCTACGTGAAAACTCTAAAGCCTTGCAAACCGTCTCTACGGGATAGTCTTGAATCAACTTCATTACGACCTCTCGCTTCTGGTGAGAGAGGCTTGCAAAATGCTGGAGGCTTTTTTAAAATCTCGACTTCCAAGGCTTTTTGTCCGAGCACCCGCTCCAGCTCTATGATTCGGTCTTGTTCTTCACTGAGGCGGTGGTTGTTATCAAAAACACAAGAGGCGTGTTTGAGAAAATAACTTTTCCATTCGTTGAAAAGCTGAGGCTTAATTTGATATTCCCGGCACACCTCTGCAGCCTGTTTGACACCGCTCAGCACTTTCAGGACCACCTGAGCTTTAAACTCAGGGGTAAATTTTCTTCTGTTTCGTGGCATCATTATGCTCCTTGACTTGGATCGAAAGATAATAAATCAATTATACCCTACCAGTTTGTGTGAAATTGCAAAATTTGGTCGCAAAATATTGAACTTACGTTCGAAAAAGTGTGTAAAAAGTACATTTTCACACAGTCTGTACGGGCGTAGCCTTAGCAAGAGTGTCCAAGTTCAGGGGTGCACTTCACGGCCAACGCTACAACAGAACTTTGCATACGGTGATGACGACGGTAATCATAGCAATAAAGTTTGTCATTGTCAAATCTTTTTTTGAAAAGAGCTGGCGTTTGCTTATGTATCTTTGGCCTGTCTGCCATCGCACAGCGCGAATGCCGACATCACGCAATTGCTAACGATATCGAACTTGAGCAAGCGAACTTCTCCCGCGCCAATCAACTTCAGATGCGGCGGCCATGTGGACGACTTGCTTCCATCGTTTTCTTTTTTCTGTCTCCTCATCTCTTTCCCCCTCCTGCTCGCGTTGGAATTCACCGCTACCTGATCCGGGAAAATTGCCCTACAAATTAGAGCACGTTGACGAGCTTGAAGGAAATTTTTATTGTGTCGACTTGAATGATGACGGCCGCGATGAACTCATGCTGATCTCATCCGGCAATCCCACCGGACTTGATTATATCCAACTGCAAACGCAAGACTTTACTGCCTCGTTCAAGCAGAGTGGAATTGATCATTCAAAATACGCTCGGTCAAAAAATTCGAACCCATGTCAGCAACGATCATACACCGGGCGAATATCAGGTCGTTTGGGACGGAAGAGATGATGCAAACAATCAGGTTCCGAGCGGGGTTTACATTTATCAATTGAAAACAGAAGAATTTGTTGAGGCACGAAAGTTGTTGTTACTCCGCTGACCTCACTTCCATAAAATAACAAAAAATGGAGACCGGGGGAAATTCAGCCCGGGCGGCTCTGCTGTTCGGGCTGTTATTCTTCGGCACCAATGCAGTTCTCAGAAATTTCCTGACTTTTTTCAGTTAGAGGGAGGCTGGTCTTCAAACCAAGTTGAGGGAGAGCGTTTGTGGCGAAGAATTTTTCTCGGCGGACCCGACTTGCGGCATGTCCCTACAGGCGTAGTCCGCGGCTTGGCGTCTTGTATATTAAAAGTGCATCAATTCTTTTTGTTCCCAAGTTTCTGTGAAAATTTTTTGGGGCACGTCTGCGCTTTTTCCCTTTGCTGCGATTATTTATCGTGCCATAATTTTTAGAGGAGCGATGAACGGCGTGATTACCAAAGTGTGCGAGGTTTGCCATCGACCGTTTTCGCCGGAATCGCGAGTGGGCGAACACCGACGGTAGGCCAGAGATTGTTTTGCCGGCAAACACGTAAACGCCACGCGCAACACCGTTGGCTGCCAACAATCCGGATTATTTCAAGGGACGTTACGCCAATCTCAAAGACTGGCTGCAAGCTCACCCGGATTATCACGTTACCGCCAGCGTCGATCCCGATCAAGTGGAATGACAATTTTAGTAAAGACCGTGTTCAAGCGACCAAAAGCTTGTGAAATTCCAAAATCAGCGGGCGCGCAAGTCCAGCATACCGGTGGCACTACCTCCTTTTGTCAAAATACGATAGAAATATTTTCCATCCGGCAAGGGTTGGCGATTGCGATCAGTGCCGTCCCACTTCCATGCAGGCGCGCCCGGATTGGAAATCTCGAAGACAACGTTTTCGCCGGAGAGAATTTGAATGGTTGCTTCCCTGGTCAGGTTGGCGAACACAATGGTGCGGGCGCCTTTGGCGCGCTTCGGATCCGGATAGACCCGCACAGCGTTGAGATTTTCATGATAGAGGAAAAGTTCCTCCTCGGCAGAGCCAGCCGCAGCCCCGGGTCGTGACGGAGTGGTTTCGACGAGCAAATAAACCGGCTTGCGACCAAGGGGCACGGCGACTCCAGAAGCCGTGCCACGTGATACCATTTGGCCGCTTTCATTGAGCACACTGACCTGCGCCGTCTCAACCGGCCGTCCAAAAACAAGTTGCAACTCGCGAGCAGCAAGTTCGAGTGAAACAGTTGCGGGCGGCAGGTTTCCTTCACGCCACAGTAAAGCCAAAGGCCGGCGCGCGCTGGCAAAACACAATACGCCGTTGATGCCGAGATCAACCTTGCGGGTGAAAATCACGCCGTCGAAAAATTCAAATTCGGCCAGCATGCGCGGTGGCGGAGACAGTTGAATTTTGCCGCTCTTTTTGTCTTTGCGGCTTTTGCGTTCCCCTTTCCTGGCGCGCTTGGCAGCATCCGGGTCCTTTTTTTCAGTCTGCAGTGTCTCCTCGTCCGGCTCTTCCTCGTCTTCTTGCGCGCAGGCAAACGTGCTCACCGTGGCAAAAGCCAATAACATGAAAAGCTGCAGCCAAATTTTGGCGGATCGAGTCAATTGTTTATCCTCCTTGGACATTGAGTATTCAACAACACAAGAGTCGTTCAGCGCTATAGTTCCTTTTCCAGCAAAATCCGAACGATGCGCTCGGCCGCATGTCCATCCCACAATTCCGGCAGCTTGCCGGTTTTGCCGTGCCCGGCGAGGATCCGATGGCTTTCCTCGATCACCCGTTCCGGCGAGTTGCCGATCACGACATTGGTGCCGATTTCCACCGTGATCGGGCGCTCGGTATTTTCACGCATGGTGATGCAGGGCACGCCGAGCACGGTGGTCTCCTCCTGGATACCGCCGCTGTCAGTGAGTACCAGTTTGGCGTGTGCCATCAGCTTCAAAAAGTCAAGGTAGCCAAGTGGGTCGGTCAGTATCAGATTGCGGGCCTGCTGCACCTTCTCTTCAAGGCCGAAGACCTGCAACTGCTTGCGTGTGCGAGGATGCACCGGGAAAATCAGCGGCAGTTGTTGTTGCACCGTGATCAGGGCCTCGAGAATTTTGGCGAGGTTTTCCTTCGCGTCCACATTGCTTGGCCGATGCAATGTGACCAGGCCATAACGCTGCGCTGTAACCTCGAGCTCTTGCATGATGCGCGACTGCTCGGCGCGCTCGCGGTGTTTCAACAACGTGTCGATCATGACATTGCCGACAAAGAAGATTTTCTCCTGATCGATGCCTTCGCGTTGCAGGTTGCGGAGGGCGCTGCGTTCGGTGGTGAAAAGATAATCGGAAATTTGATCGGTGAGCACGCGGTTGATCTCTTCCGGCATGGTGCGATCATAGGAACGCAAGCCCGCCTCGACATGCGCCAGCCGAATCCCCATCTTGACCGCAACCAACCCGCAGGCAATGGTCGAATTGACATCGCCGACGACGATCACGACCTCCGGTCTGTGCTCCTGCAGCACGCGCTCGAATTCAATCATGATCTTGCCGGTCTGCTCGCCGTGGCCGGCTGAACCGACGCCGAGATAAATATCCGGCTTCGGCAGGCCGAGGTCGTCAAAGAAAAATTTCGACATCCCCTCGTCATAGTGCTGGCCGGTATGCACCAAAATTGATTCGATCTCCTCGTATTTTTTCATTTCGTCGACGAGAGGCGCGATTTTCATGAAATTGGGTCTGGCGCCGACGACGTTGGCAATTTTTAGTTTCATGCAAAGCCTTTCAAGTTCGTCATTGAACACAGAGGACACGGATTTTACTGATTCGTACGAATTTCCCTTTAATGATTACTTTGTAACGCGGCGCAACACAGCCGCTACACTGCGGGCGCAACCAAATTTTCCTGACGCGGATTGACGCAGATTCACGCTGATTTTTATCCTCCGGACGTAGTCTGTGGTAATCTGCGTAAATCCTACAGACGCAGTCTGTGTTCTAAAATCTTCGCGGTCAGGATAGTTTTTTCAGAATAATATTATAAACAGGTCCGTTTAAAAATCCGCGCCCATCCGGGTCATCTGTTTCATCCGTGTTCTAAACACTCACTTCTTTCCGCAATTGCTCCTTCATAATCTTCCCCGAAGCGTTTTTCGGCAAGCTGTCACGCATGATCACCCGCCGCGGCACCTTGTAATCCGGCAATCGCTCTCGGCAATAGGAAATAATTTCTTCATCCGGTACCGGAACCCCATTCTTTGGCACAATATACGCACAGATCACTTCACCAATAAACTGATCAGGAATGCCGATCACCGCGGTCTCGAGAATGTTTTCATGCTCGAGCAGGATTTCTTCAATCTCTTTGGCGCTGACGCGATAGCCGCCGGATTTGATCATGTCGCGTTTGCGGCCAACGACGTAGAAGAAGCCTTCTTCATCCATGCGACCAAGATCACCGGTGTGAAAACCGTGGTGCGTGAGCACGGCGCGGGTCTCTTCCGGCTGATTCCAGTAACCTTGCATGATATTGGCGCCACGCGCGACAATCTCGCCGACTTCACCAGGAGCCGCCTCCTCCCCATTATCCTTGATGATGCGCAGTTCCACATTCGGGATCGCTTTGCCAATACTGCCGATCTTGCGGGGTAATTCCTCCGGAGGCAAATAAGAAAGTCTCGCCGAGGCTTCGGTGGCACCGTACATAATGAAAACTTTTTTGCCTTGGAAAACTTCCATGACTTCACGGATCAACGCCGGCGCCATGGCGCCGCCTGCCTGAGTCAAATACCGCAACGCAGGAAATTCCATTTTGCGCACGGCGGATTTGCCCAGCAGGATCGCATAAGTGGAAGGCACGCCGGAGAATCCGGTCGCCGCTTTCTCCTGCATGGTTCGCAACACGAGGTTCGGAAAAACAAAACGGTTGTCGATGATGACAGTGCCGCCGACCGCAAAATGCGTATTGAGCAGTGACTTGCCATAGACATAGGGAAACGGCATCACAACCATGATGCGATCTTCTCGTGTCAGGCCGAGATAGTTGACGATGCTGCGGGTGTTGGTCATGATGTTGAGATGGCTGAGCACGGCGCCGCGCGGATCACCGGTACTGCCGGAAGTGTAGATGATCGAAGCGAGATTCAAATCGATCATCGACAAGTACAGCGGATGATCCGGCTGTTGCGCCACTTGTTGCCAAGCAATCATCTGCCATGGCCAATCGTTCGCGTCATGATCGGCAATGCTGCCAGTCCCACTTGCCGCTGCTGAATTGCCGGATTCGATTGCACTGGTTGCGTCTTCTTGTCTGGCAAGGCTGCCGGATTCGGTTTCAAGTGCCTTGCTGTCGGTATCCAACAAAACCACGGCGCGCAGCTTCGGCAATTGCTGACGAGCCTCGGCTAACAAATTCAAATGTCGCGACTGCGTTAATAGCACGAGCACGTCGCAATCATTGAGGATATAAGCGAGCGTGCGTGGCACCGAGCTGGTGAACATGGCGACGGTGACGGCGCCGCATTTCAAAATGCCGTAATAGGCTGCAATGTATGTGCTCGAATTTTCAATGAGCAAACCAACACGATCGCCACGGCGTACGCCAAGCTCACGCAGCATGTGCGCCACGCGATTGGCCTGGCGCTCCATTTCACTATAAGTTACGACTTCGTCGCCGTGAATGCAAGCCCATTGCTCGGGCGTGGCCTGTGCATATTTTTCGAGAAAGTGATGAAGGAGATAAGGAGTCATTGCATTAACACAAGTTTTTTGGTTTTGACAAAACTTTCAGTGAATAAGCGATCAACATAAATCCTTCAGTCGGGCTAACCAGCAATTTGAATACTGCTGCATGGGAAAACCCCCACCCTTGCACCGTGAGGGTATCGCTGTTCCAGAAATTCCAGCGCGGCCTCCCATGTGCAGAAATGTGAGTAGCCCTCCCAATAAATTTGATGAAATTCTTCGGAGGTGACGCCAGGCATGAACGCCGCCAATTGGCGATTGCCCAAAAAGCCTTTGCGCATCGGTTTCCGATATAATCGCTGCCCCGGACCGAAGAGTCCGTGATGGCCCATGCCCAAAGAACACGCGCTGCTGAGCAGCACGAGGCCATCTTCTTTTAGATAACCCGGTGGTGCGGTATGATGGAACATGAACGCATTCTCGGCCTGCAAAAGCTCATCGTCTTTTGGATAGGCATTTAGAATCGCGACATCCAGTGGTCCTGAGGGCAAGCGCGTGACATAAACTTCGCGCGCGAATTCCGCAGCGCGGCGATGGGCAGCTTCGAGGTCACCAACAAAAACTCCGGCAATCTCGCGCCGGCTATTGACCACCACGTTGATGCTGAGCTGCACCCCCACGTGGTGCGCCACGCGCTCGAATTCCGCGCGAAAGCGGTTGCCTTCGAGTGTACCGGCTTTGCCGCGCAAACCCATCAGCACCGCCTTGTGCGTCCATTCGATGCTTTCGATATTGGCAAGCCCGGGGAGAACCATTTTGGCGCCGCCGCTGAAACCGGCAAAGGCGTGTGGCACAACGCTGCCGAGCAGAATCTTGAGATCGGCTTCAGCGAAAGTGCGATTGATGAGTACTGGCACCTGCCCTACTTTCACGCCGGTATCAACCAGATTGTGCTGGCAATCATGATTTTCCACGCGCATGCGGTACGCGACTTCCGCACCAACTTTGCGGACGATCTCATTCGGCTTCAGTGCACTGTGCGAGCCGAGACTGATGATGATGCTGATTTGCTCATCACTCAAGCCGCAGAATCTGAGCATCTCGAGCAAGATCGGCAAAATCTGGCTAGCAGGCGTGGGCCGGCTGAGATCGTCGATGGCAATGGCAACGCGACGCTTATCGTGTGCCAGGTTGTAAATCGGCGCGGCATCGATCGACCGCATCAAGGCGGCAGTAATTGCATTTTTTGGCATGGCCGGGGCATCGGCCATCGCAAGCACCTCGATCTGCCAATGATCCGGAAAGCTGAGGTGGATCTGCTCGTCGCCAAACCAGGCGCGCCAGGGCAAAGCATACGATGGCATGTTATGTTTTGGCCCTCTGCTCGACGAAGCGGGTGATCGCGTCGACCGATTCGAAGTTTTCCGGCATCAACTCATCTTCGTCGACTTTGATATGAAATTTCGTTTCGAGAAAACTGATCATATCGAGCATGCGAAGAGAGTCGATGACGCCCTTCGTCAGCAAGCTTTCAGCATCATTGAAGATAACGCCTTTCGGCGCCTTGCTTTTCAAAAAGTCACGGATGGAAGAACGAGTGTCCATTGGTATCCTCAAAAAATAAATATTCCTACTCCAAACTCTTCCTCATCGTCAAATATAATCAAAGCGTGAATGCGAACGAGGATGAGCAAGAACTCGAGTGTGGTGCTTACTGAAGCCGCGCTTGCGTCACAGGTCTTTTGAAATTTGAAATTTCTTGCAGCGCAAGCCAGACGTTGTTTCTGTCAATTGTTTTTAACCGGTAAGTGGCTTTGCCCCGCGGATGATCACGAAACCAAAGAGTGCCCTGAGTGCTTACCTGGCCATTGCGTAATGGCAAGCCGTTGCGGGTGATCCAATACAGAGTCCCGGGCTGTAAATCGACAAGCAAATGCTCAACCTCGGCATGGCTTTGGATCGTCCACTCGGCGTGACCGAGAGGATGCTCTCCATTGGCAAAAAGTATGACATGCTGGTCTTTGATATAGGTTCCGAAGAATTGCGCGCCGCGCAGCTCGGCAGCTTCCGCCATTTGATGCAAGGTGTTCGCGTCACCGATTTGGAGCACGGTCAGAAAAATATCGTAGGTGCGTGGAACCACTGGCTTGACTTCAATCCGATAACTGCCGCCCCAAAGCGCGGTCAATTCGTTGAATGGCGGCCGTAAAGAGATGTCATTGTAATCCGCATCCGTAAACCAGTATTGTTCCGGTCCGCCGATACGAACCAGTTTGGTTTCGGCGGGAAAAATTGACTTCATAAACATGCGACCATGGCATTCGCCGTAGGTGTTGGTGATGCGTACGGTTCGGCCAGTGGTTGACTCCGACACCCCTTCGTTGATCACCGTCCAGGTGCCGTCGGTGATTTCCGGCTTGAACGATACATGCAAGATAAAGCGTTTCTCATATTCCGCTTTCAGCGTGTTGATCTTGTCGGTGATGATCACATATTCCTGATCGTTCGGCGCCGCCGGATTCGGCGGGCGCAAATAGATGAATTCACGTCGTGCCAGATTGACGGTCTGCCCGCCCCGATATGAGCGGGTGTAGTTGTAATTGAGGTAATCATATTCGCCCGGCACCGACTCAAAAGCTTCAAGCTCACCGATGTGATTTTTGCCTCCCGGTTGATAACTCGGGTCAGTATAAATATCCGCGTCTCCCTCCACGTCCATTTGATAATCCAACAACTCGTTTCTTTTCTCCAGCGGGTTGCGCACGCCGACAACATTATGGTTGATGGTGGCGCGGCTGAATTTCGATTTGCCCATGTCAAACCCACCGCCTTTATCGACACCGGCATCGAGGGCGAGCGGGCCGAATTTCTCGATGGTAAAACTGGCTTGATCGTAGTGCGCGTGCGGAGCGACCCACCACTTCATCGCCCAGAAAGTCACCCGGGTTGCGTCGTCATCCCAACTCGAGCGCATGACGATCTGACCGAGACCCAATTTTTGCGTCAGCGCAAGGTTCAATTGTTGTGGCGATCTGGCTTGGACGTCTTTACATCCCCAAATAAAATCATAAAACAAAGAATAGGCGCGAGGGTTTTCATTGAAATTTTTGCCGTAGGTGTCCAGCAACCATTTTGCCAAACCCGCCATATTGGGATCATCTTTGGCGAGTGCCGCACAGACGGTGATCAGGCTGCGGGTGAAACTTTCTCGCACCACTTTTTCCAGTTGGCCGGCGTCGTTGCGACTAATCAAATATTCGCCGTCGATTTTATAAGGAATGATATTGCAAAGAAACTGCAGTGGATACTGGCGGAACCAACTGCAAGTTTTGAAAAAATTCGTTCCCAGCGCCGTCCCCGCGATTCCGGCAAACACCTTGGCATTATTGAAACTGAGGTATTGATAATTCCATCCCTCGCTCCAGCCCGACGAATTCTCCATCACATGGGTCGCGGTATCGAAGACACGGTCGAGATACATCGCTTTCATGAAATCGAGCATCTCTTGCGCTTTGGCATCGTACGGCTCACCGAGGCCATCGCCCCAAATCGCAAGGGCGCCAACCGAGCCATGATGCGCATGGCCGAGCAATTGATTGGAAAGCTGCACATGCTGGCCGGGGTTGGCATCCTTTTCCCGATGGGTATAGAGATCAATCAGGCCTTGCGCAATTTTCTTCTTTTCGGGGGGCGTGAGCATTGAAAAACACCAATCGTAGACACACGCCAGCGCCAGATTGATATATCCGCCGGCAATGCTGCGCAGGGCGTGGGAATAGTGACCATCAGTGTAACCTCGGATGGTGGCGATTTTCAACGCCAATTCGATGGCACGGCGACCATATTCGTGACGGGCGTGGCCGAAACGGAAAGCCGGCATTTGTGCCGGATCCATGAGATAAAGAAAGGCGAAATTCCGCGCGTCGGCAAATTTGTAGTTCTGCGGAATGGCGTCGATCGGCTCATCATACAGCCCGTCCATCTCCGAGATGAAGCTCTGAAACTCGGCAGCATAAATCGTGTTTAAACGCTGGCGCATCACCGGAACGGTTTCCGCGGTGAAAAAGAGCCGGGGATGGACTTTGCGGGCGAGAGGACTGCCCGGCGGTGGGGTATAAGCCGGCAAAGTCTGGCCAGGAACCTCGAGCGCGAACCCGCACGAAAATATCAACAAGATGGCAGCAAGCCGGATGAGATGATTTTTTTTGTTCAACTTCATGACAGATCAACCAAAGGTGAATCCTGCAAGCGGGACAACAAAATGCTGTTAAAATGTTTTGAAATGATTTAATGCAAATGCGTTTGCCATTATTTTGCCGAAACCTGTGGCACAAAATCCTGCGCTTGTTTTTTGGCACGAATTCTTTCCAGGACGATTTCATGTGGCGCCTTGACCTCCGTGCGCTCCGGTTGTTCTTCCTTGTGATTGTTTTGGTGAATATTGTAAAGAACACAACTGAGCGCCACGAACCAATAGAGGGTATCGAGATCGTTATAATTGTGCGTATAAATGCTCAACGTGATGCCAATGAGCCCCACCTCGAAGGCCAAGGCATAAAGCTGCAAATTCGTGGGTGGCCGGTCTTTGGTCATGGTCTTTCTGACTTTGCGAAAGTAAATCCAGGTCACGAAGAAAGTGAGAATCCACACCACAAAACCAACGACGCCAAACTCGCATGCCACTTTGAGATAGCTGTTGTGTGCATCACGGGTTCCCATATCCGAAAGATACTCTTCAGGAATGTACGGCAACGAGACCAGGGAATAATTGTTGTAGCCGATGCCCAATGGGTATTTTCTGAGAATCTGCCAGCTCGCCTGGTTGATCACTTCACGCGAGGCGGCCGAACTTTCGGTGCTGGGGTTGAGGATCGTGAGCATCTCATCCCAATACTCGGGTGGCACAAAATAGGAAACAAACAAGAGGCCTGCGATGATCAAAGGAATGATACTCTTGGCTCGAATCCGGCCGGGCGCAAATATTACAAAGAATGTCGCTGAGGCGACCAATGCCACAAAGGTGGAGCGCAAGCCCTCCGGCAAGGCCGGCATAAAAATGAGAACGATCATTAAAATGACGGCGGCAACAAGCTTTTCCCAAATCTTTCCAAACAGAATCATGACCATCATCATCGGGAAATACATCATGATGTGTGTGCCCGTGCCACCCGTGGATACGCCGACCTCTTTCTCATTGATCCAGCCCCACATCTCCCCCCAATATCCCATGAACGAGGTATATGCGATCCCGATCAAGGTCACCCAAATGACAATGTGCAAATCCTTTTCGGTCCGGACGATTTTCATGATCAGCCAGGAAAACAGAACAATCTTGGAAAAATCCACAGCACTGTCAAACGCGAGACTTGTCGAGGCGGCGGCCCAGGCGCTGGTAAGATAGCAGATACTCGTAAAGACAAAGAGCAATCGCATCGGCGGTTGCGCGGGGGTCGGCACTTTGGTCAGCTCATCATGGTTGAGAAAATAGGAAATCATCAAAGCCAGAGTGCCATAGAATTGGAAGCGGATAGTTTCCAAGCCGGCGCCCAAAACACCCAGATTGAGATGAAAGAAAAGAATGTTCATGCACACGCCGACCAGCGGCCGGCGCAACGTCCAGGCACATCCGATGATCAGCACCAAGAGGGCTAGCAGCGCGCGGAGAGACATGGTGACGACTCGTGTTTAACTTCCTGTGATTGAGGCGAGCTGTCGAACTTTGCAATTTTTCTTTCCAAAATATCGAGCTCGCGCATCAAAACCTTGTGAAACCACGGTGTGAAGTACTTGCGGTTGACAAAATCTCTGACTGTCGTTGTTCGTATCAGCGTATCGATTTTCTTCGCAAACGGATGCAACATCCATTTGTGTTTACGCAAACGCCGGTCCCATTTCGCACACAACCAAAGGATGTAATAAAACCGCAGCAGGGGTTGCCAGCGTTTCTCGCCGAAATAGCCCTGAATAAACTGTCGTTGCAAATAATTGATCAAATGTGAATGCATCGGCAGGGCCACACCGAGATCAAACAGTTTGCATTCTACCAACATTTGTGCTACATCATAATAAGTAACGCCAACCAGGGTATTGCCAAAATCCAAGGGGAACAGAGTATTTTCGGTGACAAAGATGTGACACGGCTTGAGATCACCGTGTAGTTGCGCCTGCGGCAGCGGTGCTCCGGCAAACACCTGGAGGAGTGATCGAAGTCGTGATTGCATCGAGTTGAGATCTTGTGCGGAGACGTGCGCGCTGGCAATGCGATTCCAGTATCTTTGCATCTGCTCTTCAAAATGCGTCGGCTCAAAATACGTATCTGTGTTGCTCGCAAAGCCGGAGTGAAAGAGTGCGAGCCATTTGCCGGCTCGCCGAAAATGTGCTCCCAATTTCTCCTTATTCTCCTCGAAGTGCCACGATGAATGTTTTACACTTTGAATCAGGGAACCCAAGTCACGGCCCTCGGCTCGTTCGATAATTAGACACAGAAGCTCGGGAATGTAATCCAGAGGTTTGACAATATGGAACTCCTCCTCCTGGGTCCGGAAACAGTCAAAAACCTTTTGATGCATTTCAAATTCGTGCCGGCTTTTGTGCGCCAGATCCAGTTCCTTGGGGCCGCGCCCCGGCATAAGGTGATAGGCTTTGGCAATCAACCTTTTCACACACCTGCCGTTGTTTGCCTGAACCGCGAGGTCAAAAATCACAGTGTACCGCTTGTGGCGGGGAGCCTTGACCATCACCACGCTCAAAGGCTGTTGCCCTGCCAATTGGGGAAAGTAGTGTGCAAAGTTTTGCTGCACATGTTTGGTGATCTGCGGTTGAACGATCTCCAACCATTTTTCATAACTGAGTTGCTGTCGCGAGACGTGGTCGGCCATCTTCGTTTCCCCTTTCATGCCTTGACAGTAGTGGAATTTGTGTTTTATCACCGAACAAGCGAAAACTGCCGCTTGCTGTTAATTGCGGATCACGCAAAATCAACCGGCCGTTCCATGGTCTGTCCATATTTGGGTAAGTTATCGCCACCCAAGATGATTTTGAGACATAAAAATGTACCCGCAAAAGACCCCGCTGGCGGAAACATCACATCCTCAGGAACCGCGCTCAAAAAAACGTAAGACTGATCTTACCAGAAGCCATTTCGGGAACCAGGCCAACCGCTGCTTCAACGCGTTGTGCTATGGTCGCACTAAGATTGTCAACGTTATCGGTCCTGATGACGACCAGGTTCGGAAACTCTCGCACTACTTGCAGGTAGCTTTGACAGAGTTCATGCACATATTCGGCATCATAATGAGGCCGACGACCAAGGATGACCTTCGGCTCAGCGATCAGGATCAGCGCCAAATCCGGAACCGGCATGGTTTTTTTCAAAACCCACAGATAGAAACGCTCGATTCGGCCGGTGAGATGGTAGTGAGCAAAATTGTCATAAAAAAAACGATTGATAATGGTGATTCTTTGACGCAAGCGCAACCAGGCAAAAATTCTGAAAATGAACATTCGCCACAGATAGCCCATAAATTTTATGAATGTGAGTGACACCGTGGGTTGGTAATGCCGCCGTCTTTTCGGTGCCTTGACCCTGGTTTTTCGCTGGTCGTGCGCGGTCTTCTGCTTTGCGGGCAATGGCTTGAAAATGTTTCGCCAAGTCACGAAACGAAACCGAAGATAGATGGGGGAATAGCCCTGCTCTCCCAAAAGATTGACGATGTGCTTGGCATTGGTGCTCTTGCCGCTGCCGACGATGCCGGAAAAAGTGATGAGCATGCTTTTTGGTTGTTGGTGATGATTTTGACAAAGTTACGACAAACAAAAATCTTGACTGGCGAATTGGAAAATTGTATATTGAATCATTAAACGGGATAAAAAATTATGACCAAACAAGAACACATTGATTACTGGCTCAAAAGTGCTGACCATGACTGGGATACTGCCAGCCACTTGTTTGAGACGGGAAAATATGATTGGTGCTTGTTTATCTCACATCTTGTCATCGAAAAGGCGCTCAAAGCCTTCTGGGTCAGGGATTCGGAAAAAAGAGTACCGCACAAGCACAACCTTCTTAAAATTGCCGAAGGAACTCATTTGAAATTGTCGGAAGAGCAAAAACAATTTTTGGACAAGATTGCCACTTTTAATATCAAAGCGCGTTATCCTGATGCCAAGTTCGACTTTTACAAACTTTGTACCAAAGAATTCACTACAGAGCAATTTGAAAAAATTAAGGAGCTGTATCAATGGCTACTATCCCAAATAAAGTTAGAGCAAGTGTCGAAGAATTCATTCGGCAATTGAACGCGAATAATCTACCCATCCGGCAAGCCTATATCTTTGGCTCTTATGCCACGGGTCAACAAACAGAATGGAGTGACATCGATCTCGCACTGGTCTCTGATCGCTTCGAGGGCAATTTTTTCTATGACCGCTGCAAGCTTAGTCCTTACGTCATTAAAATTGACACGGATATAGAGACGCATCCTTTTCGCCCTGAAGATTTTACCAAAGACAACCCGTTTGTCGAAGAGATCATCGAGACTGGTATCCGGATTGTCTGAGTCACTTTGTTTCTTTCATTCCAAAGTGCTGTATCAATCGGGCAATTTTCTTCCTGGCTTTTGCGACGACACTTTTGGCATCTCCAGACAATTCGCAATACAGCGCAACCACACGCTTGGGGCGCCACACCAGCAGCACACCGACATAAACCGCGGAACCGACCACGGTCAGGAGAATCAACATGGGCAGCGAATGCGGGCCGATGCGGCCACCGAGTGTGAAATTCACTCCCCACATCGCCAAAGCCATGGCCGCGCTGCTGACCATGGCCGGCCATTGCGGAGCAAAATACGCACGCCAGCCAATCAGGCTCACCCGGCGCAACAGGTTGACCATCAGCACCATGACAATAATTGACGAGATCGTCACCGCGGCGGAGACCCCATTGATGCCCCAGCGGACGCCGATGAAAACCGCGATCGCCAGAATGACAAACTCCAGCGCCCGGCGAAAGGCCGAGTAGCGAACAAATCCGCTGGTGGTGATCACGGAATTCAAAAACGGATCGAGTGAGCGCAGGATGCCGGCGACACACATGATTTGCAAACAGGCAATGCTGGGCGCCCATTTGGCACCCATCGCCACATGCACAAATGCCGGCGCCGCCATCAACATGCCGACCTGTATCGGATACGCCACCAATGACACGGAGAGCACCAATTTCTCGAAACCATTCTTGATCTTCTCCGGTTGGTTCTGCACTTTGGCAAAGGCCGGAAAGACCACGACATTCAGGGCCCGGGTGATGCGCCGGCGCGGCAATTTCATCAACTCGAAGGCCTTGGCATAAAAACCAAGTTGCTGGGCATCAAGCACGCGTCCGATGATCAAGTAATCAACATTATCCGAAAAGTAGCGAAACAGATTGCGCAGAAAAACCCAGGTGCCATAACCAAAAAGTTCCTTGCGCGCTTCACGATCATACTGCAGGCGTGGCCGCCAGCCGGTGATTTGAATGGCACGAAGCGCTGAAATGATTTCACCGCAAAATTCCCCAAGCACCAGACTCCACACGCCAAAACCGAGGGCGGCAAAGATGATGGCGGTGATCATCTGCACATTACGGTCAATGGCCATCACCTGCGAAAATGCCTTGAAATTCATGCTGCGCTGCAGGATGGTATTGGGCGAGGTGGAAAAGCACTCGACCACCATGTAAAAGGTGAAAACCGGTAACACAATGGCCAGTTTTGGCTCATGAAAAAACCTGGTGAGAACCGGCGTCAGCACAAGTATGATCACCCACAATCCCACCTTGAAA
Source organism: Candidatus Zhuqueibacter pondensis (assembly GCA_034505955.1). GTDB lineage: Bacteria > Zhuqueibacterota > Zhuqueibacteria > Zhuqueibacterales > Zhuqueibacteraceae > Zhuqueibacter > Zhuqueibacter pondensis. The sequence goes on from JAPDQK010000015.1 coordinate 64,141, forward strand.
CTCAGATCGAGAATGAACAGGGTATTCACGTGCTCGGGCCGGACCGGTTTGTTACGTTGGATCAGTCCCATATTGAAGCCGAATTCCCCAAACTTCGTCGCAAAACCGATGATCAGCCAGCAAATCTGCATGATGCCAAAATCGCTCGGCTCCAGCAGCCGAACCAAAACCAAACCGCCGAGGAATTGGGTGAAGGTATTGCCGAGCCGGACGATGACATTGTAAAAAACACCTTCCTTGGCTAATTTCGAGACGCTTTTGTCCGGTGGCGCGCTTGCCTGCTCGAAAGAGTCCACCGATTCGTTTATTTCAACAGTCGCTTCAATCTCTGATTTCGGCATATTTTTCAACTTGATCGAGTATGCGATTGAGATAATTGTGCTGAAAATCTGACAAGGTCTTTTCGACGCTCACGCTGGTATCGAGAAGTTGCAAATCATACTCCCCGGCAAAACTGGCGTAGGTGGCACGAACAGCCACAAGATTCTCGACCGACAATTGTGGCTTGCGCTGATGAATCACTTCCGGTGGCGCATCGAGTAATAAAGCCAGGTGCGGTCGCGGGTAGTGACGGCAGAGCCAGCGCCGGATTTGCCGGTGATAATACATCGGCCGGCTTTTGTATCCGACCAGCAAATCATAAATGTAGCGGTCGGCGAGGACCACTTTGCCCTGCCGCAATTTTGGTAATACCAGAGCGAAATAGCGATACCACAATTCAATCGCGACGGCCAAATAATAAAGCCAGGCTTTGAGGTTCTGTCGCCACAGCGCGAACCCTTTCGGGATCTCTCGTGTTGCGGCATGCCCGAAGTAAAAAGCCTTGTCTTCAGCGCGGTACGGCGTAAGGTTAAAGAAGCGGAGCATTTTGTGCAGCGGCAAAACGCTCTGCCCCCATGGGCCCAAGTAAACAATCTCGGCTGGCAACGAGGCGGCGCGCAACTTTTCTCTGAGCATGCGAATGATCGTGCTCTTGCCGCAACCGTCCGGACCGAGCAAAACCACGAGCACACCTCGTCGCTTCCCGAACCACTTTTGGGCCCGCGCTTTGACTCGTAACAACACCCGGCGCAGCAGATTCACCGGCCGGCGCAGATAAATTCGCCAATAACTCAACCGGCTCAAACGTCGCACTAATTCGGGTTTCTGCAGCAGCTCATTGAATTGCTGGCGCACGACGGGCAGAATTTTCTGCAGACCATAATCCGAGGCATGTTGTGCAAGATATTCTTCATCCAGAGATCGCGTGAGTAACGCAGCCAATTGATCACGATGTTTGGGCTGCATCTCGCCTTTACCAAGAAGATTGTGAAAGAGCAGAGTCAAAAGATGATCCTCATAACCCGGAAAGAAATAGCCATTCTCTGCTCGCCGACGCGCCAGCACGCGTCGCGCATCAAGATATTCGACGCCGCGCACCACCAACCGTAGATGTACGTCAAGAAGCAGTGGCGCATCGTTTTGCCAGTGCAACAACAAAAGCTTGCCCGGATTCAGACGTCCATCGCGGATCAATCGAAACCCGTGTTGCCGGCAGATCGCCAAAAATTCATCGGACTTGGTTTCGTCAATCAGCAAATCCAAATCATGAAGGCCAGTTGTATCCGGCTGGTCCCGCAGCACAACGTAAGGGATTTGGTGGACGGTGAGGGCGGTCAGAAGTTCGGGGAAGATGGCCATTTCAGTGTCATATTCATGTTCCTTCAACTCATACTTTTTTGCTCCACCAGCAGTTGAATTTTGTTGAAAGCGTCTGGGAGCGGGAGTATGAGCACTATCTCTTCAGGAGTTTTTCGTTGAAACAATCAAGGATTTCATAGAAGTGCCGCTGCATGAATTGCGCATCCAAATTCTTCGGCGAATCCAAATAAACTTGCAGTCGTTGCATCCAATAATAAACAACCGCAGCGGGCAGCATTTTTTCTTCATAGCCAAATTTCGTCATTGCCCCCTGAAAATACGACCAGTGCAGCGCGCGAGGATCGGGCTGAATCAGGCGCAGAGCAATTTTGGGTGGTGCCTCGCGAAACGAACCGGGATCCAAACGCACAAAGAAATGCAACACGTCGAGCAACGGGATGGATTGGTGGGTGGCGATGTCCCAATCAATGATCCCGCTCAGCTCAAAATTCTTCGGATGTGCCAGGATGTTTTTGGTGGAAAAATCACCATGCACCAGACTGAGCAAAATACGCTGTCCGAGGAACTGCCGGGCAAAAAAATCCGCCAGTCTTTGCAGGATTACCTGATATTCATGCGGCGGTTGCACCCATTCGGAAAGACGCTGCAAAGGTTGTTGAAAGATCTGCTCGAAGTTACTCTGCTCGATGTTCACCAGCTCGCCGCAGTATGTTTGCACTTGCTGCCAAAACAAAAAAAGTGTATCACAGATTTTTGGGAAAACCTCATTCGGAACCCGCAAACGATTCAAGGGCATGCCCTTGACGCGGCTTTCGAGGAAATAAGTCTGCTTCTCGAATTCGCCTTGCAAAAAAACCTGAGGAAAAATTTTTTGTACCGGTTGCGATAACGCCAGGCATGCCGGATCGAGCTGACGCAGCAAATAATGACGATGCAGATAATGCAGAACCTCCTTTTGCTTGCGCAATCGCGCCTCGGCGAAAGGAACCAATGGCAATTTGATAAAAAATGCCATATCACCCTGCGGCTTCTTCCAACGCGCATCTATCTGAACTTTGCCGCCAGCCAGCACACGAAAATAATGAGGTTGAATGCGCGAGCCCGGCTCCCTTTGTTCCAGTTCCGTGAGCAGGCGCGCAATGAAGGGCGAGGATGGGGTGGTTCCAAAACGCGCCAGCGCATGCCTGGTTTCCAAAAGCTTTTTTCGCTCCAGCATTCTGAACGCATAACCGTCATCAGCAGACGTATCATGACGGGTCCGGAATGAGGGCAGCGGAGCAATCAGCGCGGGTGTGGCCCAATCCGGAGTAATGCCGAGGTAATCAATTTGTTTGAGAGCCGGTTGGCCATTTTGCCGCAAAGAAAATTTCCCGCGCAAATTGTTCAGTAAAGACTGATTGGGTATAGGCTCGGTCAATGGCAAGAGACGAATGGACATGGGCAGCGGTTCATAATCATGCGATTTCAACCGCCGCATGATGCGATGCAAACGATTCAACGGGCTGGTCCAATCCGGCTTGTAGCAGAACGTCACCCAAAGCTCACCACGTTGGTGGAGGTGAGTGATGGCATGAAAAAGCCATTCATCTTCATTGCGCACGTTTACGGCGCTGCGCGTGGGCAGCCAAACAATCAGGCCATACGGCCCCTGCAAATCTTCCAGGCTTTGGCACAAACGGTAGTTGGTTAGATTCTTGAATCCTGCCAATTCACGGAACAGATCGATTTCGCCCTGATTGAAGCCCAAAATGTCAACCCGGCAGAGATGGCGGGCAAAAGCGAACGGTGCGCCACTGAAGCCATGTAACACAACCAAAATCGGAAGCTCCGGCGTTAATGCAGTGAGAAATTTCCACGCGGCGGAAAGCTCATAGATGCAATCATTAAGCAGGGTATTCGCCTGATGGCGCGAGAGGCGACGATAAAGCTCACAAAATTTTTGGCCGACGCCACCGGCATGAACAGGGGCACTCATCCAAAACTCTCTTTGTGATTTAGTCTTTCTCCGGCAACGACAAAATCCGGCGCAATTGTTTTTCTTTCTCATTCCAGAGGCCTTGACGCCTGGCGCGCTGCACCTGAATGGCCGCTTTGAATCTGGGCCAGTCCGCCTGCAACTGGCGAACGGCGGCCACGATACTCTTGGGCGAATTGTCGACAAATAGACAGCCGTCGGCAAAGGTGTTGCGCAACAGCGGCCAGTCCGAGGTGATAATTGGCGTACCGAGCGCCATGGCTTCGTAAGCGCCGCGCTGCATCGTGTGATCGCGCGTCGTCAACACCAGGACGCCATGCGATTCTTGCAACAGCCCGGCATATTGCGGCACCGAAAGAAAATCCGTAAACGTGAGGTTCTTCGGCTTTCGTGTTAAAATAGCCGGCGGTGCATCTTTCAATTTTCCCGTGCAATAAAAAATCACGTCCGGCAGCTCTGCGGCGGCATGGAGAATATTTTCCAACGGCTCGTCAGGATTGAAACTGCACACTACGGTTATCGCAAAAAAACCATTGCGCAGTTGCGCCTGGTCCGAATCGGAGGGCACGGTTGGCGCGGCAACAGACTTATGGGTTAAAAAGGCCGGCGATTCAATATGGGGAAATTGCACTGGCAAGTCGCCGATGAGAAAATTTTTTTCCGGCGGTACACCCCAGGCCTGTTGTATTTGCCGAAGCCGTTCGTTCGTGACGATGTTGCATGTCGCACGTTTTTCCAACCAGCCGTGCAAAGATTTGAGCCGCTGCCAGCGGCGCATGGTAAAAGCGGCCGTGTGATTATCGGTGGCAAAACGGCAGCCGGTGATTTTGCAGTAAAGATAAACCGGCAATGCCGCAAAAATCGGTGGCACCATGACCATCACGACCTGCGGACGCTCACGCAACAACAACCACAATGTTTGCACGGACTGAATGAAATATTTCAGCCAGATTGTAGCGGTGTGACTGCCGAGCCATCCGGCATAAACCATATACGACTTGCCGCCGAGCAAACGCGCCAGATGGTCGCTGCGGCTGCAATTGGCGGCCCATGAAATAAAGATGACTTTTTGCATCAACGTTCCCCCGGCCGTGCTTTTCCACCGGTTGTGGTCAGAGCCGCTGCTTCTGCGCCAAAAGGCAATGTCACCGACAGATGTTCATGAATGGGCTGGCGCTCACGCAGCGTGTTTTGATCTCTGAATTTGCGAGATTCAGCGAACGCTGTCCGGTCATCGGACCTGAAGCGGAGGTAAAATGCCTCGGCGCGTTTGGCGTTTTCCTCTTCACCAGTGGCACGATAAGCTCTCATCAAATAATAATGAGCTTCCACATTCTCCGGATCAATTCCCAACACTTTCTGGAAATCACGAATGGCCCGAGCGTAATTCTGCATGAGCAGATAAAGATGCCCACGCACATTTCTTGCTACCCGATCACGCGGGAATTTGGCAACGACCTTTTTCAGATATTTGAGTGCTTCGTCGTATTGCCTCTGCGCCTTCAAAGTCAAGCCATAATAATAATGGGCCTTGATCAAATCAGCATCCATTTTCATCGCGGTTTCAAACGCCGCTTTCGCTTCTTCGAGCCGTCCTTCCTGAAGCCGAGTGATGCCGACATTCACCCACGCGTCGGGATAATCCTGGGCAATCTGGCTCACGCGGAGAAAAGCTGCTTCTGCACTTTTCAAGTCACCCTGCAAAAGCAAGCCAATGCCGTAATCATTCCAGCGCTCCCAGTCACGCGTTCCGGACTGCACCAAGAGGCTGGGTTTTTCCTTGTCCGGGGAACTGACCGCAAGCGTTATTTCATCGCGGGCCATCTCTACAATCGGCACTTCCGGGATCGACGAGTATTCTGCAGTACGCGTGTACGGCAGACCCTTCAACAACGACGGACCGTCGATAATATCCGTACCCGGGTCAGATTCGCGAGACTTGGGACCGGCCAAACCGGCAAAAACCCACTGGGTGTACCACCAACTAAACTTCCGATAATTCAACTTTGCGGTGAGATGGAGTTTGTCGCCGCAGTCCGAAGGCACCCGCAGACGATAATGCACCACCTCAGCGCCACCTGGTGAAATCAAATTGACGTAAACGGCCTGGTGTGCGTCCCATGTATTATTTTTGTCGATGTGGTTGCCGTGGCCATCAACAAGATAAGAGCGATAAAAATGTGCGCCCGGCTCCACCGGCCCTTTACCTTGGTCGGCAACTGCACCACTCCAAAACACGATCTTACCACTGTCATCCACAGCCTTCAGCTCCAACCAGGCGTCATGAGCGTCCACGGTGCCCGAGGGGAAAAAATGGCCGACTTGGCGCGAACGAACCACCACATCGATGCGCACTTCTTCGCCACGACTGATTGTGGCGTTACTCTGATTGATTGGCGCAATTACCTCAGAAGGATATTTCGTGAGGCCGCCAATACTCAAAGGCATGGGCTGTTCATCACCGATGGCAAAATGCGTCGCCAGTGGTGGCATACGGTTCCACTTTCTTTCAAGCGTTGAATCAGTATAAGACTCATTTGGTACGTGAAAAGACTGCTCGTCATACGGTTTCCCAAGCGCAAAAATATCAACTGAAACCCGGTGGTCCCGCAGGAATGCGGTGGTTGCCTGGAGTTGCTCCTGATCCTGATTGACCACAGGTAGTGCGGTATTACCGCCAAGAAATCGATGGTCGTGGATCTTGCCATCGATACTCCCGGCGTCGGATGAGGGCGTGAGCGGCATGTGGCAATCGACACAATTCTTTGGTTCCGGCGATAAATAGAAGCTGCGACTGCTCCGTCCGGAGAACGGGCCGGCTTGCCAGGCATCGTAGTCATTGAAACTGCGAATCCAACGGAACTGATTGACCGGTTGATCCAGATGCGCCTTGTGACAGGAGGAACAAAACTCCGCCGCATTGTTTCGATGAAAAGATTTCAACATGGCTTTACGATGCGGCGCCGGATCGATTCGCAAGAGAAAATTGTACAATTCGCGCCAGAGTTTGTTTTCACTCGTGGCCCATTCATTCAATGGCATTTCTTCGACGATATAATCAGCCTGCCCCATGGTGCTTTTGACTTGAACTATGGAATGACAGGCCGTGCATGAGATGCCGGCATGCGCTTCCGGCGCTTTCGCCAGTTCTTGCCTGGGCTGTTCGATCATGCCACTCACGAGCAGCGCCGGATCATGACAGCCGCTGCACCATTTCTCCGGTTTGGCCGCCGTGTACTTTTTGCTGGTGTCGGAATGAGCAGCCTGTGCCGGCGCAAGCTCCTGCAAATATTCAGCGGTCCGCCGATACCACGGATTGTTGAGGGAGGAATAATGATGGGCAGAACTTTGCCACTGCTGGTAAATATCGGGATGGCATCCTGTTTGGCCGCAGCTTGCCGAATTTAGAAATGCTTTGGCGGAAATTTTTTCTTGCGTCGAAGTGGCAACTGCAGAAGGATAGAACGGCCCGGTAGCGCCAAGCATGGCCTGATCTTCCATTTTCGCCGGCGGCGTGGCTGGATTCACGATTGGTTTTTCATCATCGGGTACGATCATGCGATAAATACCGACCAATACTGGCACACAGAGCGCCACGACCACGGCAACCCATGCCAGCCGTCCAGCCACATCAAACGGATTGTTGGTGCTGACCTTGTGGGCAACGCTTCGAATCGATTTCTGAAAAAAAGCGACACCAAGCAGGCCAGTGACGATATGAAAATATAAAATCCATCGTTGCGATTTGGTGGCGCCGACCACAACCAAATACAATCCGGAGAGCATACAAATCGTCAAAAACCAATAACCGATCCTGCCAGTATAAACCGCCAAATCGCTTCCCTTGGGGGCATCATTCTGAAGAAAACGTCGAACAAAAATAAAAAATGGAATGACCAGCGCCACCCCCAAAGCGACATGGAGCAAAACATTGGCCATATAGAAAAACGATGGTTCGGAAAAAGCGGCAAGATAACCGCTATTGAGAGTCAAAACCAAAAAACCGATGAAAACCCATTTCACCGGTTGACAACGCTGACCATTTCTCGACATGACATTCCTAAGACACTTTATTACTGCCAAAAAGACCGTTCAAATATTGCATCACTTCGACAGCCGGCCGGAGAGGTTGATGCGAATGCGGCGCCTTATTTGCAGGCATGGGCACCGCCGGCTCGGGGCTGACCCTGGCATCAGAACGAAAGTTCTGCTGCGATTCTCTCTCATGGCTCGCTACTTCCACCATCGTTTCATCAATGGAAGCGTCTGCCAATCTTTGCAGCCGCTCCTGATGGCGTTTGGCTTCCATGAACGCATCGGCATTGCCATGGATCATGCCTTCCAAGATTCCCGTAATTTCCGTAAATGCATTGATGAGTCTTTTATTCATGCTGATCTCACCATCCAGGACGCGGGCACAAATCTCTTCGATGGTGGCAACATAATCAGCGATTTCATTGAAGACAAACCGTTGCGCCGTGCTGTTGATCATCATCGCGGCCGTCTTGAGGCGAAGCAAAGTTTCCTGACGCGTCGGATTCGTAAAGAGTTGCCCAATTGACTCCCGAATCGCTTGTAAATTGGCCCGGCTTTTCTCTTCAAAAATCTTGCTATAAAGGCCAGTGCCCGGGAAGGACGGCCCGATCTTTTTGACGGTCACTTCCGCCTCATTGCCCAAGCGTACATTCTGCGCAGCCGTGTGCCCGTTTGTGGCTTGTTGCTTGAGCCTGAACTGCGGAAGTGAGGATTGGCCGACGTTGATCTCTCGGCTGACATCCTGCTGACTTCGTGTTATTTCTTCGAATTTATTCGACGGGGTTGTCTTATCTTTGCCGTCACGCGCCCCTTCCGATCCGGATATCAATTGCTCCGAAAGCTCGATTGTTTCAAAAACTCCGTCCCTGGTATCGTGAGCAGTTTCCTCACGAATGGCCAATTTATCTTTCAACGGCTTTCGTTCAGTCGTTTGATCATTGATCTCGAGTTTGCTGGTACTTTTCCTCGACTTTGATGATGCTTTTCTTGTGGGCTTTTGTGATACCCGGCCAGTTCCGCTCAGATTTGCGTCGCCCATTTTCACGCTTTCAGATTGCTCTTCCGAATTAATCTCCCTCAGCGCATGCTCGTTCTGATTTCGTTTCTGGTCGACCACCTCTTTATCTGGCGATGGTATTTCCGGCTGACGTTGTTGCATGGTCAATGCGTCGGAACCAATACCCTGAACAGGTTTAACGGCTGTGACAGGCTTTTCCTGCAAACCGGTCACGATGAGCATGACACGAACCGCCTTTCCGAGATTCTGGTCGATTCGTGCGCCCCAAATGAGCCTGGCCGAGGGGTCGAGTTTTTCGGCGACAAATTTCATCACCAGCTTCGTATCTTTCAACGACATCTGGGTCCCGCCGGTGATGTTGACCAGCGCATTTCGGGCGCCGGTGATATCGAGATCGAGCAACTTATTCTGCATGGCCATTTCGATCGCCGCTTGTGCACCATCGGCGCCGTCCGTTTCACCGAGACCGATCATGGCCGTGCCGCCATTTTGCATGATGGTGCGTATATCGGCAAAATCAAGATTGATCAGTCCCTTTTCCGTAATGAGCTCAGTTATGCCTTTGACCGCATTGACCAAAATCTCATCTGCAGTTTTGAACGCCATTCCCAGCGGCAGATCCGGAACGACTTCGAGCAGGCGGTCATTTTGAATGACGATAATGGTGTCGGAATTTTGGCGCAGTTTCTCCAGCCCACGCTGGGCATTTTCCCAACGCATGACGCCCTCTTCAGTAAAAGGCAGCGTGACAATCGAAATCGTCAGAGCGCCAAGTTTTCTTGCGACTTCTGCCACGATTGGAGAGGCGCCCGTGCCGGTGCCACCACCGAGACCGCAAGTGACAAACACCATGTCACTATTTTGCAAAGAGGCCTCAATTTCCCGGAGACTTTCACGGGCAGAATCCTCCCCAAGTTGCGGATTGCTGCCGGCGCCCAACCCCTTGGTGATATTTTTGCCGATCAGCAGCTTATCATCAGCCTGGCTCGCCAGCAAATCCTGTGCGTCGGTGTTGATGGCCAGCGTTTCAACACCATTGACGCCGACTTCCATCAAACGGGTAATGGTATTGTTGCCACCGCCACCACAGCCCACGACGCGAATGCGTGTTTGGTGCGTACGCAGTACCGCCTCGAGCTCCTTGTTTTTTTCGGCGGGTGTGCGTTGGGAGTTCTTTTCCATGGCAACAAGGTGTCCTTGTGAAACACGTAAAATACAATCTTCGTGGAATAACGGTATCTTTATCCTCGTCTCATTGCCAAATGTTGAAACCGATCTTATGAGGCAAATTTCCTCTGAGTTCTGATGGTGATGGCGCGTCGATATTCAAGCAACATCGCAGTGAAGAAATTTCTGACAGCTCATCCGAATGATTCTTTGTCAAATGTGCAAGCTGCGCAGAGGAGCTCGCCAAAATGGTGATCTGCTCCTCGGCAAGCACTTGTAAAATTCTGTTCCAATTGTTGGAGTCGAGCATGATCAGAGTCGCGCCCGCGGCAATGACTGCGATCAAACAATTGCCCAAACTATTTTGCTGGCAGAGAGGGGCAAGACAAAGCACATGATCCGCGGAGGTCAAATGGAACTGCGCGCACATCTGCTCGGCTTGGCGCACCAAATCATGATGCGAGCGTGAATAAAGTCTGCCGGCGTCCGCTGGCGCTGTGGAAATTTGAATCGCTGCCGGATGATCCGTAAAAATCTTCTCTGTCTCGCTCGCCGGCACATGCCGGCCGGACAGTAGCGTAGGCACATAGTCCTTGCAATGGGAGTTCGATATCGCAGCTTTGCCGTTCTTTCTGGAATCGGCAGCCGGTGTTTGCTGTTCCCGTGAAAAATGGTTGAGCGTGGCGATGTTATCCTCCTCAAAAACAGCCACAGTCAGGCGCGGCAGAAAACCATCCTCGGAATTGGATTCCGCCAGCACTTTATCAAGCACGGGTTTATATTCCGGAGTCGTAATGACCGCGCTCACTTCCGCGAGCGACAGCGCAGCCCGCAATTCATTCTCCTTGCTTGTCACGTCGAGTGGTACCGCAACGCCACCAACTCGCACCAGGCCGAAAAAACTGATCACAAACTCAGGGGAATTGGGGATGAGAATCGCCACGTGCTGGCCGGAGCGTAATGTGATCGACTGAAAATAGCCCGCCATCCACTCGACGTAGAGCTGGAGCTCGAAGAATGAAATGCGCCGCTCTCCATGAATGATGGCCGTCGCATCCGAGTAAGTAAGGGCGGCTTTGTCGAATAATTGATTCAACATGGAATATCTTCTTTTGCCCGATTTTTATCCCTTCACCAGCAAGTCAACTTCTTCAGCCAGAGTATTACGCACTTGCGGAAGCGAAAGGCTCGTCAAAACCTGCTCGTAGTTGACCAGCACATAGTCTATTTTTTTCACAAGATCCTGCTCGTCGCCGGTTTTGAACAGGACCACTTCTTTGGGACGGAGCTCATTTTCACAAGCGACAACCGGAACTCCCAATGACAACGCCTCTAAAACGGAAGTGCAAATGCCATCGTAAACATAACTGCGGACAAAAATCTTCGAGCGTTTTACCACAGTGAGAAACTTGTCATGAGAAAGATCACCCGTCCAATAAATATGATCGGTCAAGCCCAGTTCCTCGACCAGTTGAAAGAGTTTGCCGGCATCCATGTCCTCTGCTTTTTGAGTCGAACCGATGAAGATCATGCCGATACGCGGCCACTTTTTGACTAAAATGGCCAAAGCGCGAAGTGTCGTATCAATATGAAAAGTCGGCCGCAGCAAGCTGTACGACGAAAGCACGGGCGAATGTTGCCGCAAAAAATTCTCCAGCGTCGGATCGAGTGCCGACTCCTTGAAGTCAAGATATTGCGCACTAAAAGCCGGTATGGGAAAAACCTTTCTTTCACCGACGCCATACTCACAGATCCGCCGCTTCACGGCCTCGTCATTGCAGACGATCTTCTTGCTGAGAAGAAAGATCAAAAAAAAGAGTGGGACATAAGTGCGCTTATTGTGGCGCGGGAAGTAAGCTTGGTTTGTCCCTGCGTGAAAAGTCAAAATACTCCGGCGTCCGAAAAGAATGTTGATCGTCTGGCTAATCAGTGTCAGAATGATGCCTTTGTTGGATTGGCCATTCACGTGCATGTGAACCTGATGCCCGCGCGCACAATAGAAAAAAACCTTGCGCACGTAATCCCATAGATTTTGCACATCCTCATATTCGGTGCTTTTGATTTTGCGGCTTCGGCCGATATTGAGGACGACGCACTCGTGTCCAAGCCGGAGTAATTCGGCTTTAATCATTGCCACCCGTACACCCCAACCCGAATGTGGAGGCGGATAGGAGCTAATTTCCAAAATTTTTGCCCTGGTCATCATTCCAACGCAATCGAAGAAATCTTGGCATCAACAGCAAGTTCGGAGGCCAGCAGCCTTTTGTTTTTCAATATCAGTTGCGAGCCCTGGACAATGGTTGCAAAAGCCAAATGCGAATCGAGCTCATGGCGAATATAAACGATGCGTGCGTCGGTGCGAATATCATTAATGTCTTGCAAACGACCGGTGAAATTGAAAACGATCCGGTCTTCCCAACGCGGCGTTCGCAAACAGAGGAAAAATGGCGCCTCGCTCTCGGTGCTGTGACAGCCACTTTGCTGAATTTCGATTTCCGGCGTCTGCTGCTCAAAAGGCAAAATCAGTGTGGACAAATGCATGGGCAGCAAGCCGGAAAGCCGCAGACACAAAACCGGGGCCGGAATTTTTTCGCCGTAGCCGGGCGCCAGCCAGCCTTGCGATGGTTGCTCGCCTCCCTCGAATAACTCGCACGATGATTCCCGCAGTCCGAGGTCTTGCAGCAAGATATTTTTATGGTCCCGCCGCTGGGTCATGACTTTGCGACCGGAGATCCGCACCTCGACACCCGGCGCAAAATGAAACCAGCGTTCGACCACATGCTCACCAAGGCTGAAGAGCGCATCGAGAATCAGCCAATAATCGCCTTTGCGCCAAAAAACGCCGCGCCGGTGACGAATGTTGGAACCAAAGCCGGTGTAGCAACCTTCGATAAAAGCAAAGTCTGCCTGACAACTGTAAAAAGATTGTTCGACTCGCGGCACATAATTGTACCCCAAGCGCCCGACCAAATTGCAGGGACTGCGACCATCGACGGTGACTGTATTGTGAGCGGACGCCCCACGAAAATAGTTTTGCCAATTCAAAACCCCATTATAGGTCAACATGCCGGCGTCGACCAGCAACGGCACCCCATACGCATTCAAAGTAAACCCGAAAAAATCGGCATGGCCGTGCGCCACCGAAACATTCTCATCCTCATGTAAACCGTCGCTTTGCTGACCACAATCAAAAATGAAATAATGATCGTCACAATTCCAGCCGGTGCGGAAAATAGCATAACCACTTTCCTGGAAAAATTTGCTCCGTTCCACCGGTGTGCTGCTGTTGAGCAGGGTGAATTTTTGATAGCTATCCGGACCCAAGAGCCACAAACAGCTCTCGGGAAACTCGCCCGCCAGCTTTTTCATATGGCTGCGCTGAAAGAGCACTGCCCCGAGCGCCAAGAGGTCACGGAAATCCCAGTTTCGGTAATCGCCAAAATAAATCGATCGCGCATTGTCATTGTCTCCAACCATCGGGTGCGTACCATCGGGCTGAAGGCTGAACATTGAAAACTCAAGAGCACGTTCGAGACGTTGCCGCATCTCCAGCGGCAAGGACTGGCCGTTACGCTCGGCAAGAATGATGGCGAGCAGATAAAAACCCAGTGTAAAATGATGATACGCAAAAGCCTGTTCAACCGAGACGCCGTCGGCATGAAACTGTTTGGTGACTTCGCTGTGGAGAATCGTCCAGCCTTTCCTGCGCCAGCGTTCCGCTTCCGGTAATTCCGAAAACAATGCGCCGAGCACAAACAAGGCGGTGGCTTCGCCGATGAGGTGATTATATGGGCTTACATAAAACGAGAGGTTGCGACTGATGAAACGTCCATGCAATTGCAGGGCGCGAAGAATTTTGGCATGCGTGAGCGCATCCAGCGATTGGGCCTCCAGACAGAAAAAGTAGGCCCACACCCAGGAAATGACGCGCATGGCCGCTTCAAGCGCACTGGTCCAGTTGACCCCGTACAGATAGTGATTCTGCTCGATCCAGCTCATGCATTGATGGACAAATTCCGCCGCGTATTTTTCATCGTGAGTGAACCAATACGCTTTTCCGAGCACGATGAAGTGCTGATGGCGATTGAGCTCCCACACATACTTGACGTCGCCCGGGATGATTGCACTTCTGGTCCCGCCATCGGTTGAGTGCTGGCCGTAATATTTCATCTCGGTATAAAATCGATTGGGCCAGCGCCGGCGCGTCAGCGGGTCATCTTGCCACTCGATCTCGTCAGCATACTTTATTTGATTACCGAAAAATGAAAACTCATGCTCCAGGATCCGCTCAGCCTGTGCCAGGCTTTGTGACACTAATCCGGGCAAATAACGATCGACGATTTGCAGCATGACTGGTCGCTGCTGCGGGCTGAAAAAGAATTGGAATGCGCGACAATTATAGCCTTGTCCATAAAGGCGTTTGCGCATGTGCTCCAATAAATACTCCTGAGCCTCCAGCCAGCGTTCTCCCGCAACCGCATCGGAAAAAGGCCCGTCAAAATCCGATGGCAACTGATAATGTGGCAGGAAATATTCCGGCGCGAGGGGATTCTTTTTCGCTTGTTCCGAAAGCCTCATAAACTTTTTCGACCCGATCGACTTCAAGCGGTAACTTACCTCACCCACAGACATGGTTGTGAGCTTCTTCAAATTCATAATTGACAAAAATCATTGAGCCAGTGATTATACCGACGAAACACATACTGGTTAAAAAGCTGTACCGGCAACGATATGGTGCGACCCTTGAGCACCACGCGTTGGCGCATGATCGCGCTATAGTTATTCACCACATGCTTGATCCAAAAAATTTTAAAAAGCAAATCTTCGGTGATAGGCCAGGCGCGCTGGCCGTTGCGGCGCGATTCCATATAGCCGCGCAAAAACTCATCCTGCAAGCAACGTATAGTATGAGGCCGGTAGATCGGTTTGTGTAGATAACCCGCCAGCCGGTGATAGAAATAAGTCAAATCATTATATACCGACCCGGTCTTGAACATGGTGAAATCAGCCACCGTGATTTTTTCAGGAGCTGCCAACAAATTGAACGGAGCATAATCGCTATGGCTGCCGGCGACGCCAAGTTGCTCCACCGGGACCCTTGGGATCGTGGACTCCAGAAACCGTAAAATCTGCTGACGATCCACAGCCGAGAAAGGAACACGATCACTTTTTAGCAAACGCTGCATTCGCAGATCAATATATTCCAGCAACTCGGCTGGATCAAACCGCGAATCCTCCGCGGTCGCCTGCTGAATGGCGGCAAGCGCTTGTCCGGCACGCCGGCAGTGTCTGGCCAGTTGCTCCAACTTATCGCTGGAGGGCCACAGCTTCCCCTTGCGGCTGATCAAATTCGCCAACGATTCGCCCGGTGCTTCCTCGCTGACAATCGCAAACAATTCCGGATTGTAAGTCACCGGTTTGATGACAGCAAATTCTTTCGCGTCACGCAGCGCCTCATGCAAGCGGCGGGCTGTGGCAAATTCGGTAGCCAGACGGTCCCGATATTTCTCGGTATTGACTTGAGACTTTGCGTCTCGCATCAAAATTTTCACGTAAATAAACCGCGGTGGTATCGCGTCCCCACGTGTTTGATTAACAACAAGTTTGAGCCGGTAAATATTCGAATACGGACGCACCGAATGCCGACAAACAAGAAAATCATCCGGCGGTGCCTCAGGCCATAACTCGCTGGCTTGTGAACGCAACCGTGCAATAACCTGCGTAATATCATTATCCATGAGACTCGATTACGAAGACGCCGCAGAACAATAATTTTTTACTGGTGGCTTATGCCGCGGGGCAATACAACCTCGCAGTTCCTCATGCAATTGTTTTGTCAACGTGACGCCGTCATACTTGGAGAAAGCACCGTCAGCCGGAATTGGCGCCAGGCCGCCGTTGCGGAACTCGCTCACCAACTGTAACAATGCCCGTTGAATGCCAACGCGGTCTTCTGGATCGACGACAAAACCAAGATTATAATTGCGCACGACATCAGCGGTCGCGCCAGCCGGGGTCAAGGCCAAAATCTTTTTACGCATGGCGATGTATTCATAGATTTTCCCGGGCACCGATACGCTCGTACCCGGCTGCAGAATCAACAAGACATCGCTTTCTGCTTGAAAAGCCAAAGCCTCGCGATGCGAGACCGGAGGAATGACGTGCAGCACGTGCTGTAATGCCTCGGCGTATTGAAAACTGCGATAAAGCTCCGGTGCGATGCCTCCCACGAACCGCAGCTCGAGTTCCTCCGGTTTGATCTGGCCGGAGGCAACCAATTTCCCCACCGCATCGAAAAATTGCAGAGGATCGCGCTTGCGATACAACGAGCCGGTGTGCGTAATGACCAGCTTTTTGTTCTTTTTTTGCGGAAATTGCACGCCGGCAAAATCTTCCGGATCAAAACCGTTGGGGATCACGACAAATTTTTGCGCGATCGCCGCGCCGTAAAACTCGGAGAAGTCGCGTGCGGCCCAATCCGTATTCAGGATCACACGGTCAGCGGCACGAACAAATTTTGCTTCCAACTTATCAGCGGCACGGCCCCGAAGCGTGCCGTTCATCAACTCAGCTTTCCACGGCGCGCGCGCCCATGGATCACGAAAATCGGCCACCCATGGCAGACCGGTTACTTTCTTGACGAGATAGGCAACAAGATGACCGGTGAATGGCGGCGCCGTCGAATAAATAACATCGAAATGCTCGCGGCGATGCAATCTCAGCGCAGCAGGAAATGCATACGGCAGCCAAGTGACGTCCTTGTCTGGAATCGACATCAACTCGGAAAGAAAATCCTTGCCACGCTGGAAAAAATGCCGGCGCCGGCCCTCCTGCCCTCTTCGCGTTTGTACAGCTTCGCCCAGGCGATGATCATTTGAATGCGCCGTGCCGGCATCAGATGGCTTCAGGCGTTCCTCGCGATTGCTCTCTCGAATTGGCGGCTTATGGCTTTTGCCAGCGTGCCGCGCTTTCAATTCCAAAATTTTTGTAACCCCACGAAAAATTTTGGTGGGTTCAACTTTGACGCTGGCAGGTATTTTTTTCAACAACTCGCGGTCGATCGGTGAATTCACCGGATAGTACGATTCATCCGGCGTGAGCACGGTGATGTCCCACCCAAGCGGTGCCAGGTAACGAACAAAGCGCACGGTGCGATGAACTCCGGCGCGCGCCAGTGGCGGGAAGATATATGCCACGACCAAAATTTTTCCAGACAGTTCGGACAAATTTCACTTACAAGTTGTGTGCAGTCGCGATTCCAAGCGCATCAATGAGCGTTCCCAAAACTTGTTGCGCCAGGCGCTCAAGGAATCAACCACAAAAGATGAAAAGCATTATGAACAACCTTACCAGCAAATCCCCAGGTAATTCGGCAGCGTGCGACCGGCATCCGGCAATATTCGGACAAGATCAATGACAATCTGATCCGGGCGGCGCTTTTCCAAAACTTTGACAAATTCGGGACTATTGTTGCCAATGACCAAGACTTCGGCGAAATCGATCACCTCTTCGAGCGTTTTAAGCAAAAAACAGGAAAGATGAGGAATTTCTTTTTCGATATATTCCTTGTTGGCTCCGGTCAGACGAGCCAGCGAAACATCGCGGTCGTAAATTCTGAGTTCATAGCCCTTGCCCAGCAAAGCTTCGGTGAGCCGCACAAGCGGGCTTTCGCGGAGGTCGTCGGTGCCGGCCTTAAAGCTCAAGCCCACGAGGCCGACCTTCTTCTTGCGCTGGGAAATGATCAAATCGATGGCGCGCTGCACATGAAGATCATTGCTCGGCAGGATTGCCTCCAAGACCGGCAGTTGCACGTCGCGCATTTTCGCTTCATACAAAATTGCCCGCAAATCTTTCGGCAAACACGAGCCGCCAAAAGCAAAACCCGGCCGCAGATAGGCCTTCGAAATGTTCAGCTTGGTGTCTGTGGCAAAAATCTCCATCACTTCATGGCTGTCAATACCCAAAGTTTTGCACAACGCGCCGATTTCGTTGGCAAAGGTAATCTTCAGTGCATGATAAATATTGCTGGCATATTTAATGGTTTCGGCGACCTCGATGCTCGTGAGGTAAAGCGGTGCATCAATGGGGGCATACAGTGCTTGCGCTTTTTCCGCGCTGGCGCGATCACGACTGCCGATCAGCGTAAACGGCGGAGAATAAAAATCCCTCACCGAGCTGCCTTCGCGCAGAAATTCCGGATTGAAGCACAGGCCAAATCCATTGCCCACTTTTTTGCCGGACTCCTGCTCGAGCAGCGGCACAATGACCCGATTCACGGTGCCGGGTAAAACCGTACTGCGCAAAACAATCAAATGGTAGCCTTGCTTGTGGCGCAGGACTTGCGCAATGCTGCGGCACACGCTGATGACACTGTATAAACTCAGCGAGCCGTTGCCATTACTCGGTGTGCCCACACAAATCAGACTGATGTCGGTGTTGTCAATGGCATCCTGCACATCCTCGGTGGCACGTAAACGGCCAGAGCGTACACTTTCCTTCACCATATCGCCGATCTCTTCCTCCACGATCGGACTGATGCCATCATTCAACAAGGCCACTTTATGTGGATTGACATCGACTCCCACGACCTCGTGGCCATTCCTGGCAAAGCATGCCGAGGTCACTGTACCCACATAGCCTAATCCAAAGATACTGAGCTTCATTTATCGTCCTCATTGCAAAAACAGGATAATCCCGGTGGCTCAACAGCTTCCTACCTTTATCATTAAAATTTACCAACAAAACCGCATTTAGCGGAATTCTCGAACGCGCATAAGCGATGAGAAAAGCGGAAATTTTGATCGGTGGCACCCACCCGCATGATGCCGCGTCGTTGCGCACAAAAAGTTGGAGAGACCAAAAAATCAACTGGTAAATTTACCCAATTCCATCGTCGCGATGACTTCATGCAGCTCCGGCACTGTGCGAATTCGGTGCAAGCTGTGCAGATCACTTCCCGGCCCGACAAATCCGTGCGCCGAAGTCACAGCCGACAGATAACCGCTTTCGATCACCATCTGTTTAATTTGTTCATTATAATACGGGTAGGGGCCGCTATTCGGCACCGAAAAATGGCGAATCGGGATGCCCAACTTTGTTTCAAGGACCTCGCGGCAAAGCGCAATTTCTTGTTGCGCATCCGAGGCCTCGGCATTCGGCAAATTCAGATGCGTCATGGTATGACTGCCGATGATCATACCATCCCGCAACATTTGCCGCACTTGATCCCAAGTGAGCATGACGCGATCGGCGGCAGCATGATATTCACCATCAGCCAATTGCAGGCGCAATTGTTCCCGAATCGTTTCACGGACCGCGCGATTGTTGCTTTTGATGATTCTGATGACTTCCCGGATTGCCGACTTTTTCTTTTCGACATCCGAGAGGCTCAATTCGATCTGATGGTCACCAAATTGCAAATGCAGGCG
Source organism: Candidatus Zhuqueibacter pondensis (assembly GCA_034505955.1). Classification (GTDB taxonomy): domain Bacteria; phylum Zhuqueibacterota; class Zhuqueibacteria; order Zhuqueibacterales; family Zhuqueibacteraceae; genus Zhuqueibacter; species Zhuqueibacter pondensis. Next base: position 83,405 of record JAPDQK010000015.1, read on the forward strand.
CTGGTGTGTTGTTTTCAAAATCAGATAGTTGGCTTCAAAGAGCCAGAGGGGTTCGGTCCGATCAATACAACTCACCGTCACATAGAAAGTGCCTGAGGCATTGTAACGCCGGAGCGTTTCAGCGGCATGAAAATTATCCGCGTAGCCATCATCGAATGTGAATATGACGGCGTTGCGGGGCAGGGACTTGCCGTTGCGCATCGCCGTAACGAGCTCATCCAGCGAAATGACACGATAACGACGGGTGAAATAACGAACATGTCGTTCAAAATCACGCAGAGAGATGCAGATTCCCGGATTGGCGTAAAAATTGTTCTCAGGATCAACCACGGCGTGATACCGCAGGATCGCCACATTGCGATTTGGAAACAGCACGCGTAAAAGGTGAAAGAAGCCCAGATAAAATAATGCCGCTTTCAACATGCGGCCAATGAATCTTTTCATCTCACCGGCCTCCCTCTCGCACTGTGTTCCACACTGCAAATTTCTGCCCACGATAGTTGCTGACAATCCCCAAGAGCGAAGCATAATTAACCATGCAAAAATAATAAGGCACGTAAAACAGCCTGGACAGCGAGGGCCGATGGGATTGCAGCCAACCGATGGTTGCCAGCGTATAAAACAATGTCTGCAGCACCAACATCACCTGATAGAATCTGCCGTGATTCAGCAAAAGGAGATTGGCAAGAAAGGCGCCGGCCATGAACAGTGGCACCAACCATCTCAACAATTTGTGGGAAATCACTTGCAGCGTGAAAAAACCGAAACGCAGCGGATTTAAAACCTGCCGTACGCGCCAAAGGCCTCGCCAGGCGCGATTGACGATGCGCACCTTGCGGTGAAATTCTTTCTCGAATGATTCTGCTCCCCGCTCAAAGGAAACGGCTTCAGGCTCATAGACATTGCGGTAACCTTGAGTTACGATCTGCATCGGATTGACAAAATCGCTCAAATCCTCCGGTTGCATGGGCCTGAAGAGTGACTTGCGAATCCCGTAGATCGCACCATCGCCGCCAACCAGCGAACCGATAGCGCTCTCCCAGCCCTTCAACGCAAGTTCATAACGCCAGTAGAGATTTTCACTCGCGGTCGAGTCTGGCATGCTTTCATCAACCTCATAACGAGATTCGCCGGTGACACAACCGACTTTCGGATCGGCGAAATTGCGCACGAGATTCCGCACCACCATGCGCTGATAGAGCGCATTGGCATCGGAGAAGATCACGATCTCGCCACGCGCTTGCGGCACAGCGAAGTTGAGACCAACCGTCTTGCCGCCACGTTCGGACATGCGAATCAGCCGCACGCCCTTGTCCGCATATTCACTGACGATCGAATCCGTGGCATCATCCGAGCAATCGGAAACCACGATAATTTCAAGACGTTCACGCGGATAATCCAACGCCAGGCTGTTTTCCAGCTTCTGGCGGATGATGCCGGCTTCATTGTAAGCGCTAATGATCAACGTCACCATCGGCTCATGCGCAGCGTGCCCCTGCGATTGAATGTGAAAAAATCGCGTGATCAGAAACAATAAAGCCGGATAACCGGCATATACCCATAAAATCAGAGCAATGCAGAGCCAAAACAAGATAGTCATGTCCATCAAAAATTTTTACGCTATGGGATATGACGCACGATTGCCGGTCCAATCCAGCGCGTCAAAAAAAGTGGCAATTTTTGCCATACGCTGATGGCCAGATGATATTTGGAGTTTGTCGGACTCAGGTTCGGTAACTGCGTGCCGTTACCCAGCCAATACTGCCAATGCAAAGGCACCGGCTGCGCACCCCACTGTTCTTTGAATTTATATGTGCCTTCCCCGGGCGAGCTGCGCCCAAAATCAAATCGCTGATAGCCTTGCTGGATGGCGAATTCCAGCACCGACCAGTAGAGCAACATATTTGCCGCGAGATGATTATAACGACGCAAACTCGAGGCCCAAGGGATTTCCAGGGTATCACGAAAGCCAAAGAGAAAGCCGGCCGCCAGCGGCCGCTTATTCAGAGAAACCGAAGCTATCCATGACGAATCGGGAAAATGTTTGAGAATTGTGGCAAAAAAATTTTTCGAATAGACTGGCGTTCCCAGGTCACGCATATTGGCCGTGAACACTTCATAAAAATTCCCCAACTCTTCCTCGCGGCCGATCCGAGCCACCAGGCCCTCTTTCATCGGCTTGCGAATCTGGCTGCGTAACTTCGGTTTGAAGCGATTCCATAATCCCTCGGATTTATCCGGCAAATCGAGCAACATCGCCACCTTGTGCTGTTTGGTCGGCAAATTTTCCAACAGGGGCGACTCGTGGCGCAATTCGACATACTCGGCACGGCGTTCGGCGGCAAGTGCACAGGCAAAATCAAAAAGATTTTTCCGGACAATAGGATCCTCTGAAACAATGCCACCGTAATTCAAAAACGGAATGGAAACCAGAAATGATCCGAACAATCGGCTGCGCATGTGAACCAATGGCAACACACCGCGCACCTGCCCATTTCCCGAGGCCATCAAATAAATACAGGTATGGCCAAAGGTTTCCTCGATCACTCTTTTCCAACCGGAGAGATGTGGGCCTCGAGCCGTCGCTTGGCCATGGACGAAATCATCCCACAGTTTGGTTTCAGATTCAAGTGTTGTAATCTTCATGCCTTCAACCAAATACGAAATCTTGCGAAGCCATGCCATGCGCTCATCGCATCTGACCCGGCCGTCATCCGTAACAATCAATTGCAGCCGGGCGAGTCTCGACACGGACAAAAAATTTTTCGACTAAACCGGACCGTACAACCCACTGCGTCCATTGACCGGTGTGGTCACCGGCCAATCATTTTGGATGTCCGTCGAATTCAAAACTTCGCGCAAAGAGCCAAAAGAAAATTCATCCAATAATCGGCGCAGTTTATCTTCCATCAAACCGAGATTGCCGTAATGACGGAGTGCTTTGAATAAGCCGATCTTGATGCGTGGCAGATCGGGATCCAGCTCCCAAGGATGGAAATAGATTATGGCCGGCCGGCCTTCGCGATTGATGCGCTGGATGCTTTTGCGAATGAACCAATATGGATAGAGCCGAAGGTAGCCACCGCCGGCCATCGGAATGTTTTTGCCTTGAATTCGAATCGTGGAAAGTGGCACCTCGATAAGGCGCGGGCGGTCTTTCAAATTAATGTAAAAAGGAAAGCGCGGCGCATCCGGGATGCCATAAAGATCGTGCTTTACCGGGAAAATGCTCGAGTCACATCTGATGCCGAGATCAGCGAGGGTTTCCCACGCCCACAGCGACAAACGGGTGATGGAATAACTCGGAGCCCGGAAATTGTCAACCGGCAGACCGGTGATCTCCTCGAGGATGTCGAGCGACCTTTGCACATCGGCGGCAAACTCCTGCCGGCTTTGCTCATAAATAATCTGATGCGAGTAGGTATGCGACCCGATCTCGTGGCCATGCTCTTGGATGGCGACAACGATTTCCGGATACCGTTCCGCAACCCAACCGAGAATGAAAAAGGTGGCTTTAACGTTTTTTTCCGCCAATATATTCAAGACCCGAGAAGTATTGAAAGCGACGGTGCTTTTCAAGCTTTCCCATTCTTCGCGGTGAATTTTTTTACGGAAAAGGGAGACATGAAACCACTCTTCGACATCAATCGTCAGTGCGTTCTGGATGCCCATGGAAGCAAGTTCAAAGATGTAATCCAGCACTATTTCAATAAACCGCAAAAAGCAAACAGAAAGAACGAATTTAAGCGTTTATAGTATTGCTCTCGAAAAACTAGAAGATTTTGTAGCGCAAGCATCGATCTTGGTTTTGTTTGCAGACTGGCTACGCCCGTAGGGAAGTCTGCGTTACGAATTTGGTTTTTTCCGTTTGCTGTTTTCTTTTTGCTTTTTCAAGCGTTGTGCATAAACCACGCGACCGTGCGTTTCAGGCCTTCCTTGAAATTGACTGAGGGTGAGAAACCCAGGAGGTGTTGAGCCCGTTCGATCGAAGCCATCGAATGCTTGACATCGCCGGGCTGTTCTTTTTCATAAATGGGCCGAACTTCCTTCCCCATGATTTCGGCAAGATGCTGCAAGAGAATATTGAGTGAGTACCGTTCACCACAAGCAACGTTTATTACCTGACCCACAGCTTCCGGCGCGGTGCAAGCCAGCAAATTCGCCTGCACCACGTTGTCGATATAGGTAAAATCGCGCGATTGCTCACCATCGCCGTAGACGATGGGGGCGCGACCTTTTATCAGCGCAGTGATGAAGCGCGGTATCACGGCAGCATATTGGGAGGTGGGATCCTGTCTGGGACCGAATACATTAAAATATCGCAAGGCGACCGTCGGCAAACCATAGACGGCATGAAATGACAACGCATAGCGCTCGCTGGCGAGCTTGGAGACTGCATACGGCGAAATCGGATTGGGCAGCATGCTCTCCTGTTTTGGCAAATGCGAGGTGTTGCCATAAACTGAAGATGACGAGGCCGTCACAAAACATTTGACTCCTGCCTTTCTCGCAGCCCAGAGCAAATTGAGCGTACCATGGACGTTGACCTCATTCGAGGTGAGCGGATCCTGTACCGAACGCGGCACCGAACCGAGCGCCGCTTGATGCAAAACATAATCGATGCCCTCGACCGCCCTTGCGACTGTGGCCCCATCCCGAATATCGCCTTCGATCAGCTCGATCTGATGTTCAAACTCCGCCAAATTTTGGCGCCGGCCGGTAGAAAAATTATCCAGCACCCGCACAGTCTGCCCTCGCTCGAGCAACGCCTGCACAAGATTGGAACCAATAAAACCACCACCACCTGTAACAAGATAATGTGCCATTTGTCCACTCTTTATTTCTTTTCCTCATGAACGTAATATTTGTAGCCGTAATAGGTGTAGTCGAAGTAATAAGGCAAAACCGATTTCTGGTTGTTGATGACGGTTCCCAGAATGTTGAACCCGGCATTTCGCATCATGTCGACGGCACGCTTGACGACTTCCTTGTGCGTTACGCCGGCTTTGATAACCATCAACGCCCCATCCATTTCCGGACTCAGGATCAGGGTGTCCGTCACCGGGATGATCGGGGGAGAATCCACGATCACCGTGTCGAAATAGAATTTAATCTCCGAAAATAAATCCCGCAGACGCGGCGAATTAAACAGCTCGGTCGGATTATCAACGAGACCTCCGGAGGTCAAAAGCCGCAAGTTCTCGATCGCCGTGCGCTTGAAGCAGGTGTCCAACTTGCGTGTGCCGGCGAGCACATCCGCAACGCCTTCATCTTTCGGCAGTCCGAAGAGTTGGTGCACCCGGGGTCGGCGCAAATCGCAGTCCACCAAAATGGTCTTGGTGTTGCGATAACGCGCAATGGTGCAGGCTAACAACGCCGAGACCGTGCTCTTACCCTCGCCCATCATCGAGCTGGTGACCAGCAGATTCTTCATTTCCGCAGCGCCATACAGGTTCTTCAGCTTGGAATAAAGCCGACGAAACTCATTGGCGCCAGGCGAATCATCGGAAAAGTGCGACAGAATCGCGCCATTGGATGTATGCTGCATCGCTTCGACTCCTTGACGGTGTTGGCCGCACAGGTGTGGATTTATTTAAGTATCGCATCAAACAAAAGTTGAATTCCTTTATGATCATACTCCGCCAGCTTCTGATTACGCTTGGCTCGATCAAACGAGGGGTTGATTTTCTGTGCCTTCTCGAATTGCTGAATGGCCTTGTTGTTCACAAATTTGCTCATGATGACGTAGGCCACGCCAAGATGATTGTATAAATCGGCATAATTGGGATGTTTCTCGATGACATCTTGCAATTGTCGGATGTGCCGCCAGATCGCCGCGCTGTTGAGTTTCTTGCTGTTATAGAGAACCTGCAGATAAAAATCGATGACAAAACCCAAATCCGCCGGTTTGGGAATGCTTTGCTGGCCTTGTACCAGGGCTTCATAGGCTTTTTCGTAGTCATGGCGCTTGAGAAACTCCTGGCTGCGGGCGATGTGCTCATTTTTATAATGCGGATTGATTTTCGCGGCTTTCTCCAAATTTTCCATCACCCGCTGTGGGCTGTTGATGGAAAGCGAAAAGTCCTCCTTGGTAACCCCGTTCAGCACCAAACTCAACGCCAGGTTAAAACAAGCCTCGGCATAATACGGGTTAATATCAATTGCCCGCTGGAATTGTTCCACTGCCTTTTTGCATTGCTCTTTCTTCAAATAAGCAACGCCGAGATTGTTGTGATAATCTGCCCGCTCCGGTTTCAAGCTGATGGCCTGCGTCAACACGGCAATCGCATCATCGTGCCTTCCGATGGCCAGATAAGCCGAGCCAAGATTGTTGTAGAGACCCGGCACTTTGGGATCGAGAATAATCGCTTCCTCAAACTCGTTGATGGCTTCCTCATACATGCCCTTTTTCAGAAAGGCCTGTCCCAGCAAATTTTTGGTTTCCGCATGTTCCGAATCTTTCAGTTTTTCGGCAAGCTTGAGCAGCGTTTGAATTTCTGATTTTTTCTGATCGTGGAATGCACGGGTCCGCGCCAGCAGGTCCTCATTTGTGATTTTGGCATCGTACTCCTGAACATGCGAGGCAATCAAAGTCCCATTACGGAAAAAAGAGGAAATGATCTGGTTTTGATAAGTGCTGTTGACAGTTTTGAGGAAGTATTCGCCTCTCTTGGCACGTACCACATCATTGAAAACAAAATCGCCCATAGGTAAAACCTGTTTGATATAAATGTAAGCCGTTGCTTGTTGCCCGCAACGCACCAGACAACATCCTTGTTTCAGACATTTAGTTTCATCAAGCTCCACACCCGTGACAGGACAACCTTAAATCTGGCTTTACTGGTCAAGCTGTTGAGTGTCGCCCAATTTCTGGCCAGCGTACTCGAATCTCTTTTCACGCGTATTGAGATCCATTTCGCGCAAGTATCGATAAACAGTAGAACGGCTAACGACCACCGGTGGATCGATGCGAGTTTCAAGATATTTGCAAATCATCGTGGGTCCATAATGGGGATGCGCCGACACGACCGACTGAATCAATTCGACGATACCATCATTCATCTGCATTGGAGGTGCAGCCAAATGCTGTGATCGCCCGGAAGCAGATATGTCCGCTCGAGTGTCCGCAGGCTCAGACGACAAATCCTCCATTTTCTCCATGGGTGGGGTATGCGATTCCTGCACAGGCGGAATCTGACGGTCACGGTCTTGACCCCGGGATGTTGTTATCTCGGCACGAGGAACAAGCTCATCTTCCAACCGAGATTCGGATTCAGCCGGCGCTTCCCAATTCTCCTCGTAAAACAGAGGCGGATAGGACAAATCCATATCCCAAACATCCGGTCGCGGAGGTGTTTGGGATTGAGATTCTGACTCGACTGCAGGCTCGACCGGCGTCTCCGAAACTGTTTCCTTATAAAAAGACCGTGCACGTAACTCTGCTTCCAAAACGCCCGGTTTGAGAAAGGTTTCATACTCATTAGCAGTTTGCGGCAGTTTTTCATTTTGCCCACTTTTATTCTCAGCAAAAACTGGTTGCGAGGTGGTCTGACTTTCAAGCTTGTTCGTGAGCAATAGTGCCTCTATTGGTTGCTCTGCCTCCTCCAGGGCGTCGTCCATCTCGTATTCTTCCGGAAGGGTGTCGATTTCCTCCAGAATCCAGGGATCCCGAATATCCTGGGTTTCAAACTCGTCATCATAATCGTCGATGTGATCGCCTGCAGAGGCATTATTGTTCACAGATGACCGAGCATCGTCTTTTGAGCTTTGTGTAACAGAAAGATCTTCGACAGTTCTGTTCGTGCCGGCCATTGGCTCTTTTTCGGGAATCTCAGGTGCTGGCAACCGGTCAAAGTCATGCGAGGCGTCATGACCGGTCGGAAAAATTGGCTCGTGTCCGGAATAATCAAGCTCAGCGCTCGGAATCAGTCCGGTAAATTCATCCGAATGTGGGCCGATGTCAATCATCGGTTCATACGGTAGCAGTTCGCTTTGTGACTTCAAGCTTGGCGGAGCGGCTTGTTGAGCCTCCACGCCGAGTGCATGAGCCTCTTGAGAAGTTTTTCCCTCGGCAAGCATGGGTCTCTTGCCTATGTAAGGATCGATTGTCGGTCCGCGGTCTGCAATGAGAAGCTCCCACATTTCCAGATTGCTCACTACGGGCAATGATGGCTCCGCGCCATTCGACTCGATTTCGATAATATCACTATCTGCAACATGCTGTTCAGTGCCGCCAACAGCATTTGTAGCTGTCGACCATGCGGCAGAACCCGCTGACCCGACTTCGACCGTTTTGGTAGTGGGTTGAGATGCTTTTTGCATGTCGATGCCGTTTCCGCCGGATGGCGTTTGAAAAGCCGGAGCAGTCGCATTAACTTCTGACGGTGTACTTTTTTCGGTCACTTCTGCGGCAGGAGCCATTTTAAGTTCTTCAACAACTGGCGGCAGTACAAACTCCGTCTGTGGCACAGCTCCCTTTTCTGGAACAGGTGCAGGCAACGTAAAGGCGGTAACGGCCTCGTCCACAGTCTCATAAGCGCTGATAAAACTGTCCAACTCGAGCAGCGAAAAGACATCGAAAAGATCGGGACTCATGGCTGCGAGCTTGATGTCTCCATCATTCTGACGTACGCGTCGCAATTCGGCGGTGAAAGCGCCCCACCCCGCCGATGAAATGAACTCGACACTGCTCAGGTCCACAACGATTTTGTAAAAATTCCGGACCAGGAGATAACTGATCACCTTTTCAAACTCATTCACTGTGGAAGCGTCGAAAATGCCTTTCAAGCAAACGATGTGAATCTGATTTTCAGTGATTTCGACCGCTTCTACCAGACGTCTTTCCATGGACAAGATCTGCCTCGTTTTAGCTTCAGGTAAAGAGGTGGCATTCTTTTGATTTTACCGAAAAATTTACTGTTCTCGCCGTTGCAGTGGCATTACTGTGATATTACCGATCTACCCCCAAAGTCCTACTTTTCGCCGAAATTGAGTTTGGGGACTATTCCCAAAACCGTGAGGCCGAGAACTTGTTCGACTTCCTCGACGGATTTGAACGAGTGATCAAAAAACTCGATCAAATAAATCAACCCGATGCCAAAACCGAGACCACCGAAGAATGCCATCATCAGGATTCTCTGTTGATCTTCAGTATTCGGTGTCACTGGCCGGTTGGCCGGATCGAGAATTTTATAACGCACCTCGGCATCGCTGCGCCGCAAGGCATCGACAATCTGCGAACCGCGCGCCTGAGTATCAAAGGTCTCAACGGTCTCCTCCCATTTTTTGACTTCGTTTTGGAGTTGCCGCAATTGCAATTCCTGGGAAGGTTGCTGGGTCAAACTTTGCTTGTAGGTTTGTAACAAGCCCTCCAGAACCGCCTTTTGGCGATTGAGCAATTCCAAATCCGTGAGTACCATTTGACGTTGTACAGCCAGACCGTAATCATGCGCCGAATACCCGGCGCTGCCGGCATTGGTGCCTGTCGAAAGAATTTCTTGCTGCAATTCTTCCCGCAATTCGGCAATTTCCTGATTGAGTTTGATGACCTGCGGATCTCTCCAGCTGGTATGCACCATCAACAATGCGACATTCGATATCTTCTCCATCATCTGCGCACGCAAGCCAGCCGCCTTGCCGGAAAGTTGAATGGGAATGCGGCCATTCATTCCGCCCATTTGACTTTCGATCTCCTGCAATTGGCTTCGTTTACCATTTATCTCAATTGCCAGGGATTTAATCTGGGTATTGATTTGCGCTTCATTTTGGACATTAACGTCAGAGCTCTGGGTCTTTGCCAGGACCATCCCGGTCTGGAACTGGCGCAATCGTTCCCGGGCCTCCTGCAATTTCTTGGTATACACTTCCAGTTGCTTGCTCGCGAACTCGAACGTTTCCCGCGGTCCAACTCTCTCAGCAAGCAATGATTCTTCAATAAAGACTTCAGCAAGATTTTTAGCCAACCTGTACGCCAGGTCCGGATTGGTGTGCGTGATACTCACCTGGACATAGTTGCCGCGTTTAGGAAAAGTGACAGCGGTCTCCACCTTTTTGGAAAGCCATTCCAGCTGCAGCCCGCGAATGATGTCCTGCGCATTGGCATCCGGATGCGTGCGCATAATTTCCTTGGCGCGCTCGAGCATGCCGCCACTCGGCTTTAAGCCGGCGCGGTCGATAACTTTATTCAAAGTACTTTCGGACAGGAATATCTGCCGAATGTTTTCTGCAACATCGACCATTTTGAATCGACCCTTCACCTGTGTCCCCGGCGCAAGATTGCTCATATCCGAAGTGATGGCCACATTGGCGCCAAGCAAGATAGTGGTGGTGGAAGTATATTGTGGCGGCGTGGTGGCCAAATAGGCATAGGTGCCAGTGAAAGCCACAATCGTTGGTATAATTAGCAGCCATTTCCACCGTTTGGCAATTTGCAACAAGCTGCGAATATCGATTTTTCTACCTTGTGGCATAACTGTGCGCTCAAATTAAAATGGGTTGATTTGAGATCCTCGAAATTTCACTTTATAACGCTTACTTTCCCTGGCCAAACAACTGGTTCAGCAGCAGGTAGGAAGTGATAACCGCAACCGAAGCCCGGATCACTTCACTCACTGAGGTCGTCAGCAGAAATCGGCGGTAGCTTTGTTTCGCCGGGATATAAACGGTGTCACCAGGTTTCAAAATCAACGGTACCGGCGTGGCAGTATTGGTATACTTTTCGACATTGACCGAATACACCACGGGCGCATCCGGACCGCGCGAGATAATTTTTACACGTGCCAAATCCGGCTCCATAATCGGACCACTGACTGTCGCACGATTGGGATAGGCCGGTCCTCCGGCCAGAACGATTGCCTGAAGTACGTCCACGTTTTTTTCAATTGGATATACCCCGGGTGCCATGACATGCCCAAAAACATAAATGAGTTTATTGGTGGCGGCAAGGTTCCCCAGTCCCCCTGCCGCAGCAATTCCCCCTCTTGCTCCTCCGGCTGCAGCGCCTCCGGCACCGGTGGGCGGAGTGGGTGGTACATAAATATTGTCGCCAGGCATCAAAGCTGGTAATTCCCTCATGTCGCCTTTCTCAAAAGCGCCGGCCAGATCAACTTCGATGATTTTGCCGCTTTCAGCGCCACCACGAATGAGCTGCACATTGCCAAGCTGGGCGTTTTGTTGTGGGCCACCGGCTTCGAGAATCGCCTCCCACAGCGTGGGCATTTTCTCGAAACTGTACTTGCCCGGCGCACCGACCGCGCCGGTGATAAAAATCTTTTTGCTGCCGTATTCGTTAATGACGATGGTGGCCTGCGTGATGCTTTTATTATAAATCGAAATCCGCTCGACGATTCTGCTGCTAAGCTGTGAAATGGTCAACCCGGCGGCAGTAATTCGCCCCACCAAAGGAATATTGATTTTGCCTTCGGCATCAATGCGCGCCATCTGAACATTGAGATCCGGCTGTTGCCAAAACGAAATGGAAATAACGTCGCGGGGCTCAAGGATGTATTCCTGCGCTGACGCCAACCCCCAAAATCCCCAACACAGAATCCAACTCAACAAATACGCCGCCAATTTCATGCGCATATTCAACTCCATTGAAAAGGTCTACCGCGTCGTGCCTTCCACCAAATTGCTGCCGGAATAAAGACCGCCTTTGTCATACACAAAAACTTGATACGTGTATTTTTTCTTTCGCTCCAGGCCGCGATCGAGATACGTCGTGTTGGTCGGATCCCGGTTGATAATCGCAATCGGCTGTTGCTTCGCCGGGTCAATCGCCGGCAACCCTGCAGAAGTGCGAAAAATGCGATAGGAGGCAAAATCCGGGTCATTATTCTGCGACCATGATAACTGCAACGAGGTGGTGTCCACCGCCGAGGGGATGGCCAGGGTCACCGGGCTCGGTGGCAGATTCGGCGCGGTGGTGACGCTGGCGATATTGCTGCCGGTGGAATTACCGGCCTGATCGTAAACATAAATACGATAATAATATTTCGTCGCAGCCTTCAGATTGTCATCGACATAAATCGTCTGATTTTGGTCGGTCATGGCGGTCACCAGCATGCTGATTGAGTCCACTTTGGCCGTATTGGAACGATAAACGCGATAACTGGCAAAATCGTTATCCGTGCTCCGCGTCCAGGTGAGTTGCACCTGGCTGGAGCCGTCACCAACCAAAATCGGTGTATTCAACACCACCGGAGCCGGCGGCAGATTCGCGCTGGTACGCGCGCTCACCTCATTGCTCGCCGAGCTGTTCAACCCGGCAAGATCAAAAACCACGATACGGTAATAATACGTGACGCCTGGCTGCAAATTCAAATCAGTATAACTCGTGGTTTGCATGAGGGTGACACGGTCGATTGGAGTCATCAGCAGTGGATTGAAATTCGGTGTCTGGCTGCGATAAATGGAGTAATTCGCGAAATCGAATGTATCTTTCGAGGCTGTCCAAGTCAGGCGCAGGGCGTTTTGCTGTGACCCCACGGGCGTGGGCTGAAATAACGTAACTGCATCCGGCGGTCGCTGAATGGTAATGAGCGTCGCGGCCGTGACTGTCGGGGCCACATTGCCGACGCGATCGACAAAATTGCCCCGCACTTTGGCCTGAATAACCTGGACCTCTTGTGGAATCGTATAGTTGACTTCGTAAACACCATCCTGGGGTTTCGCATCGCCTTGTGTGCCATCGTCGAAGAGCAAAATTCCCTGCGGTCCGGAATAAATGCTGATGGTCGCCCTCCCCCCGGGTTCGTTTGCTGTCAGCCTGAAGTGGATGACGTCACCGAACTTCTTGATTTGACCATTGGTGTTTTCGGTGACCGCCGTGATCAAAGCGGTGGTATCCAAAATAATGGAATCCTTGACGATTTCCGGATATTCGTTGCCATCAACGTCGCGAAATTTCGCGTAGACCGTTTTTTTGCCATCACCGAATGAAAGTATCCACTGCACCATTCCTTCAAAACGCTGCCAGGAGGCATTCGTAAACAACGAATCATTACTGAGCATCATCAGTGCCGTGCGGGACGGCGCCGTGACTTTGATGGTAATCAAACGCTGTGCCGTATACTCCGCACCAGACTCGATGATAATCGAAGCCACGGCATTGGGAGTGAGAATAACGGAAACGACGGCAGAGCGTTTACCTTCGAAGCCATTGAGATTAACCGCGCTGACCTGATAAAAATACCTCAACCCATTTTTCAAATTACGATCGACATAGCGACGGTTTATCGAGGTATCGAGCAGGGCAAAAGTCGTCTCCAAGCTGTCGCGCCTGTAAATACGATAGGACCTGATGGTATTTGGTTTGTCAATATTCCACGTCAGCGTTGTTTCCCGGTCGCCAACAGCAACCAGCAAATCCCGCGGCTGTGACGGGTATTGATCCTCCTTCAGGAAAACCGGACTGGTCGGCTTCTTGTCACAACTCCAAAAAGCAGAGCTCACCCACAGCACCAAGGCAGCTAACCAAAGATTCTTCTTCATAGGCTTCAAAATTTAGCGTTCACATTGAGTCCGACCACCGCACCGTTTGCACCCGGCGGCGGATTCAGTGACAAGCCAACCTCGACTGCGCGATTGTGATAGGACGGGAAAAAAAGCATGACATCGAGCAGATTATACAGATAAATACTGCCAGTGACGATCAGCCAGCGCTTCCGCCACTCATAGGCATTGTCCAAATCTGCCCGTCGTGCCTTCACCTGCGCAATCAACTCCTGTTGGCCTTCCAAACTGTTTTGATTGGCCCGATAATTTTGTAAAGCGGCATTATAATTATTCAACGCTTCAGTATACCGGGAATCCTGATAGATCAAAATACCAGCAGCGCCAAGTTGCAAAACGCCAATGAGAAAACCTTTTGTGCGCTGATCGGCGTAAACCTGACCCCAACCCGGAAGAAATACCGAACGCGTAACCGCCTTGAGACGAGTCTTCGGCTTCAACTTGATCGTAAGTTTATCTTCGCCTTTCCCATTGAAAAAGTATTCTGTCGACCAATTTTCATATCCTGGCTTGATGGCACGAAGGTGATACGCGCCTTTCAGATAATATGTGATCGTATACGGAGTTCGACCGGCCAGGGTGTATTCGCCTTCGAGGAACACCAGGGCACCATTCGGTCGCGTCAGGATTTGAATCCGCGCGTCCGTGCCGATTTCTCCAGCTTTACCCACGTTTGGATTCGACGGCTCGGAAAAACTTTGGGCCTCGGCAATGCCTGCGTGATTGAACGTGAAAACAGCGAACATGAGACTTGCCACGATCAATGTCAGGAAATGGGCATGCGACCGCAATGGCCGGTGGGAATGAAGCGGTTGCCGAGGTTGAGGACAAAAACTTGTTCCGAAAAATACTATGAAAAAATACTCCCACATTGAGATCTGTTGCCTTATCATCCTGTCAAATGAATTTTCCGTGAACTTACTTTGACGCCCGCCCTCACAGGACCACCAAAGGTCAGTCCACATCGTGAACCTCCGTGTCTGAACATCAAAACCTGCGCAGCCAGATGGGAAATCAAGACTTCTTCACTACTTCCCGGCCATTGAGGATCATCCACAGCGTTTTCAGCATGATCGCAATGTCATGTTTGAGCGACGTATTTTTGACATACATGAGGTCATATCGCAATTTTTCTCGAGCGTCATCAATCGTCGCGTCATAGCCGCAGTATATTTGGGCAATGCCGGTAATGCCGGGTTTCACTTGCAAGCGCTCGGGGAACTGGGGAATCTCCTTCAAGAGCTTGGTCATGATTTGCGGCCTTTCCGGTCTCGGCCCGACCATGCTCATTTCGCCGCAGAGCACATTAAAAAATTGTGGAATCTCGTCAATGTGAATAAAACGCAAAATCCGGCCCACGGGTGTTACCCGCGGGTCATTTTTTTGCGCCCAAACAGCGCCGGTCTGTTTTTCCGCATCGACACGCATGGTGCGAAATTTATAAACCGTGAATGGCCGGCCGAGCAAATCCTGTTTACGGCGCTCGCCAACACGACGATCATGCGCGACGACAATATTGACTTGCCTCCGATCACGCCGGCGATGATTCATGCCGGCGCGCTGCTGGCCGTAGAATATCGGCCCTTTGGAATCCAGCTTAATGAGAATCGGTACAATGATGAAAAAAATGGCAGAAAAAATAAATCCGGCGATGGCACCAACAAAATCAAAGACCCGTTTGCCAAATTGATCCCAGAAATTGGCTTTGGTAAATGGCATCGCAATCTTCTTCACCAATTTCTCCGGAACGACCAAAATGATTGCCAACGAACTCAACAAGAAAAAAGGCGAAATCAAACATTCACCCCACATTTTCTGCCAAAATACTTTCAATTTCTTCCGGTATTTCGGAACCTGTTCAGCCGCTGCCAGCCCGAAAGTGGGGGAAATCGTCCGGCTCAACAATGGCTTGATCAGAAGTTGGTACCGGTAGTGTGCCACTTCGCGTGACCATGCCATTGTGCCGGCTTCGATGGCAACGGCTTTCGAATAGGGGAACACCACCTCGATCGCCCTGCCATTCTCCGGCACTTGCGGAGATGCGTAGGCAGAAACCCGCTGTGCCTCAAGCATTCCCGATTGCTCATTCTCCACCGCCCCGCTCACTGTGGTCTCATGATCAACTGCTGTCGTGATTCTCATGCGTGCTCCTCCATCTTCAGTACAACACCATCGCTACTCAATAATCTCCGGTTGTCGACTTTTTTGTTTTCAAACACGTTGGCTCGCTATAAATTCTAAAATATTTCAGCAAGCTTTGTGCCGTCAAACAACAACCATGAGAAGGTGCGACTGGCTTCGAATTATTTTGGCGTTGAAACCGAGGAGGTCACTTGTTTCTTGCAACAGTCTCGTCAAAGCCAATCAATCTAAAGTTGATCAAGAGACATAAACTGTGTAAATCATAAAGCTACGGCCAGGCAAACAAAAGCTCCTTTTGCTTGCCAATGTCCGCGCCAAATCCTCCCGAGATTATTGTCCGAGGTTCCGCAACGCCAACAGCCACCTCGGCAATGCACCGCAATACAGCAATGCTTCTCATAAGAAAAACACTGTGTCAACACAAAACAGGCGGTTCACTTTTTCGTATGACCGAACGAATGGAACCTCTGATGAAATATTTAATTGCCTTTTAACATTAGATATATACGTTCATGGCCGGGGAATGCGTAGAGGTGAGGAGGCAAACCAACCCGCAGAACAAAGAAAACAACATGTTTTCAGAAAAATGGCGTACCGGAAAAGACTACCGGCTGCGAAATTTTTGCGCGATAAATTTTCAATTTCAAATATGAAACTGTGGAACCTTATCGGCGGGATGAAAATGCGCGCAGGACTTTTGACTTTTTGGGAATTGCTGCAAAAAATGCCATGCGTGCAAAAAGACATGTACGGACATGAAACAGTGGGACACGTTATGAAGTTCTGCCCAATATCCTTGCGTTTCCGGCAATAATAAAACAACACGGGGCGCACGTCCACCCACGACGGCGCCCCGGCCTCCCTCCTCCCTCAACTCGCGTAACCTTTTTGTCGATCACTCAAATGTAAATATGATGCGGATCAAGCTGCTCGCGAATCAGCCGCAACTCTTCCGGAGTGGGTGGCTCAGTGATGCGGAAATCATCGGCAAAACGAACCTCCCAACCAATGTTCTCCTGCACCCTGCTCTTGTCCACGCCGGGATGAAGATCAGTCAATACCATTTCGCGGCTCACCGGATCAAAACGAAAAACCCCGAGATCTGTGATGACCACGGTCGGTCCCTGGCCACCGATGCCCAGGTCCTCGCGAGCAGTTCCACCGGTGAGAAAACCCGGGCTGGTCAAGAAGTCAACTCGTTCGGGGAAATTGCGCTTCTTCAAAGGCGTGATGATGAGAATTTTTTCCGCGAGAATGGCGATTTCACAAGCGCCGCCGCTGCCGGGAAGTCTGACTTTGGGATGATGATAGTCGCCAATCACCGTGGTGTTGATATTGCCGTGGCGGTCAATCTGCGCGCCGCCGAGAAATCCGACGGTGATGCGGCCGCCCTGCAAATAATTCAAAAAAACTTCAGGCAAAGAGCAAACCGACAAAGCGCCGGTAACCAGCGCCGGATCACCGATGGACACCGGCAAGCGCTCCGGAATTGATCCAATCGCGCCGGATTCATAAATGAGCACCAAATTGGGCGCGTGCGTCAACCGCGCCAGATTGCAAGCCAGATTCGGCAAACCGATTCCGACGAAGACCACATCATCATCTTTCAGCTCGCGGCTGGCGCGAACAACCATCAACTCGCTGGCAGTATATTCGGTCATGCGGGTCTCAATAAATTGTCATCTCCACAACATGAGCAACAGAATAACAGAGGAATAAAGCACAGCTTTGAATGCGAAAAAATGACAATTTTCTTTTCAAAAAGCAAGAAAAATTTTTCGTCATGTCTTTGCAATACCGGCTTGACAATTTTGGCTTTTTCGACTATATTGCGATGAAATATAGATGCCGGATGTTGATCCCGTATTCTTGCGAAAGCATCTCGGATCGAGCATCCGGGATCAAGGATCATTAACTGACCACGGACCACTGAAAATGATGGGTCAAACCGTCCGCCTGCTCAAAGTCTTCATTGCCTCGCCCGGCGATGTGAAACTCGAGCGCGAAAAAGCCCGTGATGAAATTCTCAGCCTGCGGTCAGTAGCACAAAAGCATGGCTTTGATTTGCAACCCCTCGGCTGGGAAATTGACGCTGCGCCTGGAGCCGGTCGCCCGCAGGAGCTGATCAACTCCCTGGTGCGCGAATGCGATTTGTTCATCGGCATTCTCTGGCGGCGCTTTGGCGTACCAACCGGTGAGGCCGAGTCCGGTACACTCGAAGAATTCAATCTCGCGCGTGAGCGTTTCGCCAAAGAACGCACGCCGGAAATCATGCTCTACTTCCGCGAAGTGCATCCGGATTTTCTCACTGATCCCGGGCCACAGTTGCAAAAAGTTCTAGATTTCAAAAAGCAACTTGAAGAAGGCCGTCTGGCGCTTTATTTCAACTATCGCGATCCGGAACATTTTGCGGCCTTGCTGCGCAAGCATGTCACCGACTGGTTGTTAAAATTGGTCCCTACTCCCGATGATCAACCGTTAAGTGCTACTGCCACTGCTACTGTCCCTGAGGCTCCTCCCCTTTCCGCCTTCGCCGAACACCTCGAATATTGCCGCACCGAATTGCAGAAAACCGCACGACCACTAAGACTTCGGACTTTGAATTTGCCCCCACTCTTTCTCGAAGAAGTGGATGTCGAGCGTCCGCGCAACATGAAAGTGAGTAACACCGTCAAAATGTTTCCTCGCTTGCTCATTCTCGGCGAACCTGGCGCCGGCAAAACCACCTCGCTCAAAAAGCTCGCCGCCGAATATGCCGTATGGCGCGGCGAAGGCAAGGAACCCGGCCTCAACGAGCCGGAAGATTTCAACCTGCCGATTTTTGTCGATCTGTCTACTTATCCGACAGTTGCAGCAGGAGATCGAAGATACGGCTTGTGGCGACTGATTACCAGTAGTGTGCGGGGCGTACATGATGTCGATGTGCGCAAACGTCTCGCTGCCGGCGGTTGTTTGCTCTTGTTCGACGGCCTCAACGAAGTCGGCGAAGCGTTTGATGAAGTCGTGCATCAAATCCGCCATTTGGTTAATGAAATCCCCCACAATCGTTTTGTGGTCACCTGTCGGCCCGGCGTGTATCGCGATGAGCTGCGTAATGAGTTTATCAACTTTCAATTGGAGCGCTTGAGTAGCTTCAACGCCTCCAAAGTTTTGGAGATTGAAATCGGTGCCGAAAAAGCGCAAGCCGCGTGGAAAGCACTGGACGAATACACCCGCGATCTCTGCCGCAATCCGCTCATGCTCACTCTGCTCACCGATGAGCTCCGCGCCAGCGACACGCCGCCACAAAACCGCGCCCAACTCTTCGACCGCTTTGTAGACCGCTATCTGAGCGAATGGGCCCGTGTCAAAGGCGCCGGTGCGGTACGAGTTGAAAAAGAAATTCTCTCGGCGCTGGCTTGGCGACTCGGCACCAACCGCACTCTGCTTTCCGCCGATGAAGCCGCCGCAGCCATGTCCGCCCGACTCGCCGAATTACAAAACAAGAAAGAAGCGCCTGCCGATATCAATGTCGCTGAATTGAACCGCGAATTCCTCCACCACGGTCTGCTGCGCGAAAGCGCTGGACAAACCGGCTTCTTTCATCAAGCGGTGCAGGAGTATTTCTTTGCTCGTGAAGTGGCGTTGCACCAGCCGGTGGAGTTTGTGTTAAAGCACGTTGGCGATCCGGAATGGACAGAGGTTTTGGTATTTGTGTGCGGGCTGGTCGAGGATGCGACGGAGGTGGTGAGGGAGGTGATGAAGGTGGATCCGTATTTGGCGGCGAGGTGTGTAACATACTCAAAAAGTATTGACAGTAATCTGGTTGACAAGTTGGCAATCATTTTGATTAAAGATATTGCCTCAAAGTTTGACGCCGGCATCTGGTTCGGGCAACTATACGATGCAATGTCTGACATCCTGTTGATCAGGATAAAATGCAAAACCAGAAGCCTGCAAACTCTTTTTGAACTTGCCTGTGAGGATCACAAGAGGGCTTACCGGCATCTTGCCCGGTTTCTTATTGGTGTTCGGGAATTGGAGGAGGCTATCTCTCTTCTGCCCCCCTTGATCGAGAAAAATCCTCACGATGTTGAACTCAGGAGTCGACTCGCCATAGCCTATCGTCTGGCCGGCAGGTTTGAAGAATCGATCCAATGTCTCAAAGAAGCGCTGGCGATTGCGAGTGAAAATTCCTGGCTGTGGGGTAACTTGGGGAGAACTTACAAGGAGATGAAGAACTACGCCTTGGCCACTTTCTGTTTGCGCAAAGCGATAGAACTTGATTACGACAACTGTTGGGCACGCACCCATCTCGGCCTTGCGTTGCTGGAAAAGGGCAACAGTGAAGAGGCTTTGGAGCAATTCAATTTGGCAATCTCAATCGATGAGGCTTATGGCTGGCCTCATATTGGGCGGGCAGAGATTTATCTTCACCATCTTCGCGACCCAAAGCGCGCCGTCAAGGAGTTTGAGGTTGCCCTTCAATATGAGGTTCGGCCATATCGCAGGCACAGGCCTCTTGCCGGCCTCGCCCGCGCCCTCGAGGCCGCCGGCCGCACCGCCGAAGCCCGGCAGCGGTATCAGGAATATCTCGACCGCTTCCCCTGGGGCGAGCATGCGCCAGAGGCGCTGGCGGCGTTGGAGAGGTTGCAATGACGTTGCCCATGAATGGAGCAGGCTAAAATGTGAAAGGCCGATGAATCGGCCTAAATGGAACTTTTTAGAGAGAAGACGGGTTTACTCGTCTTGCATTTTTTAGCCCTGTCGTTCACGGCGGAGCGACCATGATCCGTGGTGCAAGAGGCACTGGCAGCGTTGGCGCCTCAAACCTCGACACCTTCGTATTTTTCGTATTCTTCTTCCGTCATGGCGCTCAAACGGCTGATAAAGAGGTCTCCATCAAGGTTCAGTTTGGCATGTATAAAATCAAAGAGGCTATCATGCCGCTCAGAACGTCGCCAGTTTTCAAATCCTTTACGGGCCACGACGATCACATGAACATTTGAGCCGACGCCGCTGGGCTGAACATCTATTAGCGTGATTTCAACGTTATGAATATGCGCCCATTCTTCAATTGCCGCGCGAAGCTCTTTTAAAAGTGAAGTTTTCATCATTGGACCTCAAAAATATTGTGAAAAAAGTGTTAATAAACCGTGCGACGGATCAAAGAGTGCCTTATCACAATCATCAGAATCTTGTTGGGTTTTGATGGCGCCTTCATAACGCAGCGTCATCGTCCAATGATCTTGAATCTTCGAGAAATTTTTGTGTAAAGCGGTATCGGCCTCGAAACGAGTTTGTTGGCCGCTACAATAAAGCAACAAATCAAGACATGGACTTGAAAGATGGTCGGTAGTCTGAAAACACCGAGAGGCTTGCAGAGCACCAATTTCAGCGCCAGTTCGAGCAATATTCCGGCATACAAGATAGCGCCTGACCATCTGCCCGCTGCGCGTAGGGCATCGTACT
>JAPDQK010000016.1:0-104000 GCA_034505955.1 Candidatus Zhuqueibacter pondensis
TATTTCCTTTTCCATACTGAAAAGGAATATACAAAAAAGAAAATCGAGACGCCAGTCTTTTTTAAAAAGATGAAAATTTATTTTATGGCAGTGGGATGGCGTTGTCCACCTATAACTGAGGGATTACAAAGTTTTTTTGATTTTCATTGACAAAGATAACGGCATTTCTTATATTTATCACTGCACGTATGAAAGAAGTCAAGGCAAAACAAATTCGGCAGCGGGCGCGGAAGGAGCCGCTAAGAAAACCGGGGCTGCCGTTCACCCGCATCAATTACTGGCTTTTCGCGCTCGGGATTGCCGTGATCATCATCGGCTATTGGGCGCTGGCCCAACCGCCGGCCAATAGCTTCATGTCCTTGACCGTGGCGCCGATACTGCTGGTGATCGGCTACTGCATCATTATTCCGGTTGCCATTTTGTACCAGAAAAGGCAATCCGTGGAGCCGACCAACGGCAAGGAGAGGTAGAACCAAAAGAACCCGCTCGAGGGGCGATTAGCTCAGGTGGTTGAGAGCGCGTGCCTTACAAGCACGAGGTCAGTGGTTCAAATCCACTATCGCCCACTTGTGAAAAACAAAAAGAAAAAGACAAAAAGAAATTCTAAATTTACTTCTGTTTTTTTTCTGTTTGCTTTTTGCTGTTTTCTTCTCCCCGGGGTCGTGGTGTAGCCTGGTTAACACGCTGGCCTGTCAAGCCGGAGATCGCGGGTTCAAGTCCCGTCGACCCCGCTCACCTGGGAAAGGCCTTTAAAGAGGCCTTTTTTATTTGCCCGCATGTTCCCTTGCTAACAAGTTTAAAAATTATTTTGTCCGCGATTATTTGTCCTCAAAAAATTTTTTCTGTTTTCGTGGCGTTATTTTCCGGCAACAGGCGGAATGGCTTTTCCGGCTGATAATAAGTTTGCAGCGCGGCAACACTGACCAGCTCGCGTTCCGGATACCGCAGCGCCGAAAGCCTGCCGCCAAACACGCAGCCCTGGTCGAGATTGATGGTATTGTTGACAAACTCTGCTTCAGGAGCCGGGGCATGTCCATAGGCCACCAAAGCTTTGCCTTTATAGTCTGCTGCCCAATTGAGCCGCACCGGCAAACCGAACTCATCGATCGCGCCTGTGGTTTCGCCGTACAAGGCAAAATTCCGCACGCGCCGGCCGACCCGGCCCTGCATCTCGGCTTTCATGCCGGCATGCGCAACGACCAGCTTGCCGCCATCGAGGACAAGATGGCTCGACAATCGGCGGTAATGCTGCATGTAACGTTCCGCGAGCGCCCGCCGCACCGGTTCCGCCAGCGCTTGAAACTGCTGAATCGTTTCTGCGAGTCCGTGAGTAATTTGAACCGGATTGCCCTTGAGATGGCGGTAGAATTTGTCATCATGATTGCCGGGCAGCCAAAACGCGCGGTTGGCCTCGATCATATCCAGCACCACTTTCACCACGCCAACACTGTCCGGTCCGCGATCAACCAGATCGCCGAGGAAAATGCTTCTCCTGCCCGCCGGATGCCAATAGACATTCTTTTCATCCCGTTGGTAACCGAGCTTCTCGAGCACCATTTCCAGCTCGACGCGGCAGCCATGCACATCGCCGATAATGTCAAAAGGCCCGGCGTCATGACGGCGATCACACCATAATGGCACGCGTTTGATCCGTGCCTGCTCGATGGCCTCAACGCCATCGAGAATGTACACTTTGGTGAATTTTTCTTCTTTGAGTGAATCCAGGGACCGCTGCAAGTATACGGACTGCTGGCGAATGACGTAGGGTGGAATTTCGCGATCAGTACGTTGAGCAGCGCGATCCAAACAAGTCTGCTCGCTAATCTTAAAAACAACGGCAATGGGCAGGACGTAATATTTACGTGCGAGAGCCAGCAACGACTGGCGCGCTTCCTTTTGCACGTTGGTCGCATCCACGACCGTCAATCGGCCAAGCCGCAGTCGCTCCTCGACAATGAAGTGCAAAAGCCGAAAAGCTTCCGGCGTGACGGTTTGATCATTCTCATCATCGCTGAGCATGGCGCGGCACGCGTCGGAGCTGACGATCTCGGTCGGCAAAAAATGTTTCCGTGCCCAGGTCGATTTCCCGCTGCTGCTGACGCCAATGAGAACAACGAGCGCAAGCCGGGGAATTTCGAGCTCCTGGTGAGTCGTGATTGTGGCATTATCCGGCGGCATCATGAATCAAATAAACTGATCACTCACTGAATCAGAAATCCCACTGAAATGAAACACAAACCGGAACTCGAAGCGACAGGATGAGCAATGACAAAATAATTCAAAATTGTCATGTCGTCAATTATTTTGTCCATTGAAATCCCTACAGGCGTTGCCCACGGCCGCAGGCTTACAGCCGCAGGCCGGCGGTCGCAGTCTTTATCCCAAAAACAAGGATTACACTGATAACCAGACTAAGGGGCTTCCGCCAGACAGGATATCTCCAGCCACCTTTTGAAATTTTCTTCCATCACACAATTGTGGCAAACCGTGGTTGGCAGCAACACAATCCGCGCGTTGGCAGCGAGTTGGTCAGAGTATTTCAGCTTTTCTTTTTTGAGCATCGCCATGAAGTCACGATGCTCCCCGGCAAGATGGCCGGTGTAAATGCTGCGCAAACGATTCCACCGGTTTTGCTTGAGCCAGGGAATAAACTTCTCATAATGCGCATAGAAGGCGTCAAAAAGAAACAGCTCACGAATGTGCTCGGCAAGCCCGCCATAGGCAACGGCAAATGCGAGCGGGCGATAGCCGCCGCTGTGAGCGCTGAGAATGACACGGCCAATTTTTTCGGAGGCGGTTTTGTTTTCAGCTTTCAGCATCTGCAAGATTTCCTCGACAAAACGCCGCAGACCACCGGGGTCTTCCATTTTACCGCCGTGTGAGTCCGGCGCACGATATGGCCCCTGGGCCAGCACCAAAATGGCATTCCTGCGCGATGCCAACAGTTGCTGCACAAGGCCGAAGCTCTCCATCACGCTGTCCACCTCATTCCACCAGCCGTGAAAATGGATGATGAGATCATTGGCGCCCTCGACGAGATGATAACCTTTGGGAATAATCACAATCGCGGTGCTGTCATCATAATGCGGATGCCGCGGGAAAAATCTTCTGGTTGTGGAATCAGCGGCGTTTTCGGAGTGGGTGTATCCGTTGTCGCGAGAAGGATGTGGAAACGGCGAGTTGCGCAAATACAGACGCGCCCACTCGCCGGCGGGGAAACGCTGCCAATCGACGCTCGTGAAAAAGGGCCGCGCCAGCGCACTATCGCCGGTGAAATAATTCCAGCACAAACGCGCGGCTTTGGCGACGGCAAGCTCGGCGAGATTATCCTCGCTGTCGCGTTGATCGCGCGCCTCATCACAAAAAATGGCAAGTGCAAAATCAGTGCGCGGCGACAGCACCAGCCCCACATCGACACGTACACCTGTCACACTGCCGGTTTTGTGCGCAACCCTCAGATTCGGCTCGGTCTCCCACGGCAGGAAACGCGGGATCATGCTGTTGTACTGCTGGCGGCTCATCACCTCGACCATTTCGCGGCTGGCGGCGGAATCCACCAATTCGCCGCGATACATTTTCTCCAACAACAGAATCATGTCTGCCGGCGTCGAAACGCCAACACCGTAGCGCAGAGATTCCGGCGTGTTCTTTTTCGTGGGCCACGACATCAGCTTGTTGAGCAGTCGCGTGTTTTTCAGACCAAGCGCGATCATGCGCTCATTCACGGCGGCAAGTTTTTGCTCATGGCTCCCGCCCAAAGCATCGAGCACGAGATTGGTGCCGGAATTGTCACTCACCGTGATCATCAGCATCATCGCGTCCGCGAGTTTGATGGAACTGCGGCCGCGGAAATATTGCAAGATGCCGGAGCCGCCCCACTTGTTCGAGTCAGCCAACACCACCAATTGATCGGGAGAAAGCCTGCCGGCTCGGACTTGATAAAAATACTCGACCATGATCGGCACTTTGATGGCGCTGGCCGTGGGGAATTTTTCAGCCGCGCGAAAACCGATCAGTTCGCCGGTGCGCAGATTTTTGGCCGCCAGGCCGAGACGAAGGAAAGAACGTTCCTCCAGTGAGGAAAGTTGCGCAAGCAACTGCGCCGAAGTCGATGTCTGGAGATGTTCCTGTGCGAACCCGGAAATATTTTTCAGGAACAACCCCAAAATGACGAAAGTCATCAACCGGCACACACGACAACCACGAGGACAAAATCCATTGAATTTCATCATCACCTCTCCGGACCCCGAATCAAATTTTTGCTGATCCCAATCTCCATTGAAGGGCATACAGAGGGTCGCACCGTCATAGTCTGATTCTGGGTGCAAAGTTACAAAAAACCCCGAGTCACTTCGTGAATCGGGGTTGATCAATCATGCCGAGTTATGCCAGATTGGGATTGGTTTTTGCGGGTTGCGCTTTCAGGCGGTTTACATTTTTCGCGAGCAATCCTTTCGGACCCTGCTCGACCTCGAATTCCACCTCCTCGCCTTCCTTTAAAGTTTTGAAGCCCTCACCAAGAATGGCATTGAAGTGCACAAAGACATCTTCTCCGGTTTCACGCACAATAAAGCCATAGCCTTTGGCTTCATTGAACCACTTCACTTTACCTTTTTCCATCTGAAAAGCCTTTCGATTGGTGAAAAATTTGCTGCTTACAGCCGACAGCAGAACTCATTCGCATAAACGGTGTACCGTTGTTTGCGTTCATAAAATATGGTGTTTTTTTTGAAAAATGCAAGAGTCAATTTTGCCGCTTGCATTGCTGGGGGAAATTGGCTATTTTAATGATAACACCCGGCAGCACAACGTGCCCAAAACATGGATGAATAGATTGACAGGGATGGTGCAATAATGAAAAATACACTGGCAAAGATTTTGCTTGTGGCCGCTTTTTTGTCCGTCATTGGTTTTGAAATGCCGGCTGCCGCTTCGGACACCGGCGTGCTGCTCGCCAACAAAAATATGAAAATTGTTGCCGAGCAGCAGGGAGCGCGAATTATTCTCAAGCTGCAAACGCCCACCGGTGTCGATGTGCTGATCGCCGGCCCGCCACAAGAAAGAGACAGCGGTTGGAAGAGTGTGTTGCGCTCGGAATTATTCAGCCGGCTCTCCGGAAAAGAAGAGTCGCTTTTTTTCACCACCGTTGAGCAACCTGCAAGGAAACGCACCCTGCTCCTCTCGGGCAGCAGTAAAAATGTATCGGTCGTTCGCGAGGTCAGCCTGCTTGCGGAATATCCGGCAGCTTATGTCGTGGACAAATGGCACCTTGGTCCCTCCGCCAGGGTGGAGGCACTGCTTTCTTCGTACAATTTTGCGCCGCGCGGCAAATCTCATTCAGAGATGCAGCCCTTGGATTTTGTCTGGACGCCCAATCTGCGACCACAGCCCAACGATATTATCGCCGACCATGTCTTTCGCTCGCCGGCGATCATGCTGCAAAAAGATTCGCTGTTTGTCGCGCTCATTCCGGATCTGCAGTATCTCATGAAGCATCGTGTCATGCCGATGGCAATGGATTTTCAGTTGCCGCAATTCGATCAGCCGGATTCCGGCGCTGCGACATCTGCAACGGTTGACTCGTCGCGTCGATCGATTCCACCCGCCCATGCCGCGCCGATTCTCTCTTTCGGATTCTGGCCATGGCAGGTGCGGGATCATGTTTATTACCTGCCGGATTCGACACATGCCCTGCAATTGCAAGACACGGAAGTTTCCTACGCGTATTATTTATGGCTCGATCATCGCGCCACGCCTTTTACGCGCGCCATTTCAGCAAAAACCAAAAGCGCAGCTTTTCGTCGTGTCGTGGACTTTCTTTGGGAAAAATTCACGCCGCTCCATCGTGAGGGGAATGTCGGCGCGCTGCCGGGCACGCTGGATCTGATGGCACAACGCGCCTGGAAACAGTATGCCGAGCAAACTTGGTTCGAAACCACGCTCAATGGCCGGCCGGTCGGAGGGTTGAGAAGTGAACGACTGGCCTGGTCCAATGGTTTGCCGGAAGAAGTCAACAACGATGTGTGGTTCAACAGTTGGTTCCAAACTCTGCGCACCGCGTATGGCATGTATCTATATGGCAAACGCAATCGTGAGGCGCTGCTCATGGAACGCGCGGAGAAAGTACTGAATCTCGCGCTGTCAGCGCCCAATGAAGACGGCATTTTCCCATCGATTTATTACTTGACGTACGGAGTTGGCGGTGATCGTGATGCTGCAGGAAAGTCTGTGCCCATCAGTGCTGCGATGGCAGGCGCAACGAAGGCAAAAATAACGAAGCCACCTGTCCATCACTGGGTCGGCGATGAGGGCTGGGCCGGTTTTGGCAATGATTACAACCACACATTCGATGCCTCGTGGACGGGTTACTGGCTCTTGCGCTGGGCGGATCTGCTGCCGCAACGCCGCCAGGAGATTCTTGCCTTCTGTCGCAAATATGCCGGCTTCCTGCTGAAATGGCAACAGCCGAGTGGTGTGATTCCGAGCTGGTTTCATCGCGGTGACAATCAGCCGCGTGAAGAATTTTTCCACGAGAATGCCGAAACTGCGGGCTCCGCGCTTTTTCTCGCTGAGCTTTTCAGTCGCACCAAAGAGCAACCCTATCTCGAAGCAGCCGTCAAGGCAATGGACTATCTCACTCGCGAAATCCTCCCGCGCAACAAATGGTTCGATTACGAGACGTTCGTCTCCTGCTCGCGCAAGCCCTTCGACTTTTTTGATGCCATGACCGGCCAGTTTCCGCAGAACACCTTGTCCATGAACCAGGCGGCGAAAGCCTATCTGACGCTTTATCAGATTACCGGCAACCGCGAGTATTTGAATCTCGGGACCCATGTCCTCGATTATCTTTTGCTCCATCAGCAAGTGTGGAGTCCACCGTTTCTTTCACGCAATTTGCTCGGCGGCTTCGGGGTGCAAAACACGGACGGCGAATGGAGCGACGCGCGACAGGCTTATTTTGCCGAGACCCTGATGGATTACTACGAGGCCACTCAAAAACGGGCGTACTTCGAGAGAGCGGCCGAAGCGCTGCGCTCCACCTTTGCGCTCTTTCATCGCGACACGCCGATTTGCTATGAGAATTGGGCACACAGCGGCGTGGACCGACCCGGCGCCATTACCGGCATTCATTGGGGAACCGGCAGCGCAGCCACTTCTTTTGAATTGTTGCGCGATCGCATGGGCGATGCCTATATTTTCATGGGTGAGAAACCAGGCGCCACCTGGAGTTCCGGCGTGAATGCGCTGTGGATTGAAAACTTGAAAATTGCGGCCGATACGATTCGTTTCAATTTATTATCGGATGTCAGCTGGGGCCGGCGTGCCTGGATCAAATTCGGCAATGTTCCGCCGGGAAGGTATCGCGTCAAAATAAATGACGAACCGGTGGTGCCTTTCACAGACAACTTGCTGAGCAAGGGCATCTACATGCCGGTGAGGCGGGTTCCGGCCGTGGCGCATACTCCACCGCAACATTTCTACAGCCGCTCACCGAAGCCGCTGCAACTCAATTTGAACGTCAGCGGTGCCAGAGCCGACTTTGCGGCAAAACTTTATCTTCGCGCCGACTCACCCGGTCGATCCGGCTTTCAGGTCATTCCGTTCAGAGCCAGCCTGGATAAATCGGGATGGGTTGCGAATCTGCCGGAGAACTATAAACATGAAGGCACGAGCTTTCAATACTATATCACCTGGGTCCGGAATGGCAAATTGCAGCGTCTGCCCAAAGTGACCTCCTCCGCGGAATTCTATCGTGGCGAAGTGCAACCATTCATGTTTGCCGACTGCGGAGATGATGACGAAGCCTATCTCGGCCAGGAAAAAGATTCCTGGGTCTCGGTATTCGAGGGCGGCGGCAAGGATCGATTTGCCGATGGTGAGCAGTGGTTCAGTTATGTTTTTCCCATTCAATCAAGCACACAACGCGTGAAAGTCACCTTTTCTGCCAACGGCGAATGTCGTGTCGCCGCAGGAGATTCTGTTTTGCTCGATGAAGGAGATGCCGGCCCGGATGAGATCACGGAACATGCTTTCACGCTCGATACTCCCCAATTGTGGGCGGGAGGGAATTTGGTTCTGCGCTTCAGCGATGCCGATCCCAAAGACGGCTGGGGGCCGAATGTGGGATGGATCAAAGTTGAGGAGATTGCGGCAGAATCTCAATAGTGACCATTTTCCCAATTTGGGGGAACAAGCAGGTCAACAAGTTCTTGCTTGGCACACTGAAACTTCTTAAATTCTCGAGGTGAAAATGATGGCGGTTCAGATGGACCATTTCGCGGGGACAGAACTTGGCGAGCAGGAGCATTCGTAATCCCAAGAAACGTTAACTGTGATCACCTGACTCACCAGCTTAAAGCTGTATTTGAATAAATGTTCAGTAAACCACGTTGTCATTCCGGCGGCCTGCGGCTGTAAGCTACGCCCGTAGGGTGTCCAAAGGTACATGGCAAATTCCTCCAGTAATGACAGCGCGGTGACCGGGTTCACTGAACTTTTACGTATTTGATGAACGTGACTTTCTGAAGATGTGGCTTCCAGAATTTAATTCAGACCCTTTTCCGGAGCTTAAATCGGGTCTTTATAGGCTGTTCAGTTGCGCAAAGTTGAAAACGCGCTTTTGACAGCATCATGACTGATGGTTTCGCCAAAAGCTTATCCGGACATCATCGCCGAAGTCAAGCGCAAAGAACCGCCTGTTGCGCAAGAAAATTACGATGTCCCCGAGCTTGGATTGTATCAAGTTCAACTCAGCCGGATTCTGGGAGAGATCTATCGTCGCTTCGTCACAAAGGAAAAAGTGACGCAGCAAGAATCAAAAGTTCTCGTCTAAATACGGATCGTCAAACCCATTTTTGAATGGCGCAGGAAAAACTTCATAACCGCCCGCGAACCGAACTTGTTCACCTACGACAAATCCATCCGCCTGCTCGATTCCATGCTCACGCTCGACGCGCGGAATTACAGCGAGGCCTGCTGCGTTTCTCACGCGCATACCGATCACATTCGCTCGCACCGCCGGGTCTTTGCCACACCGCCAACCATCGAATTCATGAAACGGCGGCTGCGAAATGTTCATGCCACCGCGGCCAATTTCAACGAGCCTTTTGAGTTCGATGGTTACCGCCTCACTTTTTTGCCGGCAGGCCATATTTTAGGCTCGGCACAAATTCTCGCCGAGCGCGGCGACCGGCGCCTGCTTTATTCCGGCGATTTCAAATTGGGAAAAAGCGCCACTTCCGAAGAATTGCAATTTGCCTCCAGCGCTCTGGCCGAGGTGCTGATTATGGAATGTACCTTTGGTCATCCTCGTTATCAATTCCCGCCGCGCCAGGAGATCATCGACCGGCTTTGTGATTGGACGCACACTACGCTCCGAAATGGCGCAGTGCCGGTCATCTTTGCCTACGCGCTGGGCAAGTCCCAGGAGGTCATGAAAATTCTCGCGGACCACGGTTTTGCGCTGTGTGTGCATCCGGCGATTTTGCGCCTGGCAAAAATTTATGAGAAATTCGGCTGTCACTTTGGCGACGCAATCCCGTTTCGTCGCAGCGAGCCGGTGGCGGAACGTGTCTTGATCATGCCTTCCTCCGCGCGCCGAACCCGCCATGTGGAAAAAATCCGAAACAAACGCACGATGTATCTTTCCGGCTGGGCGATTGATGCCGGGGCCAAATTCCGTTTCGGTGTGGATGAAGCGCTGCCGCTGTCCGATCATGCGGATTTTCCCAGCTTGATTGAATACGCGCGGCGCGTGAATCCGAAAAAGATTTTCACCACCCACGGCCCGGCGGATTTTGCCAGACAGTTACGATCACTCGGCTACCAGGCTGAGCCGTTGGTGCCGCAAACGCAGGGGGAGTTGTTTTGAGAAAAAGTTCGAGCTTTGAGAAAATTCTTGCTTTTTCATTTTGGATTTGGGATATTACACCGGAAATTGGCAAGCAGGTCAATCTGGGGAAAAAACTTCAGCGTGGTTTAAATGGAAAACCCTGGGTCTGACGGACTCTCCGCAGCCTGACCTTGCCCGGGGTTTTTGCGTTTAAACGAATGAAACAAGGATTGGCTGCGTCGTAGTTTGGGGGGGAAGAATCGAAAATCCGCGCTCATGATGGTGAGGCAAAAATTTTGCACTAAAAATTGTTGATTTTCATTGTTTTGTTTACAGTTAACTGCGGCGGAAAATGCATTTTGTGTCGCAGAATAACTGTTGGGCAGGCAGCTAATATATTGCTCTCAATCTTCTATCGGAGTCAAAACAAATGAGCGAGAACACATCTTTTCACCTTAATCAAGAAATGAGATTAGAGATTCTTTTGCTTGCTTACGAAAAGCAAATTGATGCCATTATCAACCACAACGAATTGTCATTCAAGGTCTTCTCTTGGTCAACAACTTTGCTCCTTGCCCTGGTTGGGTATGTTATGACTCAAAATCCCAACCTGAGGATCCTTGATCGCCTACTTTTATCTATTGCTACCCTTGTTCTCTTCTCTATGACCTTTTGGTGGCAAAAGCAAAATTTCGTAGAAACCACTGAGCATGGGCAAAATGTAGAAAAATTGCATCAGATACTTCACTTAACTGAACCTGATTATTTCGTAAATGGGCCGGTTCTAGAAAGAGAAATTCATATGGCTCTGGCAAAATCACGCGCCAAATCTGGCTTGTCACCCTATAATTTGATATTGTTGGTAATGACTATAGTAGCATTATCGGCACTGTGGACGAGATGACATTCTGAATTCTGAAAGAGATGAAGACGACGAATCAACTCAGTACAACGCAACTTGAGTAAATTGGTCTATGTGTTTTGCCTGCCCAACACTGGCTGCACCTGACCGCCTTCGGCACGGGTATGCGGCGGCGTGTTGCGTAAGTTTCTCGGTTTCGGGCAGTGGAGTCTTGCACATCACGGCGGCAGGTGAGCCTTGCCGTTAGGCGCACCGAAGATTGAGAGTTGGCAATGGAAGAAGCCAAATGCTCGATTGAGCAATGTGACATCTTTGATTTTATGGCATACCACGTTGGTATGACTGTGCTCCATCCTGGTGGCTTATGGGCTACGGAAAGGCTTGCCGAAAAATGCCACATTGCCCAAGACAGTAAAGTGTTGGACATTGGCTGTGGAACAGGCACGAGTGGGGTCTATTTGGCAAAGAGATACCGTTGCGAAGTGAGGGGCGTGGACATTGAAGATCGGCTTATAGAGCAGGCAAACAAGTTGGCTCAAAGGCAAGGAGTATCAAAACAGGTTCAGTTTCAAACGGGCGATGCGCTCAAGTTACCGTTCCCTGCCGATGAATTTGATGTTGCCCTATCGCAAGCATTTCTTATCCTTGTACCTGATAAGAAGCAAGCAGTTCGTGAGGCAGTCAGGGTTACCAAGTCTGGCGGCTTTATTGGCTGGTTGGAATTGAGTTTCCATCAGCAGCCACCTGACAGCCTTTTTCGCAAAGCAGAATCTTCGGCTTGTGCCTTTTGCATTTGCAACACACTTACCTTTGATGAATGGCAGGGATTATTTGAAGAATGTGGGATGAAGGATATAGAAGTCATTCGCGGTGAGATGGGGATGCGACAACGTCGTATGTTCAGGGATGAAGGGTTTTTGAATGCAGCAAGGATTATGTGGAAGTGGTTGTTCAACCCAAGAATACGCAGGCGAATGAGTGCCGTATTTGAGTTTTTTCGAGAACACAGCGGGTATATCGGGTATGGAATTTACGTCGGTAGAAAACCGTAGGTGCGCCTAACCCGCCGCTGCAGCCGACAGCCGCTTCGCGGCTGCGGCTGAGCGGCAAGCCGTTAGGCCGCCCAACTTCACAATCACTATGGGCATCTGGCACTTGAAAAACCAAATCTTTCTTCGGAGGTGAAAAGATGGTACGGAAAATCGCTTCCATTGCTTTGACGATAGTAGGCATAGCGGTCTTTGTGGCCGCTACAGTCTCCCTCATCTCAACGCGGCTTTCGTTGCCACCCTACTCGGTGGAGACAGAGGGACGCTGGACCGCATACGGATTGGATCAATGGGCCTACTGGATAGGAGAATTGCCGTTAAGCCTTATCCTGTTGCTGACAGGTGTTCTCCTATGGCCTCCACGCCCGCACAGTCTGGTGACAAAGGGGCAAGGGCTCCTCTTATTGGTCATTGCGCTGGTTGGCCTGGCGGTTCTGGCTCGCACGGCGTACAGCCTGGTGTCCAGTTGGTGGGGCGTAGAATTTAACCTTTCCCTGCGAGAGGTGCTACTTGCTATTGCCCTCTACTTTGTTCCTATGCTGGCAATTACCATCTTAGGGGCGATAGGAGCATGGCGAAGGTTGACAATTTCCGAGATCGCGAAGAAACCTTATGAGGCGGCCTAACAACTCGCTGGAGCCGACCGCCCTTCGGGCGGCGGCTCAGCTCGGTGTCGTTAGGCCTCTGGATAACCAATGAACATATCAGAGAAAGTGTGGCAAGAGTATTATTCAAGGCTTCGTGCCTTTATCAAAAGCAGAATTTCGGATGACGCGGCTGCCGACGATATTCTTCAGGACGTATTCCTGAAAATGCATACCGGATTGGCTTCGCTGAGGGATGACACAAAGATAAAAAACTGGCTTTACCAAATAACAAGGAATACCATAATCGATTATTTTAGGTCGCAAAAGTCCACCGTAGATATTCCTGATTGGCGTTCCCTACCCGAGACTGATTCCACCGAAAATGTCTATCAAGAATTAGCAGAATGCCTGCAACCCATGATAAAAGCGCTACCCGAAAAATATAGGGAGGCAGTCACTTTGTCAGAATTGAAAGGCTTGAAGCAGAAGGAGGTCGCCCAGTTACAGGGCATTTCGGTTTCAGCCGCCAAATCCCGCGTTCAGCGGGGCCGAGCCCTCTTGAAACAAATGCTGGAAGAGTGTTGCCGGTTTCAATTCGATTATAGCGGACGAATAATTGAGTACAAACGAAAAAGCGGAACTTGTGATGATTGTTGCCGATAGTTTGCATCCTTTTTGTTGTTTCCTCGTCTATGAGGGTGAACGTTGATAATTAACCCTATAGAGGAGGTTCAGATGGACAAAACTAAGAATGACGAGATTCGCGGTGCGGTTCGGGAGAACTACGGCAAAATAGCCGCGTCAGGGAGTGCGGGCTGCGGTTGCTCACCATCCTGTTGTGGAACACCGAGCGAGGTAAGGGTGGCTGATATTTCGCTTGGCTTGGGCTACTCCAGCGAGGATGTGGCTGTTGTGCCGGAAGGAGCGAACATGGGTCTTGGGTGTGGCAATCCGCTGGCTATCGCTTCCTTGCAACCCGGCGAAACAGTACTCGATCTCGGCAGCGGCGGAGGGTTCGACTGTTTCCTGGCTGCACGAGCCGTTGGAGACAATGGACTAGTTATCGGTGTCGACATGACGCCGGAGATGATCGCCAAAGCCCGTCGGAATGCTGAGAAAGCAGGATTGAAAAATGTCGATTTTCGGTTGGGAGAGATTGAGAATCTTCCGGTTGCCGATGGGGTTGTTGATGTCATCATCTCGAATTGCGTCATCAACCTTTCCCCCGAAAAACAAAGGGTATTCAACGAGGCTTTCCGCGTATTGAAACCAGGCGGGCGTTTGGCGGTTTCCGACGTTGTAGCCACTGCCGAAATGCCTGATCCCGTAAAGAAGGATATGGCAATGTATACTGGATGTGTGAGCGGCGCATCTTCCATCCCGGAACTCGAATTCATGTTGCGACAAGCTGGCTTTGAAAATATACGTATCAGGCCAAATGATGAGAGTAAAGCCTTTATCCGTGATTGGGTACCCGGAAGCAAGATTGAGGATTATATTGTTTCGGCTACTATAGAAGCAGTAAAACCACAGGCCTAACACGCGCTTCCACCTGACGCCGCTCCGCTGCGCTTCGCGGCGCAGGTGAAGCGCAAGCCGTTAGCCCCATGCGAAATCGAAAGACGTTCATGGCATAAAGACAGTTTGGTGATAAATACAAAGGTCTTTGATTGTCGGCGTGTTTCATCCCCCCCATTTTCACAGACGAAAGTGCGGGGGGAACTCACGATTTTTGATATACAACAAAATTAAATGCTTGACTAAGAGTATCAAAATTGATACATTGGCTCCATGAGTATTGAATTGCGCTTACGAGTCAATTTTTATAAAACCGAATCGGGAAATGAGCCTGTTCGAGAATGGCTTCGAAGCTTGCCTCGCAGCGAAAAAAAAGATTATTGGGGAAGATATCAAAACAGTACAGTTCGGGTGGCCATTGGGGATGCCTTTAGTTCGTAAAATAGATGCTGGCTTGTGGGAAGTTCGATCTGAGTTGGACAATCGAATTGCTCGGGTGCTTTTCACTGTTCAAGGAAATGTAATGTTGCTTTTACACGGATTTATCAAGAAATCCCAGAAAATGCCAGCCAGCGAGTTGCATCTCGCAAAGCAAAGGTTATCGAAAGTAAGGAGTGATTCATGAACAAAAGATATATTGGAAGCAATTTTGATGAGTTTCTGGAAAAGGAGGGTTTGCTTGCTGAAGTGGAAGCCGTCGCCATCAAACGGGTCATTGCTTATCAGATTGGGCAATTGATGGAATCGAACAAAATTACCAAGACGACGATGGCAAAGCGAATGAAAACGAGTCGTGCAGCATTAGAACGTTTGCTTGATCCGGAGAATGGTTCTGTTACCTTACAAACTTTAGAGCGCGCAGCATTGGCATTGGGGAAGCGACTTCAAATAAAACTCACCAACTTTTCGCGGCCCAAACAAAATGCCATGGCGAATATGAAACGCGGGGCTAACAAAAAAATGGAGCGGACGGGGAAAACAGGGGCATGATTTTCATGACGGTGGTATTTCCAACGTCTCGTCTTCGATCAAACTTCATCTTCTGCTTCGCCGCCGCTGAAAATCGTGTTAGCCGCATGCGAGATCGAAAGAAGTTCGTTGCAAAATTGAGAGTTCAAATGTAAATTTAAAGAAGAGTTCCTTGTAAAGATTGGAGCGCGATGGGAGTTTGAAGCAAGCGCGTGGCAGAGATGGAAATGTGGGTTGCAAATTTGTGGTGAGTTCGTGACAAAGATGAAGCTTCGTGCGCGATTTGCATCAGGTATCATGCTGGCTTCGCAAACGTCTGTACCAAGATTGAAACGCGCCTCCTGCACGCCGCCCTCCCAGCTGTCCTGGCTCGGCGAGAGCAAAGTAAGTTCAAACGTTCGTCTCGCTAAAGGAGCAAGGACTGCAAACTCAACAGATGACGAGAAACTATTATGAAACGAGTTTATGTTGATACTTCAATTTTCGGCGGTGTTTTTGATGCTGAGTTTCAAAGAGCAAGCCAAGATTTCTTTGATCAGATTAAGAATGGCCAATTTACTTTGGTTACTTCAGCAGTCGTACAAGAAAAAAATAGTGCCAGCACCTCAGGAGGTAAAAGATTTTTTTGGTACTATGCTTCCATATGCTGAAATAGTCGATATTACTGAAAAAGCATTAACGCTTCGACAGGCATATCTGGATGCAAAGATTGTTTCGGCAAAGTATAGTAACGATGCTCTGCATGTCGCACTGGCAACGGTTTCAGATTGCCCAATAATTGTGAGTTGGAACTTTAAGCATATTGTTCATTATCAGAAAATACCGCTATATAATGCCGTTAACATTTTGCAAGGTTATAACCAGATCGCAATTTATTCACCATTGGAGGTGATGAAATATGAAGACTAAATTAGATTGTGTAGCGATGAAGCATCAAGGTGCGGAAAAAGTTCGAGAAAAAATCTCGGGGCTTACCATCGCTGAGGAATTGAAATTTTGGCAGGAACGATCTATGGCGTTGCGGAAACAAAAAGAAGGAGCAGTGAAAAAATATAATTTGCTCGAAGTAAACGCCTAATCTTGCCAAATCCTTGATGGTAAGGCGGCTAACAGTGCTTCCACCGGACTGCGGGGCAGTGGCATGAATTTCATGAATCGGTAACTTCAACGTCCATCCTTCGATCAAAATTTGTCTCGCCCCGCAGCCGGTGGAAACTGGTGTTAGCCCCGCAGACGCCGTTTGCCCTCACCAATTCCGTCAAAAACAAAAAGCGCCTCGAGCGATCATCAAGGCGCTTTTTGTTTGATAAAATCAACCCGGACTACTTCGTCAGCAACATCTTCTTCGTCATCGTGAAATTGCCGGCTTGTAAACGATAGTAGTAAATTCCCGTTGGCACGAGACGGCCGGCGTTATCGCGGCCATCCCATACCACCGTATGATAACCTGCCGGTTGTTGTCCGCTGACCAACTTCCGGACCTGCTGGCCGAGCATGTTGTAAATCGTCAAACTCACTTGCACGGCTTGCGGCAGTTGATAACAAATATTCGTTGCCGGGTTGAACGGCAGACGCCCGAAGGGATTCGGATAATTCTGACCCAAGTCGAACGTCGACGGCGGTGTCACCTCGACAATGATCGGACCATGTGTAGTGAGGTTGCCGCGCGTATCCAGTGCTTCCAATTTATAGTAATAGCGTGCACCGGCCTCGGCGGTGGCATCGAAGAAGGTGTAATTTCCCTCCCGATTCGCCGGAATGAGCTGCGCATTCAGCTTGAGGTAACGACCATTCTGATTCTGACTGCGCAGCACGTTGAAGCCGGCGTTGTTGATCTCGCTGCCGGTCTTCCAGCTCAATTTCACGCCGGGGCCATCGCCGACATACGCGGTGAAGCTCGACAGCTCGACGGGAACTTTGATGCTCCACACCGTGTGCACGGTATCTTCGAGATCGAAGACCATGGCTTCCACGAGATTCCATGTCAACTCGCCGTAAAATTCGAAGGTATCGAAAACCGATCCGGCAAATTGACCGTTGACATACCAGCGATAGCTCAAGGCGTCGCCATCCGGATCAGTGGCGGTAACGCGCATGAGCAGCGGCGTACCCGGTTGCATCAACGTGGTGTCCGGTTCACCCGGCTTGTTGCCGATGGGGAGGCGGCCGGTGATCACCGGCGGCTGATTGCGATTGAGAATGTCGATGATGACCACTTCTTCATCGACACCGCCG
Source organism: Candidatus Zhuqueibacter pondensis (assembly GCA_034505955.1). Classification (GTDB taxonomy): domain Bacteria; phylum Zhuqueibacterota; class Zhuqueibacteria; order Zhuqueibacterales; family Zhuqueibacteraceae; genus Zhuqueibacter; species Zhuqueibacter pondensis. The sequence continues at coordinate 17,053 of JAPDQK010000016.1, forward strand.
CGTGCATCGTATGCCAGAAAGCTCACTTCATACCGGCCGGCGCTGTTTTTGTCTGTTTGCCAGGTGAAGATTCTCGTGCCGAGGGAATCGAACACGGCGCCGAGCGGCAGGTTCTTCGCGCCGTAGTGAATCGGATCGTTGTCCGCATCCGTGGCGCTCACGACAAACTCGATGCGCTCACCCTCATGCTTCTGTTGATTCGGAATATCGGTCAGAATCGGGAAGTTGTTGTCGGTCACGCCGGTGGCCTCGAAAGTGATGATCGGCGACTGCAAACCAACGGCGCTGGCTCGTGCCTTGTTCACGCCGGCCTTGATCGTCCATTCCACTTCCGCGAGGCCCTGGCTGTTGGTCAAAACATAGGTATTCAGAGCGCCACCAAAGTGGCCGGTATTCTGCGTCACCACAAAATTGATTTGAACGCCTTCCACCGGATTGCGGTGATTGTCATACGCCATCACTTGCAGCGGAAAATTCAACGGTTTTCCAGCGGTGCCGCTTTGATGATTGGTCCGCGCGACCGCTTCGATGGTTTGAAGGGCTCCTGCCCGACCATACACCGTAAACATGGTCGGTGAACCGGTCAAGCCAATCGCGGAGATCCGAATTTTGCGCGCGCCGACTTCGGGCCCGAAAGTGATTTTGGTCGAGGCGAACCCACCATTCGCCGTGGTCACGTTGCGGGTGGTGGGTGTGCCGGTTCCTCCGGAAAGCGTGCCACTACCTTGAACCAGCTCGAAAAAGACGTGAACGCCATCCACGCCATTGCCGTTTGCATCGATCACACGCATGGTCAGTGGCGTGGGCATTTCCTGATTGACCAAACCGGAGGCGCCATCGCCGGCAAACGCGACAAGATCCGTTGCCGAGCCTGATGCCGCGATCGCCTGAAAATCGACGGGCGATCCTGCCAAACCGGGAGCGGCGGCACGCACGGTGTTGACGCCGGCATTGGCGCCGAGCTGCCAGGTGACACGGGCCATGCCATACTCATTCGTACGGACATTGAGGCTGGTGGTGCCATTGATCGTACCACCGCCAAAATTCACGGTGAAATTGACCAGAACTCCGAAAACGGCGCGTTTATCGGCATCGGTCACTTTCACGGTCAGAGGCACGGGCAACACCTGCCCGGCAACCGCCTGTTGATTATTGCCGCCAACATACTCCAAATTCGCTGCCGGAGCATTGGTGGCAGTTACCACAAAAATCACAGGAGAGCCGGACAAGCCATTGGCGACGGCCTTGACCCGATTCTCACCAGGATTCGGACCAAGCACGTAACCAACTCTCGCGATGCCGGTCGAATCGGTGGCAATCGGTGAAGCCTTGAGCAACCGTCCGCCGCCGGCTTCGACCGCAAATTCCACAGAATAATTGGGGACACCATTGCCGAATTTATCCACTACTTTTACCGTAAACGGTGATGAAATGGCGGTATTGACGTTACCGGTTGGAGGATCGCCGATCGCCATGATCTGCTGTGCCGCGAGCGACGAGAACACCACACTGGCGCTGCGGCCGGCGATTTCGTTATTTATCTTCAGCGATACCGTTTTGCGTCCGGCACGAGTCGAGGCAAAACTGAATTTCGCATTACCCTGCGCATCCGTGACCAGTTGCGGGAAAGTGATCGATTCACCGGAGACCTGAATGGATACGCTGACTCCGGGGACAGGATTACCAAAAGCGTCCTGCACAAAAACGGTCACATTGCACGGGCTGATCCCGTCCGCGGGCACGGGGCTGGTCGCTTCGACATAACTCGTTTTACCGCTCGGCAGACCGGCCATGGCATACGCCACAAAACCAATCGGCGAATTTTGCAAATTATCAATCCCATCATTCGAAGCGGCAAAGACAATCTGGCTGTCCGGTCTGACAAGACCGCCAAGCGTCAATACTGCCTGGGCAAGGCCGTTTTTGTCACTGCTCACGGTCGTGTCGGCTTTGCCATTGGCAAATACGCCACCACCACGCACGACGCGGAAAAGCACCGGATGTGTCGGCACTGGTTTGTTTTCGCGGTCGAGAATCTTGACCACAAATGGATTGGCCAGGGGCAAGCCGGCTCTGCCGGATTGGTTATTACCAGACTGCATCGTAATCATCCGCGCGGTGCTGACGGTGGTCGAGGCCACAAAGATGATCGGTGAATTGGTCAACTCCAATGAGCCGTTGAACGCATGCGCTTCCACGACGTTATTATAACGCCCAACGAGCTTGCCGACCGTAAGCGTGATTTGGGCTTTGCCATTTTCATCAGTCCTCACCGTGTCGATGGTGACGCCATTGAAGCTTCCGCCACCGCTCTTCACTTGGAAAATGACCGGGATATTCGGCAATCCATTGCCGGCTTTATCAGTCACTTGCACGACAAATGGGGCTGGCAACGGATTATTCGCTACTCCTGAAAGGCTGTCACCGGAAATTTCTTTTAACACCGCGGGCGGACCAACCAACGCGCTCGCCACAAATATCAATGGCGAACCTTTGAGTGCCGGAGTGGTTTCGGCGCGTACGTGATTGTTGTTTTGTCCCGGTTTGGGTCCAAGAGTCCAACCCACGAAGGCATTGCCAAAGCTGTCGGTCGGCACAGTTTTTGTGGTTAAATTCCCACTCAATTTCCCCCCTCCGGCAATTACGGTGAAAATTACCGACTGGCCTTTGATGCCTCTTCCCAGTTCGTCCTCAATTCTCGCTTTTAACGGCTTGGGCAAAGGCTCGCCCGCGATTCCTGTTTGTTCATTTCCGGAGGCGAGGATCAACTCATTGAGTTTCGCTGCGGTAACCACAAAAGTCATCCCGGAACCTTGCAGCGCCTGGCCGTTATAGGTGGCCGTCGCGACAACTTTGTTTTGCGCGCCCGGATTGGGGCCGAGCACGAGCAGGGCTTCGGCATCACCATTCGCGTTGGTGAGAACTGTCGCCGTGGTTTGTCCGGCGATGTGGCCGCCACCCTCTTGCACGGTAAAAACCACGGGAAAACCGGCGATACGGTTGCCGCCATTATCTGTCACCCGCGCAGTTAGCGGCTTGCTAACCGGCCAACCGGCAGAGCCTTTGGTAACTGTCGGAACCTGCACAAGTTGACTTGGAATCGCTGCAATGGCATTAAATGTGACAGTGGCGCCTGACAAACCCTGCGCGGTTGCCACGGCGGTATTTGTCGCCCCGGCCGTGGGACCCAACGTCAGCACGGCTTTGGCCAAGCCAGTCGAATCCGTCGGCACCACGATCGTTGAAGTCTTATTTTCAAATTGTCCGCCGCCAACTGTCACCGTAAACGTGACGTTGATTTTCTCGACACCATTACCAAAGCTGTCCGCGACTTTCACAACAAAAGGTGCACCCAAAGGTTGACCGGCAGAGCCGACCTGACCGTTACCACTCATTGCCACCAGTGTCTTTGGAGCGCCGGCCTTCGCATTCGCTGTAAATGTGAGCGGGAATCCTTGCAATGGGCCACGACCGTCGATTACGGCACCGTCATTCACGACGACGGTTTGCACCCCGGCGGTATCTCCCAAAGTTCGATAAATCGACAGTTGGCCATCGCTGTTGGTGCCGGGCAAAATTTTGACATCATCAATGAAAAATTCTCCGGATCCGGAAGTGCGGACAAGCAAATTGCGCACGCCGGCGGCGCCGTTCTGTGCAAAGACCATGTAGCGCTGCCAGGCACTATCCGAAGCCGCAATTGTGACATCGATATTTTCATCAACTTGATTGCCGCTCGCATCATTCAGGCGCCAAACAATTCGTGCCGTACCACGATGCACTTTAATCCAAAATGAAAGCGTATAACTCATGTTGGCATCGTACGCCAGGGTTTGGGAAACGCCGACACCGTTGCGGGTTGAATTCACTTGCAGACTCCGGTTGCCGGACTTGGCCTCGCTCGAAAGCAAAACCTCGTTCGCAGTGGGAGTTCCTTCCAAGTTCCAGCTCGCCGGCAGAGTACCATCTGCGGTCTCGAAGCCACCGTTGCGCACCGGATTAGCCGCAGAGATGGAGCCACCACCTCGACCGATGCTGACCTCCAGCGGATAATTGGCCACGCTCTTTCCGGTGGCATCAGTCATCTTCACGATTAGCGGAGAGGAAAGCTTGGTGCCAATCACGCCGGTCTGGTTGTTTCCAGAAACCAGTGTTATCGCCTCGGCAATGCCGGAGGAAGTAGTGGCAGTGAATTCAACGGGATGAGTCGCATAGGTGGCCCGCGCCATGACTTTATTGCTGGCATCACGGTTGCCGGGAATAAAAGTCGTTGTCGCAATGCCAGTCGTGTCGCTCGAACTGACATAATTCAACAGCTTGCCATTGCCTTGCGTTACGACCCAACTCACCGGCGCATTGGCGACGGGATTCCCAAATTGATCCGTCACTTTCACCCTGAGGGGTTGTGCCAATACCTGACCGGCCGGGCCGGATTGTCCGGAACCTCCAGCCAGCACCAAACTGTCGGCCGGGCCCGTCGTGGCAGTAGCGGTAAAAATCACCGGCGGCAAACTGCCATGAGTCGCCTGAATCTGCACCTTGCCCACGGTTGAACCCATGGTAACGTTTGCCGCGGCAATACCGTTCGCATCCGTGAAGTAGCCAAGCTCCTCCTTGCCGTTGGGAACAAAGCTTGCGTCAGCCGTGATGATAATTTTATCCAGGCGAGTCTCTTCCCAGCGGGCTTTGAATTCAATAGTATGTGTTCCGGCTTCGAGATTGATAATTTTGGGATCAAATTCCGGCGACCTCGGCTGGCCGTTGCCGCGTTCGGACATCAAATCCCACTTCCACGAACTTTCCGTATTGCCTTGAAAAACATCGTAAATAAAATCCGGTCCGCCATCCACACTGATGGTCCAACTGCCTGGCTCGGTGCCGGTTTTCATGCTCCGCGTCCAGATGCGATAATCACCGGCTTTTGTGATGACGAACTTTAACGTCGCGGAAGCATCTTCGGAATGGCCTGTCGGATAAACAATATATTTGCCACCGGCCGCCTCGGGATCATTGCGGGTCTCAATCGGCGCGGTTATTTGGGCCGATTCCGCCTCGATGCGAATATTATCGTCGGTAGCCGGCGGATTGTTCACCGTGGCACTTCCAGAGGTCACCACAAAATTAACCAGCGCACCGGGTACCGGATTGTCGTATTCATCCAGCAGGCTGACGACCAGTGGTTGTGGCAAAGCCTGACCGACTGGTTTGGTCTGATTGTCACCAGATTCCTTGACGAGCTGTTTCGGCGTGCCGACCAGGATCCCGAGGGTGAACGCGTCAATCGCGTTCAATGCGTCGAGAGGGCTATTCAAATAAAAACCGGCATACAGCGGGCTGGTGTTGCCTGCCAATTTATTCGGATCGGTGAGCGAACGATCAAAGGCACCATCAATATAAACATCGAAATGATGGCCGCTCGAATCAGAGCTCATGACGACTTTCATCACCGAGCCGGCTTTCGGATCCGGCCCCAGTGAATTGCCTTCGTCGATGATATCGAGGAACTGCCCCTTGGAGATGTACCAAAGCCGAGTCTTGCCACTTTGATCATAGCGCTGCACCATGTAGCCATCCACAAGCCCGGTGCTGGTTTGATTCACCATCACCAACATGCCACACCAGTTCGTGCCATAGGTGGTTACCTTGGGACCCCATCTGAAACTGGCCATGACCGGATTTTTGATGGCCTTGTAGATTGCAGCGGCCCAAATGTCCCCACTTGCCGTGTTCTGCACGGCTCCATTGACAATTTGCAATTCAGGATCAGCCGACCATTTGGCGCCGAGGCCCGGGCCGGAGCGCTCAAAATTATCCGAGTATAAATTCAACGAGGTGGTGGTGCCGGAAACCACATTGGAAAGCTCGGAGACATTGTTGAACTCATCGGCGGTTTTCAAAGCAAAATAATAGGTGGCGCCGCTGTTCAAACTGTTGACCGACACACTTTGCCTGGTTCCTGCTGTTGCCGGGCGCGGCGCATACGAGACCGGGGTGGCCTGGTCGAAATTGTAGGGAGAAATCGGTGAAGTGGAGTAGCGCACATCATAACTTCTTGCCTGGCCGAGATTGTCATCATCACCGGGAGCGGTCCACTCCAGGGTCAGGCTCACGGCCGTTGCGGCGGTGACTCTCAGGTCATACACCGCAGCCGGTGGAGTGGAATCAAGGGACCTGGCGGTATAAAAATCATCAATGGCATTATTGGTATTGCCATTGATCATCACCCCGGCATACAGCCTGGCAGCATTGCCTTGCGACTTGGTCGGGTCGGACAGGCAGGCATCAAGAACATCATTGAGATACACACAAAAATGATGGCCATTGCTATCCGTATTCCATTCAACCCGAAACCTGTCACCGGCCTCCGGATCCGGGGCTTTTGTCGGCGCTTCATCGATCTTGGCGCCGGCGACACCATTGACGACAGAAAACAATCGCACCATGTGGGTTTCGGAATTATGAAAAATCAGATAACCATTGGCAGTGGTCGATGCGGCATCCAACATGACCGCCGCCCCAGTATACGCGCGCCCGGTTGCATCGGACAACGAACCATATCGGAATTCTAGAGAATTGGCATTACTGATGACGCCCGGCACGGCGATGAAATTGTCAAAATTGTCGACAGACGAGGTATTCACCAATTGCTGATTTCGTACCTGGTACGCCGGATGCGCGACCCAGGCGGCACCCAGGGTGCCGGTGTTGAAATCATCGGCAAATTCCGTAAGCGTGGATCCGGTCTTATTGACGTATACTGTGAACCACTCCTCCGCCATCAGCTCATAACCGTTATCGTTGGGATGCTTGTCACCCGACATTAAATTATTCTGCCAATTGGGATCCGCCTTGAACCGGTTGGCATGATCCACCAAATAAATTTTGTATCCTGCCGCCGCTTTGGTGCTGACCAAACCCGGCAATAACGCATTGAGATTATCGGTCACCGCCTGCTTGGCGTCGCTGTCTTTACGCGGCACCACGGTGCCGAGATAAATTTCGATCGCAGGATTGAAATTATGAATCTGGTCGAGGAGGTCGGCGATTTCGTCCCTTATCTGCTGGGCAGTCTCATTGTTGGAAACATCGTTGGTGCCAATCTCGAGAAAGACCACGTCTGCAGGATTGTTGGTAAGATAAGTTTGTACGGCGAGCATTTCAGCCAGAAAACCGCCATGACCTTCGTGGTCAGTATCCGGAAAACCGGAACCACCTTTGAGAGAACCGACAAAGTCGAATGAAATATTGGCATCTTTCAGCAAGTTGTACAAATAATACCGGTAACCCCCTTCATGTGACGAGCCGTCGCCGTCGGTGATCGAATTGCCCAGCGGCATCATGCGAATTTGTGCTGCGGCCGGTGATGGCAGTGCAACACTCACGACAAGCCCGAGGCACAGCCAGAAAATCAACAGGTAAAATTTTTTCGCGTTCACGTCGTTACACTCCTTATTAAATGGACTGCCAACTCATGAGAGCGGCCCACCCTGTGGGGCTTCATCTATCACAATGGGACAGCACAGGCAGGAAAAAATCTCCTCCGTGAGTTGAGAGTTTGCTTTCGACTAAAAACTGCAATCCAACAGTTAAAAAATTTTCATAAAAAACAGCTGTAAAGTGAGATTTTACCTATTTCAAAAAAGCAAACGTTATGCCAGCGGGAGGGAGATGCTGAAGAAGTGACAAACGAAAAATTTTGCAGAACTTAATCTGCACCGGCAAATCGCATCCCGATTTGAAATTGTTTTTACATCGGACAGACTGTTTCAGAATGGAACAAAAGTAAGAAAGAGCTGTAAGATAGAAGGAAAACACATTGCGCCCGGAGGGTATCCCGCCCTGACAAACTTACACGCATAGACTCACCAACCACGTTGATGGTCTTGAATGTAACAAACCTGATCGGAACAAAATCTCTCCGTGCACTCCGTAACATCTGCCATTACGAGATCTTTCCGTATTTGCGACGAAGCATTACTTTATCAAAACACTTTTCCTTGTTGCCACCAATTCCCTGGTCAAGCCATCCGTGCGCACACGCAGTACGAATAGATAGACGCCCGAATTCACTGGATGACCATTGTCATCGTGGCCGTTCCAACGCAAATGATGTGCTCCGGCAGGCATTGGCGCAGTCAACAATTGTCGGACTCGACGGCCGGCCAAATCATACACCATCAACTCCGTCTGGCCGGCTTCCGGCAAATCAAATTGAATTGTCATTTCCGGTTTGAAGGCAGACACCCGCAGGGGGTTCGGGAAATTCTGGTACAAGGCAAACTGATGCGGTATTTTCCCAGCATTATCTTGTACTTTCATGATGGAGTCAACTGCGGTGGCTGTAAAAAGAACCGGTGATCCGATCAAGCCTGCTCTCCGCGCTTCGAGGGTATTGATTCCCGGAACCGGCCCCATCTGCCAGATGGCACTGGCCAGCCCACTGCTATCCGTGACAACAACACTATCGCCAATGACGCGACCGCCTCCGGAGCGTACATGAAACAGGACGTCGATGTGTTGCATCGGATTGCCCAACCTGTCCAGCGTTTGTACCACCACTGGTTTCGGCAATGGCTGATTCACAACGGCCTTCTGGTGGTTACCGCTGTAGATCTCAATTTTCACGGCTGGGATAGTGATGAACAGAACCTGCACAGTTTGCGCCAGCATCAGACTGTCATCGACAACCATCGCCGAAACCGTTTTCCACCCAGTGGAGGTCGAACGCAGCAAAGCCGTGGCTGTTCCTGTGCTATCTGTCGGTTGCGCAGGTTGCGTGATGTAATTGCTGCTGCCGCTCACACTGATCCGCACGGTTTTACCGGAGACGGGATTGTCAAAACCATCGCGCACCGTCACCGTCACCACTGCAGCCGAAAGACTATCGGCAGGAATGCATCGAGAAGGTGAAACACTGATCGTAGATCGAGTTGCACTCACCGCACCGGTTTGAGCATTCGCTCTAAACACAAATGGTGCGTTGCGCAAGTTCCTGCCATTGAATGAGGCTTTGGCCTCGATCTTCTGCCAGCCGGCAATAGGGCCCAGCGTCCATCTTGTGCCCGCAAAACCACTGCTATCAGTGGTGATTTCGACTTGGCTCAAGGTATCTGTTAAAGTGCCTGCGCCGGAGAGAATGCGAAATGTCACAGGATATTTTTTCGCCGGGGCACCCACCGCGTCAAGAATTTTCACCACGAGGCTCTCTGCCAATGTTGTTTTGACCGTTGCCGTTTGGTTATTGCCTTTAATAACGATCATGGAATCCGGTGGTGCGGCGACAACAAAAAATTCTACTGCCGGTTTAAATGAAATAGTCGTGTCACCCACTGTCGCTGTGATTTTTGTCGTATCTCCCCAAGCTTCACTCGCAGTGACTACTGCGCTCGCAATTCCACTACTATCGCAAATGGTTCGATAAAACCTCCCGGCAGGAAGCTGATCCTTGACAAAATAACCGCCACCCGAATGAATAGAAAACTCTACTGCCTCGCCGACAAAAGGATTTGCGAAATCATCAAGGAGACGGATGCGCAGGGGCGCGGAAATTGCATTGACCGGTATCATCTGACCATTCCCGCCGAGGTAAATGACTATTGGGGGCCGACGAGGCAGGGCACTGGCAGCACAACGCAAAGGTGAACCAGCCAGTCCGTTCGCGCGAATTTCAACAACATGGTTGGAAGAACCTGCAGCCGTACCCAGTGTCCAGATCACGGCAGCTTGGCCTGAAGAATCCGTTGACAATGTTTGGGAGCTGTCACCATCCACATTGCCACCGCCACTGACAACAACAAATTGCACAGGATAAGCGCTGACCGGCATGCCATGCCGATCCGTCACTTTTGCGGTCAAAGGCATGGGCAAGGCTCGACCAACCATGCCTACTTGATTGCAGCCGCTTACCATCGTCAGGTTGGTCGCGGCAGCATCACGCAAGGTCCTGGCTTGGACAATATTCGAGAGACCGCTGGCATTATGTACTTCATCAAAAATTTTCAAGGCAAAGTAGTAGGTGGTATTATCCTGCAGGCCGGTCACGGTAAAGCGCTGCGTTTGGCCTGGCTCAGCCGGGAAGGGCAGGTTCGGCGCCAAAGTCTCGGTCGGGAAACTCTCGTCATCAATGGGCGAAGTGGAGTAGCGCAATTCGAGATATTCCGCCTGACCCTCAAAGCCATTGTCGCCCGTTGCAGTCCACTCCAGCGTGACCGCGGAAGTGGTGACATCCACAACGCGCAAATCCGTCACCTCGGCCGGAGCGACTTGATCACCTTGTGTGCCATCACGCAAGGTCATGGCCTGGACAATATTCGAGAGGCCGCTGACATTATTTACTTCATCAAAAATTTTCAAGGCAAAGTAGTAGGTGGTATTATCCTGCAGGCCGGTCACGGTAAAGCTTTGTGTTTGGCCGGGTTCAGCCGGGGAAGGCAGGTTCGGTGCCAAAGTGGCGGAGGAGAAATTGTCGGTATTGATTGGTGATGTGGAGTAGCGCAGTTCGAGATGATCTGCCTGGCCATCATAGCCGTTGTCGCCCGTCGAAGTCCATTCCAGCGTGACCGTGGAGGTGGCGACATCGACAACGCGCAAATCCGTCACCTCGGCCGGAGCGACTTGATCACCTTGCAGCCAGGTAACAGTGAAATCATCGACTTGATTATTCAGTTGCTCCCCACGCAGAAAAAGGCCGACGTACCAGGTATTGCCTTGGCCGAACTCTTTGCTGTAATCTTTAACGGTCGCATCGAATTGATCGTTAATGTAATAATCAAAATAAACCGCATCCGCTTCATTGCGCACGACACCGGTGACCACATCTCCGGCTCCCGGGTTTGAGATTCCGGGTTGGCGATCAACTTCCTTGCCTTCGCCCGGGCTGTATTCCCAAGAGCCGTTACTGATGATCCACAACCACACTCCGCGATAACGATGCCACAACCAGTAGCCGCTGCCTTGCGGCGAAGGCGAATCAACCATCAGAGCCATGGCACCTTCACGAATACCCACGGCATCCGCATTCCGTCCCCAGCGATAGGAAACCGAATGAATGCGATGATTCGCATCATTATGAATCCACCGAAACACGGCCAGGTAGCGCCAGCCCGAGGTGGCCTCGGCGGTCGTCGACAACTCGCCATCGACGATCGCCCAAAATCTTTCATCACAAGCCCAATCGCTGCCAATTTCGGTACGGTTGAAATCATCGCTGGCCTGAAAAATATCGACGCCCGTCCTGGTGGGCTTCCAATCCAGGCGCAGAGCCGGTGAAATTCCCAGCACCCGGCGCAAGGAATCGATCTGAGAGGCGCGCCGAATTTGAATACGTTGGTCAACACTTTGCGTAATCTGCGCCAAACTGGATTCCGTCCCTAGAATGCCGATCATGGTTACAAGCAGAATCCAATTGCGCATAACGATCTGCTCCCTTTCTGTTTTATTTGGTCATCAGCATTTTCCTCGTCGCGACATAATCACCGTCGCTGGAAAAGGATTTGACCTGCAGCCGGTAATGATAAACACCCGAGGGCACCGGTTTGCCATTTTGATCACGACCGTTCCAGATCACTTGATAATAGCCGGCGGACTGTCGTTGCTCGACCAGACGTCGAATTTCCTGGCCAAGTGCATTGTAAATGATCAACCTCACATAACCGGGCCGTGGCAACTCATATCGAATCTGCGTCACGGGATTGAAAGGCAGACGCCCGAAGGGATTCGGATAATTTTGCTGCAAACCATAACTTTGGGGTGTCGTTACTTCGATTGTCACCGAACCATGCTCGGTGACGTTGCCCTGCAGATCAATTTCCTGCAATTTGTAAAAATAGCGGACGCCGGCTTCGACGCGGGTGTCGACAAACTCATACTGGCCGTCCCCACGGAACGGAATGAGGCGACTGTTGATTTTTTCATATTCTCCGTTTTTGTTGCGGCTGCGCATGACATTGAAACCAACATGGCTTGATGCCGAGGCGGTGCTCCATCGCAAGCTGACCTGCTTGCCGCCGGTGGCGGCGTTAGTCTCGAGCGTTGCCGTGAAGCTGCTCAATTGCACCGGCACCTGGATGACCCATCTGGTGCGGGCAGTATCCTCCTGGTCGAAAACCCATGCCTCGACCGCGCTGAACCGATCGGCGCTCCGGAAGAAAAAGGTGTTCGTTGCCGAGCCGGCATATTTGCCATTGACAAACCAACGATAACTCAACACATCGTCATCCGGATCGGTGGCATCGACGCGCATCAGCACACTGCCCTGGCCAGCAACTGGATTCAGTACCGTATCCGCCTTGTTCGGAATATTACCTTTCGGAATGCGGCTGTAAATAATCGGCATCTGATTGCGATTTTGCACATCGATGACCACGACTTCTTCATCAATTCCGCCCTTATTGTCGCGCACGAAAAAGCTCACTTCATGATGGCCGGCGCTGCTGAGATTGGTCGCCCAACGAAAGACGCGCGTGACCAGGGAGTCGAAGCGCGCACCAAACGGCAATGCCGGTGCCGAGTAGGTCAATGGATCGCCATCGGCATCCGAGGCCGATAACTGAAACTCAACGACATCCCCTTCGGTCACGCGTCGATCCGGCACGTCGACAAAAATCGGGAAATTATTGTCAAAACCCGTGGCCTTGAAAGTAATCACCGAAGGAAACAGATTGTTATTCACTGCCATGGCCTCATTGGCGGACAGCGATTTGCCAAGCGTCCATGGCGCCGAGGCAATGCCATGGCTGTCGGTCTTCGCCACGTACGGTGTGCCACCATTGAAATCACCACTACCGGCAATAATCAAAAAATTAATGGCTTCATTGGGGACAGGATTGCCCAGCCGGTCTTTCACCAGAACTTGAAGCGGAAAGTTCAAAGGTTTGCCTTTGGTGCCGCGCTGATTGTTGGTGCGCGGGATGATTTCCATGGTTTGTGCCGATAATGCCCGGGCGTAAGCAGAGCAAATTGCCGGTGAGCCAGCCAAGCCTTCCGCACTCACGCGCACCCGGCGCCAGCCGGATTCGTTGCCGAACGTGATCGGCACCTCGGCAAAACCGCCGCTCTTTGTCACCACGTGCATGACCCGTACTTGGTCACGGGAAGAAAACGAGCCGGTGCCTTGCAAAAGCTCGAAGAGAACCTGCACACTATCCACGCCATTGCCGCTGGCATCAGTCACTTGCACCCGCAGAGGCTGTACCGTGGTGCCTCCCGCAGGTCCGATGACATTTCCACAATTGACGATCTTCATCACGGCGGCTTCATCAGGAACCGATTCAGCGCGGAAATCGATCGGGGATCCGGCCAAACCAGTGGCTTCGAAGCGGATGGTGTTCAGCCCGGCTTCCGGTCCGAGGCGCCACGATACGCTGATCTCGCCAAGTTCATTGCTGTTGGCGATCAACGATTTTCGGCCCTCGATGCTGCCCTCGCCAAACGTCACCTCGATCTTGACCGTTGTTCCAAACACGGGGCGGCCATACGCATCACTGACTCGAACCACCAGTGGCTGTGGCAAGATGGTGTTGACTTTGCCACGCTGGCCGTTGCCGCTGCTCTCTTGAATCCGGTGTGCTGGTGTATTCACGACCGTGGTGAGAAAGATTACCGGCGAATTGGTCAGGCCCGGCGCTTCCGCCCAAATTTGCTGTTGGCCTGTGGTGGTACCGGCAATAAAGTTGGCATTGGCAATGCCATTAGCGTCGGTCTTGATCGGATTCGCCTCCAAGATACGACCATCACCTTTCACAACAAACCGCACTTCATGCCCGGGTACGCCGTTTTTATATTTGTCGCCGACCTTGACCGACAATGGTTTGGGCAGCGCCGCACGAATGTTGCAAACCTGGTTGGAACCGCTCACCAAATCAATGTTCGCCGCAGCCGTCGGCAGGAATTGGACCGTGGCGCCACGCGTGAGCGCGATTCCGCCCAATATTTGGGCCGTGACCATTTTCAACTCGGCACGTGTCGAGGAAAAGGCGCCGGTTGCCCTTCCCAACGAATCAGTCAAGCTTTTGGGTTGGTCGATGACATTCAATCCACTACCCGAAACCACCAGGGTCACGCCGACGCGAGGAACCGGGTTACCAAAACGATCTCGCACATAAACCGTCACTTTGGATTTGGCAACACCATCCGCCGGCACCGGACCGGTTGCCTCAATGAGTGAACCTTCGGCGCTCGGAGGGCCACCGGTCGCGCTTGCCAGAAAGATCAGCGGCGAATTCTCCAAGCTTCCGCCACTGCTATTGGCAGCCGCGGCGCGGACTTCCTGACTGTTGGTGCCGATGGCACCTCCCAACGTCCAGATGACTTTGGCTTCGCCGTTGGCATCGGTGAACACCGTGGTATCTTTGCTGCCAGTGCTGAAATTGCCGCCACCGCGTACCACGACAAAACGCACACGATGGCCCGATACCGCATTGCCAGTGCCTCCTGCCCCATCGGTTACTTTTGCGATAAGCGGGTTCGGCAGAATCTCACCGGCGCGGCCATTTTGCCCATTTCCCGCACGCATCGTGAGGGAACGCGCTGCGCTCGCTGTGGCGCTGGCAACAAAAATCAGCGGCGAAATGGTGAGGGTTTTCGTTGTTGAAAAGACTTGCACTTCGACTTTGTTGTTGTATTTTCCCGCAATGCTGCCAAGCCGCCACGACACTTGTGCTGTGCCCTCGGCATCACTGGTTACGGTGACGGTATCCTTGCCATTCACTTTACCGGCGCCGGCTTTCACCACAAAGCGCACATTCACATTGGCGATGCCGTTGCCACATTTGTCCGTGACGCGCACGCGCACCGGTGAGGGTAAAATCGTATTCACCTGCGCGGTGAGGCTATCTCCTGCCAGTTTCCGCAGCTCCGAAGCGGCACCCAGGAGGCCGGTCGCAGTAAACGTCTGTGGAGATCCGGCCAGAGTGACCGTGGTTTTGGCCAGCGCTTCATTGACGCCGGGTTTGGGCCCGAGCGTGAGTTTGCTCTGCGCGATCCCCGAGCTGTCTGTGATGACCCTGGCAGTATCGAAGCCGTTAAATTTGCCGCCACCGGATTTGACGGTAAAAGTGACGGTTTGTCCCTTGATGCCAACGCCAAGCGAATCCACCACTTTGACTTTGAATGGCTGTGGCAGAGGTTCACAAGAATTGCCGGTCTGATTGTTGCCGGAGATCACGATCAACTCTTTCAAACCCCTGGCGCGTACGATGAATGAAAGCACCGGCGAGGGCAGGGTCTTGCCATTGTAACTGACCCAGGCTTCGATCTTGTTGGTTGCGCCCGGAGTCGGACCAAGCACTGGATAAGCTTTGGCCTCACCAGCCGTATCAGTGGGCACCACAGCTTGCGTCGCGCCATTGATGGAGCCATTACCTTGACGAACATTAAAGATCACCGGATAATTGGAAATGCGTCTACCGCTGGCATCTGTGACTCGAACAACCAGCGGTGACGCCAGCTTGTGCCCGGCGGAACCTGTTGTCGCAGCACCCGCAACTTTTATCACTTTGCTGGGAACTGCAACGACAGCGTTGAAGTTCACGGATTTCAATCCGGTCGCGCTCACTTCGACCTTCACCGTATCCCTGGCTGAGGGTCCAAAGCTCAGCGTGGCTTGCGAGTAACCTTTGCCATCTGTCTTGGTCGTGAAACTTGACAATGTACCATTGATTTTGCCGTCACCGGATTTCACCGTGTATTTGACACTGTGATTGGCGATGCCATTGCCGTACTCATCCATGACACGAATGATAAGCGGACGATTCAACGATTGGCCCGCCGAGCCGTACTGATTGTCGCCATCGACAAGCACCAGCTTCTTGGCCGGGCCGGGATTGGCGATAGCCGCAAAAGTCAATGGTGAGCCGGCGAGTGTCGTGTTGCCCACTTTCGCTTCCACCCGTACGACTTGGGTCATCGCGGTATCACCCAAAGTCCAGTTCAGGGCAACTTGGCCATTGCTGCCGGTGTTGAGTGCAATTTTGACATCGTCAATCAAAAAGTTGCCACCCGTACCGCCAATGGTTTTGAAGGACAAATTGCGATGCGCGGGAATATCATCTTTGAAATAGAAAGAAATCGTGTATGGAGTCCACGCGTTGCCGGTTGCGATGGGTGTAATGTCAATGACTTTCGAGGATGTATTTCCGGAGAGATCAGTGGTCCACCAGCTCACTTGTGCCGTGCCACTGATGACTTTTACCCAGAAAGACAAAGTGAAATAGCCGCCTGCAGCAGGATAATTCAAAGTCTGTAACACACCCACCCCACTGCGAGGGCTATTGACTTGCAAACACTTTGTGCCAGTGTGCGGCCCGTTCGTTGAAAGCGAAACTTCACTGGCACTTGGAGAACCCTCCAGGTTCCAAAGTGCCGGGGTATTGCTGGAACCAATCGTCGCCTCAAAACCTCCATTTTTGATGCTGATGGATGGGGACAACGTGCCACCGCCACGCGCGACTTCAAAATCCAATGGGAAATTCGCAACTGCCTGGCCGGTGCTGGTGACAACCTTTGTCACCAAAGGGTTTGGTAGTGCGGCATGTACGGTGCCGGCCTGCGAATTTCCAGCGACTGTCAGAAGACTCGCTGCCAAACCCGAGGTCGTCGTTGCGGTGAAAACCACCGGTGAACCTGTTGGTACTGCGGCGCGGGCTTCAACCGTGTTGTTTGGTGAGATATTGCCGAGTATCAACGTGGTCGAGGCGTTGCCGTTGAGGTCACTCGTGCTGGTGTAATTGCTCAGGGTGCCATTCCCGGCCGTCACCACCCAGGTGACAAGTTGCCCGGCAATACCATTGCCGTTCTTGTCTTTTAATGCGACTTTGAAGGGCTGCAACTGTTGTCCGGCCGGCCCGGATTGGCCACCGCCACTGACAGCCGTGATCCGTTCGGGTTTCTCATTGCTGATTGCCGTGGCGGTAAAAATTACCGGCGCAAGCTTGCCATACCTGGCCTCAACTGTAATGGGGCCGATTTTACTTCCCAGCCTGACATTGGCGCTGGCTTGGCCGTGAATGTCGGTGAGGAACCCGCTTTCTTCATTGTCGCTGGGAACAAAATCGCGGTCGGCCGTGACGATAATCTGATCCAGCTTGGTCTCGGCATAGCGTGCTTTAAATTCGAGTGTGTGCGTACCAGCCGTGAACTTGAACGGGCGCGGATCAAATTGTGGTGCAGCAGCAGTGCCGTTACCGCGCTCGGAG
Organism: Candidatus Zhuqueibacter pondensis; assembly: GCA_034505955.1. Classification (GTDB taxonomy): domain Bacteria; phylum Zhuqueibacterota; class Zhuqueibacteria; order Zhuqueibacterales; family Zhuqueibacteraceae; genus Zhuqueibacter; species Zhuqueibacter pondensis. The sequence goes on from JAPDQK010000016.1 coordinate 34,245, forward strand.
AGCAAATCCCAAGTCCAGGTACTATTCGAGCGATTTTGAAAGACATCATAAACAAAATCGGCACCTCCGTCAACACTGATCGTCCAGCTCCCGGGCGGCCCGACTTTCAGACTCCGTGTCCAAACATAATAGGTGCCGGCCTGCGCAATGTCAAAAGCAAGCGTGGCCGAAGCATCCTCGGTTCCATTCGCCGGATAAACCACGTATTTGCCGGCTGCGGCCTTGGCATCGCTGCGAATTTCCATCGGGGAGGTAATGACTGCATCTTCCGCTTCGATGCGCAGGTTACCATCGGCTGAAGGCAACGGTGGGACGGTTGCCGCGCCCGAAGTGACCACAAAACGAACGAATACGCCGGCAAGTGGATTGTTGAAGCTGTCACCCACAGCGACTGTCAATGGGAAAGGCAGGGTTTGGTTAATCGCGCCGAATTGATGATCACCGGATACTTTGGTCATTATTTTTGCGCCACCCGGCACCGCGTAAACACTGAATTCGTCGATGGCATTTTGCTGACCCCAACCACTTTCCAGCATGAGGCCCGCGTATAAACCGTATTGGGTGCGCAACGGATCTGCCAAGACCCGGTCGAAAACACCATCGACGTATACGTAGATATATCGCACCGCGTCTATGTCAACAACGCTGACCGTCACTCTTGAACCACCCCGGGCAATTTTGCGGCTTTGCGAAGCGCCCTCATCGATGACACGCTCCAACCGGCCGTTCCGCACCAGCCACAACCGGGTGATATCGTCATCGGGGTTGCTCACAACTTTGCCGCAATCGCGCTGAATCAGATAACCATTCACCGACGCGCTCGGGGCATCGGCCATCAATAAAATGCCACTGCCGCTGATCCCATTAACGGAAGCACTCAACCCATAGTCAATTGTGACTTCGACAGCGTTCTGGCAGCTCTGATAGATGACTGGACTCCATACCGATCCCAAGTTACTGAGGTTTTGCACGGCGCCGCTGCGAATCTGCATATTGGTCAGATCTCCAGCCCAAGCACTGCCGAGATTGCCATCAGCGCGATTAAAGCTGTCACGGTATGGCAAAAGAGTGGTCGTTTTCGCCGAGGCCTCGTTGGAGAGTGCGGAAACGTTGTTCACCTCATCATAAGCTTTTATCGCGAAATAATAATAAGTGCCCTGGTTCAAACCGGTGAGTGTCACAGAATCGGTGCCGCCGCCTTCGCCAGGTGTAACGGTTTCCGGAATCGGCACGGCCCGATCGAAATCGGTGTCGGTGAGAATCCGGTTGGTGGAATAACGAATGTCGTAGCGCGTCGCGCGACCTTCGAGGCCATTGTCGCCCGGCGCCGTCCATGCCAAACTGACGGTGGAATGGGTGACTCTGGTCACAGTCAGATCCCGCACCGTTGCCGGAGGAAAACCATCGCCTTCCAGCCAAGTCACCGTAAAGTCATCCACCTGGTTGTTCAACTCCTGACCGTGCAGGAACAGGCCAACAAACCAGGTTTCACCTTTGGGGAATTCCCTGGTATAGTCTTTTACCGTTGCAGAAAGTTCGCCATTTTTATAATAGTCAAAATAGACAGCCTCCACTTCATTACGCACGATGCCGGTAACCACATCTCCGGGCCCCGGATCATGAAGTCCGGGTTGCCGGTCAACTTCCTTGCCCTCACCCGGCGTATATTCCCAGCCGCCATTTTTGATGATCCACAACCACACGCCGTGATAACGATGCCACAACCAGTAGCCGCTGCCTCTCGGCGAGGGGTCGTCGATCATCAACGCCATGGCACCTTCACGGATGCCCAAAGCATCCACTTTCTTGCCCCACCGATAAGAAACCGAATAAATGTGTCGCTCGACATCGTTATAAACCGGCTTATAGATGGCGAGATAACGCCATTCCATGTTCGCTAAAGCTGTCAGCGTCAGCTCACCATCAACAATCTTCCAATATTGGTCGTCAATAGCCCAATCGGAACCGATCGTGGCGCGATTGAAATCATCGACAACCCGAAAAGTGTCGACGCCAGTGGTGCTGGCAATCCATTGCAGATTTGGATAAGGCGAAATACCGAGAGTATGGCGTATGGCTTCGAGATTTTCCATTTTGCTGGCGTTGGGCCGAAAGGCTTTCGCCAAAGCCATGGATGGGGCGGGAGAAAACTTGGAAGGTTGTGCAAAGATCAGTTCAGTCCAAAGTATTCCAATAAGGGAGGTGAACAGTATCCAGTTGCGCATCGAGTCGAGCTCCCTTTGATGAGATTGACAAAAGTATCGTTAACCCACTAAGAGCGTGTTTGAAAAGTCCCAATAGACTGCGTTCGTAGGGGACGACATGTTTACAGCAACGCGGCCTTTTCACGCTTCTGAAACCCAGTAGAGGTGACAGGTCGCTCCTACGGAGCTTTGAATTTAGAAAAATGATTTCTATAAACATATCGCCCCCTACGGGCGTAGCCTCTGGGGCTGAACAAAAGTTGACTTTTCAAACACGCTCCAAGAATAAACATGATCATTCAGATTCGAAGCAGTCATCCAACGATTCCACACAGATCACCAAAGCATACGGAGATTTTTTGCCTCGCGGCAGTGCGGCAATTACCACAACCAAACTTGACCCAAAGACACAAAGCACACAAAGTTTGACTGGCAGTGCCCGTTTTCTTTGTGTGCTTTGTGACTGTGGAATTCGAGAGTCCTTCCGCGGTCCTGCGCGCACGGCACTGACGGCTTCACACCTCTGCATGAAACCTTTTTAACCCCGATAATTCAGGAGCCACATTTTGGGGCTCGAGCCAACCCCGTGAGATAACAAGCATAACAGTATCTCATGGGGTCGATTTACGCACCGCGGGAATTATCGGGGTTAACTGAGTACTGATTACTTCGCCATCAACATTTTTTTCGTGGCGACAAAATCCCCGGCGTGCAAACGATAATGATAAATGCCCGAAGGCACCAGTTTGCCGTGCTGATCACGACCATTCCACACCACGAGATGATAGCCGGCAGGTTGTTCGCGGTCGACAAGTCGCCGAACTTCCTGACCCAGGGCATTGTAAATTGCCAATGTCACATGACCGGCTTTCGGCAGTTCATAACGAATTTGTGTGGTTGGATTGAACGGCAGACGACCGAAGGGATTTGGATAATTTTGCTGCAAGACATATTCCTTCGGCGCTGTCACTTCGATCGCCAGCGGACCGTGCACGGCCGTGTTGCCGTTGTGATCAAGATCTTCGAGCTTATAATAATACCGGCCACCGACTTCGACTTTATCATCAATAAAAACATACTGACCATCCTGGCGAACTGCGATGAGCTGGCGATTTATTTTTTCGTACTGGCCTGTGCTACTGCGACTGCGCAGGACGTTGAAGCCCGCGTTGTTGGCTTCCCAAGCCGTACGCCATTCCAACTTAACCACCTCGCCACCAGAAGGTCCGGAACGATCGAGCGTGGCGCTGAAGCTGGTCAGTTTTACGGGCACTTGGATCAGCCAGGAAGTCGATACTGTATCCTCCTGATCAAAGACCAGCACCTCAACATTGTTGAAGCGTTCTCCAGTTGCTGGCTGGCGAAAAAGGTAGGTTTTCGCTGCCGAACCGGCATATTTGCCATTGAGAAACCAGCGATAGTTCAGGGGATCGTTATCCGCATCGCTGGCATTGACCCACATCAGTAAAGTCGTGTTGAAATCGATCACCGTGTCTCTCTGGGTTGGAATGCCAAGTCCAACCGGATAACGGCTCAAAATAATCGGGGTATGATTACGATTTTTCACATCGATGAGCACCAGCTCTTCATCGCTGCCGCCCTTGTTGTCTCGGACGATGAAGCTGATGGCATATTGCCTGGGAACATTTTGGCTGGTATTCCAGCGAAAGACGCGGCTGCGCAGCGAATCGAATTGTGCGTACGGCGGCAGATTTTTGGCACCATATGTCAAGGGATCGCCATCTGAATCAGTGGCCAAAACCGAAAATTCGATCACATCGCCTTTGATCACTTGACGGTCGGGCACATCCTCGAAAATGGGGAAATTGTTGTCAAAACCCGTGGCTGTAAAAATAATCTCCCGTGGTTGAACATTGCCACTACCGACTGCTCGAGCTTCATGGTTGGTGGCGTAGGGGCCAAGTGTCCAGGCTGCGGAGGCAATGCCTGTGGTATCCGTCGTCGTGGAATATGGATTGAGATTGTTGAAGGTGCCACCGCCGGCAGCAATCACAAAGTCAACTTTGAAATTAGGCACGGGATTGCCCAAGCGATCCTGCACAAAGACCTGCAATGGAAAATTCAACTGCTTGCCTTTGGTACCGCGCTGATTGTTGGTCCGCTCGATCATTTTCATGGTCTGCGCTGCCAAGGCTCGACCATAAACATAGAAGGTCACCGGTGAGCCGCGCAATCCTGATGAGGTTGCGCGCACCTGGCGCCAACCGGTATACTGATCGAACGTAACGGTGGCGCAAGCAAAGCCGCCCTCGCGGGTTGTGGTCTGTAATACGGGCACAGCAGCGCTCGAAGACAAGGATCCGGTACCCCGCACCAATTCAAATAAAACTTCGACGCCGTCCACGCCGTTGCCACTGTTGTCCATCACCCGCACACACACAGGTGGCGAATTGCCGCCAACATCTCCGGAGCCATACTGGCCGCTGTAGATCACCATCTTTTCAGCTCGACCGGATACGGCTTCGGCGCGAAAATCAATCGGTGAGCCTGTCAAACCACTTGAGGAAACCCGCACGGTCTGTGGACCGGCGCTCGGTCCGAGCCGCCAATTCACGCGGGCTTCGCCAAATTCGTTGGTGTCGATCAAGAGCGAAGTGCGGTCACTCAAGGTGCCGCCGCCAAAGGTGACATCAAAGCGCACCGCGATGCCATAAACCGGACGGCCGTCCTTATCCGTCACGCGCACAACAAGTGGCTGGGGCAGCATCTGGCCGACTTGTGCTTTCTGGGCATTGCCACTGACTTCCTGAAGGTTCCGCGCCACGGAGATGACAACATTTGCAAGGAAAATGATCGGTGACCGGGCCAGGCCCTTCGATTCCGCCCATATTTGACTTTGTCCGATGCCGGTGCCGCCAATGAAAGTCGCAGAAGCAAAGCCATCAGCATCGGTAATGATCGGCGCCGGCTCATAGATGCGGCCACCACCTGATACCACCGAGAATTTGACTTCATGATTGGGAACGCCGTTACCGTTCACATCCGCCACCTTGACACGAAGCGGTTTGACCACCGCCGCCTGCGTATTACACGTCTGATTGTGCCCGCTATCCAAGAACATCTGACTGGCGGATAACGGAGTAACTTCCACCGTGGCCCCGTTGGTGAGATCAGTACCGGTATCCAAAACCTTGGCAGTAACCGTTTTCTTGCCTGCGCTCTTGGAAGCAAAGGCTCCAGTGACAAGACCCTGGCTGTTTGTCAATCGCGTCGGCTGATCGATAAAATAGCTGCCGACCGGAGAAATATTCAACGTGACGGCTTTGCCAGAAAGAGGATTGCCAAAACGATCCCGAACATAGACTTTTACTTGCGATTTCGTTGCACCATCTGCCGGAATCGGGCTTGTCGCCACCACTTCTGAACCTTCCGCGCTGGGAGGCCCCGGAATGACGCTGGCAACAAACTTTACCGGTGAGCCTTCAAGAGGTGCGCCGCCGTTGGTAGCGGTCGCGGTCACTTCCTGGCTGTTGGTGCCGATGACACCGCCGAGTGTCCATTTCACCTGGGCCACACCGAGTTGGTCTGTCGTTACCGTGGTATCGTTGCGGCCCGTGCTGAACATTCCGCCGCCTTTGGTGACCACAAAACGGACCGAGTGACCCGGAACGCCATTGCCGGCTCCGGCGCTGCCATCAGTTACTTTGATCACAAGACTGGTTGCCAGAGTCATGCCGGCTTGGCCGCTCAAGCTGGTGGTGCCGGTCGCTTTCATCGAGCGCGCCGCATTGGGTGTGGCACTGGCCACAAAAAGCATCGGTGAATTGGCGAGCGGAGCAGTCCCGTTGAAAGCGCGCACTTCGAGCTGATTGTTGAAAACGCCGGAGACCGCGCCCAGCCTCCACGTCGCCTGGGCTTTGCCATTGGCATCGGTTAGCACGATTACCGAATCTTTATCATTGACCTTGCCTCCGCCGGCTTTCACCTTGAACTTCACTTCGGTGCCTGCAATCACATTGCCGCATTTATCGGTCACCCGTACCACTTGCGGTGCCTTAAGAACTGTATTGATCAAACTGAATAAACTATCTCCGGAGACCTTGCTTAAAATCGCTGCGGCGCCGATTCGACCGGTGGCCGTAAAAGTCATTGGCGAACCGAGCAGGGAGGTTGCGGTTTTCGCGATCACCTGATTGGTGCCAGGTTTCGAGCCGAGCGTCAGCTTGGTTTGGGCAAATCCCAAACTGTCAGTGGTCACTTTCATCGAATCGAGATTGCCCAATTTGCCACCGCCTTTGGTCACAACGAAAATCACAAACTGGCCGCGAATACCAACTGCAAGGGAATCCGCCACTTTCACTTTGAACGGCTGCGCCAATGGCTCACATGCGGGTCCAGCCTGATTGTTGCCGCCAACCATCACCAATTCTTTCAAGGGCGCGGCATTGACGGTGAACGTCAACACCGGATTAGGCAGCTTTTGTCCGTTATACATAACATAAGCTTCCACGCGGTTGACTGCGCCGGGCGCCGGACCCAGCGTCAGAAAAACACTCGCCTGGCCGCTGGTATCGGTGGGAACCGTCACGCGCGTGCTGTCCTTGTTGAGCTTGCCATTTCCCTGCTTGATTTGGAAGATCACCGGATAACCGGCAATCTTTCTTCCATTGGGGTCAGTGACTTTTACCACGAGCGGTTTGCTTAAAACTACGCTTGCGGATCCCACGGTTGGCGCAGACACTTTCGTCACTTTGCCCGGTACCGCAGAGACCGCACTAAAAGTGACCGCATTCAATCCGGTTGAGGTCACCTGGACGATATTGGTATCTCCGGCCACCGGACCAAGCGTCAACGTAACTTGCGCGGTACCAGCCGTATTCGTTTGCAGTGTGGCGCTCGTCAAATTCCCATTGAGCTTGCCTCCTCCCTTGGTCACGGTGAATTTGACTGTGCGGCCGGCGATGCCATTGCCATATTCATCGACAATTTTGGTAATCAATGGCGCCGCCAGCAACTGCCCGGCCGAGCCAATTTGATTATTCCCGCTGTGAATGACCTGGCGTTTAGCGGCAGCAGGATTGGCGGTAGCCGAAAAAGTCAACGGCGAACCGGTCAGGTTGGTGCTGCCGGCTTTCGCCTCCGCGCGCACAACTTGCGTCATGGCCGTATCACCCAACGTCCAGTTGACACGAACTTCGCCATTGCTGTCGGTATTGCGATAAATTTTGACGTCGTCGATCAAGAAATTGCTCGCACTGCCGGCGGTTTTGAAAAACAGACTGCGTGGTGTCGCCGCACCGTTGTTGGCGGTAATCACATACGGCATCCAGCTTGGTCCAGTTGCCAGCGCAGTGAGGTCAATCAGCTTTTCAACCTGGTTGCCGGCTGCATCATTCAAAATCCAAACAACACGGCCGATGCCGCTGAGAACCTTTGCGTAGAAAATCAATGTGTAGCTGCCGGCCGCCGGGTAATTCAAGATCTGCGACACGCCGACGCCGGCGCTGCCCGAATTCACTTGCAAACATTTCGTGCCGCTGTGTGGACTGGCAGTCGAAAGCGTCACTTCGCTGCCGGCAGGAGAGCCTTCCAGAGTCCAATTGAGCGGCAAATTCGTACCAGGACTGGCACTTTCAAATCCATCATTTTTGATGGCGAGATCCGGACTCAAACTGCCGCCACCACGGATGATACGAAAATCCACCGGGAAATTGGGAACCGGCTGGCCGGTGCTCGTGGTCACTTTTGCAACTAATGGTGCTGGCAGTGCCGTATGGACCGTGGCACTTTGTCCATTCCCACCGGTTGTCGCCAGATTGGCCGCAATTCCCGCGGTCGTCGTGGCGGTGAATACAATCGGCGAACCAGTCAATCCAATACGGGCCTCCACTGTATTGGTTGGCGAGTTATTTCCCAAAGTCAAGGTAGTCGCGGCAATGCCACTGACATCGCTAAAGCTCGTGTACTCACTGAGTGTGCCATTGCCCGTGGTAACCACCCAGGAGACCAGTTCTCCGGGTGCACCGTTACCTTTATCATCCTGAACCATAACCTTGAAAGGCTGTAACACCTGGCCGGCGGGTCCGGATTGACCATTGCCGGCATTCATGGTGATCTTGGTGGCCTTGCCGCCGCTCGCTGTTGCCGTAAACGTGACCGGCTGAAGTTTCCCATAACTTGCCTGAATCGTCACGCCCCCGGCCTTGTCGCCCAGGACGACGCTGGCACTTGCCAGGCCCTGGGTATCAGTGACAAAGCCGGTTTCTTCCTTGCCACTGGGAATATAACCCGGATCCGCGGTGATCAGAATTTTATCCAAACGCAGATCTTCATAACGCACACCAAAAGTAATTTGATACGAACCGGTGGTGAAATTGAACGTTCTTGGATTGAATTGCGGCGCGGCCGCGGTGCCGTTGCCACGCTCAGAAATCAGATCCCAAGTCCAGGCCGTTCGAATTTGATATTTGAAAACATCATAGATGAACGGGGTGCTGTTGTTGATGCGGATGTCCCAACTCCCAGCGGGTAAGGTCGGCTTCAGACTTCGCGTCCAGATGTAATATGTGCCACTCTGCTTGATCTCGAAGGAAAAGACGGCCGAAGCATCCCGAGTCTGCCCGATGGGATAAACGATATATTTGCCACCGCTGGCCTCGGCATCGTTACGAATTTCGAGCGGAGCATTAAATTGGGTTTCCTCTGCTTCCAGACGAATATTACCATCCGGGGAGGGCGGCAACGTAATCTTGGCGGTACCGGCAGTGACGGTAAATTTCACGAATGCGCCGATCATCGGGTTGTCGAAACTGTCGATCAAAGCCACCTTCAAGGGCGCAGGCAAAGTCTGATTGATCGCGCCCACCTGATTGTCGCCCGACACCTTGCTGAGTGATTTCGCACCACCGGGAGCAGCCGCTGCATTGAATTCATCCAGCGCATTCTTCTCCCCCAAGGCACCCTGCAACATAAAGCCGGCGTACAAGCCATTTTGCAATCGCGCCGGATCGCTCAATACCCGATCGAACACACCGTCCACGTACACATAGAAATAGCGGATATTATTTTGGTAGACGATTTGGACATTGATGCGAGACCCGGCTCGCGGCGGGGTCGGGCATTGCGAAGCTCCTTCTTCGATGATGCGCTCGAGGCGGCCAAAGCGCACCAGCCACAAGCGCGTGCGATTGCCACTCGGATCACCAATCACGGCACCGTTGTAGCGCTGAATCAGGTAACCATTGGTGGTCGAGGTCGGGCCATCAGCCATTAACAGAATGCCGCTGCCACTGATTCCTTGTGTGGTCGCATTCGGCCCATATTTGACCGTGACATCGACGGTATTTTTGCACTTCTTCAAAACCGCAACGCTCCAAAGCTCCGCGGTGGCGATATTTTGCGCCGTATTGTTGCGGATTTGCAGATTGGTCAGATCACCTCCCCAATCGCTGCCGAGATCACCGTTGCTGCGATTGAAAGTATCCTTATAGGATACCAGTGCGACGGTAGTGCCGGAAGCTTCATTGGAGAGGCCGGAAACATGGCCGGCCTCATCAGAGGTCCGCATCGCAAAATAATAAGTCGTATTGCTCTCCAGACCTCCGACGGTTAGATGCTCGGTGGTACCTGCGACACTGGGCGGAATGACCTCTGTCACCTGGGTGGCGTTGTTGAAATCGGCATCGCTCAAAATATTGCTGGTGGAGTAACGAATATCATAGTGCGCGGCTCTGCCCAGATCGCCATCATTGCCAGGCGCGGTCCATTGCAACACGACGGTGGAATAGCTGGTCGAGCTCACGCGCAGATCCGTCACTCGACCGGGTGCCTGGGTGTCATGGGTGTTTGCACAATAGAAATATTCAACACCGTTGGAAGTATTCCCGTTGATCATAATCCCGCAGAACGGACCATTATAGCGCTTCAGCGGATCGTTGAGCACCGCCATCGGCTCGCCGTTTTGCAGGATCGTAAAATGATGTCCCTGGGCATCAGAACTGATCTCCGCCCGCAGGACGTCACCAACCCTGGGGTTGGCAAAACCCTGCGCCTCGGCGATTTGTTTTGTCACCACGCCATCTTCGATCATCCACATTCTGAGCCGGTCATAATTATGGAAGATGAGATAGCCGCTGGCCGAGGCATCAGCACGGTTTAACATCAACGCCATTCCAGTGAAGGAACGGCCGACTAAATCCGAAAGTGCTCCATAGGAAAATTCGACCACGGTGGGATTGACCAACGCGTTACAGACCGCCAAAAAATAGTCCCAAGTATCATCGTGCGACGTGTTGATCAATTGATCGTCCTGAATCCTGAAGGCAGAGTTTGCAGTCCAATCGGAGCCGAGCTCAAATCGGCTGAACCCATCAGTAAATTCCGAAATGCCCTCGACAAAATATCCTTTGATGGCGCGATACCATTCCTCCGCCATCAGCTCATAGCCCTGATCATTCGGATGTTTATCATCCGCCATCAAATTGTCCTGCCAATTTCCAAATTCTTTGAACCGGGCATTGATATTGACCAAAAAGACTTGAAAATCAGGTGCGTTCCTGGAAGCGACAATGTCGGGGAGCAATTCGTTGAGTTGATCGGTCTCCGCATCGAGATGATCACGCCGAGGCAGGGTGGTGGAGAGGAAAATTTTGACCACCGGCACCTGGGCATGAATGCGGTCAAGCAATGAGGCGATGGAATTGGCAACTTGCTGCGGCGACCGGCCCAGAGAAATATCATTGGTACCGATCTCCAACAAAACCATCTCAGCCGGATTTTGCGCCAGGTAGCTCTCCACCTGCAGATCGGTGGTGCGAAAGCCGCCGTGACCTTCATGATCCGTATCCGGGAATCCACTGCCCCCCTGAAGCGAGCCAACAAAGTCAAAACTAATCTTGTCATTTGCCAGTTTTTGATACAGATAATAACGATAGCCGCCCTGATGCGAAGACCCATCGCCATCGGTGATCGAATTACCCAGCGGCATAATCCTGGTTTGCGCCAACGCTTCCCCTGCCAACAGAACGGCACAGCCAAAAAGCACCCAACATACTCGAGTGCGGATTTTTGAATTGATGCGAGCCATTTCTCCTATCTACCCTTGCCTGACAATGTTTTCAATCCTGAACGAAAAAAACAAAGTGCCTGCGGGTACAGCCTAATTAATCCTTCTTGCCCGCAAAATACAGCACGACCCCCTCACGTTGAAAAACGGAAACTTCCGGGTTCACCATCTCAAGAGACGGCTGCCACCCAAAGCGATTGACAAAATGAAACTGAGCAACCAGACGATAGCCGGAATCCGGTGCCTGGAGAGCAGCCAGTGTCTTCTCTTGCAGATAATTAACCAGCACGACATAATCCGGCTGGCGTTTCCGGACCTCATCACCGTTTGAAATGAAACCGGCAGGCCTTTCACTCAAGGCGATCGCCATGTCATACCATGCGAGGTAAGGTTGCTTTCTTACGGGAAAGCCGAAACGCCCCAGCCAGTGCTCGAGATTGATGATGGCCTGACGAACTTTTTGATAGGCGTGGTTGTGTGCCAAATTGTCCCGCCAATGCTTGGCGAAATCATAATGTCCCTGGTCGGTGCGAACAAAGTGGACATGATATTTCTCCTTTGATACCACCGGCCCTCGTTTCAACATTTCAATGGTGGCATTGGCCGGAACATGTTGCTCAATCCATTTGCTCGCCTGGAGGCGGGAATCATTCGAGAATTGCAAAATCAACGCGAGCGTATAAAAGAACGAATAAACGACAATGGCTCCGATCCCGGCTTTTACAGCAAGACCGAATCGTGGTGGCAAAGCCCGCTGCAAGTCCATCCCGGCCTTTGCAGCCAAAATCAACAACGGTGGAAAAAGCAGAGGAAGATAAATATCCACAATGTATTTGGAGCCAAAGATGAGGTAGTACGGCAAAAAAGTAGCGAGCAGCCAAAGAATCGCTGCAGAGTTACGGCGCCGCGCCAGTAAGAACAGCCCATGGGCCAACCCGGCAAGTGCAGCGATAAACAAGGGCCAGCCGAGTCCAGATTTCATATATTCGAGCATCAGGATATACGAAGAAATCTGCCTTGGCTCATCACGGGAAGCATTAAAAAACAGTTCGCGCGTGTATCCATCGCAAAACTCGAAGAAAGAAAATACGAGCGTCGGGTTGGCCACTACAAAACCGGTGATCACGAGCAACACCGACCACAGGAGTTTGCGGATTTGCAACCCTTCCCGGCGTAAAAAATGAGACAAAAGAAGAGGAAACAAAATGAGAACCCGATCAGTTTTGACACCAATCGCCAAACCGGCCGTGAGCGCAGCCAGAACATACCAGCGCCGGTTGCCCTGCTTCCAGATCAACAAGCCAAACACGCAGGAAAGCCAATACCAAAAATTGCCCGGCGCATCCACTTTGGCAAAATGCGCAATCCCGACAAAGGACATGGAAACGGTCAAGAACAGGGCGGCAAGATAACCGACCTGTTTGTCAAACAAGCTGGCGCCAATGAAAAATGTGAAAGCCACCACCAGCATGGACATGATCGCAGCGATCACCCGGGCGATTTGAATGGTGCGGGCCTGTTCGCGCTCATACTGTTGCGCACAAGCCAGGGTATCATTTTCGACAGGTTTGGGATCAAAAAGACGACCGTAGATTTTTGCCGGAATGATCGCGCCCACTGCCACGGTGTAATAATGCAAACCACCGTAGGCAAAATAATGTGGATTCAACGTGCGATTTGCAACCATTTCCATCGCACGCTCGGTCACCTCGTCCGGATTCCAGATATTGGGCGCACCCCAGCGATTACCCCAAAGATTCAACACCAGACTAAAAAGCAAAATAACCGGCAGCATCCGGTAATCCGCGAGGCTTTGCCGCCATCTCTTTCGCACTGCTCTCGTTGCCGACTTTACCATCAAAAAATCGTTCGCAAAAAAAGAAGGGATGCACACAAATCAAGGTAGAAGCCCATCCCTGGCTTCCCGGCATCCCTTAATGAAAATTCTATGCTTCCGAATCCTTCGGTTCCCACTCCATGCTCGTACTTCTACCACTCTTGTATACTCGTTCAGGGTGAAAATTTCACTGCGATGTCTTTCAGGAGGCTGCGCCCGTAGGGAATCTTTTTCCGCATGACGTAATGCGTGAATTTCTAAAGTCTTACTTAATGCTGAAAAAGATTCCCTACGGGCGTAGCCTACGGACGCAGTCTTCCAGAATGACAGACGAGTTTGGTAGCATTCAAAAACTACCCTAACCCAGTATACATAGAGCAAAGCGTTTGTCAGCCTGCGCCATGCTCTGGGCGCCGTGTTTTGTCACTTTGCCAACAACATCTTCTTCGTTGCCACAAAATCGCGGTGGCCGGACTGATCTTTGGCCTGCAGCCGGTAATGATAGATTCCAGAGGGCAACGGCCGGCCATTTTGATCCTTGCCGTTCCATACCACAGTGTGGTATCCCGCTGGACGCTGGCCATTGACCAGGCGCCGCACTTCCTGGCCGAGGCTGTTGTAGATTGACAACGTGACCACTGCAGCTCGTGGCAATTCAAACCGAATATGCGTGGTCGGATTGAACGGCAGACGCCCGAAGGGGTTCGGATAATTCTGGCTCAGCTCAAAAGTCTGCGGCAACGTCACTTCGACCATGATCGGTCCATGCAGCGAAAGTTGCCCGTTGCCGTCGATGCTCTCGAGCTTGTAGTAATACCGGCGGCCAGCCTCGACCTGCTCATCGATAAAGCTGTATTCGCCATCCCGGCGCGACGCAATGAGCTGGGCATTGATCCTCGCATATTTACCGAGCTCACTCTGACTGCGCAAAATATTGAAGCCGAGATTATTTCTTTCCGTGTCGGTTTTCCAATTCAGCAGTACCCGCTGATTCTCAATCACGGCAGCGCTGAAGCTCGACAATTCCACCGGCACTTTGATCAACCAGGAGGCTTTTACCGTATCCTGCTGATCGAACACCAGCACTTCGACGCCATGGAAAGAGGTTTTTGTCACCGCAGTATAAATGAACTCATACGAGTTGGTAAAAATGCCGGTAAACACGCCATCACGATACCAGCGATAACTCAGTACGTCGCCATCCGGATCATTGGCGACCACTCGCATGAGAAAACTGCCGCCGTTGCCGGGATTCTTGATCACGGTATCCGGATCTGAGATGCTGCGGTCCGGAGGCAACTGTCGCAAGATGCTTGGTGGCTGGTTGTTGTTCACGATATCAACATTCACCACTTCTTCATCGACACCGCCCTTGTTGTCTCTGGCAAAGAAGCTGAGTTCATAATGGCCGGCGCTATTCAGATCGGTCTGCCAGGTGAAGGTACGCGCCTGGCGATCGAAGGAAGCGCCTGCGGGCAGACTGCCGCCGCTGTTGTTCGCGTCATAGGTGAGCGGATCACCATCGGCATCGCTCGCCGTGATGTTGAAGCGGATGACGTCACCCTCCCGAGCAATCACATCGGGCACATCCAGGATGATCGGGAAATTGTTGTCAAACGCCGTGGCGTTGAAGACGATCGGCGAGCCGGCAAGGCCGGTTTTGACGGCTTTGGCCTGATTGGAGCCGGCCGAGGCCCCGAGTGTCCATGGTGCCGAAGCAATACCATTCGAATCGGAAACCACCGTTGTCACACCGCTGCCTTTAAAATTGCCGCCACCGCTGGTGACAACAAATTGCACCTGCACGTTGGGCACGGGATTGTCGAAGCCATCACATACTTTGACTTGCAAGGGGAAATTTACGAGTTGGCCCTTGGTGCCACTTTGGTTGTTGGTGCGTGGCACAACCAGCATTTTCACGGCACTCGAAGGCTCTGCCAGTGCAGTAATGATCGCCGGTGAGCCGGCCAAGCCTTCTGCTGAAGCACGCACTTTGCGCGGACCGCTTTTCTGGCCAAATTTGACTCTCACCGAAGCAATGCCACCGTTGCTTGTGACGACATAACTGTCCGTGAGCGTGCCTGTACCTTCAATCAGCTCAAAAATCACGCCAATGCCGTCCACACCATTGCCAAGCGGATCAACGGTCTGAACAACCAAAGGCTCTGAAAACGCATTCACATTGCCCGCAACAATCGGGGCTGTCACCCGCAAAGCAGAAGCGACATCCGGATTGGCTTGCGCCTCAAAGTCTATCGGCGAGCCGGACAAACTCGCGGCCTCAGCGCGGACGACATTCAAGCTGGCTTCAGGACCAAGACGCCAGTTCACTTTGGCCTCGCCGAAAATATCGCTTGTGACAATCAGATTGCTCTGCTCGTTGATCAGGCCGCCACCGATGGAAATGCTGAATTTCACCGGCACACCGGATACCGGCCGATTGAAGCTGTCCAGCACTTTCACACCAATCGGTTTCGCTAAAATAACGCCAACGATTCCGGTCTGGCCCGTGCTGCCATCGATCATTTCCATTCTCGCAGCCGGAGAATTTTTCACTTGCTCCAGATAGAGCAACGGGGAATTGGACAAGTTCGTGGCGCTGATGCGAATTTGATTCTCTCCCACGGCTGGACCGCAAACATAAAAGACGCGTGCAAAGCCATCCTCATCAGTACGAACCTGCAATGAATCGAGCAACTGGCCGGTTAGCGGATTCACCATTTTACCACCGCCGCGCTCGACCTTGTATTTCACCTCATAATTCGGCACACCGTTGCCATATCGATCACCGACCTTGACTGACAACGGAGCTGACAGAGCGGTATTGATGTTGCCCGTCTGACCATTACCACCGCCTTGAAGCAACGTTTGTGCTGTCAAGGGTGTCACTTTCACAGTCGCCCCGCGGGAAATCTCAACCGGCGGCACGCTGATCACATTGGCGGTGACCATTTTGGTCTCGGCACGTGTCGCAGTAAAATAACCTTGCACGGTGCCATCCGCCTTGGTCGGTTCCGTCGGTTGGGTCACTTTGACGCCGTCACCGGAGACCACCAGGGTCACGGCCACGCCTTGAACCGGGTTGCCGAATTGATCGCGCACGAAAACAGTAACCTGGCACCTGGTTGTGTTATCCGCCGGCAAAGTGGCGGGAACTGCCTGCACCGAGGAGGCATTGGCATTCGGCGGGCCGGCAGTTGCAAAGGCGACAAACTTGAGCGGTGAATTACGCAACTTGTTTACACCGTCGGTGGCACTGGCCTCCACTACTTGGCTATCCGGCTTGATCACCGGCCCAAGATACCACGTAATTTTGGCAATACCCGTGGCATCAGTGTTGACAATTTTAGTACTCTCATCATTACCGAAATGCCCGGCGCCACGCTTCACCTGGAATGTCACCGGATGACTGGCGACCGCATTGCCCGGTTGATCCGTCACTTTGACCAAAAGCGGTTTTGACAACGCTTGACCGGCTTTGCCTTCCTGACGATTGCCACCTTGAATGCTCATCGTATAAGCCTTGCTCGAGGTCCCAGTTATTCGGAAGGTCAATGGTGAACCGGTCAGATCTTTATTGTTAACAACGGCTCGTACTTCGATCACATTGATGTATGCCCCGGAAGTCGGACCGAGCGTCAACGTCACCGAAGCTTGACCATTGGTGCCGGTTTTTACGGTAACGGTTGTCGCTCCGTCCACCTTGCCACCGCCGGCCTTCACCGTGAATGTCACGCTGACATCGGCTTTGGGATTGTCACCAAGGTCAGTGACTTTGACCGTGAGCGGCATTGTGGTGCTGACCATCGCGGAAACACTATCCCTGGAAACTTTCACAAGCTTTGTGGGCGGCCCAGTTGCAGCGCTCGCCTGAAAAGTAAATGGCGAACCAGTCAAGGCGGGATTGGTTGACGCCTGCACTTTGTTGTTATTGGTTCCCGGCTTTGGTCCGAGCGTCCAGGTGACAGTTGCAATCCCAAGCGTGTCGGTCTTGACTGTTTTTAGCGTGTCCGTGCCATTCAGCTTGCCACCGCCGGCAGTCACGCGGTAAATCACATTTTGATCTTTGATTCCCACATTGAGAGAATCAGTTACTTTCATTTTTAATGGCTGAGGTAGTGGGGTGCCGACCACGCCGCCGGTTTGATTGTTACCGGAAACATAACTCAGCGTCTTCAGGCGTGCGGCGGTCACATTGAAGGTTACGGGCGAACCTTTTACCGCCTGGCCATTGTAAACGACACTCGCTTCAAAACGATTCAGCCCACCCGGATTGGGTCCCAGCACCGGATATGCCTTGGCATCACCATTGACATCAGTCTGAATGCTGGCGCTGTTACCACCCTTGATCGTGCCGCCGCCCTGCTTGACCGTAAAAGTCACGGGATAACCGGCAATGCGATTGCCGTTGTTGTCAAGCACGCGCACGACCAAAGGTTGGGTCAGTTGTTTTCCCGCCGAGCCAACCGTTGGTCCGGACACTTTACTGATTTGCCCGGGAACAGCAGCAATGGCGGTGAAAGTTACCGGCGTGGGGATGCCCACAGCAGAGGCCTGCACGGTGTTCTGAACATTTGTTTGTGGGCCGAGAATCAACGTGGCGGAAGCAATACCATTGGCATTGGTCTTCACGGTTTGCGATGTCACATTGCCGACAAGCTTGCCGCCGCCGGATTTCACTTCAAAAGTAACATCCACATTTTGCACCCCGTTGATACCGGTAAAATCCGTCACTTTCACCACGAACGGTGCCGGCAGCGCTTGACCGGCAGTGCCAGCTTGATTATCGCCACTTTGCTTGCTCAAGGTTGCTGCCGATCCAGCATTGGCTTTGGCAGAAAAATTCAATGGCGAGCCGGTCAGATGAAGCGCGCCATTCATGACCATCACCTGACCTTGCTGCACCATTGCCGTGTCGCCCATCGTCCAAATGATGGAGGCCTGGCCGTTACTGCCGGTGTTCGGTAAAATTTTGATATCATCGACAAAGAAATTGCTGGCGCCATTGCTTTTAAAGGAAAGATTACGGCTGCCAGCCGAAACGCTCGTTGCATAAATGGTGTAAAACTGCCAATTGCTTTGAGTGGAAGCCGGCGTCATGTCAATAACTTCCTCTTGATCCATTTGCCAGATCATCCGCGCGGTGCCACTGAGAACCTTGGCATAGAATGTCAGCGTGTAACCGGTATTCGCCTGATAGTTAATGGCTTGCGTAACCCCAACCCCACTGCGCGAGGTGTTGACATTCAAGCTGCGCGTGCCGCCGTGTGGCGAGGTGGTTGAGACCTGAACTTCGGTGGCGCTCGGCGTGCCCTCCAATGTCCAGTTGGCTGGAGCAGTACCACTCAACACTTCGAATCCCGGGTTGGCAACTCGTTGTGAGGCCGTTGAAGAGCCGCCACCACGCGTTATGACAAATTCAACCGGGTAATTGGCGACGCCCACGCTATTGGCATCGCTGACTTTGACCACAAGCGGATTGGGCAGCGCGGACCGCACGGTTGCCGTCTGCTGCGGCGTATTGCCGGAAACAATACTGGTCGAGGCGGCCAGACCCGAGGTGGTCGTGGCTACGAATTCAATCGGCGATCCGGTTATGGGCGCGCGCGCCTCGACTTTGTTGGTTGCGGATTGGTTGCCCAAGATCAAGAAGGTTTTGGCCTGGCCATTCAAATCAGTAATGCTGGCATACGGAACCAACTTGCCATTTCCCAGGGTCACCACCCAGTTCACCGGATAATTGGCCACAAGGTTGTTGTTGGCATCGCGCACGGTCACGACAAACGGTTGTGCCAATTGCTGGCCAGCCGCGCCGCTGAGCGTGGTAGTGGGACTGGTGCGCTCGATTTTGGCGGCTGCGCCACCAGTTGACCTGACTGTGAAAGTAACCGGCGTAAGAGCAGCGTAGCGCGCCTGAATGGAAGCCGTACCGGCTTTTTGACCAAAAGTGACGAGGGCTCTGGCCAAACCATTGTTATCAGTTTTGAATCCCGGCTCTTCTTTGCCATCCGGCACATAGGTTAGATCCGCAGTAATCAGAATCTTGTCCAAACGCGTGTCAGCGTAACGTGCCTTGAAAGTAATGGTATGGTTGCCTGCGGTCCACTCGAAGATTTTGGGATCGAATTCCGGCCGGTTGGCAGAGCCATTGCCACGGTCTGAGAGCAAGTCCCAATCCCAAGCCTCACGGGTTTCGGCGCGAAAAACATCATACGTTAGTTCAGGACCGCCGTCGACACTTACAAACCAACTCCCGGCATCAGAACCGGTTTTAAGACTGCGTGTCCAAATCAGATAGCTGCCGGCTTGGGCGATATTGACTGTAAACGTGGCGCTGGCATCCAAAGTGGCTTCGGGTGGATAGACGATATATTTGCTGCCGGCAGCGTTGTCATCATTTCGGATCGCCATTGGCCCGGTGATCTTTGCGGTTTCGGCTTCGATCCGGATATGACCATCTGCAACATTCGGACTGCTCACCACCGCGTCACCATCGGTCACGAAAAAATCAACCAGGATATTGGGAACGGGATTATCAGAATCATCAAGCACCGCAACCACCAACGGCTCCGGCAGTTGCTCGCCGATCGGACCATTTTGATTGTTACCTGAAATGATGTTCAACTTTGCCGGTTTGCCGATCGGCGCCACCACTCGAAATTCATCAATCGCATTTTGCTCATCGAGCGTGCTCTCCAGAATGAAGCCGGCATAAACCGGATCACTCGTACCCTCCACTTTATTGGGATCGGTGAGCACGCGGTCGGGTTGATCATCGATATAAACCATGAAGCGGTGGCCGCTGGCATCGGAGCTGATCTCGACCCGCATCACCGATCCTGCTTTCGGAGGCGGCGCAATGGATGGGCCTTCATCAATGATTTCCTCGATCCTGCCATCGAGAATGTGCCACAAGCGCGTATAGTTGTCCCTCTGCGAGTACTGAATCATGTAACCGCGCGCGGCGGCAACCTCGCCGGTCGCCATCACCAAAAGACCGCAATAGTTCGTGCCGAATGCCGTGGCATTGGGACCCCATTTGAATGAAACTTCACTCGGATTCTTGCCGGCGGCAAAGAGGGCAATACTCCAAACATCTTCGGCCGCGGTGTTTTGAACCGCGTTGTTGACAATCTGCAAATTGGGATCGGCTTGCCACCTGGAACCAAGACCCGGACCGGCGCGATTGAAATCATCAATGATCGCGTTCACCAACGGAGTGGTTGCGGAAACGACATTGGACAAATCCGATACATTGCCGACCTCATCCGCGGTTTTCAATGCAAAATAATACGTGGTGCCACTTTTCAGGCCGCTGATGGCAACAGTTTCCATGGTACCGGCCGGCGAGGGAGTGGGAACCGCGGTCACCCTGGTCGCAAAGTCAAAGTTCGCATCATTAATGGGCTGGGTCGAATACCTCAAGTCGTAACTTTTCGCAGTATCTTTATTACCATCGTCACCTGGCGCTTGCCACCGCAAGCTGATCGTCGAAGGGAATACCGAGGCCACCTGCAAGCTTGTGACTGCCTCGGG
Source organism: Candidatus Zhuqueibacter pondensis (assembly GCA_034505955.1). Classification (GTDB taxonomy): domain Bacteria; phylum Zhuqueibacterota; class Zhuqueibacteria; order Zhuqueibacterales; family Zhuqueibacteraceae; genus Zhuqueibacter; species Zhuqueibacter pondensis. Next base: position 54,847 of record JAPDQK010000016.1, read on the forward strand.
CGGCCATATATCGATTGTCCGTACCGCCTGAAAATAGTCAACGGCATTCTTGGTGTTGCCATTTGTCATGATGCCGGCATAATGAACGAGCTTGTTACCCCGAACTTTATAGGGATCATCAAGAATGGCGTCTTCCTTGCCGTTGATCAAGACTCGAAAATGATGTCCGGTGTCGTCAGCAGCGAATTCGACCGTGAGGGTATCGCCAGCAATCGGTCCAGGCAGCGCGGCAGGCTTGGCATCAATTTCTTCGACAGGAGCGCACTTGGTGAGCTTCCACAGCCGGACACGATTTTGGTTGTTGTAGTCATTATGGAAAATAAGATAACCATCAGCGGTCGTGTCAGGCCGGTCCAACATCATCGCGATGCCAGTGAAAGCGCGGCCAACCTCGTCGGACAAATCACCATAGACAATTTTGACGATATTGGGGTTGGTAATGACTTTGGGTATGGCTGCAAACCCATCCCACGCATCCACTGTGGAGGAATTGACCAGTTGCCCGTTACTCTTGACCACCTTGACAACGTAAGCAGGATGAGCAACCCAATTGGCGCTGATTTTGCCGCTATTGAAAGTATCTTCAAACTTTGTAACAGCTGCAACGTTGGCGGTCGAATTCGTCTTGCTCAGCCGGCTTTGTCCGAACACCGAATCAACACGAATAAAACCAGCAATAATGCTGCAGCACAATGCTCCCAAAACAAATCCTCTAGCCAGCCAATAAAGAAAAGGATTCGAGCAGTTCCGGCGTTGGATCCGAACTTGCTCGGCACTTTTCTTGAACAAGGCCTGCCAACAGCCGTTCGGCGTTTGGCCGATCCTGTTCCAAAACGTGTGAGTAGTGACAGATGTGGTTCTCACGATGCAAGCTCCATGTCATTGAATCTCTCACACCGCTTATGCATGATGCCAAAGAAGATGGCCTATGCGGGGCGGCCAGGGTAGAATTTTTTACTAACGCTTGTCAATTTGTACAAATGCCATGCCAGGGGCAAAACCGGCTTGGGCAAAATGCATTCTGAAAAAACAGCCTCTTAGTATCACGAGAGAAATATTCCACTCATAAAATGTACAAAATACAACTTTAACTGCGGACAGTGTTTCGTTTGTAAACAGACGGTCCGTTTATGCGCAATGATAAAATGCCGGCGAACAGCGGGGATTGTTTGCAAAAAGTTATATACTCTCGATCCCGGTACCGCCGATTTTTCAACCTTGCAAATAAAGAAAATCCTTGTTTTCGCGCGATTTTATGCCTATCTTTATGCGTTTATGCTTTGCTAATTCTTGGGCTTATTATTTGCTATACGAACCTTCACCTACAAAAAGAGGAGAAAAGCGAGTTATGCCGAATGGAAAACCGATGACCAAAGCACAGCTTGTTGCCCACTTTGCGGAGAAATTTGGCCTCAGCAAGGCCCAGACAAGCGAATTTTTTGCTGAATTGGCAAGGGTGGCAGCCAAGGAAGCCGAGCACGGGTTCATCCTTCCAGACATTGGCAAATTAGTCATGGTCAAACGCAACGCCCGCATGGGCCGCAATCCCAAGACCGGAGAAGCCATTCAAATTCCTGCCAAGACCGTGCTCAAATTCAAAATTGCCAAAGCTTGTAAAGATGCCGTGCTCGGTGAAAAAATGTAAAGCTGTGACCAAGTAAAGGTACCGAAAGAAGGCGTACCCTGCAGTGGTGCGCCTTTTTTGCTCATCAAAACAAGAAGCCATGATCGAGCGTGATTACATTATGCGCATGATCGCGCAGCTTGCCGCGGTCCTGGCCAAAATTATGGGGGCTAAGAAAACCCAAAATTACGCCGAGGCATTACAAATTGCCCAAAATGCGTATGATCAACTTTTCGGCTTGACGGGCGAGTTGGTAGATCGAATGGACGCAGCAACGTTAGCGCTGGTGCTCGGCGATAAAGAAAAGGCTAAAGCTCTCGCCTCGGTGTTGCAGGAAGAAGGCGACCTCTTGATTTTGCAGGGAAAAATTTCTGAGGGATATTCAAAATACGAAAAAGCTTTGGCATTATATGGGGAGGCACAACGCTTATCGACTGCAACAGACGAAGAATGCCAGGCTGCCATCGCCGCTTTGCAAGCGAAACTCGCAGAACCATGCGAATAAGAGATTCATGCCATCGAGTTGAGTGCCGAGGTCATTCCGAGCGAAGCGAGGAACTTTTGAAATCCATGCGTGGCAAAAAATTTCTTCCTCAGTCTGCGGCGATTGGCTGCGTCGCTCGGAATGACGGGCTGGCATTATCAACGACCTCGAGTGCGAAAATCGCAGGCAACCAGGGTTACCTCACAAGGATGAGCTTCCGGCTCGCGGTAAATCCGCCAGCCTGAAGGCGATAGAAATAAACGCCGCTTGGCACCGCCGCCCCAACAGCATCATGACCATCCCACAGAATACGATGAGTTCCTGGCGCATACTTGCCTCGCACCAATGAGCGAACGTGCCTGCCATCCATCGCAAAAATATCCAATTGCACCTCTGTTTCCGCAGCCCGTGCCGGGATTCCAAACGTGATCCAGGTGAAGGGATTAAAGGGATTCGGGAAATTCGGCAACAACAGGAAGTCCGAGGGGATGGTGTTGACCTCGTCGTTGACTTGCGCCATCGTAATCTTCATGGGCCAATCGTTGATCTCAGCACTTTTGAATTGCCAGTTTTGCAAAGTGGCAATCGCGGCCAGCGGCAGTACAAAATCGCCAATTTTCTGCCCCGGCGCCACACCTTCAATTGTCACCAGGGCCAAATGCCAGTTCAGCGTCCCATCCCAGTGAGCAACCGAGAGAATGTGGGGGCTGGCAGGCACAAAGTTAAGCGTGCTGCCAATGCCGGCGGGCAGCGCAAAGCTTGCCAAAAATGTAAAAACCCGACCTTCTTGACCAGCAAGCAGTGGCAGGTAGGCACGCTCCCCCTCTTCTCGCAACTCGCCGAATTTTACAGAAGCAAATGGCAACTCCGAAGTTTTCGCCAATCCTGGCGATTGCGCCCAACTCCCATTGACATCGCCGAGCAAAAACGCTTTGAAGTCTTGCGTGGTATCACTTTGGACAAGCAATGTGACCGCTTCCGGGTAAAAAGCCCAGATGCCCACCTGCGCGATGCCGCTGCTTTGAAAAGCCAGATAACGTAAAATCGCCAGCGCATCGGAAACCGTGATGCGGCCATCACCGGTCACTTCGGCGCTGATTTTTTCGTCAGCCGTCAAGGTATCGATCAGCGCAGTTGCACGCAAGACCAGAAGCACGTCCGAGCCTTGAATCGCGCCACGGGAATCGCCGGATTTGGATGGACGCAACGTGTAAGACCCTTGCAGGATGGTCTTGAAGAGATACGCCCCGGTCGCATCGGTTGTCGCGGTTGAATTGACCGGCCCACTGATCGTGACAATTCCTCCAGGCACAGGCGCAGGCAAACTCCTGTACAGCAGCTTGCCGGTCAGATTTACCAAAGGCGGCAGAATCGTCACATCGCCATCGCGGAATGCCAAATCAGCGCCGGTTAAATCAACCAGCTCGATGGTGGAAAGCACCGTGTGATCCGCACGGCGGTCAAATGCAAGCGGCGAATTCCCCCCGACCTCACCAACGGCCACGAAAGTAAGTATGAGTACGTTTTTATTCTCTCCAAGGAGCGTTGCCGCCCCACTATAAAGGGTAAGCAGCAAATTTTTGTTCGTGCCAAAAGTAGCCGGAGCAAAAGTCAATTCCGACTCACTTAGCATTGCAAAACCGGCCGCATCCGGCCCAGGCTGTGCTCCTATAAATTTGAGATCATTGGCGTCGTAGTCCAAAACCATTTGCGCCACCCCGATAGGTCTAACCGAGGAAAGCCGCACTGGCACCTGCAGGGTCTCGGTTTTCGCCACGCTAAAGCCTCCAGGAATGCTCAAGGTCGCAAGGCTCGCAATACTGGCGCTGCCATGATTGAATTGCAAATCAGTGCCACTCAAATTTGCCAGGCTGTCTGTGGTAAGAAAAGTCGCTGACGAATCCGGATTGAAAGCAAATGGCGAGGTGCCGCCGACGCTGCCGGCAACTTTGAAGCGAAGCAACAGCACGTTGCGGTCGTTGCCACTAAAAAAGCTCGTGCCGCCACCGGAAATTGTCACCAACACGTTTTCGGTCGCACCGGCAGTTACGATTGGAATCGCTGGCCGAAGAATGGTTTGTGAAACAATAAAACCACTGACCTCGGGACCAATGGTTGCGGTGATAAAAGCAAAGTTCCGGCCATCGAACTCGACCACGATCTGCACCTGGCCGATGGACTTCGTGGTGGAAGTGAAAACCGGCACAGTCAATGTATCACCAGCAAACCCAGTCAAGCCGGCAGGAATAGCGAGTGTGGCTTGCACCGCAGATGCTCGATGATCAGCAGGCGAAGCCTCGAGCCAGACTCCATAAAGACTCATGGAGAGCACGGCGAAGCCAAAAATTAATATGCGGTTCATAGTTTCCTCCACACAATTAGTGATGACGATTAACCTCAACTTGGTGATATGATCGTAAAAAACGAGGGTGACATGCGGGGCGCGCCAAGCCGGTGAGGGCTTTTGAAGGAGTTAATAAAATATAACAGTCCTGGCAGGCAATTGCAAGGAAATTTACCAGGGTCAAGGGGTAATGCCTCATTTACTGGTGGAATAACGAATGTCATTCTGTGAAGAATCTTACGAGCATGGCAGGATGGGGTATATGATTCACCAATCTTGGAGATTACGCATAGGGGAATCCTGAGCTTGCATTTTTTAACTTGATGTCATAAATTACAAAGTTTACATTCGGCAACTAACCTAGCTTGGACATCATGTGATACGGTCTGAGCCTGATTTGACAATGAGCGACTCGTGATCTCTACATTTTACGGATGCGATCCTGCTGTGTTGAAGCAGCATCATTCGCTTCGTACGGAAATGATTAACCTAACATCACTCAAAATACTTGTGGGTGCCAATTTTTTACTCGTCGCTGTTTTTGCGCTGCAGTTAGCGCTACCGGCGAGTTCGGTTCTGGGTTCCATGTCGCAGCCGTGGCCGCAAGAGAATGCACGAATACCGGATTCCACAAGGCATTCAGACGCGTGGCGAAGCAACACCCTGGCGCCGCAGAACACGAAAGTATTTATTCCCCGTCTGGATCGCGCAGTCGGACCGCCGAACTATTTTCTTCCTCATCGCGAGCCGGTACGGCCGCGAGTCGGCCTGGCGCTGAGCGGCGGTGGTGCGCGTGCACTTTTCCAAATCGGTGTGCTGCAGGCTCTCGAAGAATATGAGGTGCCGATTGATTTCATTGCGGGCACCAGCATGGGCAGCGTCGTGGGTGGGCTTTATGCTGCCGGATACAGTGTCAAGCAATTGCGCGAGACCGCACGCACGATTCAGTGGCAAGATATCACCGTCGATACACCACCACGCACGAGCCTGTTTTTGGCACAAAGACAGGAGCGCGAACGGGCCTTCCTGCAAATTCGCTTCCAGGGTCTCAAACCCTACATTCCTCCAGCCATCACAGCCGGGCAAAAGCTGTTGACGGTACTTACTGATCTCACCATGCGTGCCAATTATCAGGCCAGCATGGGCTTCGATCATCTCCGCATACCTTTTCGGACGGTGGCGACTGATCTTTACAGCGGGAAGGAGATCATCATTGCTGACGGCGATCTGGCCGAGGCGATGCGCGCCTCGCTGGCGGTGCCATTTCTGTTTGCGCCCCTGCCGCGCGGCGGCATGCTGCTCGCCGATGGTGGGTTGCTCAACAATATTCCGGTGGATGTGGCCAGACGTTACGCCGACGTCGTGATTGCGGTGGATGCCACCTCCAAATTGCGTGACAAGGATCATCTCAACATGCCCTGGGAAATGGCGGATCAAATCACGACCATCATGCAGCGCGAGCAAACTCAGGCACAACGCCAGCGCGCCGATGTCGTCATCACGCTCGATGCCCCGACCCGCACCTCTTCGGATTTCTCGGCAATTGATTCACTCATCGACACCGGCTATCGCAAAACACTCGAGCAAATTGACAAAATTCGGACTTTGGCCAGGGGACAACCCACCGAACAACTTTTTTCGCACGGGTCTGCTCAAGTCTTTGCCATTAACTTTTTGGTGTTGCACAATAATGAGTCGCTTCAAAGGCCGGCTTTATCAGACACGATGCCGCACGCAGAAAAAGGGCTGCCGCGCGATATAACATTTGGCTTGCCACAACTCACCGCGAACCAATACTTGAGTCTTCATGGCGACAGCGTTGGCGTAATGCTCACTGCCGAGGAGATTCAAAAATGGGTCGAAGCGGTCTATGCCACCGGCCAATACGCAACGGTGCACGCCGAAATACGGGCTGATTCCTTGATGCTGGTGGTGCACGACAATCCCAGACTCGGCCAAGTCCATTTTAGCGGCAACACGGTGTTCCCGGATTCCACGCTGCTGAGCTGCATGCAGTCACGGCCGGGCGAGGTGATCAACCATCATCGCAGTGCCCGCGATCTGGTCGCCATTGTCGAGCGCTATCGCAACGACGGTTACGCGCTGGCAGAAATTCGTGACGTCAAATTTGACACGAGCACAGGCCTGCTGCACATCGATATTGACGAGGGCCGCATCGGCGAGATTGAAATCGAGGGTATCAATCGTACCAAAAATTTCGTGGTGTTGCGTGAGTTTCCGCAAAAACCTGGAGACATTTTCCACTCGGGCGTCAGCAGTCGTGGCGTTCGCAACATTTACAGCACCGGTCTGTTCGATCAGGTCATGCTCAATATTCGACGCGGGGCAAATGGGGCCATTGTCAAAATCAAGGTTCGGGAAAAACCTTTCAGGGTTTTACGCGTCGGCGGCCGTTACGACACCGAACGCGACACCAGAGGTTTCCTGGAAATGGGGGACGAGAATGCTTTCGGCACCGGCAGCAAAGTCTTCGCGTATCAGGAGATCGGCACGCGGGACCAACTTAGCCGTGTCGCTTTCCGCAACGACCGCATCTTGAAGACATATTTCAGTCTTTCCGCCAATGCCTACTATCACAAGCGCGAAAATTTTGTTTATCGTAATTTGCAACGCGACGCCGTTGGCGAGTATCTGGATGACCGGCTGGGATTGCATCTGGTGCTCGGGCAACAAATGCGCCGCATCGGCGCGGTCTCGGCCGAACTCCGTTTTGAAGAAGTGAATTTGAAAGCCCTCAAAGGCAGCGGCTATCCCACCGGCAACTCAACGCTGAACGCAATAATCCTGCGCTCAGTGGTGGATACCAGAGACCGACTGCCCTTCCCCAGACACGGGCGGTATGTTCACGCCTTTTACGAGAACGTCTATTCCGAGCTCGGGGCAAAGGATTCGTTCTTTCGAATGCTGATGAGAATGGAAACTTTTCATTCACGAGGACCGCACACGCTTCACCCCAAATTGAGCATCGGCGCTTCAGACCAAACCACCCCGTTCAGCGAACAATTTCGTCTTGGCGGCCCGGACGAGGTTTATGGTCTGCGCGAGCAGGAATTGATCGGCCGCCATTTCACGCTGGGCAGTCTGGAATATCGTTATGAATTCCGGCGCAGGCCGATTTTTGATTTGTACTTCGGTCTGCGCTATGATTTTAGCGGGCTGTGGATCGATCGGCGCGACACCAATTATCGCAAATTCCATCATGCATTTGGCCTCAGCCTCGCATGTGTAACTCCCCTCGGTCCGCTCAGTATCGCATATGGCAGATACGAAAATCTCAGGCAAAGCGTTTATGTGAGCATGGGGTACAGTTTTTAGCGGCCGTTCCAGTAACACCCCATTGAAATGGATAAAACTCACGTCAATAATCGAGTCGCTTTTTCAATTCGTGCCGTATTTTTCCCGAATTTTTTCGGCGGCATACCTTGACCGCGCTGCCGAATCCATCGGAATGCCCTGCTCCTTGCACCACGCCACCAGCTCATCCACATCAACTTCTACCGGCTCGACTTGCATGCCCGTGGCACCGAATTGTTGCAATGCTTTTTCTGCGTTCTTCAACCACTCCGCATGAGTTTTCTCCAGTTTTCTCCATCCGCAGAAGCTTGCAACAGCGCCGGCCATTGCTCCGGCTTGAACCAGGCAACGCCAAAGATCACATTCTTTTGGTTTTCCATCTTTCACCTCTCTTTCCACATGATGGAAATCATCAGCTCACCCGCTTGTGAAACTTCATCGCGCTGGCTGAAAGGATCAGCAACCCAAATACCGCCAGCGGAATAATTTCATTCCACAGAAATTTGAGCGGTGTTGCTTTCAGAAAAATCTCGCGCACCAAATTGACATAATAACGCAGCGGATTGAGGTAGGTTACCATTTGCCAGCCCTTCGGCATGTTGGCGATGGGTGTCAGAAAACCGGACATCAAAAGCATAAAAATCATGAAAAACCATGAAACGAACATCGCCTGCTGCTGTGTGTCAACCAGCGTTGAAACAAAAATGCCCAGGCCAAGGGTGGTGAGGAAATAAAGCAGCGTCACACCCAACAAGAGGAGGTAGCTTCCGGCAAGGGTGAGATCAAACACCAAAAATGCGACTGCCAGCGTGATGTTGATTGCCACAAACCCGATCAGCAGGAATGGCAGGACTTTGCCGATGATCAGCTCGGCCGGTCGAATGGGGGTTACCATCAATTGCTCGAGCGTGCCAATTTCTTTTTCACGGACCAATCCCATCGAAGTCAGAAACACGGTCACCACAGTCAACAACACGGCAATGATACCGGGAACCATGTAGTTTTTGCTGTTGAGATCCAGATTGTACCACATGCGAAATTCGTTGCGCACCGGCGCCACAGTTGGCGGAATGGAGAAGAGGTCCTGGGCGAATTCCGCAAGAATGCCCTGGGCATAACCCATGGCGATGCCGGCGGAGTTGCCATCCAGGCCGTCAACAACAATCTGGACATTCGGCAAAGCGGCACGCTGGAGATTGCGCTCGAAATTGGGTTCGATGAAAATACCGATTTGCGCCTGCCAGCTATTCAGCGCCTGGCGGATGCCGCCTGGATTTTCCGCATATCCAATGAATTTGAAATACGGATTGTGAATGAATCGCCTTGACAGCTCGCGGCTGGAGGTGCTGTGATCAGCATCGTAGATAATCAACTTGATGTTCTTCACGTCCATGGTCATGGCAAAACCGAGAAAGACGGTTTGCACCATCGGCGCCATGAACATGATGACCAGCATGGCGCGATCGCGAAAGACCTGGCGAAATTCCTTCTGAATCAAATAGAGAATCCGTTGCATGAGAGCATGTTGTCTTTGGACCATGGCCGGTAGCGGAGTTGTCGAAATGCAACAGACCACGAGCCATGGTTAAGTGCTAAATTCATGCTTCGATCGTCATCTTGAATCTTCTGGTGCTGACCATGAGCAGAAAAAAACCCAAACCGGCGAGCACCGCGAGTGGTGTCCAGATTTCTGCAAGCGTATTGCCTTTCAACATCACCCCGCGAATGATTGGCAGAAAATAGCGCGCCGGAACGAGATAAGTGACCAACTGCAGCACCTTCGGCATGCTGGCAATGGGAAAGATGAAGCCGGAAAGCATGACCGTCGGCAGCAGCGTCGAAATGAGCGCGACCATCATGGCGACTTGTTGCGTGTGTGCCGCCGTGGAAATGAGCAAACCCAAAGACAGCGCCACAAAGACGTATAATAGCGCGGCGAAAAGCATCAGGGCAATACTGCCAGTTATCGGCACCTCGAACCAAAAATGAGCGACCAGCAAGACGATGATCGCATCCATGAAGGCAAGAAATATGTAAGGCACCACTTTGCCGATGACAATCTCGCTCGGGCGCACCGGCGATACCAGGATCTGCTCCATGGTTCCGGTCTCCTTTTCGCGGGCAATGGCGATGCTGGTCAGCAATGCCGAGATCATCATCAGAATCAATACCACCAATCCGGGCACGAAGAAATAGGTGCTCTTGAGGGTGGGATTGTACAAGATGTTCGTTTGCACCTCGAATGGCAGTCTCAAATCACGATTGGCATTGTAGGTTTGCAAAACAGCAGTAATGTAGTTACGAATAACTTGCGCGGTATTGGAATCACTGGCATCAATCAGGACCTGTACTGCGACTACAACCGGCCGTGCGATCATGTTGGCAAAATCATGGGGGATGATGAGCATCGCCTTGGCTTCGCGCTTTGCAAAAAGATTTTCCACCTCGGACACGCCGGCATTTGAATGGCGGACCGTGAAATATTTGCTGCCCTCGAACGCACGCACCAGATCACGACTCGCCGGGGTTTGGGAATAATCAAGCACGGCCAGCTCGATGTGTTGGATTTCCATATTAATGGCATAGCCAAACATCAAAAGCTGGATTACCGGCATGACAAAAATAATCATCAACGTGCGGAAATCGCGGCGGATGTGGATGAATTCTTTGCGGACGATGGGGATGACGCGTGAAGACATTGTCTCCTCGTTTTATTTGAACCGATTGGGAGATGGGGTGAGAGGGAGAGTGGGGGAAATCCAATTTTATTTTCTCCCACTCTCCCTCTCACCCACTCTTTCTTTTCAGCGGTCTACCAAGTGAATAAAAACCTCCTGCATCGAGGCTTTGTCATATTTCACTTTCAGCTCCTTGGGCGAACCGAGCGCAATAATTTCACCCTGGTACATGATCGAGACGCGGCTGCAATGCTCGGCTTCATCCATGTAATGCGTGGTCACAAAAACCGTTTTCCCCTGCTGTGCAATATGATAAATCAAGTCCCAGAAATTGCGCCGTGCTTCGGGATCGACACTGGCGGTCGGTTCATCGAGAAAAACAATCGGCGGATCGTGCAACAGTGCGCAGGAAAGTGCCAGGCGTTGTTTATACCCCAGCGGTAACGCGCGCGTCGTTAGCCTGGCGCGCTCGGCCAATCCCAATTCTTCCAAAAGCTCAGCGCGTTTCTTGAACAATGCTTGCCGGGATAATCCATAGACCCCGCCGTAAAATTCAATGTTCTCTGCCGGAGTCAAATCGTCGTAGAGCGAGAACTTCTGGCTCATGTAGCCGATGTTTTGCTTGATTTTCTCGCTTTCTTTGAGAATGTCGAAACCGGCAACTCGCCCATTTCCCGAGGAGGGCAACAACAAGCCGCAGAGCATCCGAATGGCGGTGGTCTTGCCGGCACCGTTGGGGCCAAGGAAGCCAAAAACCTCGCCCTCGTGCACGGCCAGATTGAGATTTTTCACCGCCTCGAATTTGCCGAAGCGCTTACCAAGGTTTTCGGTTTGGACGGCGTAGTGAGCCATGATCTTCCCCGGTTCAACTGACGAACCTGATGTTCAGGGGGTACCGGTATTTTATTCCTTCATTTGCCTTCACGGCGGCGATGATTGTCACGATCAAACCAAAAAACCCCACGCCGATCAGCAAAGGGATGCCAATCAGCAGCAGAATGAGTACAAGGGAAGCAATGATATAGATGGTCATGCTGATCTGAAAGTTCAAAGCTTCCTTGCCCTGATCGTTCACCAGTGGAAACTCATCCTTTTTGATCGACCAAATCACCAACGGTCCGATAATGTTTCCAAAGGGAATGATGAAGCCCGCCAGGGCGGAAAGGTGACAGAACATCGCCCAGGTCCTTTCGTCTTTGGTGGTCGTTGACATTGGCGTCGTGCTCTGGGGCATGGAGGTGTTTACGGTATCCATTGGGAACTCCTCTTTTGGGGTTAGAATGCCACTTCTTCTTTCATCAACACCATAAAAGTATCTTCAATGCCCGGCTCAATCTGCCGCATGGCGGCAATCGGCTGTGGCGCGTGCTGCACAATTCTGTTGATCACATCATTTGCAAGCATCGCCTCGAAACTCACATGCAGGCAATCACCGAAAACGTGCACGGACTTGCTCGGCATTTCCTTTTTGAAATAGGGTACCAAAAGCTGTGGATTGGAGGCCGCCACTTCGTAAAGCATATAGGGAAAATTTTTGGTTATGAAGCGCGGATCATCGAGCGCAAGCAGTCTGCCCTTGTGCATGAAAGCCACGCGATTACACAGCAGAGCTTCATCCATGTACGGCGTCGAAATCAGGATTGTGACACCCTCGTCACGCAATTGCCGAAGAATTTGCCAAAACTCGCGGCGGGATACCGGATCAACGCCGGTGGTTGGCTCATCCAAAATCAAAATTTTCGGCGTATGAATGAGCGTGCAGGAGAGCGCGAGCTTTTGTTTCATGCCGCCGGAAAGCTGCTTCGCCAGGCGGTTTTTGAACGGTTCCAGCTTGCTGAAATGATAAAGCCGGGCCAGTCGTTTTCTCTTTTCCGCCGGCGGCACGCCAAACAGATCGGCAAAAAACGTCAAATTTTGCTCGACCGAAAGATCAGGATAAAGCGAAAACCGTTGCGGCATGTATCCGAGAATGCTGCGAATCGATATGATATTGGTGCGCACGTCGTGACCATCAATTTGCATCCGGCCTTCTTCGAGGGGCAGCAGGGTGCAGAGCGTGCGCATGGTTGTGGTTTTGCCAGCGCCATCCGGTCCGATCATGCCAAACAATTCACCTTCCCGGATGGCGAGCGAAAGCCCATCCACTGCACGGACATTACCGTAGCTCTTGCCGAAGTTTTCGATGGTGATGATGTCAGCCATTTTTTGAATTTTTAAAAATTATTCAGCCCACATCCAATCTGACCAACAGTGGCATTCTGGAAGACTGCATCAGCCGGAATCTTTTTTGTCTCCGGTAAAACGCGTTGGTTTTAGATTGCAAAAGGATTTCTCTGAATGACATTTTCCAAACAAGCCTCATGAAGTCGGCGTGAGCGTTACAGACACCGGCATGCCATGCTTTAAAATTTTATCGGGATTGTCCACCGTAATTTTCACTGCATAAACCAGCGCTGTGCGGCTTTCCTGGGTCAAAATGTTTTTCGGAGTGAATTCGGCTTTGGCACTGATCCAGGCGACAACGCCGGTAAATGTTTGGCTGATACCATCAACTTTGATGTGCGCCGGTTGGCCGATCTTGATCAGCGGCAAATAGGTCTCAGAGACATATACTTTCGCCCACATCTTGGAAAGATCGATAATCTCCACCAACGGGGCATTGGGCGGGATGGTTTCCCCGGCATCGTAATAGCGCGTGGTGATCGTACCGCTCACCGGCGCTTTCACCAGCGCGTCGTTGATCTGCCGGCGCAAAAGCTTGGCCTGCGCTTCCAGCCCTTTTTCCCTGCTGGCGATGGAAGCCAGGGTTTGTTGAGCCGATTCGAGTGCGGTTTTGGCACGATCGTAGCCAATTTTCAAATCGTCGAGCACCTGCTGCGAGGCAGCATTTTTTTGAAAAAGGTCAAGATAGCGTTCGTATTTGATTTTGGCATACGCATGATCATCTTGGGCACGACGAACATTAGTCTCGGCAATGCGATGTTGCACGGCCAGCTCCTGAAGATTTGCCCTTACCTGTTCGAGTTGATAACCGAGCTTTTCCGTATCCACAACGGCGACGGTTTGGCCGATTTGCACATCTTCCCCTTCATCGAAATTCACTTGCAGCAAATAGCCGCCGGTTTGTGCCGCCACTTTGATGGCCGTGCCCTCGAGGATGGCGCTGGCTTGAAAAGTCGAATTATTCTTTTTACTACAGCCTGTCACCAAGAGAAGGGATAGCAAGAAAAATTCAAGGAGAGATCTCATACACGCTCCATTTCATGCGCAAAATTGAGGCTGATGGATTTTTGTTCTCCAAACCGCGAGAAACAAAATCCGTTTGTCGCGTTTCCATCGCTTGGGCGAAACTTCAATCATTCGGCAATCATGCCGGTTGCCAGCAACATTTCACTTTGCGAGAGATAATATTGAATCAGTGCACGCTGCACTTGCAGCTCGGCCTGCGTCAAGTCGGCCTCGGCCACGATCACGTCGTTGGTGGTTGCGACTCCTTCACGTTGCTGTGCACTGATGATGCGATAACGCTCTTGCTGTTGCGCCAGCAATTGTCGGGTGAGGTGGATTTGTTTGAAAGCGAATTTCGCATTCTCCCAGCTTTTTTCCACGTCAAATTCAATATTACGCAGCAGCTCACGTTCCGCAAGTGTCAGACGGTTATATTCCACTTCCGCTTCCTGCACCCGATAACGATCCTGTTTCCATCGCCACAAATTCCATTGCAGGTTGAGGCCGACCGTGCTGTAATCCATCCATTCGTTCGCCACCTGGTTGAGTCCGGGCTTGGCGTAGTGATATTTTGCTTCCGCGCCAATTTCGGGGAAATAAGAACCGCGCGCCAGTTTGCGCGTCAATTGCGCCGCACGCTGGCCGAGACGCACACTGTTCAATTCCGGGCGATGCCGGATTGCCACTTGTTTGAGGCTATCGAGAGAAATGCGAAATTCTGTTGGTGTTGACAGGTCGGTTTCTGCGATGGGTCGTATTTCAGAGAGATCGAGCAGCCGAGCCAACTGCAGCTCGATCAGCCGTTGGTCGCGCTGATTTTGATCCATTTGAATCTTGATCTGCAAGCCTTGGTTGTATACTTGCAACGTATCATAAGCCATGACCTGCGCAGCCCGAAAAAGATTGCGCGTTTGATCGAGTTGCACTGACAGGCGCGTCCGGCTTGCTTCCTGGATTTTTCGCTCCTTCTTGAGGATTTGCGCCTGATAAAAGAGCCGATAAACCTGAAGCGCGGTCTGCTGATTCAAAAACACCAGGCGGGCCTCTTCAGATTGCAGGGCGGTTTTGGCCAGATCGACTTGCGTGCGCAAGCGCATGCCGGTGAAGAGAGGCTGGCGCAAGCCAATCGCCAGATCGGTGCGATCATGCCCGCCAAGCTCTATTTGATTCGAAAATCCAGGTGGGGTAAACGGCAATTCAATTTTTGCGATTTCATCGGTATAGGAGGTCGTGGCGCTGGCATCCAGCGAAGGCCAGAGCTGGCCGCGCTTGATCGCCACTTCCAGTTCGGCGATTCGCCGCTGCAACTGCTGTTGTTTGAGCTGCAAGTTGTTCTGCCGGCCGAGACGCAAAGCTTCGTCCAAGGTGAGGGGGGCCTGGGCGGCAGCCAGGTTGATCACCAGGAGCAGTGCCAACGCCGTTAGGTTTCGTATCATTCCCTCTCTCCTGATTGCTCCAATTAACCGTCCGCACGGTGGTGCTTCAAAACAAACGAATCACACTCACCTGCAAATATTTGCCGGGATTTTTCTTTACATCATTTATCAGACTTTGCAGCTCATCGACGGTTTGTCTGGTTTTGTGATACATTTCGTCGTCACGCAGCAGCTTGCCCACAGTTCCTTGCTGATTTTCCACCTCGGCCAGCAATTTGCGGGTCACGGTGAGAGCACTATCGAGCTGGGCCACGACTTTGGGTAATTGCGCCGCGCTCTTGCTGAAATTCTGCGAGGCGCTGTCGAGCGAGGCTTGGCGGCGCTGCCAAAAAGAGTCCCAGCCGGAAGAAAGCGTATCGAGATTCGCCAGGGTGTTTTCGAGGTGGTGCATGTTTTTGTCAAGATTTTCATCCAGCCGGCTGGTGAGGCGCCGGACATTGTCGAGGGTAGCGGCGAAAGTCTGCGGAGCACGGCGATTCAATGTCGTATCCATCGCCGTGTTGAGTTTGTTCAACAGCGAGGTGGCCTGTGACATCAAATCCGAAAGTGAGCCGCCGGCATCGGCCAAATCCGTGATGTAGGTTCCGTGAACAACATCGCCTTCTCGCAATGATTCCGCCGAGGTGCCGGGCATGAGGTCGATGTATTTCTCGCCGATCATGCCGATGCTGCGAATCGCCGCACGCGAATCACGCGGGAACGGCGTTTCGCCATTCATCCAGACCCGCACCGCAACGTGACCGTTTTCCAGGCGCATTTGTTTCACGTGCCCCACTTTCAATCCCGAGACGGTTACCGCATCGCCATTTTCGAGGCCGGTGATGTTTTCAAAAATGATGTTGAGGTGATAACCACGATGGCGCACCGGAACGTTACGGAGAAAAACATAACCGTAAAGACCAATAACGATGGCGATGACAATCGCCGCGCCAACGATGACTTCATTCGTCCAGCGTCGCATGAGATGCTCCCGAGTTGTTGTTTCGTTCGAGCCATTCGTGCCCGCGTGCACTTTCCAGAAAGTTCAGGACGGCGGGCTCGGTGCATTTGGCCAATTCTGCCGGTGTCCCGTA
The DNA here is from genome assembly GCA_034505955.1 of Candidatus Zhuqueibacter pondensis. GTDB lineage: Bacteria > Zhuqueibacterota > Zhuqueibacteria > Zhuqueibacterales > Zhuqueibacteraceae > Zhuqueibacter > Zhuqueibacter pondensis. The sequence continues at coordinate 71,029 of JAPDQK010000016.1, forward strand.
AAAACGTATGACGCCTTCATCCAACATGGCCACTTTTTTCGCAACACGATAAACACTATGCATGTCATGCGTCACCACGACCGAGGTGACGCCGAGCCTTTGATTCAAATCATAAATCACTTGGTTGATGGAATCCGCACGCGGCGGGTCCAGGCCGGTGGTCGGCTCATCGTAGAGCAGCACTTCCGGGCTTGTGACCAAAGCGCGCGCGATGGCGGTGCGCTTTTTCATGCCACCGCTCAGCTCCGAGGGATATTTTGATTCCACGCCTTCCAGACCCACCATTTCCAGTGAGGCGCGTATCTTTTTTTGAATTTCGTGGTACGGCAGCCGGGTGTGGCGCCGCAATCCCATGGCCAAATTTTCTTCGACCGTCATGGAATCGAACAGCGCCGAGCTTTGAAAAACCATCGCAATTTTCTTGCGCACGTTGACCAGCTCGCGATAGGGAAGCCGGCTAATGTCCACGCCATCCACCAACACCTCACCACGATCCGGTTTCAGCAAACCGATGATGTGCTTCAACAGCACCGATTTACCACAACCGCTGCCGCCGATGATGGCAGTAGTGCAACCTTCTTCAATTACCAGATTGACGCCACGCAAGACCGCAAGATCACCAAAACTTTTTTCTACTTCCCGAAAAGCAATCATGTTAAAATCACTTTTGCCATCAGAAAATCCAGAGTCAAAATCAGCAAACACGCGCTCACCGCGGCGTTGGTGGCAGCAGTGCCGACTCCCTCGGCGCCTTGACGGGCATTGAACCCCTGATAGCACGCGACCATGATAATCGACGCTCCGAAGAGCACCGATTTGGAAAGCGGCAGGGCAAAGTCACGCCAACTGACATACATCTTGACGCCTTTGAAAAATTCGAAAGTGGTCAGGTCCGTCAAAGAAATGGCGGTAATCCATCCTGAAATCATGCCGATAAAAGCCGCGAATACGGTCAGCACCGGCACCATGACCATGCCGGCGATCAGGCGCGGCACCACGAGATAGGCAACGGGATTGAAGGCCATGGCCTCGAGCGCATCGATCTGCTCGGTTACTTTCATGGTGCCGATTTCTGCGGCAATGGCAGCGCCAACTCTTCCGGCCAGCACCAAAGCCGTCATGGCGGAGGCCAGTTCCTGTAGAATCGCCTTCTCCACCACGGTGCCGGAAATATACATCGGCACGGTCTGCGTGAACTGTTTCACTGCTTGCAAGGCAGTTACCATGCCCATGAAAATGGAAATATAGCCGACGATGGGAAGCGAGCGAATGCCGATGCGCATCATTTGCTCCACCACCAAACCGGCATAGGTACGCACATCGGCCAGGGCCAGCAGGGTTTGATAAGCCAATTTACCAAAGTTGCCGACGTGAAAAAGAAAACGCAGGAATTGCGCTCCCAAGAATCTAAGGAAAGTAAACATGGTACCGGTTCAAATTCTATTTAAAATATAATATACGTTCACCACCTCTGAAAGTTCGCTCAGACCAGTCAATTCAATAACACATTGGGCAGCGAATCCGGCATAAAATCCGTCAGTAGTTATTTTTATCAATCCACTTGCGGCATACTTTCCGTGCCGGCTTCATGCCGAGACAGCAAAGAGAATGCTTTGATCTATTTCGGTGGCATGTCTGCCGCTCGGAGTTTTTGATATTGCGCGCGGCCGGCTTCGGTCAACACGCCGTTCATGAAAATGTCAATCAAGATCAAAATTGCGGCATGCATGGAATAAGAAGCGTTGATCAGCAACTTCGGTTGAATTCCCTCCTGAATCGCACCCTGCAAAAAGTGCAAGAACATGTCGCAATCGAGATCCGTGCGAATCGTGCCGTCTCTGGTGCCCTGCTCGAAAATCGCCTGCATGTTTTTGTGCATGCGTTCACGACGAAAAGCTTCGATGCGCTGCCAGAGGTGCGGCAAGTGCGTGTGCAAGCTCTCGATCATTACTTTGGTTACCAATCGATTTTGCAGGTCGGCGATCAGCTCGATGAGGCGAAAAAGTTTTTCAATAGCCGACAACGGACTTGCGAGAATGGTGTCGCAGCGACGATTGACTTCCGCGAAAGTGTGCGCCATCAGCTCCTCCGCCAATTGCAATTTGGTCGGGAAGAATTTGTAGAGCGTTTTTTTGCTCATTCCCAACTCGCTGGCAATTTCGTCCATGGAAGTTTTCCCGTAACCGATGGCTGAAAATTTTTCTTTGGTTTTATTGAGAATGCGCTCGCGCACTTCATTCTGATGAGAATTCATTTGTACTATAGAAACTATAAAAGTGTTTTCGGTTTCTGTATAACTAAAATAAAACGGCAAACCTGCCGTTAATCATGCTTCATAGGTTAAAATGTCATTAGTCTCTACCGCTGCGCTTCCAGCAATGACCGGCACTATTTATATCGTAACACAGAACAAGCTCAAGCAACAGGAAATTTGAAAACTATATTTAGTTTTCAATATATGAAAACATCTTTTTTTTGTCAAGCACTTTTTAGAGCGCTTTGCGGTAAAATTTGTAATGCCCAAGTGACTTGACCATGTCCCGTAAATTTTTCAACGCAAACAAATCCAAAGAAATGAGTAGCCGGGTTTCGACTTGGAACTCGAACGTGGGAGCGCGCTGCCTCTGCCGACCGTGATACTTGCGCCGGCAGAATTTGAACCGCATAGTCGTTAACCCCGCTTGGGGGAGCTTTCTGATGGTACTGCAAGTTCAAATTGGGAGATTGGCTTTCCATCATCACTGCGCCAACTCGGAATTCTCCAAAACTTTTTAGCCATATGATGAAAAACAAACAAAACTTGAACGGAAGATTGGATCAAAGTATCAGTGCAGAATTTCCTTATTTCGTTTTGAACTCATAGACGCCATCCCAATCCCGTGGCGGCGGATTTTCAATGAAATCCAAACAGCGGGCAACATAGACGCGTGAGGGGCCGTCCGAAGGGAAATAGCGCAAGATTCGCTTGAATTCTTTGATCGCTTTGTACCACTCACGCTGCTTGTAGTGCTTCAGTCCCTGATGATAAACGTTGATCAGCAAATCTTGCTCGATCTCCGGCAGGCTGTTCATGCTGCAAAGCTCATAGATTTTGACCGGCTTTTTCTTGCCCTTGACTCTGACCAAATCAAGCTCACGCACGCGCGCCTTGTTTTTGACCTTGGCGTAGGTCGATTCGGAAATGATGATGGAGGTCCAATATTGTTTGTTGGCGCCTTCCAGACGCGCCGCGAGGTTCACCTCGTCGCCGATCACGGTGTAATCGAATTTTTGCTGCGAGCCCAAATTCCCGACAATCACCGCACCGGTGTTGATGCCGATGCCGATCTGAAAATAATCTTGCGCATTGGCAGACCAGCGCTTCTGGATGGCGCGCAGGTTGGCGATCATCTCGCAGGCGGTGATGCACGCTTTTTCCGCGTGGTTGGCATAATAGTGCGGCGCGCCATACAGCGCCATCACCGCATCACCAACGAACTTATCCAGCGTACCAGCATTGCGAAAGACAATCTCGACCATTTCCGTCAGATACTCATTCAGCCGTTGCACCACCACTTCGGGCGCATGTTTTTCACAGTAGGTGGTGAAGCTGCGCACGTCACTAAAGAGAATGGTCAGCTCGCGTTTTTCGCCACCAAACTTTGGCATTTCACCCTTGGCGAGCATGGCATCGACCACGCTTTTCGAAACATATTGCGAGAACACTTTGCGCACGAATCGCCTCTCGCGGCGCTCGAAAACGATAAGTTGCGCCGAATTCCCGATGTAACTCACCACAATCGCGGTTATTGGACCCACCAACGGCATCCAAAGTTGTTTGGTCGAGAAAAATAACAATGAAAACACGAACAGCGCAAGGATTTCGAGAATGCCAAAAATCACACCGAAGAGTGCACGGGTCGGTACCACGATCAACATGGTGAGAAAGCTCACCAGCACGATCATGACGATTTCGGCCCAATACGGCATGCGCGTGATAAAATCGCCGGCCAGTAAAGTGCTGAGCGCATTGGCATGCACTTCCACTCCGGGCATTTTTCTTTTGACGCCGCGACTCGAGAAAAAAGGCGTGAATTTATTGTCCTGCAGCTCCTCCACGGTGGCACCGACAAACACGATCTTGTTTTTAAAAGTGCCCCATTGCAAATGCTGCTCGAAGATATCGGTGTCTTCGACCTCGTTCAAGCGGAAACTGGCGTCATCAAGAACATTGGCGATGGAATAAGTCGGATAAGTTCCAGCCGGGCCGCGAAAATTGATCAGGAAGGGATTCGGGGGCAACTTTCGGCCAGCCAGGCGCAGCGCGTCAATTTTCGCCGCATGATCCAACACCGCCTTGCCGGTCGCAAGTCGAAGGTAAGCGCGCACCGCGAGTGGCAGATATTTCTGATGGTTGAATTCTTGATAAAGCAAATACTGGCGAATAAACCCGTCAGTATCTTCGGGAATGTTGACGATCCCCCAATCCGGATTATTCGCCAACAACGGTGGAATCGGTTTCGACAGGTAAGTATTGAGGATTTGGTTTTTGGCCCAATCGAAGACCACCTTGCCGGCAAAAATAACGCGGCCGGAGCGTTGGGCGGCGCGGGCTAAGAAAAGATCATCACCAGGATTGTTGACCGAGGGCTCGGTAAATTCCAGATCAAAAACAATCAGGCGCGCACCGGCGGCGGTTAAATTGTCAATCAGCCTGGCGTAATACGTACGAGGATAAGGTAATTTCTGTGGCAGGCTGGCAATGGTTTGTTCGTCAAGCGCAACAATGATGATGTCAGTGTTCGAAACATCTTCTATACCGCGGAGTGTAAAGCGGACATCGTAGGTTTTAAGTTCGAGATTCTCGAAAGCGGAAGTGAAACTGAGAAGCAATGCCATCAGCCCGGCAAGCAGGCTGATAACGCTGCCTAAAATCCATTTATTGGTCAGTCGTCCCCACACGGTTTGAAGTTGCACTGCTTGACCACAGGGTTAAAAACGATAAGCGTAATAAGCGCGCACGGAGCTGTTCTTGGACGGCCTCGAAACCGCAATTCCATTCACGGTTCGGAATCCATGGTCCTTGTAATTTACCAAATGAATGTCGAGTACCAACTCATGTCGCGTCTTGAATTGCAGCGAGCCGCCGAATTGGAATGCAGTCTGATTGTAATCAACGACCGCCAGGCTGGGATTGCTCGCCGCCGTGCCGCCGGAGGCATTCGTGGTACTGAAAGCGAGATAAGCACGCTTCCGCAAACTTCCCGGCTCTGTTCGTTGTTGTGAAAAATCATAATCGACCCGGCCGGAAAACATATTGTACTTGAACAAATCTTGTCCTCCGGCGATGTCATTGTTGTTGGTGGCAAACGTCAGTGTGCTGGTGATCGGAATCTGGTAACGCGTACGCAGGCTGATCGTCTTGATATTCGAGGCCACATCCCCGGGGATGGTGCGTTTGATATGATCAACGCGATTCGAGCTCATCAGGCTGAGCATGAGGGTGTGGTCAAGATCAAAAGCGGTGACCTCATAGTTCAGCGAAAATAAAAAATCACGCGTGGCATTGTCTTCCCTCGCAACAGTTACCACGCTGCCCGAGTCAACACTGTTATTGCGGCTGTGATTGCGGAAGTTGAAGTTTAGCGACGGCAAATTCGGATCCCAGAAAATCGAACAGCCGATTTGCCAGGTTGTCAAACTCGTCGCCGGCCGGCCATCGATGCTGTTAAAATGGTCATCGTAGCTTTCGAGACCGAGCGTGAGATGGGCGCGGTTGCGCAGCAGGCGCCAGCGATCGCTGATAAAAAAACCCCGCAGGTCGTTGCGCAGAAATGAATTGCCCAGCGAAACGTATTCGGAGCCGATCTGTTTGTACCCGGCGGTGAGGAATTGATTGAAATAATTGCATTGCACTGTGAATTGATAGGCCAGGGAAGTTTTGCCACTCGGATCGAGCGGCGAGGTGCTTTCGTTCAGAATGAACCATTTCTCAAACTCTTTCGGGTCAAACGGCAGATCCACCTCGGCAATCTTCTTTACGCTGTCTTGTGACATCGCGCCATGCGCGATGTCACCGGTCAGTAGCGACCAGGCGCCGCTGGCTTTGATCTCAAAGCGACGATGGTCGAACGTGAAATTCACATCAGTGCCGAGAACGAGATTGTCTTTCGGCGTCACACCACCGTTGAGGTTGACGTTGCCCGGTGTGAGCGAATGCGTGTCATCACGCACCTTCAGTAACGTGAAACCCCACAGAAATCCGTTGCGGCTGCCAAAACTCGGGCGCAAACCCATGAGAGTTTGCCGGTATGTGCCGAACTGTCCGTTCGCGGGATTGATGGCACGCACCGTTTCGCCGCTGACAAAATCAAAATTGATGATGCCGGTGTGCAGGCCGGCCTGCAGGCCGCGAACTCGGCGGCCCCACAAAATCAATTCATCAAAATAAGGTATGGCATCCCCCAGCGTCAGATTGAGCCACGGCAGACCCGCAGAAATTGCAAAACGGTTGCGTGGCTGCTGCATTTTATCTTCCAAAGAGGTGAAATAGGCTGAAGCCGAATAGTTGAGCGGCCCGGTGTTGCCTGACAAATCAGCGCCGACATTATTGTTGTTCAAATTTATGCCACCGAATTTCTCACGGCGCATTTCCGCATAGACCATGCCGGTGGCATGAATTTTTGCCCGGTCATCGGCAACTGCCCCGGCCCCCTCGGCAACGTGAAAGCGCCAGCTCAACGGCCCCACAACTTTCCCAAACTCATCACGCGCGGTGATGACCACTGTATGCTCGCCGCCCGCAATTTGTAACGGCGAGTATGACAGCATAACCGCAGAAATTTGCGCCTGGCTCGCCACATTTCTGCCATCCAAAAGAAGTTTGACAGAGGAGGAGTCGATTGCAGCCTCCGTGACAAAAGAAGCGGCGATAACCACTTCGTTTGCAGCAACCGTGCTGAAAGGCTCCGGACTCAATACCAGAATTGGCGACGAAGGTTCAACTCTGGAAGTTTCGCGGGAACCGGAAAGCGCGTTGGCGGTGTCTTCAGGCGCTTCAGCCATGGGCCGCTCGAGCTTTTCAATTTTGTCGAGAAGTTGGGGCGAGACTTCCACCGGCGGCTTTGTCGCTGGTGGCGTGAGGGATTTCTCTTGTGATTTTATTCCGGTGCCGGTGTCGGGTGTTTTTTCACTTTCACTGCTGCCCCCTCCATTTTCCTGAATCATGATCTCAAAAGGTTGACCATAAGGATTTTTGGAAGGGTAATTGATGACGGTATGATCCGACAACAAGGCGACCAAAAAATATTGCATGACCGGAGGATGGACGGTGCTGGCAGGAATTTGTCCGAGATAACCTTGTGCTCCCGGGCGCATATCGATATATTTGAATGCTTGCTCCTTGACCGATTTGAAATACAGGCGAAGATAGATCACCACGCGCCCCGGCGCCACAACCCTCGCCTCGAGGGAAATGGGTTTCCCCACCACTCCAAACGTGACCGGGAAATGTTCGATTTGTGGCACTCCGCCGACAGGTCCTCCCGGACCTTGTTGCGGTGCTGCTGTTGATAACGGTGCGGAAACAGACAAACCAACGACAAACAAGTAAACGATACATTGCTTTGCGAATTGGGTTCGCATGCTCCCGGCCTCGAATGCCGAACATAAATGCAAAAATTGTGACCGCATCAGCCCTCACCTATTCATAACGGATTTTTAACTTTTTCTTCTGCCCATTTTGATCCTGGAATTCGATTTCAATATTACCTCCGCCTTCGTTGTCATTGGCCCAGTTTGGCAGCTCGCCGGAATTGGTGGGGCGCGATTGCGGGGCCTGGCCGGAGGAAGAGGTCCCGGTTTCTCCGGCATGCACCATTGCGCTGCCGTATTGGTTGATCAGCTCAACCAAACCGTCAAGACAGATGATGTGAAACCTGCCACTGGCATCGATCAGCGCATAAAAAATTGTGCCCTTGACCGCGGCCACGCCGGATGGCGTTTCAATGCGAAATGGCGCCGACCCTTTCGTAACCTTCGCCCAAAGCTCACCGATTTCCATCGCAATGGTTTTGGCGATGCGCCGGCTGCCAGACGCCGCAGTCTCACGCTTGCCATTGATCACGACTTTGGAATTGCTTCGCACTTTCAGCATCGATTTGTCATCGGTGAAAACAATTGCGGCCAGAGATTGATCGCCGGTGCGCACCTGCGTTCCATCGTGCAGACGAGTGCCTTGCGTTGCCTTTAGCCAGGCGTTGTTGTAAGAATAAGTGATTTGAACTTGCCCAACCGTTTTCAATACCAGTGCCACATCTTTTTCCTGTTCCACCGGCCAAAGCGGCGCAGTTGCATCATCAAGGTGATCACACTCCACCGAGAGGCCTGCTGTTCCCAATCCGGGGATGGCAAGCAAAAGCATAAAAAGAAGTATTTTCCGCATTTTCAGAAACTCAGTTCGATTCATTCCACTTGCAGCGAGACTTTTCGCAAAGGATGATTGCGCAAGAAAGCGATCAATTCAGACAAATCAATCCGTCGGCCATTCAATGTCACCTCGCCGGTTGGCCGGTAACGGTGCAGCGGTCTACCCTCGCGGAATAGCGCTTCAAACTCACGCGAATTCAGCAAGCTCATGAGTTGTTGCAGCATCACCTCCCCTCCGGAACTGCCAGGCGGGCTGATGTGGAAGCACCAGATTTCACTCGGCAGCCGGAGTTCGCCGCTGGGAGACTCGAGAATGGCGTGGACCTGCCAATAATAGGTTTTGCCATATTCCAACGGCAATCCACCGGAGGGATACATGAAGGACGGCGAGCCCCAGAAATCGACACCACGCTGCACAATTTGGCGCAACCGCGGCTCATTTTGCATGACGACTTCAGGGCTGGAATTTCCCGGTAAAGCCTCACATACGATAAGTTGAAAGCGATCGGCATTGGAATCCCATTTGAATTGCGGTAGCAATCCGAATTGTGTCAGGCATTCCCCTCTGCCGGCCGGCGCACCGGGAGAAATCAAATCCAGGGTTGTCGGGTTGGAGATATCCAAAATTTGTGTCGCCGTTGAGGGCGGAGCGCCCGGATTATGTGCATCGGATAGCGTTATGACAAATTGATATCTGCCGCTCGGCAACCGGCCGGTTTTCAAGACCGCATCCGTTATTGCGTCCACTGATTGCGCATTATATTTGAATTCATCGATCGTAACATCAGCGTTGGTGCCATGGCCACGAAAATCCTGATAGGTAAACGAGCGCTGTTGTCCGGACCCCATCGGAAACGGCCGCGTGCTGGCCTCCACGATTGTTCCGGTAAAGCGATTGTTCCTCAGCTCAAAACGAAGGATTGCCTCGGTTGCAGGAGCGCCGGACCTGTTCTCTATCACCAACGTGAATATCGGGGCAATGCTGCCACTGCCGGTGATATTGAAATCAGAAATTCGCAAAATTTGCGCGTTGATCAAGGAGAAATCCAAAATACGCAGCGCTGGCCCTTGTTGCCCGTGGGCTTGCTGCAACTCTACCAAGCCCGGTGTCAGCAACCACAAGAAGAGATAAATAACGCAGCGAGAAAGCTTGTGGTGTGGCCCGGAATGAATAATGCCGCCAATTTTCATGGATGCTGTCCTCAAGATGTAGTGCAATATATGCGACTTTTCTTATGTTAGGAGCATTGCGATCATTTTGCGGAAGTCCATGATTCAACAAAAAGTCCACGCGCTGGCTGAACATCTGAAAACACTGCCAGTTAGCCAACAGGCGAAAACCAGCCGGCTGGGATCATACCCAACCCCGATAATTCACGCTGTGCGTAAATCGACTGCACGCTGGTTTCTGGCCTGTGCCTAAAATGCAACTCCTGAATTATCGGGGTTAATAGTGTTTTTCACGCCCAGGGAGATTTTAGAGTTTCGCCTGGTACTCGCGATCATTGTGCCGCCCCAAGCACAAACTCTCCAAAATCCCCTTGCAAAACTCCCCATTTTTTTATATTTTACAAAAGCCGTAGCGGTGTGCTGCGGCTTGCTTGTTTTAAAATTTATGGAAATTAGTGACGAAAAACTCCGGCAGATCGTGCGCGAAACCTTGCTGGAGTTGGGCCCGCATGCTGATCCGGCGCTGGTGAACAAAATCGTGCGTGAGATTGTGCGTCGTTTGCTCGAGCACAATTCTACTCCCATCAGTGCCACTCCATCGGACCACAAACTGCTCCCCAATACGCCCCATTCGGCAGAGGCGTCCGCAAGCGGCGCATCGCGACAGGAGTATTGAGCATCGGCTGGTTCTCCCACACAAACGTATGAAGCTCACACTGGCCATCGCTCAAATCGACTGTCGTCTCGCTGATCTGGAGGCGAATCTGCAAACGCACCTCGATCTCACGGCTGCGGCCATGCGACAGGGCGCACAGCTGATCGTATTCCCGGAACTCAGTCTGACCGGCTACCATTTGCAGGAGCGCGTCGCCGAGGTTGCCGTGCGTGAGAAATCGGCTGTGCTTGATCCCCTGGTTGAACAATCCCGCCACATCGATATTCTTTTCGGGCTGGTGGTGGAGTCGCCCGATCATCGTGTTTATAATTCAGCCCTTTATCTCTCCGGTGGAACTATTCTGCATCGTCATGACAAAGTTTATTTGCCCACTTATGGCCTCTTCGAGGAGGGGAAGTATTTTGCGCGGGGGGATCGCTTCGCGGCGTTCGATGCTGCATTCATCCGGTGCGGCATTTTGATTTGCGAAGAAAACTGGCATCCTTCGGCAGCTCACGTGTTGTGGATTGATGGCGCCAAGATCTTTCTCTCCGTTCATTGTTCGAGTGCAACCAGTGGGATGGCAATGAATTCACCGGACCTGCAGCCGTCAACCAGTCCCGGTGCCTGTCGCTTGCTCAGCCACTTCTATGCGCGCATGTTTGGTGCCTACTTCATTTTCGTCAATCGTGTCGGCAGTGAAGGTCCTTTCCGCTTCTGGGGAGGCAGCCAAATCGTCAATCCCTTTGGTCAAGTGGAAGCTACGGCAAAGTACGGTGAGCCGGAGCTGCTCATTCATGAACTTGATTTTGAGAAGATTCGGCAGGCCCGGCTGGAGATGCCGCTGCGAAGAGACGAGGACCTGGCGCTGACGCTGCGCGAGTTGGTGCGCCATCGAAGATATTGAGGAATGTGTAACTAATGGTTGTGGTATTGGTCGGAAATAACTTGACAACTTAATGAATTGTTTAAAACAGGAAAGGAGAAATTGACATGGAATATACGTATGTTGAGTCTGCTCCCATTAAACCGGCGGATGAAGATCCTTTTGAGTCAATGATGGCCCGTTTTGATATAGCCGCCCAGTTGCTCAACCTGAATCCCGGGGTTTATCAGTACCTCAAGACACCGATGCGCCAAATCATCGTTGCCATACCGATTCAAATGGACGACGGCACGATCGAGGTCTTCGAGGGTTATCGTGTCATTCATAATGATGTTCGTGGCCCCTCCAAAGGCGGTATCCGATATTCGCCCAATATCACACTTTCCGAGGTCAAGGCACTGGCGGCGTGGATGACGTGGAAATGTGCCGTGGTCAATATCCCGTTTGGCGGTGCCAAAGGTGGCGTGAAATGTGACCCCAAGAAGTTGACAATGGTGGAATTGGAGAAAATCACACGGCGCTATACGGCGAATCTGTTGGAAATCTTCGGACCGGAACGGGACGTGCCAGCGCCGGACATGAACACCAATGAACAGGTGATGGGTTGGATCATGGATACCTATTCCATGCACGTGCGCCATACCGAGACCGCCGTGGTGACGGGCAAACCAACTTTTCTCGGCGGCTCTCTGGGTCGTGTCGAGGCCACTGGCAAGGGCGTGGTCATCACGACCAACTGCCTGTTGCAGAAGCTGGGCATCAGTCCGAAAAACACGCGCGTGGTGGTGCAGGGCTTCGGCAATGTCGGTTCGATCGCTTCCCAGGAATTCGAGGCGCTGGGCTGCAAGGTGGTCGGAATCAGCGATATAACCGGCGCTTATTATAATCCCAAGGGCATCAATGTGCAAAAAGCGATTGCGCATCGTGATCAACACAACGGACTGCTGGAGGGTTTCAAGGGCGGTGAAAAAATCACCAACGAAGAACTGCTCGAAGTGCAATGCGACGTGCTGGCGCCGTGTGCGCTGGAGGATCAAATCACCAGCCAAAATGCCGGGAAAATAAAAGCCAAGATCATCGCGGAAGGCGCGAACGGGCCGACCACAGCAAGTGCAGACCCGATCCTGGTCGATCGCGGCATTACTGTGATACCGGATATTTTATGCAATGCCGGTGGCGTCACCGTCAGTTACTTCGAATGGGTGCAGGATCGCATGGGCTACTTCTGGGCCAAATCCGAAGTGTTTACGCGCCTGGAACGCATTCTCAATGAGGCGTTTGAAGAGGTCACCCAGACGGCGGAAAAATACAAAGTCAACATGCGAATTGGCGCCTACGTACTGGCGATAGATCGCGTGGCGAAAACGCTGAAGTTGCGCGGGATCTATGGGTGATGCCTGTTGAACAGAAATGCGGGGAACTTCATCTTGCCAGGAAGTCCCCGCATGTCGAGAGCAAATCATCTTTCGGCTCGTCATGCTTGTTGCAGTCAATTTCACCGCCAATCCAGCTCGCCTGAAAAAACTCCGTGAGCAAATCGAAGCGCACCTCGGTACGGACATGGCCAAAGTTGAGCTGGCGCTCGAGCCGGCCCACTTTGCCGGGCTGTTTCCTGAAGCAGAAGTGATCGCGACCTACCGATTTTCCACAGAGCAATTTTCACAATGTCACAAATTACGCTGGTTGCATCTGGGTGTGGCAGGAGTGGAAAAATCGCTTTCGGCGGAGCTAAACCGCAGTCCGGTAGTGGTGACCAACGCGCGCGGGATTCATGGCGATTACATTGCCGAATTTGTGCTCGGCGCGATCTTATTTTGTGCGAATCGTTTCGATTGGGCGATGCGCGGACAATTCGATAAAAAATGGCGGCAAAAAGAAATGGTCAAGGGTCGTTTCCGGCTGGCCGGCAAAACTGTCGGTATCATGGGCATGGGCGCCATTGGAAGCGAAATTGCAAAGTGGTGTGCGGCAGTGGGATTGCGCGTGATCGGCTTGCGCCGAAATCAAGATTTGCCCAAACCGGAAGTAGTGGCCGAGATCTTTTCTCCTGCCCGAATCGAAGAATTTCTCCGTTCTGCTGATTTTATCGTCCTGGCGTTACCGCTCACCGCCGAGACCCGTGGATTGTTGAATGCCGAACGACTGCAGATGATGAAACCGAGCGCTTATCTCATCAATGTTGCCCGCGGCGATTTGGTTGACGAAGCCGCGCTGCTCGAGATGCTGCGCGCACGAAAAATCTCCGGCGCCGTGCTCGACGTTTTCCAGACCGAGCCGTTGCCGGAGGACCACCCGTTTTGGGAAATGGACAATGTCTTGGTGACACCGCACATCTCCGGCAATTTTGAAGAGTACGTGGAACGCATCGGCGGGCAGTTTGCGGAGAATCTGGCGCGGTACGTGCGAGGGGAGGCGTTATTAAATGTGGTGGATAAGGAGCGAGGATATTGAAGTCGGACTTGCGCCGGAAGCGCGAGCACAAGTCCGACTTCGCTCGTTGCTTGGGCTACTTCATCAGCGTGAGTTTCTTTGTCCGACTAAATCCCTCCGCCTGAAGGCGATAGAGGTACACGCCGGGAGATAAATCGCTTGCCTCGAAGACGACCTTATACTCTCCGGGTTGTAACTCTTCGTCAACCAATATTGCCACCTCTCTGCCGAGGACATCAAAGAGCATCAGTGTAACCGGCGAACGCTTGGGAAGCGCAAACCGAATGGTGGTTGCAGGGTTGAACGGGTTGGGATAATTTTGGAAGAGACGGAATTCATCCGGCATTCCTGACGAATTTTCGACACGAACCTCCGCACCGGTTATGATGGCGACCAACTGCGTCAGCACCGAGAATCCATTGGCTTGATACACCACAGGCTGACCGGGTTGAAATGCCACTTGCGCGGGATATTCCGTATTCGCGGATTTCTTCCACACCCGGAATCGCAGCGTGTCGCCGGCCGTGAAACCATCCACCTCTGGCGTCTGACTGTTGTCGCCCCAAACCGTTATCGCTTTGTTCGTGCCATCCCACATCACTGCCCCGCAGCATAGATTCCTGCTGGTGAAGACGCCAATCTCATCGCCATTCTCCAGCACACCACCATCGGAATAACGCGGATTGCAGGCAGTTGTCACTACTACCGTGGCATTCTCGCCAGTTGATGACCGATAGGTAAAATGTTCCGTTGCAATTTTGGCCAGCACATTCGTTGCTTTTGCCAATGCCGATGCCGGATACGTCAGTGTGGCCGCAGCGTTCAGATATACCTGATACCCTTGTCCCGGGTACATTTTCCCGATATCATTGATCCCGTATGCCGGAATGTAGGTTTGGCCGGCATTATTCTTGGCGATCACCAGTTTACTGCTGATGCCGGCCAGAGCTGTGGTAATATCAATCGGAACAGCCGGCAGATAACTGATGATGCTCCAGCCCATTGCCAATGATATCGGCTTGGTCGGTTCGACCGGCTTGCCACATACGTTGAGCGCGATGGCATCGCTGACATATGCCTGATAACCATTATCGAACTGCATGTTGCCAATATCGTTGATACCGTACGTCGGGATATAGGTTTTGCCAGCGCTGTTTTTGACGATCACCAGCTTGCTGGCAATCGACGCCATCACCACCGCGATGTTTGGATCCGCCGGGGTGACGTTGATGGAAATCATATTCCAGCCTTTGGTGAAATCCAGTACCCGGCAGACTTGTTCGGTTACATCGAATTTGCTCAGTATCATGAACGCATCTTTGGTATATTTCCCGGTGCCCTGCGAATATGCCACCGTGACAATATCCCATTCTTTGCTGGCGCTGGAACGATACACACGGTACTTCAACTCTTCGTTTGCCTTGAAGCCATCAACCGGTGTGGTCTGGTCATCATCGCCCCACACGGTGATCGAGATGTTCGCTGCCAGCCATTGTTTCCACCCACAGCACAATCCGGCGGGAGTGAATACGCCGATATAATCGCCGCTTTGCAGCGGCACTCCATCAATATTGGGATTGGCAGCGGTGGGCAGCACCACGATGGCGCTGTTGCCGGTATTCGCGGTAAAATTCCAACTCGGTGGCAGGGTGATCACTTGTTTCGAAATATTGACCGTCACATTCTGGTTGCCGCCATTGGAGGTCACCGCCAGTACGCCCGTATCATTATTGCCGGGTAATAATGCTCGATCGACCGTCACCGTAACCGTAGCGTTGTTCGTGCCATTATTGGGAGAAATAGATGTGATCCATGGTTTGTCCGGGGTTTCGGTGACATTCCAGGTCAGCGTACCGCCACCGGTATTGCTAATCTGGAAGGGCAGGCTGGTGGCGGATGTCCCAAAGTCCAGTACCAGTGGATTCACACTTAATGACGGCGACGCTGCGCCACCTTGACCACTCAGGGCAATCACCAGCGGATTTTCATCGGGATCATTGCTGGCAATATTCAATGAAGCGCTCTTGCTGCCGGCGCCGGTCGGAGCAAACCGTAACATGATATTACGGCTCGCGGCTGGCGCCAGTGTAAATGCTCCGCCACCCGTCTGAATGCTGAACTCCATGGCATTCGCGCCTGTAAGTGTTGTTGCGATCACGTTGAGATCAGCGGTTCCGGTATTGGAAATAACGAACGTTTTATCTGCGAAACTGCCGACATTAACCGCTCCATAATTCCAGGCTGTCGGATTCGCATCAATATCCGGCGCGGCCGTGATCATCGTCGAAAGTGCTCTTCGCCAGATGCCGCCGTTTTCAGTTCCTGCAAAGAGATCTGTTCCGCTCACAATGAGAGATCGAATGTTCGTGTTTGTCAAACCCTCATTGACCGCATTCCAGCTTGCACCGTTATTGGTGGTTAGAAATACGCCTCCACCCCACGTTGCGGCAAAGAGATTGGTCCCACTGACAGCAAGAAACGGAATATGAAGATTCGCTAATCCTGTATTAACCGCAGTCCAGTTTGCGCCGTTATTGGTGGAGATAAATACGCCACCACCATCCGTTCCGGTAAATAGCTTTTCCTCGCCACCTGCGGGAATGCCGGCAAGCGATATTGCCGCAGTATTTGTCAATCCCGAATTGATCGCCGTCCAGGTCGTACCATTATTGGTGGAAAGAAACAGGCCGTTGATCGTGCCGGTAAAAAAATTCGTCCCGCTGATATAGACCGCGCGAATGTGAGTTTCCGTCAAGCCGGTATTGATTGCCGTCCAGGTTGTACCATTGTTAGTGGAACAAAACACGCCACCCCACGTACCGGCAAGGAGATTCGTCCCGCTGCTATAAAGCGACGAAACATACATATTTGACAATCCCATATTGACAGCCGTCCAGCTTGCACCGTTGTTTGTAGAAATGAATACACCGCCGCCCCAGGTTCCGGCAAAGAGATTTGTGCCAGAGGCACACAAACCGCGAACATCGTAATTTGTCAATCCTGTATTGACCGCATTCCAGGTGACGCCATTGTTGGTGGAAAGGAAGACGCCTCCGCCCTGCGTTCCCGCAAAGAGATTGGTCCCGCTGACGGTGAAACAGGCGACCGTACCGTAGATGGGATTGTTTGTCAGCACCCACCCTGCGGTTGATCCGACTATGGTGAACGGAGCATCGCTGACGTCGGAAATGGTTGTCGTCTTCAAGACGGACAGACGAACGAGACAATTTGTCGACGGTTCATTCGGTACCATCCAATTGTAGGAGCCGGAAGTGCCGTGGTTGGTTATGTAGGTAACAAAAGTGTAGGAGGAACCGCCATTGGTGGAATACTCGATCTTCACGTCGTAGTTGTCGATGTCCTGGCCAGTCCAGGTGATACTGTGTTGGGTGTTGGCTTGCCAGATTTCTCCGCCATTTGGCGAGGTAACCGTGATCGAGGCGGTGGGGCCGGAACCGCCAACCGAATTGACATTGTCAATATTCCAACTGCCCCGATACCAGCATTCCGTCGCCACATCCCCCGGCCCGGTAATGCGAATGCGGATTTTTTTCACTTTGTATCTGGGGTCAGCCAGCCACGACGGCTGCCAGGTAATCTGATACAGTTGATTATAGGTTTTAATATCATGAAACACAAAATTGGTGCCATCATGTTCGGCAAACAATTTTTCCTTGTTGCCATCGGCCGTATCAATGACCCTGAGCTGCAACTGAACAAAAAAGATGTTCGCGAAATCGCCCCAGCACGGCGAATACAGCAACCGTCTGACATCGATACTGTATCCGCCAATACCCTGCCAGCTCGCATCGGACAACAAATCCGGGGATTCGAGATAGATGTCATTCTGATCCGATCTGCCGATGAGCAGCGCGCTGGCATACGCAGACAATTCATTGTTGCTGTTCATCAGTGTGTAGCCCATGACCGGTGTGAATTTCGTCTGGCTTGAGGTGACATACATCTGATCCAGGGTCCAGCCCTGGGTGGTGCCGTCATTGAAATCGAAGCTGCCGGCACCACAGACGCGGGGATGAATAATCATCAACCACGCGCACAACAGCAGCAGACCTGTAAGAGTGTTTTTCATGATTGCCTCCCTATTTCATCAGCGTGAGTTTCTTTGTCCGACTAAATCCCTCCGCCTGAAGGCGATAGAGGTACACGCCGGGAGATAAACCGCTTGCATCGAAGACGACCTTATACTCTCCGGGTTGTAACTCTTCGTCAACCAATGTTGCCACCTCTCTGCCGAGGACATCAAAGAGCATCAGTGTAACCGGCGAACGCTTGGGCAGCGCAAACCGGATGGTGGTTGCAGGGTTGAACGGGTTGGGATAGTTCTGCTCCAGCCGATATTCTTTTGGCAAATTACTATCTGTTATTTTTTCCACACTGGTGATGAACCCTCCGGATTGATACCAAAAGCCGACTTTGTTGATGTTGGCGGCATTGCTCACCACCCCAATTATCGGCTGGCCCACGGTACCGATGAGTCGGAAACCGCCGCCGCTGATCACGGCGCCGCCGTTTCCGAACACGCTGTTGGCTACTCGCGGCTGGGCCTCGGCACGCTGCGGGGAGGTTATACAAAAAGCAAGCGCCAACAGGCCAATACCAATTTTAATGGACCTCATTTTGTGCCTCCTCCCTGGATGGAACTATTTTCGGTTTCCTGATTCCGGACCATCAGTGTTTGCACGGCATCTTTCAATTCGGCGATTTGCTTTTGTTGCTCTTTCATCGCTTCAATCAGGACCGCAACCAGACGGGGATAGTCCACGGATTTGGCATCTGTGCCATTCGCTTCATACGCCACCACTTCGGGTATCACTTTTCCAACTTCTTCGGCAATCAAGCCAATATCATGCTTGCCATCGGCTTTCCAATCAAACGCGACGCCACGGAGACGCTGCACCTTCGCCAGCGCGCCAGCAATCGGCTTGATGTTCGTTTTCCATCTTCGGGAGCTGTACGTTGTCCAGGCGTCCGCGATGGGATCGGTGGCGGAATTTTGGACAACCGTCAGGATATTACCAGGTACACCGGTTGGCAGTCCGATGCCTACATTGCCGGCTTCTGATACTTGGAAGTGCGCATTGGCCGCGCCAGAATTCGAGCTGGCGCCGATGTACACGCCATTCTTATCGCCGACGATGTCTCGACGATGCCCGTTGGGGGCCATGATGATCCACCCCGGCCCATTCCCCAGGGGTGTGCCGGCAACTATTGACCCGGTCGCTCCGAAGTCGATGTCCAGTCTCGCGTCCGGGAAATTGGTGCCGATGCCGACCCTGCCGTCCTCGTCTATAGTAATGCCATTTGCCGATGGCGCTGGCGCAGAGGAAGAACTTGTCAACAAACGCATTCCACCGTCGTCAATGATAACATCCCTCCGGTGTCCGTTTTGTGAGAAGGCTATAATGCCAGGCCAGCCTCCCGGTGTGCTAATATTGATTTGTCCCGTGGGCAAGTCAAAACGGCCAAGGCCGACCACGTGGAGCTTTTGTTGCGGCTCAGGAGTTCCGATGCCGACATTTCCTTCTTGATGAAAAATATTCGAGCCGCCACCGATCATCCGGGCATTGAAGCTGTATGCTGCGGTGGTGAGCGGAATGCGGGGAGTCAACTCCGGATTCCCGCCAATTGTCACACCAAGCCAAAACGGCTTCCCAAACGGAAGATCCAAAGGAGTCACACTTCCCAAGACCACGTTGAATATCCCTTTGCTTACCGCAACCGACTGTGCCTCGGTCCAACTCGGCGTGCCGCCGCCGGGAATATCATACAGCTTGAAGGTAAGATTGTAGTTGCCATCCGGCACGAGGTTGCCACTGGCATCGGTCAAGACGCCCTGGTAACTCATGATTGGAGGGATTGGGGGAATTTGGCCCCAGCCCGTTTGGATGGCCAGCACAGAAAAAAGCGCGATGAGAAAAATCAGTCGTTTCATCGTTTTTCCTCCTTGTGAATGACATGAAAGAATTGAACAACCTATGAATTTCAATGCCAAACTAATATTCGGCGCGAGTAAAATCAATCACTCAAATGGGGTATTTTGTGGCAGGAGCAAGGAAGGAAAAACCTGAATTTTGCACGGTGATTGCTCATCTCTCCGCCTGCGTTTGAAAGCGCCGGCTCAGAGCTGCAAGTCACTCACTGGGTGGCAGCCGACTTCAGGCGGCTTGCGTTTTTGAGCGAGAACTACGGGAACAGCCGCTGTTTCACTGCTTTCACCGCCGCCTCGGATTTCGAATGCACATGAAGCTTTTCATAGATATTCTTCAGGTGGGCACGCACGGTGTGGGGACTGATGAAGAGTCGCTTGCCAATGGCTTTATAACTCAGCCCTTCTACCAGAAGCTGCAGAATCTCCTTCTCGCGGGACGAAAGCTGCTCGGTTTCTTCGGCGGGGGCGGTTTTGTGGAAAAGGTCCAGAACTTTCCTCGCAATTTTAGGCGACATCGGAGAACCGCCGTCATGGATTTCAGTGATCGCTTCCAAGATTTTGGCGGGCGCGGTTTTTTTCAACAAATAGCCGGAAGCGCCGGCATAAAGCGAGTCAAAGACTTTCGCATCATCCTCATAAATGGTGAGCATCAGGATTTCAATCTCAGGTAAACAGGCCTTGATGGCTTTGACGCCCTCAATTCCGGACATGCCCGGCAGACCGATGTCCATCAGTATCACGTCGGGAAGCAGATTGCAGATCTCCGGCAAGGCCTTCTCGCAGTCGCTGAAAGTCCCCACGCAACGATAGCCGGGTGTTCCCTCAATCAATTGGGCCAGACCGTTGCGGAACTTTTCATTATCTTCAATCACCACAACACTGATATCTTTCATAAGTGACTCCGGGTTCGATCCGCCAGCGAACTTTGTCTGGATTCAAGGTTTCGATTGCCACCAGGACCCGTTGAGACTGTTGAAAAAACCAAGATCGTCATTGCGAGGAGCGTTTTTTGCGACGAAGCAATCTGTAACTTGTTGATTTCTGCTCGTGAGAGATTGCTTCGCTTCGCTCGCAAGAAACGCTCTCCTTTGTCATGCTGTAAGCATCTTCCCCCGCATGAGTACAGTGCCAGTACGCTGGAAGATTCCTTGCGGAATGACATTCAGGTGGTGTGTTTCTGACCGAAAGAATGGCACATCAGCCATCTACCACTCGCAATGACTGTTTTTAGACTTTTTCAACGGTCTCATTACGTTCCAGCGTCACACTTTCAGAATATGAAGAATTCGCAAACAGAGCAATACCGCATTTGCGGTATTTCGCATTTTAGATTGGCATGCGAAGGGCTATCGAGGTTCCTTTCCCGGGCACAGAATCTATCGTCAAGGTGGCATTGATCGCCTGTGCGCGTTTCCGCATATTCTTCAGACCATTACCGCTGCTCGGCTCAGATTTATCAAAGCCTTTTCCATTGTCATTAATCGAAAGCATCAACATTCCGTTGGCAAGATTCATGCGAATGTCGGCGTGGCAAGCGCCCGAATGCCGCACCAGGTTGTTGATCGCCTCCTTGAAAATCAAATAAAGATGGTGGCGTGTCTCCATGGAAAGACGCAGCCCTCTCAACTCTTCCGCTGTGACGAAGGAGAACTCGATACCCTTGGCCTCGAGCACCTCGGCAGCAAATTGCTTCATATAAAGCACAACATCTTCGACGGTATCGTTTGCCGGATTGATGGCCCAGACGATGTCGCGCATGGTTTCCACCAGTTGCCGGGCAGTTTCGGCAACGTCTTTCATTTTGTCAGCCACTTTTGGCGCAATGCTCAGAATTTCGTTTCTGGCCATTTCGCTGAACAATGCGATGCTGCTCAGGCTGGTGCCGATCTCATCGTGAAGGTCGGTAGCAATGCGGCTGCGCATGCGCTCCATTTCCAGAAGTTTGTTCAACCGGTAGCGATGCACGCCACCGACGATCACGCCGATAACAACAATCATCAGACCAATAAACCACCAGCGCCGCCAGATAGGCGTGGCAATGCTGAAGCTGAAAGTGGCGGGCCGGACACTCCACACGCCATCGCCATTCCTGGCTCGTACCTCGAAAGTATATCGCCCTGGCGAGAGGTTGGTGTAGTTCACATAGCGCCTGTCCGTGACTTCCGACCAATTCTGATCAAATCCCTGAAGACGATACTGATAACGCACCTGGGTCTCATCTTTGAAACTGATGCCGACGTACTCAAACGACACCGATCGTTGAGAAGCTGGCAAGTCCATTCCGTTTCGCAGTGGCACTTCTCTACCCAAGATTCGAAATCGGGTGATGTACACTGGTGGTGGTATGGTAACGATACGATCTTGGGCAGGATCGTATCGGGACAGACCTGTGCCGGTGGCAAACCACAGGTAGCCCTGGTTATCCTCGACGCAGGCAAATACGGCATCGCCAGCAAGCCCTTCTCGAGTTGAGTATTGCCGGAAGGTTGTTCCGTCGAAGCGATTGACTCCTCGCGCAGTGCCAAACCAAAAATTACCTCTGCTATCTTGGAAAATGGAGCGAACGAAATTGGACGAAAGGCCGTCTGCAGTGGTATAGTTTACAAGCGCGCCGGTTGGCGGATCGTATCTAAAAACGCCATTGAGTCGCGTTGCAATCCAGATTTTGTTTTGTTGATCACAAAAGATCGCCCGCGTTCTGAAGCCGACTGGGATGTCCACTTTCACCCAATTGCCTTGCGACCCCTCAGCTACAGAAATCTTGTAGACACCGTCCCGATAGGTCGCAAACCAGATCGTGCCGTTTTTGTCCTCTGTCATGGCGACAACCAGCGGTCTATCAGCCTGGCCATGGAAATGGCGGAATCGACCTCGCCACAACCGGCTCACTCCCTTCTCATGCCCGAACCATAGTGCGCCTCGAGAGTCCTGAAAGACAGATTGAATATGATTGTACGGCAACCCGTTCGCGGTTGTGTAACGGGATAAAATCTTGCCGTTTGCCCATTTCACCACACCTTTCTTTGTTCCAAACCACATCGTGCGCCCAGTATCTGCTGCCGCCGAGGTAACGTACTGCCCGCGCAGCGCTTCAATTGGAACAAAGGTGTCTCCCATTAGGTAGCAGGCGCCGCCGTCTCCGACAAACCAGAGCGTGCCCTCAACGCCCCGGATAATTTGCGTGAGAAATTCAGTTGGCAGACCTTCGCTCTCGCCAAAATTGGTGAAGGTTTCACCGGAGAGCTTGCTGATTCCCATAGTGGTGGCCAACCAAAGATTCCCTTCTTGATCCCGCAACATGTCAGACAAATTGTCGCTTGGCAGGCCATTGGCGGTGGTGTAGGTGACAAACTTGTTCGTGCTCGGCGTGAATTTGCCGAGGCCGACCCAGGTCGCGATCCAAAAGTTTCCCAAGTCGTCTTGCAGAATATCATGAACCGAGTTGGAAGGCAAACCATTGCCGGAGGTGTACGTTTTCAAATGAGTTGGCGGATGATTCGGATCAGGATGATTTTCCAATTCTACCAATCCAATATCATCGGTCGCTATCCACAGATTTCCCTCCTTGTCTTCATAAATCGCATTACATAAAGTCATGTTCAAATTCGGCAACTCTATCAAATGAACCCCCAACTCATTTTTATAACGGTACAGTCCGCGGTAAGTCGCAATCCAAATCGTACGATATTGGTCCTCGTACAATACTCGAATCGGCAAGGGGATATCCGTGGTGTCCAAAGTAAAGGGGCGAAAAGCCCCGTTTGCGAAAGTAAACAATCCATCGTCGGTGCCAAACCAGAGCGTGCCCTTTGTGTCCTGTAAAATCGTATTGACCCAGGTTGATCCGATGTCTCTATTCGGGATAACCTTGTATCGGGTAAAAGATTGATCTAGAGGATTGAATCTGGCGGCGTCTCCCCAAAAATTCAATCCGATCCACAAGGTTCTTTCCTTGTCCTCAAAAAATGTATTCACGAAAGTGATTAATGGCTCTGGTTGATCTGTTGTGCTATCATCTCCCAATATGTAGTTGGTAAAGGTCGCGCCATCAAACCGGCTGATGCCTTCAGTGGTGCCGATCCACAAATAGCCCCGGGAGTCCTGATAGATACAACGGGCCTCGTTGTGCACGAGCCCGTCTTTGGTGGAATAGTTCTTGAAGGGCAGTTTTTGGGCGGGAGATGGGAAAGGAGCAACAAGCGTCGTCAGAAATAATAGCGCCACGCAACTTCTGAGGCGCAGATTAGTCGCTTTGAGACAAGTCTTTCGAATCAGCCGTGCGATAAACCAGTAATCCCCCCTGCGATGCATGAAACCTATAATAAATTGATTTTTCATTACCTGACTTGCCGGAAATAGGAAAAGCGGTATCGTCCAGGTCGTTCAAAGTCACACAATAAGATATGTCCCGAACATTATGTTGTCAATATCAATTTCGTGCGTTTCCCACAATTTCATGCGTTTTGTATTGCACACGGCCTCTTTTCGCGACCAAATGTTTGGACACAGCTAAACGCAGATTCACGCTGATTTTTTATGTGTCTGAAACTGCTCACCATTCCAGATGATTTTCCAGATTGGAAAAGGATTCCTTCTGAATGACAGTTTCATTTATTTATAGTATTACTCTCGAAAAACTATCACGATCGCGAAAATTTTGTAGCGCAAGCTTCCCTACGGGCGTAGCCCATGGGCGTAGCCCATGGGCTACGCCCGTAGGGAAGTCTGCGTTACGCAGAAATCAATGATTTTTTGGGTAATTCGCTTATCGGTTGTTCGCCCTCACCCGATAAACAAAAAGCACCCCCTTCCTCACTCGAATCGTTACCGGCGTTTGGATGACTTCGTTGCTCAGTCCATCCCGCACCGCCCATTCCAGCGCTTCGTCTTTGAGCGGATATTTTAATCCCTCCGTAAAAATTCCTTCCGCGCGGCGAAAAGCAAAAAGAGAAATTTGTTGGCCAAGGAAAGCATCAAAGCGTGTGATGGCCTCGGCCTCCTGTGCGGGGAGAAAAGTCCCGATGCCGAAATCATCGTGAATTTCAATTTCCAACTGGGTGCAAAATTTCTCGGCAATATTGAGATTGCAGATTTGATGATCGAAACGCAATCCTGAAATTCCCACCAGCAAGGCTCTCTGAATGCCTTGCTCAACCGCAAATTGCAAAGTCTTTTCGAGATCGGTGGCATATTGGCTGGGCTGATGAATATACTGCGCCTTCGTAAATGTCGCGCGCGTCTCGGGCAGAATGGAATCGAGATCGCCGACGATAAAATCCGGCACAAGGCCTCGCTCGCGTGCGCGATTCGCGCCGCCGTCGGCGCAAAGAATGAGGTCAGCACGTGCTCGACATTCATCAAGAACGGTTGGAGCGGGCAATAAACTGTTGGCAATGATCAGGGCGGTTGGTTTTGGCATCAAGCAGTCCTCGAAGATAATAGCGTAGCCCAGACAGCTCGTCAGGAAATGGAACAAAAGCAGACCGGCGATCCGGGCTACGATGGCTACAATGGACTACACTGCACAGCTTAGAACTCGATACTGGTACCCACGAAGATGTTGCGTTCCGCGGCTGGCACAAAATACGCCGTACCGGCGTCAACTGCACCGTGCGTCTCGTAAAGCTCGTCCAGCAAATTATTGACTTTGGCGTCAAAAGTCAATCCTTGAATCCCAAGCACCGCACCGGCGTTGTAGCGAAAGCTGAAGTTGAGCACGGTATAGGGATCAATCGAAAGCGCTTTGGTTTGCGAATTATCCAGATATTGGCGACCGGCGCGTTGCAGGGTCAATGAAGCCTCTGCATTTTTGAGCTGATAGTTGATGCGGCCATTCAAGAGGTAATTCGGAAAACCGGCGATGGTTTTATTCTTGCGATTAAAGGACACCGCGTTCCAATTCTCGTCGTAACCGAGTTCGTTATATTCGAGAAACTTGTTGTCACTGAAGCTCGCGTTACCGGAAAATGTCAGCCCAATATTTGTCTTAAATGCCGCAGTGATTTCGACGCCGCGATGCACAGAACGATCGGCGTTACCAAAAATGATGAACCCATCCTCATCCACCTGGCCGGTGGGTACGATCTCGTTGTGGAAGTCCATCCAATAGCCGTTCCCTTTGACTTCAAAATTGCCCTTGCGAAAACCCAAGCCCAACTCGAAATCGTAGAGTGTTTCCGGCTCGATCAAAGGTTTGTCGAAATTGATATTGGCGCCGCTGCGCTGAAACGCCGGATATACTTCCGGATCATCAGCGTCATAGATGTCGCTGTCCTTCGGTTCGCGCCGAGCGACTGAGAAATTTACAAAGAGATTTGTTGCTGGGGTGACAGCGTAATGAGCACCCACCCTTGGCGAGAGAAAATTGTAGTTTAAAGTGTAGTTATAGCCTTTGTCAGCATACGCGCCGATGCGCTCCTGCGTAAAATCATACGTGTGATGCTGGTACTGCAGATCAGCCATCAGTCCCAGCTTGTCGGAAAAGCGAAAAGCCTCGTGCACATAAACGGCGCCGGAAACTTTATCGGTGTTATACTCATAATAGCGATGATTGGGTGGAACGCCCTCCGGCAGAAACTGCGCCCATTTGATCTGGCCGTAATGAGTGGAGCTGTAGAGGCTCAACTCGCCGCCCGCGGTGAGTACGCCGTTGCCGTGCTCGAGCGTCAATCGCGGAATCCAGCCGTACTGTTTCTTCGACACCCATTTTTGCCGAACGAGATTGGTGCGGTTGATCACGGAACCATCGGGCCGGGTAATTGGCGTCAGATTATATTCGGAGAATTTGCGGTTCGCTTTGAAAGATTCAAAGAATCCTTCGCCGCGCACATGAAAGAAGGTATTTTGCAGTCCGATTTTATCGTTGATCTGCCAATTGTTGAGCAACTGGTAATGCGTTTGCAGGAAATCATCGACATTATCCTTGTGGCCGCCGTTGAACTCGGGGCTGTCGTAGTTGAGCCGGCGATTGGTCTGCAAGTCCTCGCGCGTGATGCCGAGCCAGGCAAAGTGCGCGCGGATCGGCCCGGTGAACACATTGAACGTGGTGGTCATGCTGCGGTCGTATCGCGAGGCATTGAGAAAGGTTGACCAAGCCTTCACCCAGGCGTCTTGCCGGTAGCCGTCCGAATTCAACTTCGAGAACCGGCCATACACGGAGTATTGTTTGCCGAAAATACCCGAGTTGAAAGAAAAATTCAAGCGCTGCGTATTGTAGCTGCCGAATCCGCTATAAAGAGAAATCGCCGGCGACTCCGCTGCCGTCTGCGTGAGGATGCTGATCGAGCCACCAATGGCCGCAGCGCCATAGAGCGAATTACCGACACCTCGTTGCACCTGAATATCCTGAACATTTGCCGTCAGATCCGGCAGGTCATAAAAATAGGTCGTATGATCTTCGGGATCATTCAACGGCACATTATTGATCGTCACCGCCACACGCGTGGCATCGAATCCTCTGATTTTCACTTCCGAGTAACCAAGTCCGCTGCCGGTTTGAGAATAGGAATAAAGGCCTGGGACTTCGTTCACAAGAAGTGGAATTTCTTGCCCCCAATTTTTCTCGCGAATCGTCTCGGCGCTCAAGTTGGTGAAAGCAACCGGCGTTTCTCCCTCTTTGGCGCGTAACGCGGTGACAACAACCTCCTGCGCCGAAATCAACGTTGGCACGAGACCGAATTCGAGCCACAGTTCACTGGTGCCTACTTCCACGGAACGGGTTTGTCGCTTGTAACCGACATAACTGACAATCAACTTGTACCGTCCCGGTTCCAACCTTTCAAGAACAAAACGTCCTTGCTGATCGGTGTTGGTGCCCTGTGTCGTACCTTCAACAATAACGTTGGCAGCGACCAGTGGCAGTCCGGTTGAAGCGTCATAAACCTTTCCGGAAATTTTTCCGGCAGACGCCTGTTGAGCTTGCTGTGCTAACGCCAGACTCACACAGGTGGCTACCAACGATAGCAGCAAAAAAAATCGACTCATAAATTCCTCCTTCTGGTTAACCACAAAATAAAAAGGCCGTTTCCTCATTTCAGGGAAACGGCCTCGAGGCCTGTTAATGTGCACACCCTTGCACGCGTAATTGCTATTCGATGCGCTTGGCCTGTACGTCCGTGGGCTGTGCGAAGCTTGATGACCGTTTCCCTACGCTGGTATGATCCAGATCAGGTTCCGAGGGTGTTTTCTCAGTCCCGCTGTTTTGGCGGGACACCCCTACGGTCTAAAATCAATTTAACTGTTGCGACACAAAAAGTCAACAGGCAAGTTGCAAATGGCAAATTGCATGATGAACTTATTTTGCCTCTTGCATCTTGCCCTTTGCCCCTTGCTCACTGTCCGCCGAGAATCAACGGCAAGCCGTCTTTGCCTGAGCCAACGATGACGATTTTGGAATTTTGTGAGTTGGCCAGCTTTTCCGTGGCTTCAATACCTTTCCACCGCAAGTATTGATCGTTGAGTCCTTGCGCGACGATTTTTTGAAAATCGGCAATGCCTTGCGCCTCGATGCGTTTGCGCTCAGCTTCCTGTTTCTCTTTGGTGAGCACAAATTCCATGCGCTGGCTTTCCTGATCGGCCCGCAGTTTTTCTTCGATGGATTCGGATAACCGCGTCGGCAACCCGACCCGGCGCAGCGGCGTGGTTTCGACGGTGATGCCACGCGGTTCGACCATTTTACTCAAATGCTCTTGAATCTGACTGGCTAATAATTCGCGCTCGGAAGTATAGAGCGCCTTCGCTTCGTACATGGCGGTCACGCCGCGGCTGACCGAGCGGAATTGCGGCTCGAGGATGATTTCAGCGTAATTCGGCCCGATGGTTTTGTAGACTTCGGCGGCCTTTTCCGGATTGAGATGATACAATACGCTCACTTCCAATTGTACCGTCAGCCCCTCTTTCGAGGGCACATCCATCACCTCTTTAATCTCTTGCGTTTTAACCGAAAATTTGATAACGTTAGCCAGCGGATTGACGAGATTGATGCCGGCTTTCAGCGTGTTGGGTGACACCATGCCAAAAAAATCCACGACCCCGACATGCCCGGCAGGCACGACAGTCAAACATGAGACAACCGCAGCCAGCAATGCAAGAACACCAATGACTGGCGCTATACCCGCTGCGGTACTTTGCCCTCGCGTTGGCATAAAGCGTTTGCGGGAAGCGAAGTACGTGACAAAGGCGATGATCGCAACGGCCAGAAATACAATGAACGACATGATTTCCTCCCTGGGGATTTGAGAGTTGAACCACTTGGTTGAATTAAAATGTTCATGTCAATATAAACAGATTTTTCGGTTGTGTCAACGGCTTTATCAAAATGCTCTCAAACAAATTGTAAACCTCTTGGCTTCTCCTCACGTCTTATAATATGAAAAATCTGAATGCATAATACACTGCTGAAGAGTAATGGGCAAAATTGACGGAGCCGAAATCATGACAGCGCGGGGGAAAATAGCGCTCAGCAATAATGCACCAGAAGTGCAGGAAGCAAGGTGATATTCCGAATTTGAAAAAATTTCTGTCAAATGACTCTGGATCTGATTGAATATGTTTTGTTGTCATTTTATTTGGTGGGGCTTTTTGTTCTCGGTTTTGTCCGCTCGCGTCGCACCGGCAGTTCGATGGAAGAGTATCTGGTCGCCGGCCGGCGTCTTTCTTTACCGGCGTTTGTAGCAACACTGGTCTCGACGTGGTACGGCGGCATTCTCGGCGTCGGTGAGTTTAGTTACCGATACGGCTTATCGAACTGGCTTGTCTTCGGGGTGCCATATTACCTTTATGCGATCATCTTTGCGCTTTTCATTGCTGGCCGGGCGTGGCGAACGCGATTCTATACCATTCCCGATCAATTGGAAAAGGCTTATGGTCGTCGTGCAAGCCTGGCCGGCGCCTTTTTCATTTTTATGCTCTCGACGCCGGCGCCTTATGTGCTCATGATCGGTGTGCTTTGCCGCATGTTGTTCGGTTGGCCCTTGTGGCTCGGCACTTCCCTCGGCGCGCTCTTCTCGATGGTTTATGCGTTTCGCGGCGGACTCGCTGCCATCGTGCGAACTGAAATTCTTCAGTTTCTGTTAATGTACGCCGGCTTTGCCGTGATGCTGGTTTTTGCAATCGATCAATTTGGTGGGTGGACATTTCTAAAAACTTCACTTCCTCCCACGCATCTCACCTGGAAAGGCACCAACCCGCCGCAATACATTTTTGTCTGGTATTTCATTGCGATGAGCACGTTGGTCGATCCCAATTTTTACCAACGTTGCTATGCCGCGCGGAGCGAAAAAGTGGCGCGCAACGGCATTCTGATTTCCGTACTGTGCTGGATGCTTTTTGATTTCATGACCACGACCACTGGCCTCTTTGCTGCCGCCATTCTTCCAAATCTCGAGAATCCGGTCGAATCCTACCCGCAACTGGCGATGAAACTTCTACCGCCACTGGCACGGGGTCTATTCTTTCTGTCCCTGTTGGCGACGATCATGTCCACTATTGATGGCTATGCATTTCTATCAGCCATCACTTTAGGAAAAGATTTGCTATGGAAACTTTATGGGCGCGGTGGGGAAAATCTAGCCACACGCCTATCGCGACTCGGTCTGATTGTAACATTCGGAGTAGCGGTAGGAATTGCTCTATGGTCGCCGTCTGTCGTCGATATTTGGTACCAGCTCGGCTCGTTGGCGACGCCAGCGCTATTGGTGCCATTGGCGGCAAGCTTTTCAGAGAAATGGAAAATGCCGGCTCGGTGGGCGATCCTATCGATGCTCACCAGCGCGGCATTATCCGGATTGTGGCTACTGACGGGAAAAGATGGTATGTATTGGTTGGGACTACAACCGATCTATCCCGGACTGGTGGCTTCGGCCGGGTGTTTTTGTTTTTCTGTGATGACGACGAAACTGCGGAAAATGCCGTAACAATTGGGTGGTTGAAAACTCATCGCCATCGACATATCCCGAATCGAGTGTTATAGCCACCTTCAAAATGTTGAAACTCACGAGATGCTTGGCATGACGTGCATGTTCCTGCCGGTGGGACTTGATCATGGAAATGCAGCCGGAGCCCACCGGTGAATCATCACGTGACAGGAGGTTCTATTCTTTCGGTATCCTCAGTTGCTGGCCCGGGTAAATCAGGTCGGGATTCTTGATCACTTCCCTGTTCGCCTCGAAGATTTTCGGCCACTTTTGGGCGTCACCCAGAAGCGCCTTGGCGATCTTCGAAAGCGAATCTCCCTTCTTAACCGTGTAGAAAACCGTCGGTTCCACAGCGGGTGGGGAGGTCAGCATATCGTTTACCTTGCTGACACCTTGAATATTCCCTGCCAAAAGCACTGCCTTTTCTCGAGTGGCGTAGGTATCGCAGGAGCCAGTCAGCGTAGCTGTACCGTCCTTGAATTCAACCTTCAGTCCCTGGATCTTCCCCGCCAGGTCCTTGTTCAACAACTTCTCGATTTCTTCCGCCTCATTCTTGCCCTTGCCGAACAACTTGGCCCCGACATTACCCAAAAATTCGAACATTCCCATCGCGAACTCCTCCTTGAATTTGTTTTGGATTCCAACCTGCTTTTTACTTCACAGAATGTGTATTGCTGTAGAAATTCATACAACGCTACATTATGACAGCATTTCGTTGTCACTTTTGAATATAACACAAATTTCGAATAATGCAACTAATTATTTATATTTAAACCACCATACAGACAGCAGTATGCCCCTGGAGTTTTGTTGAACCGTCAACGTAAACCCCGCCGCAAGCCGGCGCAATAGCAAAATGACTTCGCCGATTTGAGCTTTACATGGTCCGGCACACCCTCGAAGTCAAAGATGTAAACGAACTGCTTGGACGGCACATATTGTGATACCCGCCATGGAACACGTACTCATTGCCGGCGTCATCCGAAGGCTGAATAATCTGCCCGAACCAGCCGCTCATCTGTGAGGCATAAATTCGATTCGGAGCCACCGGTGAGCCTTTCATGTGATAGATTTCCCAACCTGCAAAGTGCGGCCCGTTCACCTTTCACTTTTCACGCTTGCCGTCTGCAGTGAGGATAAAAGCCCCCTTTTTGATGCCGACGAGAACGCGTACGCCGCTCATCGCCATCTCCTTTCCGAATTTCGGGGTGATCCAAGTGTGATGCCTCTTGACATTGCTATTTTGTGTGACATCATTCCGCGAGAGGGCAGGCAATCCGATCCATTCAAGAAATTTTACGATACGCCATCCCGATGTAGTCAACAAAATCCGGTTCCGGTCCCTGTTGCCGGATGAGCAGTTGCATCTGCGCGCGAGGGCAGACAAGATGTCTGCGCTACGGTTCCCACACTTGGTCGAGGATGTACTTTCATTCCACGGCATCGGCTTGCCGGCCAGCGCCTCGCATGGGACGAGAAGTCCCGGAGGTACGATCCTTGCGTTTGTGACGCGCACGCCCGGTGCACCGATTTCCCTTCCATCAGATCGGGCAGCCGCCGGGGCCGCTATAATTGTGGCCGCGGCTGCAGGTCTTCCAACCACCTTTCCTCTGAAAATGACTTTTGTAGTAGCTCCTTTAGGAGCCGGGCGGTCACTACTGCACGGTGCCTGAAGGCACTACTGCGAACATCATTTTCATCATTATCAGATGTCCAGCCGGGCATGGAAAATTTTGGGCAAAACCATTAAACCTGTTGGAACAAATGGTTTTGCCCTAATTCCCTTGTTTCCGACAACGATCCCTGAATGGTTATAAATCATTTTGTCGTCAATCGTTTTGTCTTTTGGGATTCCGGCTCGTCCGGGTTGTGCTTGCTTGCAGACAGGAGGTCTGCGCTACGATTCTACTTCTCCGCCAGCTCTTTGAGTTTTTGCAGCGCTTTTGGCCACATGTCTTTGAACATCTCCTCGAACTCACCGCCCGGGGAGTCCATCTCCACCAGCACTTCGGTTTTGCCGTTTTGCTCTTTGAAGGTGTAATTTTCATGCGCGCCGGCCCAGGCTTTCACCGCGTCGCTGGTGGTGTCTTCGACGCCGTCTTGCACCATGCCGAGATGCTCGATCGAGATGTACTCGTGCAAGCGGTTTTCTTTGATGCGGCTCACCATGCCGCCCATCTTGCCGGTGTTCGGATCCGGC
Source organism: Candidatus Zhuqueibacter pondensis (assembly GCA_034505955.1). Taxonomy (GTDB): domain Bacteria; phylum Zhuqueibacterota; class Zhuqueibacteria; order Zhuqueibacterales; family Zhuqueibacteraceae; genus Zhuqueibacter; species Zhuqueibacter pondensis. Next base: position 103,639 of record JAPDQK010000016.1, read on the forward strand.
CCGAGAAAAAGGATTTTGCTCCCTTTGCTCCAATCGCCAACGTAATGTGAGCCGGGGTTGAAGGCTTCCGTCCAGACACGATAGGACTTATCGTCGAGCATCGTGTTCCAAACCTTTTCTTTCGGCGCGTTGATAACGATTGAGAAATACAGTTTGTTCATCGAGATCTCCTTTCCTGTTAATGGTCATGACCAACTGCAAAAATTCCATTCTTATAACGCCAGTCATTCATGCGATGCACAAGTCGTTTGCAGATGATTTGCTTTCGGGCAATTTTCGATTCTCCGCAAAAGTTATTTGGCTTCCCTTAGTCGCCTGGTCCAATGCCACAGACCATTGGTCACTTCGGTTGAAAACCGATG
>JAPDQK010000017.1:0-28834 GCA_034505955.1 Candidatus Zhuqueibacter pondensis
AGCATCCAGTTCACCCGGAGCATCCGCCGGCCGGTGCGAAAACTGACGCACACCATTCGCCGCATCAGCCAGGGCCGGTTCAATCAAAAGATCGATGTCACCACCGATGACGAAATCGGCGAGCTCAGTCGTGAATTCAACAAAATGACCGAACGCTTGCGCATGTATGAACAAATGAACATTCATGAGCTGATCGCCGAGAAGAAAAAGTCGGAGGCCGTCATTGCGAGTATTGCCGACCCCGTAATCTTGACCGACCAGCGCAACCATTTGCTGTCGATGAATCAGGCGGCAGTGAAAATTCTCAATATATCCGAAAATAATTGGCAGGGCAGAGCGGTCGGTGAGCTCCTGCCGGACCAACGCCTGGCCGGTCTTTTGACTGCGGATGCGAGCACGCGCGAGACCATTGCACGCCGTGACGAGCTCTTTTCCGTGACGCGGGACAATGGCACGCTCTATTTCAGACCGCGGCAAACAGTGATCACCGACGAACGCGGGCAGGTTCAGGGCGTGGTGACCCTTTTACAGGATGTGACGCGTTTCAAAAAACTCGACCAGATGAAATCGGATTTCATGGCTGCGGTTTCACACGAATTCCGCACCCCGCTCACCTCGCTGAACATGACCATTGACATTTTGTTACAGGAGGTGCTGGGCGGCCTCAGTGCACAGCAGGCGGAATTGCTGGCGAGCGCCAAAAGCGATTGCGAGCGGTTGACCAAATTGGTGAAGGAGCTGCTCAATCTTTCGCGGCTGGAGTCGGGCAAATATCAACTCAGAAAAGAACCGGTCAATTTGCGGGATTTGGTCGATGACGCGCTCAAACATTTGCGGCTGCCGTTCCGCGTAAAGGAGATCGAACTCGAAACCGCCATCGATCCCACGCTTCCGGATTTTCCGGCGGATCGGGAACAGCTTTCGTGGGTGGTCACCAATCTCGTGAACAACGCCTTGCGCCACACCCCGGCCGGAGGAAAAGTAATGATCACTGCCGGTCGTGAAGATGGTTTGGTTCGCGTCAGTGTCCAGGACACCGGACGCGGAATTCCGGCCGAGGCATTGGAATCGATTTTCGAAAAATTTGTGCAGGTGAAGGAACCCACGGAATCGACACCGGGCAGTGTCGGGCTGGGGCTGGCCATTGCCAAGGAAGTCGTCGAGGCGCACGGCGGCAAAATCCAGGTGACCAGCGAAGTGGGCAAGGGCAGCACATTCTCTTTCACAATTCCGATCGTACGAACATCATAAAATCACCATGGACCCTCGTGCAGCAAAAGTCCTCGTCGTCGACGATGAGCCGAACATCCTCAAAACCATGGGGATCTGTTTCGAAGCCACCGGCTTTCAGACCCGCCTGGTTTCGCGACCGCAGGAAGTGCTGCAAATCATTCAGCAGGAAAAATTCGATCTGGCATTCGTCGATTTGAAAATGGCGCCGATGGACGGATTGGAAATTCTGGCGGAGATCAAACAATTTTCACCTGAAACCACGGTGATCATCATCACCGCGCACGGCACCATCGACAGCGCCGTGGAGGCGGTGAAAAAGGGCGCCTATCACTACCTGCAGAAGCCTTTTGACTTCAAGGAGCTGCAACTGTTCGCGCTCAAAGCTTTGGAGCACCATGAGCTGACGCGTGAAGTCCGGGAACTGCGCAAAAAAGTGGCGGAAACGCAGGCCTTCGGCGATTTTGTAACGCAAAACCGGCAAATGCTCGAGATGCTCGATCTTGCCGCGCGTGTGGCCGAGAGCAATATGACCGTGCTCCTGGAGGGAGAAAGCGGAACCGGCAAAGAGCTGGTGGCACATTTCATTCATCAAAAAAGTCCGCGGGCGCAGGAACCGTTTGTCAAGGTCAACTGCGCGGCACTGCCGGAAAATTTGTTGGAGAGTGAATTGTTCGGCCATGTCAAGGGCGGTTTCACCGGCGCGTTGAAGGACCGCCAGGGACGGTTCGAACTCGCTGACGGCGGCACCGTCTTTCTCGACGAGATTGCCGAAATCTCGCCGAACATTCAGGTCAAGCTGTTGCGTGTGATTCAAAGCAGGGAATTCGAGAGGGTGGGCGAGAGTGTCACGCGCAAGGTGGATGTGCGCATCATCGCCGCCACCAACAGGAACCTGGATGAAGCGCTCAGAGAAGGCAGCTTCCGCGAGGATTTGTTTTATCGTCTCAACGCCATTAGAATAAAATTATCGCCGCTGCGCGAGCGCCCGGAGGACATTCCGCTCTTGATTCAACATATTCTCAACAAAGTGGCCAGGGACAAAACCATCGAGATTTCTCCGGAGGCCATGAAGGCGCTGCGCGCCTATCGCTGGAGCGGCAATGTGCGCGAGCTGGAGAATGTGCTCGAGCGTGCGGCACTGCTGGCGCAGAATGGTGTCATTGAATTGTCACACCTGCCGGAGGAGGTGCGTTCGGCGGCCGAGAAGCCGCTGCACGCACTCTCGCTGGAAGAGGTGGAAAAACTGCACATCAAACGCGTGTTGCAGCATGCCAGGGATTATGATGAAGCCGCGCGGATTCTCGGCATCGATCCGGCGACTTTGTGGAGAAAGAGAAAAAAATATGGTTTGTAAGAGATTACCGGAACCAATCGATCGTCGGTAAGACCCGTCCACTGAATGAACCGCCTGTCAGCCGTCATTTTGTCAGTACGACCGGCGCACAACTGAGTTGACGTGGACAGTCCCCTGCGGCCGAATCTTCAGCACCGACACGGCCTGCGCGCCGAAGATGCTTTCCATCCGCCTGACATATTCTTCCAAAAATTCGTTGGGCAAAAAGACTTGAATCGTTCCGGCAAAACCGCCGCCATGCACGCGGCAGGCGCCGGCGCCGATTTTTTTCAAATAATCCTCCGTCAACGCGAGCGCCAAAGTGATCCCCTGTTCGGATGGCGCCTTGGTGGTAAAACTGTTTTGCAGCCACTTGTTGGAGGAGTTTCCCGATTCATTGACCAAACGCAGGAATTCCTGAAAATCGCCGTTTTCCAGGGCCTGCACCTGTTCCACCACGCGCTGATTATCCGCCAAAAAATGAAACGCCCGCAGGATGGCGCGGTCCCCGACTTTGGGCCGGAGCGTCGCAACGTGGCGCAATAATTCCTCCATTGTGATCTCGCGACAAACCTTTTTGCCCAAAGCCTGCGCCACGCTTTTCATTTCTTTTGGAACCGAGGCATAATCCTCGGTCAAGTCGGCATGGCTGCCGCCGGTATTCACCACCAACACACTGTAGTTCTGTGCGCCGAAATCGAAATTCACCTTTTTGAAAACCGGCTTTTGCGGATCCTCGAAATCAATGGTGACGATGCCGCCGACCGCGCAGGTGAGTTGATCCATCAGGCCGCAGGGTTTGTTGAAGTAGTTGTTCTCGGCATATTGCCCGATCAAGGCAATGGTTTCCGGTGCGATGCGGCCATCGTTGTACAAATGATTGAGAATCGTTCCGAGCAAAACTTCGATGGCAGCGGAGGAGCTCAATCCCGAGCCGATCATCACCTCGCTGGTGAGGCAGGCATTGAACCCGCCAATTTGAAACCCCAGCGCTTTGAATCGTGCCGCAATGCCGCGAATCAGCGCCGTGGTGGTGCCTGCTTCTTCTGGGTTGAATTCAAGATGGTTCAAAGCAACAGTGAAAGGAGCCGGATAAGCATCAGAATAAACGGTAATCGTGTTGCCATTTGTTTTTGCTGCGGCGGCGATGGCATCCAAATTCACGCTGGCAGCGAGCACTCTGCCATGATTGTGATCCGTGTGGTTGCCGCCGATCTCGGTGCGTCCGGGTGAGCTGAAGAGGTGCAGATCGCCCTCGCCAAAGTGCTGTTGAAATTGTTCGACCAGGCGCTGGTATCTGGCGCTTTGATACTGAATCGTCCTGACATCATCTCCGTAAAGCGCAGCGAGCAATTCTCTGAATTTTTGCTCGTGACCAAGTTTGGCGGTTTTTTCAATGTTTGGCATTTGTCGTTCTCGAGAAATGCAGTGAAACCCGACTTGCGGACGAGGATTTTTGTAATCCCAACGCGGGCAAGCCGCAACCCCTACGGGCGCAGCCTACGGGCGCAGCCAAAATGACAAAATGATTAAGGACAAAATAATTTTAAAATCATTTTGTCGAAAATTATTTTGTCTTTTGAGATCTTTGCCCAAACAGCAAAGATTTAACTGATAAAAGACTAAACCGGAAAATCTGGAACCAAACGGGAAATCCGAACAGCAAAGACTGCCAAGCTTTCGTGAAAGATTACTCCCGCGATCACGATGATGGGGAGGTTGGAGGAAGTGAGCGCCAACACGGCGCTCGCCGAGCGCGTTCCCTTTTCAGCCGAACGATTCGGCGGCTGCGCATGCGCGATGGCCGCACCGAGCCCGAGCACAGGCATGACGGGGCTCCCAAGAACACCCCCTACTTTGTCATGCTGTAAGCATCCTTTTGAGCAGAAGCACAACGCTCATGCTGAAAAAGATCCTTCCAGGATGACACTGAAGAGGTGTTCTTCCGGAAAGAATGGCTGATAGGCCATGTACCACTGGCAATGACATGGAGCTTCATCGTCGTATTCCTCCTTTCTGCTGTTCATTTCGAAAGTATCGGCATGGTCAGCAGCATCAGCAAATATGGACAGCGCCGGTTCACTTCAACATAACGCGACATGGTTTGGTTCAATTTACTGAATACAAAGGAACGAAGCAAGATTTTTTGCGTGTTCTCCGTAATGCCTCAGTTACGGGTGGAGAGAAATGTCATTCCGTAGGCTACGCCCGTAGGGAATCCTGTTTCTAACCAGCACTGTATTCAGCCGGAACAAGATGCTTCCAGCATGACATGCATGACATGGGTGGTTGTCCACCAATAACTGAGGGATTACTGTTCTCCTGAGCAGAATACCCAGAATTTAGCCATGGGCAGCGCCCATGGAAATTTACTCAACTTTGCCAAAAGTACTTGAAAAAGAGAATGAAACTTGTATATTTGACTTATGCGCCGTCAATGTCAAAAGTTCAAACTCGCGATCGCTGGCCTAAAATTTACTTGGGACGATAACAAAGCACGCGCGAATGAACGAAAACATGGCGTTACGTTTGAAGAAGCGGCGAGTTGCTGGCTTGACCCCTTTAACTTGGAATCCGATGATCCAGAGCATTCAACGGACGAATCACGCTGGTTGTTGATTGGAACAAGTAAATTGAACCGGCTGTTAATTTGTTGGTTCACCGTACGGCAATTCAATCACGAAGAATTGATAAGAATTATTGGAGCGCGTAAAGCCAATTCAAGTGAGAGAGAACAATATGAAGAAACCCCGCGTTGACAACAACTCTTTGGAAATTCCGGAAATTCCGCCCAACGCTGTGCTTCGGCCGCCTCGTCACCGACCGGCAGCGAATGCTCGCATGCCAAGGAAAAAAGTGACGCTGGCGTTGGATGCTGACCTCCTCGCCTGGTTTGAGTCCGAAGCCCGGCGCGGTGGTTTGAACCACAACGACCACATCAATGAGGCGTTGCGGCAATATATCATCGCTTTGATCGGGGACAAACCAGCCGCGCCGTCGCTCAGCAAGCAGCAGCGTGACGAGGTGCGGAAATTAATTGATGAAACTTTGGCACGCAAAGGTTTGGTTCAACAGGTCACGACTTGACCGAGCAAGAAGCAAGTTACGAATGGCAAGTGGAATTTATTCCGCAGTGTAATTCCGCACCAGCTCTTCCACCTCCGGCAAATCGGGATGCCCCATTTGCCGGCCTACTGCAAGTGATTGTTGAAGTAGCTTGACCCCTTCTTTTTTCTGTCCGATGAGGCAAAGAACGTTGCCCAAATCGCGGGCGACATTGAACAGGCCTTCGGCGTTGTTGGTTTCAAAGGAAAGCTGAAGGGCTTCGCCAAAGGTTTCAAGTGCTGCTTGAAGCTGCTGATTTTGCAGGTAAATGTGGGCCAAATTGTGCAAAGTGGGGATCATGCCCGCCCGGTCGCCGATTTCGCGGCTTATTTTCAAACTCTTTTCCAAATACTCCAGCGCCGTGGCGTAATCCCCGCGCGCATCATAGATCTGACTGATGTTGTTCAGCGTCGCGCCCTCGCCCTGCCGGTCGCCGATTTCGCGGCTTATCTTCAAACTTTGTTGCAAATAGTCCAGCGCCGTGGCGTAATCCCCGCGCGCATGATAAATGTTGCCGATGTTACCCAGCGTCGTGCCCTCGCCCTGCCGGTCGCCGATTTCGCGGAGAATCTTCAAACTCTGTTGCAAATAGTCCAGCGCCGTGTCGTAATCCCCGCGCGCTCGATAGATGTTGCCGATGTTACCCAGCGCCCTGCCCTCGCCCTGCCGGTCGCCGATTTCTCTTTGAATCGCCAAACTTTTTTCCAAATACTCCAGCGCCGTGGCGTAATCCCCGCGCGCTTTGTAAATTTGACTAATGTTGTTCAGCGTCGTGCCCTCGCCCTGCCGGTCGCCGATTTCGCGGCTTATCTTCAAACTCTGTTGCCAATAGTCCAGCGCCGTGGCGTAATCCCCGCGCGCACGATAAATGTTGCCGATGTTGTTCAGCGTCGCGCCCTCGCCCGCCCGGTTGCCGAGTTTTTTCCTTATTGACCGGCTCTTCTCATAATACCCCAGGGCTTCGTCCAAATTTCCCAAATGATCATGCAGCAGGCCGAGACGATTCAACAAGTCGGCACGAATCGTCATGATCTCCGGCGTATCAGCTTTCTCATGCACTTCGTATTCGGCCAGCAAATTGGCGAGGAGTTGAGTGCGTTGCTTTTTCTCTGCGAGCGTCAATCGGGCCAGCACCATGGCCCCGCGTTCGGATTCGAATTGGCCCCACATTTTTTCAAGCTCAGCCTGCGGCGCGGCAAACTCGAACACGCCGCTGCGCCAGGCCCAGAAATCCGGCGCGCCCTCGATGATCGCCTGCAGCACGTATTCCGGCACCCACAAAACCAACGGCCACGGAATGAGTTCGCGGAAATTTTCCCGCTTGTAATTGATCACCGCCAGCAGCGGGTGATAAACGGCCGAGGAGGAAATGGAGTTTTCCAGGCCATAAACAAAAATGGCACGCCGGGCAACGCTTGCGCCGGTTTGCGGTTTCTGGTCGCGGGTCTCGGGGGGCAGGCGGCGCGACAATTCGGCCAGCAGGTCGGCAATGGGTACGGTGAATTCGATCTCGAGGAAGGTGAAGCCCTGCGGTTCGAGGCGGCGGCGAATGGCCTGCACCAGCTCGGCGCGCTGCACCGGCATGTTCACGCGGGCGAAGGCGAGGGAGAAGCCTTGGGCGCGCGTCAACAGGCGTTCGAGCGCCAACAGCGTTTCCTGCTCGCCGGGGCTTTCTTGCAAAAATTCAGGCGCCAGCAGCCTTGCCTCACCGGCGCCTGCGCTTCGCTTGGCGGCCGGGTTTCGCGGCCGGTTTTTGGGGGAGGGCTTTTGGTTCATTTTCCCAGGCTTCCTGAAACTTGCGGGTTTCCTGCACCGCCGGATGCACATCCGCCCAACGCTCGCCATTTTGATATTCCAGGACGATCAAATGATACGGCAGCAAGGCATACTCCGCGTCGCTGGGCAGGCGTTTTTCGCGGTGGATACGCACCAGGCGCGGCAAATCCGCGTCTTTCACCAGACGATCATATTCCCGCACCAGGGCGCGAATGGCTTTGTCCACCGCCAGCGGGGTGATCTGTTCGGCGCTGTAGTCGCACGCGTAACGGATGAGATGCATCAAATCACGGACATGGCCTCCGGAGGCCAGGCACAATTTGTCCACGCTTTTGGCATCCGCGAAGACGGTCTCGATCTCCACGCGCCGGTCAACCACGCGACGCATGGCCTCGAGTCCCGCCGCGCAAATTGTGCCGTTCTCTTCCCGAATTTTGATCATCGGCAGCATGAGCGGCAGATCGGGATAGACTTTGCTCAGGTTCTCGTTGAAGTAAATCGAAATGGGCACGGTTTAAATTGCATGGCAGTGCGGGGCTTTGAGATGATCGGCGTGTTCGAGATAAATGGCGCTGTGGGTGGTGCGCCAGCCTTTGTCATCCAGCGGATGCGGAATGATGCGGTCGAGGCTGTCGATGATGATGACCAGTCCCTGCTTGCCGCGCTCGCGCAATTGCTGCTGGAGCTTGTCGATGAGATCGTTCAAATCTTCGAGGAACTGCGCGGTGCGCTGCTGAATTTCCACGCGCAGTTGCTTTTTGTAGGTGGAGCCGCTGGTGAGAAAACCGCGCACGGCGGCCATCATTTTGGCAAAGAACGGAATCTGCGGTTCGACGCGAAATTCGGTTTCGAGCGTGTTTTCAACGAGGTTGCGATCTTCTTTCTCGAGCGTGACTTTGGCCAGGCGCATGGCCAGATCGTCCAAACGGCCGGCATCCAATTGCAAGCCGAGCGGGCTTTCGCGCACTTGCAAATCCAATTGCCGCATCATCGCCAGTAAAATGTCGGCATAGTCGACATCGTTCACGTCAATTTCGAGGGCGGCGTCAAAATAAACGACGAAAAAACCTTCTTTTTCCAGGCGTTCTTTGAGCAACAGCAGTTCGGTGGATTTGCCGCAGCCGCGATGGCCGGCGAGCAATTGTTTGAGATGCTGCACTGGCTTGGCCGCCTCGGCACGAATGATGCGCTGGGCAATCATGTTGACGATGTGCTCATCCCCGCGCACCTGCGCGCAGTCGACGTAACGCGGATCGCCGGGCAACAGCGGCTGCTCGGGATTGACGGCATTGTAGGTTTCGGTGATGTTGGTGGCAGGACGAAACGTTTGGGTCGCTGATGACATCTGATTCTCCGTATCTCCTCAGGAACAGGTGGGTAGCGCAGACATCTTGTCTGCAGTCAGGATGACTGCGCTACGCTTTTCCACCGAGACTGAGCCGTTATAAGTCTCCTACATCGGAGGTATGGTTTTGGGTTCTTGTACACCATAATCTACAGGGAAGGAGCAGAGAAGCAAGAGGATTTTGTGAATTTTGCCGATTCCCTCTGAGTCGCTCTCGAGGTAAGCGAGTTCCCACAGACCTTCGAGTGGCAGTAGTCAAAGAATAAAACATAACCACAGATTTCACGGAGGCCACGGATTTGTTCATCATCGATCATCCGTGAACATCCGTGTGATCCGTGGATCATTGTTTGGCTTTTTCTACAAAAATTTCACTCAATAACTCAGCCCATATCCATACGGAAACAACGGATCATAAACCGCATCGCCGACATTGATGGGAATCTGCGCCATCTCGCGCGGCCAGGAGTGGGATAATTTTCCGGTGGGATGGTAATCGCCGAAGAGAACATCCGCCACCCCCTGGCCTTCCGTTCCGGGCAGCCACGCCGCAATGAACGCCTCACAATGGTCCAACGCCGAGGTAATGATCATCGGCCGGCCGGAAATGAGAATGGCCACGACCGGAACGCCGGCCTCTTTCACGCGCTGAATCGTGGCGAGGTCCTCGCTCGAAAGGCGAAGATCGGTGCGATCGCCGGCACCCTCGGCATAAGGCGTTTCTCCAATGACGACAATCCCCACCTCGGCGCCTGCGGCTGCCGAGCCATTGCGGGAAAAAGTCACCGCGGTGGTGGGCGAAACCGTATTCTTGATGGCTTGCAGGATGGTCGTGCCGGTGGTGATATTGCCGCTGCTGCCCTGCCAACTGATGGTCCAGCCGCCGCATTGATGGCCCAAGTCATCGGCATTTTTGCCGGCAACGTGAATGCGGGAGAGATTTTTGGAGAGCGGCAGAAGATGATTGTTGTTCTTCAACAAGACCAAAGATTGCCGGACGCATTCACGAGCGACTTCGCGATGCGCCGCGGCACCGACTGTCGCCGTCAAGGTTCGATCCGTAAAGGGATGATCGAACAACCCCATCGCGATTTTGATTTGCAGAATGCGGCGCACGGCGTCATCGATTCTGGAGATCGGCACGCGCCCCTGATTGACCAAACCTTTCAAGGTGTTGATGAATTCTTTGTAGCGTTCCGGCACCATGATCATGTCCAGTCCGGCATTGATGGAAGTTTCAACGTCGCTGGCATAATCTCCCGGCAATTGATCGATCGCCGCCCAATCGGAAACCAGAAAGCCAGTGAAGCCCAACTCGCCTTTGAGCACGGTGGTGAGCAGATACTTTTGACCATGCATTTTCTGCCCGTTCCAACTGCTGTAAGAGACCATGATGGAGCCGACGCCGGCGCGGATCGCGGCGATATATCCCGGCAAGTGTATCTGTCGGAGCGTCTGTTCATCCACTTGCGTATCGCCTTGATCTTTGCCGTTGGTGGTGCCACCATCGCCGAGGTAATGCTTGGCGCAGGCCAAGATCGAAGTGGGGTCGGATAGGCGGTTTCCTTGATAACCTTTGACTGCTGCTTCGCCCATCATCTGGACCAGGTCTGGGCTTTCGCCGAATCCTTCATAGGTCCGTCCCCATCTCTCATCACGAGGAACGGCCACCACAGGCGCGAAGGTCCAATCGATGCCGGTGCCGGCGACTTCGATGGCGGTAATGTGGGCAGCTTGCTCCACCAGCGCCGGATTACGGGTGCAACCCAAGCCGATGTTGTGGGGAAAAATGACGGCGCCCTTGACGTTGTTGTGACCATGCACGGCATCAATGCCATACATCAACGGGATTCGCAAGCGGGTTTGCAGCGCATGGGATTGATAACGATCATACATATCGGCCCAACCCTGCGGAGTATTGTTTGCCGGCGCGGAACCGCCACCGCTGAGCAAGGAGCCAAGATAATATTTTGTGATATCGTTTTCACTTTGCAGGTATCGCCGGTCGACTTGCGTCATTTGGCCGATTTTCTCGTCCAGCGTCATTATCGCCAGGAGCGAGTCGACATTTTTGCTGACCGGAGGCATGAACTCGGTACCGGTGGGCAAGGCGGATTCTCTCTTGCAGCTCGAACAAGAATAGAAGGAAATGGTCAGAATGGCAAAGGTCAGTAATCGTTTCATGGCGGCATCCGTAGATTTTTTCTATGCAGATAGTTCACAAATTTTCACCGTGAGTTGTCGGAGAAACCACTAAGAATTTCCACCGCGTGAGCCTACGGCCGTCGGCTTACGCTGTAAGGTTGTTTCGAGCTTCGCGTCCCTTTGCGGTTTTATTTATTGAGCTTTGCATTGATAATTGGAAATAGTGCGAACCAAATACTCGGATGTCATTCCGGAGGAATTGCCATGCCGCGCGCGGCACCCATCAGGATGAAAATCGTGACCACTTTTGGAGCATGTCATGCAGGAGGCTACGCCCGTAGGGCATCTTTTTTAAACACAAGAACCAGGCCCAGCTTAAAAAGACTCCCTGCGGGCGTAGCCTCCTGAGTGACAGCGATGTATTTTCGTGGTAATGCGTGTTCCAATTGAGCACGGTGCTGAATAATAAACAAGATGCCTCCGGCATGACATTTTCCTTTTACTTTTGCAAACATCAATAAATAATTCAGACCAAGGGTTATTGCAACAATACTAATTTCCCGGTTTGGACAAAGCGCTCTTTGTGCTCCGAAGCACCGGAATGTCGCGGCATGACCTGCAAGCGATAGAAATACACGCCGCTGGTGTGAAGTTTGTCGACCTCGAGAGTTCGTTCATACCTTCCGGGCTGCAGGTTTTCATTGACCAGCGTGACCACTTCTCTACCCTGAAGATCATAAACTTTCAGGGAGACCCAACCGGCAGCGGCAATAGCGAAACGAATATGCGTAACCGTATTTCTCGCTCCCATCGCTGAAGAGGTCGCGGCGCTCCCGAACGGATTCGGATAACTCGGTTCCAACAAAAATTCGCGCGGGGGGCTTTCCTCATTTTCCAAAACCCGGGTGGGGACACCCTCACCAATTTTTTCGAGGCCGAACCACAAGGTGCGGGTTTGATGTTGGTCCAGCGTGATCTCGAACAAATTGGGTTGTACCGGACCGTAGGTGACGGGGCCCATGGTTTCCCGGCCCCAATTATCCAAAGGGTACAGGCGTAGAGAATCGGCGTGAATGAAAAGCTGCAAGGTCACGCGCAACGGATAGATGAGAGTCGGAGCTTGCCCCCAGCGATCATGAACGGTGCGGGTGCCATCCCACACCATTCCGGAATTCTGTAATTTTGAAGAAAGGGTCAACAAAGACGATTCGGCGTTGTGCAATGAATCGCCGTTCAGAGCAATCCAAGTGAGCGTGCCAAAATCCGAAGCATTTTTCAGAGTCAAGTTGCCGATTTTTTGATTGACAAAATTTTGCAAAAATCCGGTGGCACCGATAAATTGCGGAGTCGCCACCGAGAGCAATCCCTGCGTATCCCAGATGATCTCTCGGGTGTCGCTGAGGTAAGGATTCACCGGTTCGGCGGGAAAAGTGGAAAAATTCATCGGCGTGGCGCTATCGAAGGTTTCCGTGCGAATGGCATGCTGCAGCGCCAGTTTTCGGGGAAAGAGAATGGGACCCGACCAGCCGCCGGTGTCGTATTTGGGCAAGAGCAAGTAATCGCGCGGCGCATAAGCGATCCGCAAAGTATGCTTGGCCTTGGCGATCATGCCCTGGCGATAGGCATAGGCGCAGGACGGCATCAAGGCCATCATCGCCGAATTGCGGTTGAGATTGAAGTAACCGTTGACTTTGTCCGTTTCCCAATCATCCACCGAGCCGTTGTAATCGAAAAACATCAGGCCGTCGACATCATGAAATGAGGCATAGGCGGTGAGGAAAAGCAACGCTTCGGTTTGGTAGCGATTCGGGAAAGCGTGATTGTATTCACTGATGGTGTAGGGTTTGTTGAGAGCGGCCACTCCGGCCATCAGCCCAGCGATGGTGCCGCCGTCCGTAGCTTTCACCATGGGCGTGTTGTTGATGAGCCAGTCTGTCGGCGACCACGGTTGATTGGGAAATTGCGGATGATCCCAATAGGCATGATTGTCGAGATAGTCCAAACGGCTTTGCACGGCCAGATCGGCCGGCCCCACATTCCAATTGGTGCCGACGATGGGAACTTTGACGCCGAGGTGGTTTTTGAGATAGGAAACCATGTCGGCGAAGAAATCGTTCTGGAGCGTGATATAAAAAGCTGAAATATCCTGCACGCGTTGATCGGTGAAAGATGGGCATTCGGCGTAGTCGATCCGGCGTACGGTGACACTTTCCAAGGATTCGTCCGCCAGCAGACCTTTGATGCCGGCCTCGGCAAAAGTGATGTCATCGAACCAATAGGTTCCTTTTTGCGCGCCCAGCGTGAACGAAAGGCGGATTTGATTGGTGACCGTTTCTGCAGCGCGGAAACTGATGGCGAAAGTTTGCCATTGTGGCGTCAGCAGGAGGCTCTGCCACGAGTAACTCGTCCACGGGCTGTTGTCGCGCATCACGGAAAGCGAAAATCTCCGCGTGCTGTCGGCGCGCCCGGCAAAAGTGACGGTATAAAGCGAATCCTTCGCGATGCTCAAGCCGATTTGTTTCCATTGAATGTGCCAATCGGTTCCGGTCACGCGGGACACGACGATCTTGGCGCAAAATTGCCCGGAGTGAGGATTTTCCGGACTGAGGGTCATGGTGGCCGAGGCCGTGTTATGCAGCTCCAGAATCCACGCGGAGGAGGGTGGCGCGCCTTCGAAGGTTCCGTTGCGAATTTGATTGGTACCGCCGGGATCACGTGCGCCTCGATTCCAAGCCGCGCGCAGGCTGTCGGTGGTGAAATATTTTTTGCGCAAGAAGGAATGCCACAAATCGTTCAGCAACTGGTGATGGCGGGCGATGAGTATTCCGCCTTGGGCATACGGCTTCAATGCGCCGTCGCGCCACATGCGGTACAGCGAGTTTTCGTTGGTGATTTCCACCATGGCCATCACCGGATCATTGACCAGGGCCAGACCAGTGTAGGGATTGACATGGGTCAGAAGCTGTTGGGCATATTCCTTTTGCAGCGCGATCAATTGCGGATCGAAATAGGTCACCCCTTTGCCGTAATCCGCGAGGGAATCGGCGTTCGGAACCCCATCTTTGGCATTGAAGGTGCGGCTTACATGCAAATTCATATCGATGTAAATGCCGTTCTTTTTCAATTCGGCAATGAGGTTTTCCAGACGATCCAAGGTGACCGGGTTCAAATGGCGCGTATCCTTTCCCCATTCAAAGAGACTTTCGCGGCTCCAAGGATTATCCAAATGATGGAAGCGCACCAGATTGAAGCCGAATTTGCGCAAGCGCCCGGCGATGAACCAGGCTTTGCTTTTAGTTGGAAAAGCGCCATCGGCGACAAAGTTGATGCCGAAGAAACGCAGCGGCCGATTCTGCACGATGAAATGTCCATCCGCATGGATGCTGACGAAATCCTGTGCTGTAATCGGCTGGGCTGGGAAAGAGGGCAGGAAGCGTTGGCTGGTGAAGTCTTGGGGTGGCAAATAGAAGTTGAAGCCGCCCTCGAAATTTTGCGAATAGAGGGTGGTAGCCAAGCCGAGCATCAGGCAACCGAATATGAGTTGTCTACTCAACATCATTAGCTCTGCGTTTTCATGAACCCACAACTGACGTTGTGGGAGTGAGACATCGCCCCTCCAAAAAAGGGGTTCCATTTAGCTCTGCATTTTTATGAACCCACAACTGACGTTGTGGGAGTGAGACATCGCCCCTCCAAAAAAGGGTTCCACTAGCTCTGCGTTTTCATGTACCCACAACTGACGTTGTGGGAGTGAGACACTGCCCCTACAAAAAAGGGTTCCATTTAGCTCTGCGTTTTCATGAACCCACAACTGACGTTGTGGGAGTGAGACATCGCCCCTCCAAAAAAGGGTTCCATTTAGCTCTGCGTTTTCATGTACCCACAACTGACGTTGTGGGAGTGAGACACTGCCCCTCCAAAAAAGGGTTCCATTAGCTCTGCGTTTTCATGTACCCACAACTGACGTTGTGGGAGTGAGACACTGCCCCTACAAAAAAGGGTTCCATTAGCTCTGCGTTTTCATGAACCCACAACTGACGTTGTGGGAGTGAGACATCGCCCCTCCCCCAAAGGGGTTCCATTTAGCTCTGCGTTTTCATGAACCCACAACTGACGTTGTGGGAATGAGACATCGCCCCTACAAAAAAGGGGTTCCATTAGCTCTGCATTTTTATGAACCCACAACTGACGTTGTGGGATTAGAACCTCGCCTTACCAAAAAATACCATACAGCGCTAACGTGATCACAATCACCACCGTTCCCAACCACACGACAGTTGGCGCGGGTCGCATGTCAAACTCTTTTCTGACCGGGAGAGTGACCGGCTGGGAAAGAGGCTGCCTCATCGTGATCACCGCCATGGCCGCAAAAATCACGATGAAGGTGATGGCGATGCGATTGAGAAAAGCAATCTCTCCGAAAAATATCAACAGCAATCCATAGATGATCGGGCACAGAATCAATGCCGCTACTCCGGCGCTGGCAGGAGCGCGTTTGATGAAAAGACCGAAAATGAAAGCCGCCAAAACGCCCGGAGATAAAAATCCCTGAAACTCCTGAATGTAATTAAAGATGCCCTTGAATCGGGGATTGGCGAGCTGCGGGGCGATGAAGCAGCCGATGAGAACGAAGATCGCGGTCGTCGCCCGGCCCATGGTGATCAGCGCCCGCTCTGAAGCTGTTCTTTGCCAATGGCGCTTGTAAAGATCCATGGTGAAGATGGTCGAGGCCGAATTCAGCATCGAGGCCAAGGAACTGATGACGGCGCCGGCGATGGCGGCAAAGATGAATCCCCGCAGGCCGGTGGTGACCAGATTTCTGATCAGCAAGGGATATGCCGCATCGGTGGTCGCGCCGGCGGCCGTGAGCTGCTCGCGGTAAAGTTGAAACGCCATGATGCCCGGAAAGATGATGATGAACGGGATGAGCAGTTTCAGAAAAGCGGCGAAAATCACGCCGAGCTGGCCCTGTTTCAGAGTTTTGGCGGCGAGCGTCCTTTGGGTGATGTACTGGTTCAATCCCCAATAATAAAAATTCGGAATCCACAGACCAATGACCAGCGCCGTCCACGGCAGCACCGGATGGTCGCTGGGAAGAATCATGTGGAGCTTGTCCTGATTGGCCTCGAAAAATTTTCCCACACCGCCGACCGCGATGAAGCCGAGCACCATTGTGACCGCACCGCCGAGAATCAACGCCGAGCCTTGAAAGAGATCGGCCCAGGCCACGGCTTTGAGCCCTCCCCAGATGGTATAAATCGCGGCGATGCCGCCGACCAGCCATACGGCATGAAGCAATTTAAGATCAAAGATCGTGCTCAAGGCCAGTGCGCCGGAATAAACCACCGCCGCGATCGTCACACCGACATAGATGAGCATGGTATAAAAAGCCATCAGCGCGCGCGCCGTGGGATTATAGCGATATTCGAGATATTCGGGAATGGTGAAGATGCCGCTGCGCAGAAATTTGGGCAGGAAAAAAATGGCCACGAAAACCAAAGTGATGGCCGCCATCCACTCGTAACTGGCGACCGCCATGCCGGCGATGCCAGCGCCCTGTCCGGCCATGCCGACAAAGTGCTCGGTGGAAATGTTGGCCGCAATCAAAGAGAGGCCGATAAACGGCCAGGTCAACCCGCGACTGGCCAAAAAGAAATCTTCGCCGCTTTCTTCCTTGCGGCTCTTGTACATGCTGACGCCAACCACGACAGCAAAAAATGCCAAAAACAGAAGAATGTCGAGCAGTTTCAGTTCCATTGCAGTTCCTTTCCAATTGAGTTTTTGCCATAAACCGTGCAGACAGACTTATTTCAATTCCAGCATGACAATGGCTTTGGCCGGCAGCTCAATGCTGAGGTTATTCTGCTTCAGCGTGAATTTCTTGAACGGTTGAATATTCACGGCCTCCGTCTTGCCAAAATCGTTATAGGCATTCATGCGCTCCGCGGTGATGATCTCTCCGGAGACACTCTTGATTTTATCGGCACCCGACAATTCACACTCCAGTTGCACTGATTTGTTGGGATTGAGATTGCAGACGGAAATATGCAGGCGTCCGAGCGCATCGCGGGAAGCAGAGGCGTTGAGCGCTGGAATGGCGCCGCCACTTTCCAAAACATAATTCTCACTCTGCAGCGTCACGGGCAACAGCGTGGCCTCGTGATGCACTTTGAACATCTTGAAGACATAATAGGATGGCGTCAGCACCATCTTTTCGTCTTGGGTGAGAATCATCGCCTGCAGCACATTGATGGTTTGCGCGATGTTGGCCATTCTCACACGGTCGCAGTGGTTGTTGAAAATATTCAGATTGATCGCCGCCACCAACGCATCGCGCAAGGTGTTCTGCTGATAGAGAAAGGCGGGATTGGTTCCGGGCTCGACGTCGTGCCAGTTGCCCCATTCGTCGACAATCAAGCCGATCCGTTTTTCGGGATCATATTTGTCCATGATGGCCGCGTGTTTGGTGATGAACTCCTCCATTCGCAACGTCTTGCTCATGGTGAGAAACCATTCGCTTTCGTTGAAATTCGTTGCCGAGCCTTTGTTGTTCCAATCATGGCAGACCGTATAATAATGCAACGACAAGCCATGCATCATGCGCCGAGTCGCGGGGTCTCGCATCAAGACTTCGGTCCATTCATAATTCACGTCGTAGGGCCCGCACGCGATTTTGTAGAGGCGGTTGTCGCCATAGTTGCGGCAATACGTCGAGTACCGGCGCATCACGTCGGCATAGTACTCGGGGCGCATGTTGCCGCCGCAGCCCCAGGTCTCGTTGCCAATGCCCCAGAATTTGACGCGCCACGGTTTCTCTCTTCCGTTTTGTTTCCGCAGCTCGGTCATGGGACTGATATTATCCGAGGTCAAATATTCCACCCACTGCGACATCTCTTGCACGGTGCCGCTGCCGACATTGCCGCAGATCACCGGCTCGCAGCCGAGTTGTTCGCACAAATCCATGAACTCATGCGTGCCGAAGCTGTTGTCCTCAGTGACGCCGCCCCAATGGGTGTTGATCATCTTGGGACGCTGCTCGCGAGGGCCAATGCCATCCTTCCAGTGATACTCGTCGGCAAAGCAGCCGCCGGGCCAGCGCAGATTGGGGATGTTGATCTCGCGCAAGGCTTTGACGATGTCATTGCGAATGCCACGGGTGTTGGGAATCGGTGAATTCTCGCCAACCCAAATACCGCCATAGATACATCTGCCGAGATGCTCGGAGAAATGGCCGTAAATGTGCCGGCTGATGCGCTCTTTACCTTCTTTCACATGGACGGTCATTTTATTTTGCGCCAGCAGATTCGAATTCAGGATGATATTCATCGTGAGCATGATGGTGAGAGTTTTGATCATCTTGTCACCTGTTATTTTGCTTGCATTATTCATCAATCTCACCATAAAGGCACAAAGAGCACAAAGAATACTGCATTTATGCTGTACACCGACTCTAAGCTCAGTTTCTGATCTCGTGCTTTTTAGTGCGGCTCTTCATTCATTAGACTTTGTGCCTTTGTGGTGGCGAATAATTTGAGTTTGAGTAATCCCGCAGACGGGCGGGTAGCGCATCTTGCTTGCAGTCAGGATGACCAATGCTGCTAACCTTTTTAAAAAGGCAAAACGATTTGGGGCAAAACTATTTAAAAAGCCTCATTTGAGCATGGTTGAATTTGGTTTGACAGGAATACCAGGGCTTAATGGGCTTCTCTTCCGTACTGCTTTTTGAAATCAATTGTTTTGCCCCAAATGGTTTTGCCTTTCAATTTATTGCACGCGCCATTCGTGGATGCCGGCGGCGAATTGCTCTTGCAATTGAAATTCCAAACGCAAGGCGCGTGTGCGCACGGTTTCGAAAGTGACTTTGTTGAAGGCATCTTTTTGCACGCCATACGTGCCGGTGGTGTAAACCGGCAGCCACTCATTGTTCTCTTTGTAGAGAAGGCGCCAGGATCGCGGCGGCCGGCATTCACCGATACCGGTGTCATCGAACCAATAAACTTCCACCATGGAGACTTCAGCTTCCTGCGGAAAATCGTATTGAATCCATTCCGTCGTGTCTTTGTGCGGCCAGCAATGATAATACGGCACTTCGTGGTCGCTGGAGGATTGCGGCAACAACTGGTCATTCACGGCCTGCGGATTTTTTCCGAACGAGGCGCTGACACGACTCGTGGAAGCGAGCGTGGGTTGCCCGAGGGGTTGCACCGCGGATTCCTCGCGCGCCAGCCACACTGCCATTTCGCCGCTGCCGCGATGTGCCCACGCATAGTATGGAATCGCTTGAAAATCCTGCTGGGCCTTTTCGAGAGTTTGGCCATCAGCCGCAAGGCGATAAGCCCAAGTCTTGCCGCGAATGATTTGCACGCCATTTAAAAGATCGGGCACGAACTCTGTTTGCAGAACTGCCTCATCCGGAACAAGCAGATGGCGCACATGGCCATCCGGTTGATCCGGCCACTCGGCGCAAAAGACCATCGGGCCGCGCTGCAGAGCTACCCGGCCGCGGTCAGCACGAACACTGTCATGCGCGACGACGCGATGAATCGGCATGGGCAGCGTCAGCTCGATCACGTCTCCGGACGACCACGCGCGTTTGAGCCGGGCATAACCTTTGTTGGTTTTATAAGAAATCTTCTCGCCATTCATCGTCAGAACAATCGGCTCAGCGGTGGGATCGAGATAACGATACAAATCACTCGGCACAGGACGGTTGGTCGCCCAGCCGGGGATGCGCAGATTCACCGTGAAAGCAGATTTGGCGCGTTGCGGAGTGAGCGTAATTTTGATCCGGCCGTCCCACGGATAGCGAGTTTCCTGCGTGAGGCGAACGGTTTGATCGCGCAAAGCAATCTCGGCAGTGCTGGAAGCAAACAAATTCACGAAAATTTCATTATCTTTTTGCGCATAGAAATAACTCGGCAGCGAAGCCATCAGGCGCGCGACGTTGGGCGGGCAGCAGGCGCACGTGAACCATGGGGTCCGGGCGTGTTGTCCCATCGATGCCAGCGGGTTGGGATAAAAGAAAGTTTTGCCATCCAACGAATAGCCGGAGAGCATGGCATTGTAAAGCGTGCGCTCCAGAACGTCGATATATTGCGCCTCGCCATGGGAAAGGAAAAGGCGCTGGTTCCAAAAGATGTTGGCAATCGAGGCGCAGGTTTCGTTGTAGGCGCTCATGTTCGGCAAATCGTCATTGGCGCCGAACGCTTCGCCAGCTCCTTTTGCGCCGATGCCGCCGGTGATATAAAGCTTGTGCTGAACCACATTTTGCCAGAGGCGATCAATCGCGCGGAGATAAGCATGATCCTGCGTCAGCGCCGCGACGTCCGCCATGCCCGAATAGAGATAAGCGGCGCGCACCGCATGGCCGACCGCCTCGTCTTGTTCGAGCACCGGCTTGTGATCCTGGCTGTACTCTCCCCACAATTGCCGGCCGTCGAGGGATTTGCCGCGCACCTCCAAAAAGAATTTTGCGAGATCGAGATAGCGCTTGTCTTGCGTGATGCGATAGAGCTTCGCCAATCCCATCTCGATGACCTGATGTCCCGGCGGAATTTTTAGTTTATCCGGGCCAAAAGATTGATCCACCAAATTCGCGCTCTTCAATGCCACATCCAATAATGAACGCTTGCCGGTGGCTTGATAATGGGCGGCCGCGGCTTCGTACAAATGACCGATATTGTAAAGCTCGTGGCTGCCCTGTTCCTTGATCCAGCGCTGATCGCCGAACCAGTTTTTCAGCCGCTCGCATTGGTTGGTGCGCGCCGTATACAGATAGCCGTCGTCCTCCTGCGCGCCGCTGATGATTTGAATGAGACTGTCGAGATAGGCTTCCAATTTGGGGTCGGGTTGGAGCATCAAGGCATACGAAGCGGCTTCAATGGTTTTGTAGACGTCGGAATCATCGAAGGGATAACTTCCCTGCTGCTCGCCTTTTTTGAGGCCCGCGGCGATGGCCAAGTTATCCACGCGCCCGGTCTCCTCGCATTTCTGAAACACCGCGGGAATGGTGACGGTGCGATTGGTTTCAATTCGTGGCGCCCAAAACGAGTCATGGAGTTTGACCTGTTTCAGGGGAACAGATTGGATGGGATAATCAGAAATTTGGGGCACTCCGCAGGAAAGCATGAATAATGAGAACCCCAATACCAAAACGTTGCGAGATTTTGTGAACGTGATCATGATTTTCTCCCTCACCGATTGAAGTGAACGAAACTGAAGTCCGGCTTGCGCTCGATGAACGCAAGTCGGTCTTTGCCAATTATCAATCCAGCCGAATCACGGCCTTGATAACACCGTCGCGATAATTGGCTACGATCTCAAAAGCTTCTTGCGCCTCTGCCAATTCAAATTCGTGGGTGACGAGCACGCCAGTTGGCATTTCTCCGGATTCGATCAATGCGATGGCTTTTTCTACGCAGTCGTTTTGTCGCCGCACATTTTGAATGGTGATTTCCTTGCGGCGCAGCAGGCTGATGTCAAATGAAACGCGGTCACTTGCCGGGATGCCGACAATCAAAAATAAACCTCCCGGCTTGAGCAATTGAATGGCTTGGTCAAAGGCTTGCTGATCGCCGCAGCAATCGATCACCGCCTCCAAGCCTTCGGGCTTCTGTGCGAGGAGGTCGGCGACGACGTTGGTCTTTTCGACATTGCCAGTCCAACGCGCGCCCAAGCGCATCGCCGCGGCCAGGCGATAATCCAATTTTTCGGTGGCATAAATGGCGTCAATCCCAGCCGCGCGGGCCGCGGTCATAACACACAAGCCGATGGGGCCACAGCCAAGGAGGGCGAGGTGGTTGGGAGCGTCGCGCAAGCTTTGCAGCAGCTCGATCGTATAAACACCGATGGACAACGGCTCCGCGAGAACGGCGTCTGCGACCGGGATTTTTTTGGAGAGGGGAAAGCAGCATTCTGCGGGCATGACGAGATATTCCGACAAACATCCTTGAAGTTGGCCGGGACATCCCAGAAAGCGCTGATGGCGGCAGGTGTGGCGCCGGCCGGAAAGACATTGGTCGCACCTGCCGCACGCGACGAGGGGATCGATCACAACCGCATCCCCGGGCCGGAGCGTGTTGACGGCGGTTCCGGCGTCGGCAACAATAGCGGTACACTCGTGACCAACAATCCAGGGATATTGAATGATCTGGTCGCCGATTCGGCCGTGTTTGAAATAATGGATATCTGATCCGCAAATACCCACCGCTTGCGTCTCGAGCAGCACATCAGTCGGCCTGTCAAGAACCGGCTCAGGAATTTCCTTGAGGCGCAATTGCTCCGGCTCAGTCAGAAATATGGCTTTCAATTTTTTCTAATGATGGAAATGGAATTCGCCTTACAGGCGTAGCCTTTAGGTGCCCGCAAGTATGAATATCCTGACCCTAAAGGGTCTACTACAAAAATTATTCATTTTGCGGAGAACCGATAAATCGTCTCCGTGCGATACGTTTCTCCAGGCCGGAGAATCGTGCTGGGGAAATTCGGCTGATTGGGCGAATCCGGGAAATGCTGGGTTTCCAAGCAGAAGCCATAACGATGTTTGTAGACACGCCCCTGCTTTCCCGTCAAAGTGCCATCGAGAAAATTTCCACAATAAAATTGGAGACCGGGCTCGGTCGTCCAGACCTCCATCACGCGACCGGTTGTCGGCTCGTAAACTCTTGCCGCCAGCGCAAGCGAATCACCGGTTTTGTTCAACACCCAATTGTGATCGTAGCCAAGGCCAAACTTCAATTGCTCGTCATCACTGTTGATGCGCTCGCCGATAGTGTGAGGCTGCCGGAAATCCATCGGCGTGCCTGCGACAGAACGCAGCTCGCCGGTGGGAATCAGGCCTTTATCCACCGGGGTGAAGCGGTCGGCAAAAATTTCCAGTTGGTGATTCAAAATATTTCCTTGCCCTTGACCGGCAAGATTGAAATAGCTGTGATGTGTAAGATTTACCGGCGTCGCCTTGTCGGTGGTGGCGTGATATTCGATCTTCAGCTCATTGTTGTTGGTGAGCCAATAGGTCACCGTGCAGGAAAGATTGCCGGGATAGCCTTCCTCGCCGTCTTTGCTGAGATAGCTGAGTTTGACGCCAACCGCATCGTCCAGTCTGACTGAGTCAGCGCTCCAAACAACTTTGTCGAATCCTTTGATACCACCGTGCAGATGATTTTCGCCGTCATTGGTGGCTAATTTGTACGTCACGCCCTCCAGAGTAAATTTGCCTTTGGCGATGCGATTGCCGACGCGGCCAACAATCGCGCCAAAATACGGATGCGGCTTGAGGTAGGCGTCGAGGGTGGGATAACCCAACACCACGTCATCGAATTTGCCATTGCGGTCAGGAACATAAAGCGCCGTCACGATCGCGCCGTAATTGGTGAGGGTTGCCTTCATGCCCGAGGCATTTTGGAGTGTGAACAGCAATGCCTGTTGACCGTCTGTCGTTTTTCCGAAAACGCTTTGTTCAATCTTCATTTTGCTCTTACCTTCTTCTTGGGTGGTCTTTGATTCGTTGGATTTGCTGCAGCTTAATATCAAACCGCCGACCAATATGAACAAAAGAAACAGAATGATTGATTTGTGGAATGATCTCATTGCAACTCCTCCATTGTAAAAACCTGTAAACTCAAAATACTAAAAAAGACAAAATAATCACTGTCAAAATGATTAAAGAACACCACAATGTCATTCTGCAAGCGTATCCCGGTATCGCAGACCGGCGAATCCTTTTTCTGTTTAGTACCATCGTTCGCAACTGTAAAAAGATTCCTGCGGAATGACAGAACAGATCATTTTGCTTCTATGCTTTTGCGCCGAACTCCTCAATCGTGCGGCCAAGAGAAACCAGTGATTCAATCACCACATCCGCTTGGTGCAGTGCCTCAGGCGCGGGCATCATTTCCGGATTGGGAACGGCAATGACTTTTGCACCCGCCGCTTTTCCGGCCAAAATGCCGCTGCCCGAGTCCTCAATGACCATCGTATTTTCTGCCGCCGCACCCATTCTCTTCATGATTTCCAGATAAACCTCCGGATGGGGTTTGCCACGTTTGACTTCATCGCTGGAAATTACTTCCGAGAAAAAATGGCGCCACTTGGCTCCATTCAAGGCGGCGTTGATTAAAAGTCTGGGTGATCCGGAAGCCAAGCCGAGCTTGTATTTGCCGGCGCAATATTCGAGAGCTTCTTGCGCGCCGAGCATTGTGCGCACCTCGCCAGCTTGATAATAGGCTGCCATTTTACTCAGGCTTTCATTGATGATTTCGTCACGGGACATTTTGCCTTGCAGTTTTTCCGCAAGGTAATCTGCCCAAGCCGCCGTGCTCACACCCATCATGCGTTTTTGATCCGCCTCTGTCCAGACCAAACCGAAGCGCTGAAAGATTTCGCAGCGCGTACGGAACCACACCGGCTCGCTGTCCACCAGTAAACCATCCAGATCGAAAATCACGGTTTTGATCACAGCATAATTCCTCATTCACAATGCGAGTCATAATCAAATGGGAAAAAACAATGTTCAATACTGTGCGAACTTCGCCAAGCGGGGATCCGAAGCCAACTGCATCACCCTCGGAAATACAGATACGCCGCCAGAATGATCGCCAGCACCACGGCGGAGGCCAAGACATCTTTGGCGTTCCAACTGGCGCGGGATTGCTTGCGATCCTCCTCGGTCATGGTCGCATAGGTCAAGCTGCGAATTCTCTCATAAGCCGGCACCTCCGTCATGTAGCTGACCACCACCATGACCACGATGCAGACGATGGTAATCAAGAGGCTGTAATATTGGAAGAAAATGTTGTTCACAATCCAAAAAAATGATCCTTGGGTGTACGCAAAACCTTGCACCATCTTGACCGGCGTGTCGACCGCCAACCGAAAAAGTCCCATGAGAAAGCCGACGATCAAAGCGGCAAGACATCCTTTGCTATTGAGCCGCTTATTGAAAACGCCGAGAAAGAATACGACAAAGATCGGTGGGGCTAAATATGCTTGAACTCCCTGCAGGTAATCATAGAGGCCTTTGCCGCCACGAATCACCGGAATCCACATCAAGCCAATCAACACCATGACGGTGGTGGCGACGCGTCCAATCCAGACCAGATGCTGCTGGCTCGCCGTGGGTCGCAATCTTGAATAAAAATCGATCGTGAAGAGGGTGGAGCTGGCATTGAACGCACCAGCCAACGAACTCATCAATGCCGCCAAGAGTCCGGCTACGACCATGCCGCGAATGCCGATAGGCATGACGTGTGCTACCAAAAGAGGAAACGCCTGCTGGGCTTGGTCCCGCAGGATTTGTCCATTGGCATCAAACATCACATTGCGGATGGCTTCGATTTTGCCACTTTTGGCCAGGGCAAAACAAATCATTCCGGGGATGATGAAAATGAAAACTGGCAACAACTTCAGGAAGGCCGCACTGATGGCGCCGCGCCGTGCCACGGTTTCATTCGGTGCACCCAAAGCGCGCTGCACGATATATTGGTCGGTGCACCAGTACCACAACCCGATAATCGGCGCACAAAACAGCATGCCGAGCCACGGATAATTGTCGTTGAAGTACCATGCCATGCGGCCAGCCTCACGCACCGGTGCCCAGGTGCCATCGACTCCCGCCGGTACCAAGGGCTTCCAGAGATTGAACATCTCAGAGCCGGCGATGGCGCGGAACTCGCCCCATCCGCCCAAGGCTTTCAAGCCAAAGAATGTCAGGAGCGCGGAACCGAGAACCAAGATGATCGTCTGCATCGCTTCAGTGTAGGCCACCGCTCGCAGGCCGCCAAGAATCGCATAAAGTCCGGTGAAAACAATCACGAGAATGGAGCCGATCCAAAAGCTATCCATTCCCATGAAATTCATCTCCGGCATCAATACGCTGAAGACAATACCGCCGGCAAAAATTCCCACGGCCATCTTGGTGAGCACATAGGCGACCAGCGAAATGAGTGACAGCACGGTTCGTGCGGTCGGCGAGTAACGCCGCTCGAGAAACTCGGGCATGGTGAAAACTTTGGAGCGCATGTAGAACGGCACCATGACCCAAGCCAGAACCAAAAGGCACCAGGCGTGGAGCTCATAATGGGCCATGGCCACGCCGTCGGTCGCGCCGGAGCCGGCCAGTCCCACCAAATGCTCCGAGCCGATGTTGGAGGCGAAAATCGAGGCGCCGATGATAAACCAACCCAGGTGGCGGCTTGCCAGGAAGTAATCCACGGCGGTCTCCTGGCGCTGCCGCATCACCCACCAAGCAATCCCCAAAACGATGCCAAAATACAGGACGATGACGGACCAATCGATTGCGTGTAGCAAGGTAGTTTCCTCCTTCCTATTTTGGTTATCGCCTGATGATGAATCCTGCGGACGCAGTCATCAGGCTGAGAGACGGAAGACGGCTAAAGCCGCCTAAGGGAGTTACGAGCTAAAACGGATTCTCAGTCGGATAATATACACCTTTCGGTAAATTAAAAAAGACCTCTTGCACGCCCAGCATTCTCGTGGCCGCGAACAAGCTCTTGCCGACGTGATCGAACGCCACCGCGGTGTGATGCGGGAAACGTTTTTCAATGAGCACGTGGCGATAGAAGCGCGCCATCTCGCGGACGGCGAACACGCCGATGCAGCCAAAAGATTTGGGATTGATGTTCAGCACTTCGCCTTGAGCAACATACGCCTTCAGCTCGGCATCCGAGGTGGATTGCATTCGAAAGATGGAAATTTTGCCGGCTTTGATTTGCCCTTCGATGGTGCCGCGGGTAATGTTCGGCTCTTTACCCGGTTCCATCAGCCGGTGCATGATCAACTGATGTTGCATGACCGGCTGGACGATGCAGGCGGTGGAAGTGTTGCCGCAGTGAAATCCCATCCAGAGATCATCCAATTTATAATCGCCCACCTCGGCTTTGCTTTCTTCGTACATGTCTTTGGGCACGGTGTTGTTGATGTCCAAAATCGCCGGCGGCTTTTGCGTGGCACAAACCGCCAGGTATTCACTCAGCGTTCCATAAATATCTGCTTCACAAGCCACAGGAACGCCGCGCGCGGCGAGGCGAGAATTCAAGTAGCAGGGAACGTGGCCGAAATATTTTTCAAAAGCCGGCCAGCATTTGTTGGCGAAAGCGCCGTATTGCGCAGCGCCCAGATTCTTTTCCATGAATTTTTCCAGCGCCAGCTCATACTGGGCGAGTTTCTCAATCAAGTCCGGATACGTGTTTCCCTTTCCCAGCTCCGTGGCCATATCCGTCGCGATGGCTTTGATTTCGGGATTGCCTTTTTCAGCCTGAACAATGTCATAAAGGTCAAGCTCGCTGTTTTCCATGATCTCGACGCCGAGATCGAAGAGCGGCTGGATCGGCGCATGGCAGGTGAGAAAATCAAATGGTCGCGGCCCGAAGGAAAAAATCTTCAGATGGCGCACGCCGTTGACGATGCGCGCCACGGGAATGAATTCCTTCAGCATCATCGCCACGTCTTCGGCATCACCCACCGGGTCTTCCGGAATGTACGGATTAAGCCGGCGCAAGCCGAGATTATAAGAAGCGCTCAACAAACCGCAATAGGCATCCCCGCGGCCGTGAATCAAATCTTTGCCGGTATCTTCCGCCGCGGCAGTGATCATCACCGGGCCGTCGAACTTTTGCGCCAACAATGTTGTCGGGCCTTCCGGGCCGAAGTTGCCCAAATATAGTGCCAACGCATTGACCTTTTTTTCTTTCAGCTCTGCCAACGCCTTCAAAGCATCCACTTCGTTTTCGACAATGGTTTCAATTTCGATCACCGGGATGTCCTTCGCTTTGCAGGCGGCGACGACGGCCATTCGTCTTTTTCGCGACAGCTCTATGGGGAAGCAATCGCGGCTCACCGCGACGATTCCAAGATTTATGACGGGAACATTTTTCATGGGTCACCTTTGCGTTTTACAAAATCATTAGAGGGCAAGATCATTATGGTCAAGATCATTAGAGGTCAAAATTATTATGGTCAAGATCATTAGAGGTCAAAATTATTATGGTCAAGATCATTAGAGGTCAAGATTATTGAAACCAAAATCAAGGATGCTGGAACTACCTACCTGAAGACAGTTTTGAATTGAATATGATCATGATTGAAGTTGATCCATTGAATTGCTTTCAACGTAGTATGCTGGATGAATTTATGAAGATGACGTTCATAGAATTTGTCGTCTTTGGTTTTTGATGAAATGCTGTATGCAACTTCGGAATTCAACAAGTTGGCTTTTTGTTTGCCCAAGACCCGAGCACCACTCACCACCTTGACTCTCTTGACAACATTGGTTTTGCCTCCACGAAAATGATTTATGGCATCACAGTATAACGCTGTGTCAAGAAATGCGCCCCAGTCATTTAACAGGTCGATAACGAACTGTTTTAGCCAGATGCTGTCATCATCGAGTTCGTGCCACAACTGATCCTCAATGACATATTGATGGCGCTTCTCGGCTGTCAGTCTCGTGGAAACGAAGCGAGATTCGACGGAAGGCGGACGCAGATTGACGAGCTTACCATGCTGCATGCCGAGCAAAAAGAGATAGTTGAGTGTTTGCTGTTGATGTTCCCCAGTTAAAGCCGCCACTGTTTTCAGTTCGTAGATAACCGCATCGTTGAGCAGTAAGTCGATAAAGAGAAATTTCTCAAAATCCTTATGAGAAATTTTTATCGGCACCTCGGTAGCGACCTTTTCAAAGCCAGCC
The DNA here is from genome assembly GCA_034505955.1 of Candidatus Zhuqueibacter pondensis. Taxonomy (GTDB): domain Bacteria; phylum Zhuqueibacterota; class Zhuqueibacteria; order Zhuqueibacterales; family Zhuqueibacteraceae; genus Zhuqueibacter; species Zhuqueibacter pondensis. The sequence continues at coordinate 28,642 of JAPDQK010000017.1, forward strand.
TTCCGACATTGATAAGCCAATTCATTCTGATAGATCCTTTCACCCAACAATCTTCCGAGATCATTATGAATGGCAAAGACCATTCCCATGACTTGATGGTCAATGGCATGAAACTCGTCATCGGAAATGAGTTTCGTCTCAAAAGGAAGCTCTATTGGCATGGCGTTACTTTCGTCTACCAGACTAATAATTT
>JAPDQK010000017.1:28931-100661 GCA_034505955.1 Candidatus Zhuqueibacter pondensis
TTTTGACCTCAATGATTTTGACCTCAATGATTTTGACCTCAATGATTTTGACCTCAATGATTTTGACCTCAATGATTTTGACCTCAATGATTTTGACCTCAATGATTTTGACCTCAATGATTTTGACCTCAATGATTTTGACCTTGCCCATAATACGCCCCCGGCCCATGCTTGCGTTGATAATGCTTCCGGATCAACGCTTCCTTCAATCTCGGCGTCTTCGGGTTGATCTGCAAAGTCAAAAGCGCCATCTTCGCAAGCTCCTCCAAAATGACGCTGTTGTAAACGGCTTTCTCCGGTGTTTTTCCCCACGTGAACGGCCCGTGGCCGGCGACCAGCACCATCTCGACTTCTTCGTAGGAAATATTCGCGAAGGTTGTGACGATTTGGTTGCCGGTTTCAAGCTCGTAATCATTTTGAATCTTGTCGTCCGCCATGAATGCCGTGCAGGGGATGTCCAGATGTGTATGGTCGGCATGCGTGGTGCCCAACACCGGAATCGGTTTCGCGGCTTGCGCCCAGGCTACGGCATACGTCGAATGCGTGTGCACGACCCCACCGATCTTGGGAAACGCTTTATAGAGTACCAGATGAGTTTTGGTGTCGGAAGAGGGCTTGAGTGTGCCTTCGACGACTCGGCCGTCGAGATCGACGATCACGATGTCCTCCGGTTTGAGGACTTCGTACAAAACGCCGCTGGGTTTGATGGCGATGAGGCCTTGCTCGCGATCAATGCCGCTGGCATTGCCGAAAGTATGGATCACGATGCCATGCTTCGGCAGGGCCATGTTGCATTCATAAACACGGTGTTTTAGCTCGTCGTATTTGCTCATTTGGCGATTTCGTAACGCGGCACACAACCGCTACCCCATGGTGTAGCCAAATTTCCCGGACGCTGTTTAACGCGGATTTACACTGATTTTTATCCCAACACAGACAAACCGCAACTAAATTTCACCACCAAGAACACAAAGTTTTCTTGTGTGAGCTTTGTGTCTTTTTGGTTTGAAAATCTTTGTTTTTTGAAAACATTTTAATTGTCAGAGACGAAGGCCGCCGTCTGCGTTAATCTGTGTCAATCAGCGTCCTGAATTATTCTGTCTTTATAAAAGTGAATTCATTCTCAACAAAGTCACACAGCTTCGAGTACTTCTCGTAAATCCGCTGATATTTCGCCGCGTTGGCGGGATTGGGCTCGTAAACCTTCTCGAAACCGCTGCCCATTTTCTTCTGCGCTTCCTGAATGGTGGGGTAGATTCCCGCAGCCACCGCGGCAGCCATGGCCGATCCCAGCGCGCAAGCTTGCTCGGCGACCGCCACTTTGATCGGCATGTTCAAAACATCCGCGGTGACTTGCATGACGAACGGCGATTTTTTGGGAATGCCGCCAATGGCAATCACGCTTTTGATCTCCACTCCTTCTTCCACAAAACGATCAACGATCTTTTTGGCGCCAAAGGCCGTGGCTTCGACGAGAGCACGGAAAATGCGCGGCGCATCGGAACCAAGATTGAGGCCGGTGATCGCTCCCTTCAACGCCTGATTCGCATCCGGGGTACGGCGCCCGTTCATCCAGTCCAGTGCGACGATGCCATTCTCATCAATGGGCAATTTCTCCGCTTCTTTGGATAATTCGGGAATGATGGTCTCGGAGATATCCTCGATCATCTTATTCTTCGTTGGTTCATCAACATGGCTGACTTGTTTCAGCAAATGCTCAACCAGCCAGAGCAAAAGCTCTCGAAACCAGGCATAAATATCGCCGAACGCTGACTGTCCCGCTTCCAAGCCGAGCATGCCGGGAATGATGGAGCCATCGACTTGACCGCAAATGCCGCGCACGAGATGCTCGCCGGTTTTCGGGATTTCGCTGACGATCATGTCGCACGTCGAAGTGCCCATCACTTTCACCAATGTCTGCGGCGCAATCTCGGCACCGATGGCGCCGAAATGTGCATCGAAAGAACCGGCCCCCACGATGACATCCGTCGTGAGGCCGAGTCGTTTCGCCCATTCTTCGGTAAGATGGCCAATCGGTACATCGCCGGTGTAAGTTTCCGAATATAGACGATCACGCAAGCCGGTCAGTAACGGATCCAACTTCATCAAAAATTCTTCTGAAGGCAAGCCATTCCATGAGGCATGCCACATGGCTTTATGGCCGGCAGCCGTGCGACTTCGTTTCAATGTGAGTGGATCGGTATTTCCTGTCAGCAGCGCCGGAATCCAATCACAATGCTCGACCCAGGAAAAAGCGGCCTGGCGAACTTTTTCATCTTGGCGCAGAACGTGCAGAATTTTCGACCAGAACCATTCGGAGGAATAGACGCCGCCTTCATATTTGGTATAATCCTCGCCGCCCCAGGATTTGGCGAGCGCATTGATCTCTTCGGCCTCTTTGACGGCAGTGTGATCCTTCCAGAGAATGAACATGGCATTGGGATTTTCCTCAAATCCCGGCGTGAGTGCCAGCGGCGTACCGTTGCGATCCACTGCGCAGGGTGTCGAGCCGGTGGTATCAACGGAGAGTCCTCTGATCATTTGCGCTGTTCCGGCAGGCGCTTTTGCCAGCGCGCCGGTGATGCAGACCTCCAAGCCTTCAATGTACTCGGCGGGATGCTGGCGAAATTGATTGTTTGGGGGATCACAATATTGGCCGGCTTTCCAGCGCGGATAGTAATACACGTCGGAGGCGATCTCTGCGCCGTTTGTGGCATCGACGATGATGGCGCGAATCGAGTCGGTGCCGAAGTCAACTCCAATTACGAAATTTTTGTTGTCCATAAGTTATGCCTACCCTGTTTATCCAATCACGCATGGTGGCCTCAAATTTTGCTGAATCCTGGCGCACCAAGGCAGTTGTTATACCATAATTACCATGGACCTCGTAGCGATCAATTAGCAACATTTTAAATTTCCAGTCAAGAAGATTTTCATAAGAATGAAAGGTCACATTTGAAAACAAAAAAGGGTTATAACACCTGTCCGTTTCAGGTATTATAACCCTTGGCACGAGTCGGGGCGAGAGGATTTGAACCTCCGACCCCTTGACCCCCAGTCAAGTGCGCTAACCAAGCTGCGCCACGCCCCGACTTTGCTTTCAATTCCACAGAAAATTTAATGATAAATCCCATTTTATGCAAGCTTTTTGTAAATAAAATTTGGATACAAACCAGACACAGGACCGATATTCCATTGACTTGCCAGTTATGAAGATTGTCAAAAAATACATACCGTATTATTTTGAGACATTTTCTATTGGTTATTCCATCTGATTGTTTGTCTTCGCTGAAAAGTTATCCACATCTTATTAACGTCCGGTTTTTACGTAACCCCATTTCCATTGAAGTGCCTTCTTTGCTCATTGCTTTTTACTGGCATGTAGCTCTGTAGGTAGTAGTCTTAAATTCAAAAGATACAACCTATAGGCGAATCACCAGAAACACAGGTAATTTGTTGATTTTACTACTTTAAAATGCGTATAAAAGGGTCTCCTATTAAAACCAATATCACTCTTCCAATTCGATAACAGATTTAAAATGGTTATAAAAGCGCTGTGTCAACTTGTTAACTTTTTCATAAAAGGCAAATTGTCTAAAGTTATCCACATCCTGTTCACAATACATTTTCAAATTCTCGGGGCAGTGCCGGTGAAAAATTGACCAGGCTTATAACCAAAATGTAATTGCGGCATGAGTATGCAGCCTTAGATTAATTCATGTCGTCTAAATACCTGCAAAAGGGATGGCAGATAACGTTGGGCTAATGTCAAATTGGCAAAGCCAATCCATCCGATTTCGGCAGTGGGATGGGTCGGCCCATCCAGTGAAGAGCCGTCAAGAGAACACAATATGACTCCGGATTGTTGAGCGATCAACCAAGTGGCAAGGTCATAGGGATGAGCACATAAAATAGTCGTCTTACGGTGTGCACGCCAGTGCACATTCAATGCGGATCGTAAATCCACCACCAGACGCAGTTGGCCGGTCATCAATGCGTAAAGTTGTCCACCCGTTGAGAGGTGTTGATCTTCAAAGACTTGCGTTTCAGTTTTCACTAATGTTTTTTCCGGATCGGCATTTTGGGGTGCCGGCTGAGTGAGCACGGATGGAGAATAAAGAAATTCCTCTTCAATGGCCGAGATCAGAGCTTTGCCACGTGGGAAAAGATTGACAAATGAAATAAATCCGTGATGCAAATCGCTGGCCGCGTCGGTCTGCAACCTCAGGATTGATTGTTCGCCAGTAAATAAGTTTTGGCGTACGCCGGCACTGAGGGTATGAGCGCTTGCCCAGAAGGTATCCGCATAAACCTGCTTGGGTGTTGGCAGTTCGGTTTGCAGCGCGAAAAAAATATCAGAGAGGCGCGTGTCGTCGCCACGCTCAGGCGCAATGCCTGTCAAGATCCACCCACTGGATTTTTTATGCATTAGCAGGCGCGTGCCATCGACAGGATCAAGCAATACGCGAAACTGTGGCTGGCCTTTACCGAATGAAATAGCCTCGCCTCTTTCAAATTCACCGACCAGCAGAAACGCGGGCACCTCATTCTGATGCGCCTCGAGAAAATGCAGCAGCGCGGATTCGGCGACGACGTCAATGCCATAAATCGTGTCCGCAGCGGTCAAACTGGCAACTTGTGAAATCTCCCCATGGCTGCGCTCTTCGAGCGCGGTGCACACCAGGCCGCGAGCATAATCATGTGCACGCCAGAGCAAACAGGCCAGGGGTTCGGCCGGATGATTTTTTTCGATCAAAAACTCGGGAATCAGCATGCAGCAAAGCTACGAAATTTGGCGATGAAATACAAGTTATTTTGAGGTATTGCCGAGCCCATTATGGTCACAGCGAAGGTTGACAAGCAGGCCTGGGTGTGCTATATTTCAATTAGATGACAAAATCGTTTTTATGACAAAATGACGAGGCCTGGTATGTTTTGTTTTTCTTGTGGTGCTGAGATTAAATTGGAGAAGCAGCCGGCACGCGGTGACACCTGTCCGAAGTGCTCTTCATATCTGCATTGCTGCCGGAATTGCCGGTTTTACGACGTGAATGCGTATCACCAGTGTCGCGAGCCGCAAGCAGAATTTGTGCCGGACAAGGCAATGGGAAATTTCTGCGAGTATTTTGAGGCCTCAGCGCGAGGCACTGAAGGAAGTGCTGCAACGCGCGCAGCAGAGGCGAGAAAGAAATTGGAGGAGATTTTCAAAAAGAAATGAAAAACAAAGGCCACCTCGTCAATTTTACTTACTGACGGGATGGCCTTGCCCACACCCCCCCAATTAAACGGACAGTGACCCTCCATTGAGTTTAAAAGTTTTTTAAGCTCACGATAAATATCACCGGACGATCCTGCTCTTTGTCTCTGTTGACAGGATTGTCGAACCATCAAAAAAAACCCCCCATTTAATGGGTTTACCAATTCCCCCTGTTGAGTTGGGGGTTATCGGTAGCGACACTCAGAATCGAAATAGAATCTTTTTCCCTTTTACTATATAATAGACACCGAAAAGGCCGAAATTTTCACACTTTTTTTCAAAAAAACGAAAAAATTTTTGCTTTTTCCCTGCCGGGGTCACATTCCAGTTGTGGAACTTGCTGGTAGTCATAGGTTTTAAGCGCCTCACCCACATTCTTGACGAGGTCATGATGCGTAATACGGCCATTGCTTTCCCGCAGGGCCTTGATCAAATAATATGTGAAAGCGCCATGATAACTGCCTCGGATATTGGCATCGGATGCCTGTTGATCGCTTTGGCAGGCGGCAAAAAGCACGTTACCTTCGCGCAATTGGTAATCGCCCCCGAAGGGTTGCTTCTCATATTTCATCAAGGCTTCGGCTACCCGGTGCTGAAATTCTTCAGCAGTAATCCTTTGGCCTCGCAAATTCGCAACTGCCTGCAGGACATATTGCCGTTGCGCCTGTTTGAATTTTCTGCGCGCCCGGGCAATTGCTTCCCTTTCGGGGTACGTGTTGGGAATGAAACGAAACTTCCGATCCCGTTTGGGATCACGCTGAATGGTGCCGGAATGGCAGCAATCCATGATCAAAGTCAAATTGCTGTTCGAGGGAAAGAGCTGGTAGAGGCTTTTCAGCTCATCATCAATGAGGAAGCGTTTTGACAAATAATCATATGGCACCAGGGCTTCGTCACTACCGTCTCGTTCGTCACCACTTTTGTCTGGAACCGAATGGCCGTGGCCGGCATAATGAAAAACCCGTACCGCCGGTTCGGATCCGCCTTCGGCCAGCCACTTCAGGCCCTGGATAATGCCCTGCTTGGTGGCCTCCTGGTTGAGTATGATTCTGATGTTGTCGGATTCGAACTCAAAAAGGTCCGTTAATACTTCCTTCATTTGCATGACATCATTGACGCATCCCTTCAGTCGATTACCCGGATAATCATTGATCCCGACGAGTAGCGCTTTTTTCAACATGATTGATCTCCTTCTTTTTGCGTTGCAAAGATGGGTGTATCCTCGAATGAGTTCCTCATCTGCCTTGGATCACCCCACGAAGTGAGACAGAAAATTTGCCTGCTCCCGGCCGGTGTTGCATTCGAGTTGCGGTTCTTGCAGGAAGGCATAATCGTAAAGCAAGTTCCCGGCCTTTCTGATGAGTTCTTGATATGTGATTTTTCCCCGGGTTTCGCGGATCAATTTGACGAGAAAGTAAGTGAAGGCGCCGTGATAGGTGCCATTGATCTTGGCGTCTGCGGCTTGCTGGTCACTTCGGCAAGCTGCGAGCAACACATTGCCTTCCCGTACGCGATGATCGCCAAAGCGCTGCTTTTCGAATTTTTGCATGGCCGCCAGGAGTTGGCGTTCAAATTCCTCATCCATGCCGCGGATCCGGCCACGCAGATCTTTCATTTCATTTTTAACGAACTGCATCTGCGCTTGCAAAAATTTTTTACGGGCGGCGGCAATGGCCTGGCGCTCCTCATACGTGTTGGGTATGAAACGATAATACACCTCCATCTCCTCCGGCCCCCGCTGACTGGTGCCGGAGTGGCAACAATCCATGATCAGGGTGAGATTCTGATTGGCCGGGAAGCGGCTGTAAAGTTCCTTCAGCTTGTCGTCGATCAAATAACCCTGGGAATTGCAGTCATAAGGTACGAGCGCCTCGTCGCTGCCGTCCGGCTCATCCCCGTTCTTGTCCGGAACGCTGTGGCCGTGGCCGGCATAATGAAAAACCCGGACTGCTGGTTGATCGCCGCCTTGCGCCAACCATTCCAGGCCTTCGACAATGCCCTTGGTGGTGGCCTCGTGATCCAGAATGAGACGAATGTTGTCTACTGGGAAATCATACAGATCAACCAGCAGCTCTCTCATGACTTTGACATCATTCACACATCCTCGCAAGGGATAAGCGTTGATGCCGACCAATAGGGCCTTCTTCAACATGGTGCGCTCCTTGTTGTTTGAAGCATACTGCTTTATCCAACTGTTTGAACCGATAATATCGTGAAACCAATGTACAAGCTCCTCTTCTACTAATAGACAGAGAAACGAATGAATTTCTCTCACACGTTTCGCTCAGAATTTCGTTTTTTTCGTAGTTCTTTTGATCTCAGTTCCGCGATGGTGGACTCGCCGACGTACGATTCTTCCTGTTTTTGATGCCGACGATGCAAACCGATCCACCTCCAGACGACAGCCAGCAGCAGCGCAGCAGAAAGCGCAATGATAATAAAGACAGTCATAATTGAATACGAAAAAAGAGAAAATCACAGAAAAAAGTAATGAGCAAGATATCGCGATTTGACGTCAAGGATGAAAAGAATGCGCAAGCCCGGACAGCGACAATACCCTCGGCTTCTTTGACCCTCGCGCCATATTCGGCACGCGTTTGTCGAATGAGAAATAATTTTCTGCGAATCTCGACAGCCGGACAAAGGGCAGCCCGATGAGGAAATACATCGCCGCGGCCAGGAGGCCGATGCCAAAATAATCGTAATAGGTCGAGGCCAGCTGGCCGTATACTTTCGTCAGTTCGACCATGGTAATCACCGAGACCAGCGAGGAATCCTTCAACAGCGCGATGAAGTCGTTGGTAACCGGCGGGATCACCAATCGCATCGCTTGTGGCACGATGATATGGCGGAGAGCTTGCAAGCGGGTCATGCCGAGGGCGAGTGCGGCTTCCATCTGGCTGCGCGGAATGGAAAGTATGCCGGCCCGATAATTTTCGGCTTCATAAGCGGCATAATTCAGCCCCAACCCCAATAGCGCAGCCGTGAACGGTGCCAATTTGATCCCGATATTTGGCAGGCCATAAAAGATGAAAAAAAGCTGAATCAAAAGTGGTGTGCCCCGTGTGACTTCGACGTAGGCAAGCGCAAATTGCGAGAACGGCGGCGGGGTATACAATCGCATCAGGGCAATCAACAAACCGAGCACTACGGCCATCAGCATTGACAGTATGGAAAGCTCGATTGTCGTCAACGCACCTTTGGCCAGGAGTGGTATGTATCCCGCGTACTGGAGAAATCTGTCTTTCCACGTGCGCCTCATGCCAACGGCCTTCATATAGGCATCGTATTCGGTCGGCAATGCCGTTGAGGGCTTTTTGTCATGCAAAAATTCAGCCATTGGTACCGTCCACAATGCCCAGCGCTCGAGAATTTCGCGCAGCCTGCCGTTTTGTGCCAGTTTTTCCAGCGCCAGGTTGATTTCATCGAGCAACTGCCGGTCTTCCTTGCGCACACCAATGCCATAAGTCATTTGACTGATCGGCCCGCCGACAAATTTCAATTTGGGATGGCGTTGACCGTAGTACAGGGCAATCGGATAATCCATCAGCACCGCGTCCAGGCGGCCGTTGGCGAGATCCTCATACGCATTGATCTGGCCCTCATAGCTGCGCACCTCGATGCCGCCCTGCGCTTCCAGAATACGATGCGCGAGCGAGAACTTCAATGTCCCGACAACTTTCCCTTTGCAGTCCGCCAGCGAATTGATGTCGTATGTATCCTTGCGCACGGTCAATTGCTCATAGGTGAGATAATATGGCTCCGAAAAATTAATTTCCGCCTTGCGATCCTCGGTGATTTCGAGGCCATTAACCACCATGTCGTAGTTGCCGCGTTGGAGCCCGGGAATCAGACCGTCCCACTGATTTTGCACAAACTCGGGCCGGACATGCAACTCTTCTGCCAGGGCGTTCACGAGGTCCACCTCGAAGCCAATGATCCGACCAGGATCAGCCGGATCTTGAAACGCATATGGCGCGCCCCCTTCGGAATCCGCGCCCCAACGCAGTATTTTGGGAGAGGAGGTCTGTGCCCAGGTCGAGGCGGTGATGGAAAACAGGACGATGAGAGAAATCAAATATGTGATCATGTTGCATTGTTGTGCTTTATAGAAACCGTTTGAGAAATCGCCGTGTGCGTTCATCGCGCGGCGAGGAGAACATTTGTTTGGGTGGCGCCATTTCGACGATCTGGCCGTCCTCGAAATAGACAATCTTGTCTGCAACATCGCGGGCGAACCGCATTTCGTGCGTGACGACGATTTGCGTCATGCCTTCCTCATGCAATTTTTTCATGACCTGGAGCACCTCTTCCACCAATCCCGGATCGAGGGCGGAGGTCGGCTCATCATAAAGCATCACTTTGGGTGCCATGGCCAACGCCCGAGCGATGGCAGCGCGTTGTTGTTGTCCGCCGGAAAGTTGGGAAGGATAATGATGCACGTGGGTAGACAGGCCGACTTTTTCCAACAATTCTCGCGCGATTGCCTCGGCCTGCTCGCGTGGAATACCTTTCACGACCAGCGGTGCTTTCATGACATTCTCCAGCGCGGTCAGATGGGGAAAAAGATTGAAACTTTGGAAGACCATGCCGACATTGAGGCGCAACTGCCGAACCTTGGCATGAAATTCGCCTGTAAGTGGGGAAGGCACCGAGGTACGTTCCAAATTGATTCCACCGATGGAGACTTTCCCGCGGTCAAAGATCTCCAAACAATTCAGGCAGCGCAAAAAAGTTGACTTGCCACAACCCGAAGGTCCGATGAGAACGGTCAACTCCTGGGGTGCAATGTGCAGATCGATGCCTCTGAGTACCGGATGGCCGTGAAACGATTTATGCAAATCCCAAACGTCAACGACCGCACTGTTTTGCTCTGTCATCGAATTTTACCCGAAACAATGAAAGTTCCTCGAGGTTATCGTTGGCAATAATGAGGAAAGCGGTGCTGCAGCTCGGCAAATATTTGTTTTGCTTCAGCCTCATCGATTTGGCTGCACAACTGAACAATTTTGGTTCCGTAATCAAAGCAAATTCGCCCATCCTCAAAAGCTGAAAAGTTGGTGGCTGCGAACCACCAATCCTGCGGATCGTGGGCGGCAGGCGACAGGCGCAGATTTTTGATATGCTGCGCGTGATATTCTTTGGAAGTTCCCAAACCAAGCACTTGGTGGCGCACGGTGATCGTGGAGCTCGTCACGGTTATGATTTCCTTGCCGGCTAGTTGCCATAGCAGCGCACGCAAAATTGAAGCGCCTCCGGCTGCAAGTGCCGTCAAAAAAAGCAACAGGAGCAAATTATTGACGCTGGCCAGGCCTGCTTCCTCGTCCCACAGCATGAGCAGGAAAATGGCCGCCATGACAAAAAACACGAGTCCGAAACCCATGAAGTAAAGCTGATGTTTCATCCTGAGATTGGGAATGGTTATGGTGAACGATGAATCCGTTTCATCAAACGCATGAGGTGATGACGGTGAACGGTCTGCCATGACAATTCCAAAAAGAATTTGGGATTCACTCTTTTTCCGCGAATAATTCGTCGAGCATGTCAAAGGCGTAGCGCAAATGGGGAATGACAATCGAGCCGCCGATAATCAGCGCAATATTCATCGCCTCGTGCAATTCTTCGCGCGTTACGCCCTCGGCAACACAGCGATCAAGATGATAAAAAATGCAGTCATTACAGCGCAGGACCATGCTGCCGACCAAGCCCATCAGTTCCTTGTATTTGACCGGAATTTTGCCTTCGACATATGCCTTGTTGTCGAGTGCGAAAAATTTCTGAAAATCCTTGAAACCGGAATTCAGAATTTTTTCATTCATGTCGAGGCGATATTTGCGCGTCTTGGTGATCTTCGTTTCCATGCCCATCTCCGAAAGTGAACAACAATTTGCGGGGCAAGTCCATCAGAGTAACAATGTCACGGTTCCCTGCGATTCACGTTTACGCCCATGACAGGGGCCTTGCAGGCAAAATTTTGGATAATTTAAGGAGTTCAAATTCCAAAATCAAGCAAATGTCTTGCTCCGGTCATCGCGATTTTTGTTGATTGCGGACTTTGGCCACCAGCCGGTTATATTCCTCCATGGTATCAATATCCTCCAAAACGCTTGCGGTTGGCATTTCCACTTCCAGAACCGCTTCCGGATGGCGCGCCAAAATGGATTTACCTCCGACATCTCCCCGCAGCCTAATCATTTCGTGACGATAACACAGATCGAAAATAACCGGATTACCACGTTGCCCGGAAAAAGTTGGTACCACAATTGCGCCGTGCGGCTCCCTGTCCCTGGTTTTAAGAGGAAGCTCAGCGGCTTTTTTCGTCTCCAAGAAAGCCATGATGAGAAGATTCAATTCTGCCGGTTCGATAAGCGGAAGGTCGGCAAGAGAGATCATGACCCCGCCAACTTCGGGGGTAACTGTCGCTATTCCCGCCTGAATTGAGCTTGCCATGCCACAACGATAATCAGGGTTGTAAACAAAGCGCAACGGTCGCTGGCCGAGAGCCTGCCGTACCGCTTCTGCTTCATAACCGAGCACAACGATGACTTCATCGACATTCGCGCACAGAATGGCATCAACGGCGCATTCCACAACCGTTGTCCCGCCAAATGGCAGTAACAATTTATTTGGGCTGGCCAGGCGCCTGGATTCCCCGGCGGCCAGCACAAGAGCGGCGATTTTGATCTTCATGCCGGAGACCATGATCAGTTAGCCTGCTCCTCGAAATTTTCCCGCAAACGGATATCCTCGGATGAACGGCACGGCTTCATCGCCGGCACGAGTACCGACATTTTGCACCTCGATGCTGATTTGAACGTTCTCATTGGCACCAACCTGCTTCGGCATGATTTGCAAATTGCGTACTTAAATTGCGTGCAGCTCAATCCGTGACCGATCGGGAATTGCGGCTTGCCGCTGATATTCACATAATCATAACCACGACCCGAAGGTTTGACGTTGTAATACAGCGGCACTTGCTCGACACGCTGCGGAAAGGTGATCGGCAATTTTCCGCCGGGATTGTAATCGCCAAAACGCACATCGGAGATGACGCTGCCACCTTCTTCTCCGGCGTACCATGCCTCGACAATCGCTGGAACGCGGTTAATCCAGTTGCGCATGGTCACCGCACTGCCGGTCACGAGTACCACGACAGTCGCGGCCACGGCTTTGATCATCTGGGTGCTTTTCAACGGGCGCTGCCGAACAAGCTCTCCGGGAATTCCTTCTCCAGGAGATGCTGGTAATAAAAGCGATAGTTTTCATTTCGCAAATGCGTCCCTTTTGGGCCGCCCCAACCATGCCGCTCACCTGGATAAAGCATGAACTCAAAATGCTTGCCCTTATCCTGCAGCGCACTCACCAGTTGAATGCTGTTCTGCATGTGCACGTTGTCATCCATGGTCCCATGCACGATTCGCAGCAACCCCTTGTACTTGCCTGCGTGCGTCAGTACCGAGCTATTCTTGTAGCCCTCGGGATTTTCCGCCGGTGTGTCCATATAGCGTTCCGTATAATGGGTATCATACAATTTCCAATCGGTCACCGAGAATAGCGCAATGCCGTGGGTGAAATAATCCGCGCCGTAGGTCAATGCCATGCAGGTGACATAGCCGCCATAGCTGCCGCCGGTAATGCAGATTTTGGTGGTGTCGACAAAGGGCCTGGCACGCAACCATTTCGCCACTTCGATGTAATCATGCATCTCCCACTTGCCGAGATTTCTGTGCATTTGCGCGACGCCGGCTTTACCGAAGTGACCGGAGGCCCGGTGATCGATTGCAACCTGAATCATGCCCTCCTGCGCGAGCCACTGGGATCTGATTCCCGGCCATGAATCCGAAACCGTGCCGGCATCCGGGCCGCCATAAACGCTGATCAGGACCGGATATTTTTTATTCGCGTCAAAGTTGAGCGGCAATGTCCACAGCACCGGCAGGTGGTAACCATCCGGCGTCGGCACGCGAAACAGTTCCGTTTTCGCCAGTTCATACTCGGCAAATTTTTCGGTCTTGCTGTCGCCCAGTTCCTTGATCACAGCGCCGGTGTTCTGGCACAGCGCCATCTTGGGCGGTGTCGCGAGATTCGAGTACGTCGTAATGAAATACGTGCCGGCCGGCGAGAGCCGGGTGTTGTGCGTAAAATCGCCGAAGGTCAGGCGCGTGAGCTCCTTGCCATTCAGCTTCACGCGATACAAATCCGTTCGCGTGGTAGCTTCCTTCCTGGCGGTGAAATAAACGTGCCGGTTCTTCTCGTCGACTTGCACAACTCCTGTAACCGCCCATTTACCCTGCGTGATTCTGTTTTTGAGCTTCCCGTCGCTCCCGTGCCAATAAAGATGGCTCCAACCGTCCTTGTCGCTCTTGACCAGGAAGCTTTGGTCACGCAGAAAATGAATCGACTCAAACCATTCCACCCAAGAATTCTGTGTTTCGGCGTAAATTTCCTTTTTCGTTCCAGTTGCCGGATCTATCGCATAGATCTTCAGCGTGTCCTGGCCGCGATTCATCCATTGCACGAGAAGCTGTTTGCCGTCGGGCGTCCAAAAAGGTGTGCCGAAATATTGGTCGTGTTTCTCATTGAAATCTGCCCACACCACTTTCCCGCCGCTCACCGGCACAATCCCGATCCGCACTTCCGGATTGGGATCGCCGACTTTCGGATAGCGTGTGTTTTCGAGCGTGCCGTGCACGCCGTCGGCATTATACAGTGGAAACACCGGTACATTGGAATCGTCAAAGCGATAGAACGCCAGGTTCTTGCTGTCCGGCGACCACCAGAAGGCGCGGTAGCGCGTCGGCCTGCCGAGAATCTCTTCATAATAAACCCACGATGCCCAGCCATTGTACACTACCTCCGTCCCGTCCGTGGTGTACTGATTTTCCTTTCCGGTGTTTACTTCAATGGAGAACAAATTATTGTCGCGCGTGAAAGCAACGTAATTGCCATCCGGCGACAGGGTGGGATTTTTCTCTTCAGCGACAGTTTGGGTGAGCCGTTTGAATTCCTTTTTCTGCGTATCGAGAAAATACAGGTCCTTGTCCTTGACATAAATGAGCCTGGTGTAACCCTCATTATATGACGCCGGATTGGCAACGGTGATGCCGCTATCCACCACCGCCGCATGTTGCTCCAAATCGCGATAAACTTTCTCCTCACCACTGACGACATCGATTGCGTAAACTTTCGCGGCCTTGTCGCCATCCTTCTTTTTCATCTCCAGATAATGATTGTCATCCGCCCAGCCGATAATGTTCGGCAAGCTCCTGGTGATTCTCGGTTCGGCATTTTTGAAAATCTGTTCAAACGTCAGCCTTTTTTTCTCCTGCGCGTGCAGCGAGAATGCCAGCGCCAATATCGTTGCCACAAACATAAAGTGAACCGGCGCTCGAAATTTTGTCAATTCCATTGCATTTCTCCTTACTTTGGTGGAATGGATACTGTGGCACATTACTTTTCAAATGTCACTGTCCAGGCGGGCATTCTTTACCCAGATTCCAAAACCCGGCTTGTAAACAAAGGTGAAAGTCTTTTTGTTTTCTCCCTACTTGAGGTAAAAACTTTGTTGAAATCTGATATGACGGGATGAGCTGCCAATCAACACTTGAAACTCGCCGGGCTCAGCCACCCAGGCCCGTTGATTTGGATCATAAAAAGAAAGCGCGCTCTCGTCCAGTTCAAAATTGACTTTCCTGGTTTCGCCCGGTTTCAACCAAACCCGGTCAAATGCTTTCAATTCCTTCGGCGGCCTCTCGACGCGACAGCGAACATCACGAATGTAGAGCTGGGCAATTTCGGTGCCGGCGTGTTTGCCGGTGTTGGTAATCTCGAATTCGATCGTTACCTTTTGGCCTTTGGTGATTTGCCCGGGCGTGACTCTCAGGTTTTTATATTCGAACGTCGTGTACGACAGACCAAAACCGAATGGGAAAAGCGGCTCGATATTGTTTTGGTCGAAGTGCCGGTAGCCGACAAAGATTCCTTCGGAATATTTCACCCGTTTGTCATGATCTGTGTCGTAGTAGGAATTAAATGTGGCGTTATCTTCCCATCTCTGCTCAAATGAAACTGGCAATTTTGCCGAGGGATTAACCGCACCAAACAAAATCTCTGCCAATGCGGTGCCCCCTTCCTGGCCGGGATACCAGGCATGCAACAAGCCATCCACTTCATCGAGCCATTCCGACATCGCCACATGACCGCCGGCGGTCAATATCACGATGGTCTGCCTGCTGACTTTGGCCACTTCATGGAGCAGGGCCACTTGTTCTTCCGGCAGATTGAAGGGTCGATCAAAACCCTCACTTTCGGTATCCGCATTGAAACCCAGACACGCCACCGTCACGTCCGCCTTCGATGCCAACCTGACGGCTTCGAGTTTTTCGGGATCGATTTTCTGGCGATAGCCCAAACCGATTTCCGCATAGCCACCGTGTTCATAGTATTCGAGCATAATGTCATACAGTTGATTCGCTTGCAGCGACAGCACGATCTTCCTGACAGTTGCAGGCTGATCACGCCAATTATCAATCACCAACTGGCGGTCGAGGTACAAGCGATAGCCGTCATCCCCTCGCACAAAGAACTCATAATCTCCGCTTTTTTCTGGCTTGATTTTGCCTGTCCACCGTATGGAAAAACTGTCTGCCGGAAAACCGTTCATCGGTGAGGTGGTCAGCCATTTGAAATCAAGATGTTTGTCTTGACGCGAAAAGGCCGGCGTGCCGGAGAGATTCATGTTGGCAAAATACTCGCCCTTGAGTCCGCTCAACATGGCGCCCTGTTCGGTAATCGTGAGAAATCTCGAGCTGCCGAAGATTTCGCTAAAATCGGCGGCGATACCAGCACTGTAAAACACTTTCACATTGTTACCCGCGAGATTGATGATGCCCTCCAGCGGGCTTACGGCACGAAATGGCTGAACCCTTGAGCTGCCTCCCCCGCCGGTCACTGCCGGATGGGCGTTGGGCCCGACCACGGCAATCGAAGAGATTTTGCTGCGATCAAGCGGAAGCACATTGTTTTTATTCTTGAGCAGCACGATGCTTTCACGAGCAGCCTGTAACGCCACGAATCGAGAATCGGGGTTGTACAGCGGCAGCGAGGCATCGGTTTGTTCACGGTCAAAAAATCCCATCCGAAACATCACCCGCAACATGCGGCGGATTTTATCATCAATCGTGGCAACCTTCACTTTGCCTTCCTGGAGCGCGGGCAGCAGATTTTTGCGGTTCATGAAGGCGCCGGAAGGCATTTCCAAATCCAAACCGGCGTTGGCCGCCGCAACTCCATCCCAGGTCGAGACCCAGTCCGACATGACGATGCCATCAAATTTCCAGTCGTCCTTGAGAATATCTTTGATGAGATGTTCATTCTGCGAACAATGGACGCCGTTGACCAGATTATAAGCCGTCATCACCGCGCCGATGTGCGCCTCTTCCACGGCTGCCCGGAACGCCGGAAGATAGATTTCACGCAACGTGCGCTCATCCACGTCAGAGCTGACGGTGTAACGATCATACTCCTGATTGTTGGCGGCATAATGTTTGGCGGTTGCGACCACCCCCTCACTTTGCACGCCATTGACGTAGGCCACGACCATGCGGCTGGCAAGGTAAGGATCTTCGCCATAGTATTCGAAATTTCGTCCGCACATCGGCGCGCGATAGATATTCACGCCGGGGGCAAGGATGATATGCACACCTTTGGAACGACATTCTTTGCCGACAGCCCGGCCAAATGCGCGGACTAAATCGACATTCCAGGTAGCGGCAAACGCGATCCCTGCCGGGAAAGCGGTGGCCGGACCATAATTTCGCACTCCCAGCGGGCCATCGGACATTTTGATCATGGGAATGCCGAGGCGCTCATTGGGCCGGATGTAAAAATCATTATAGCCGCCGATCATGTCGATCTTTTCTTCGAGCGTCATTCTGGCGAGCAAATCGTCCACGCGTTGTTCAACCGGCGCATTTGAATTTTTATAAAGCGGCGAATCCTGGGCTTGAAGAGAGCCGCATGAAAGAAATAAACTGATGAAAAGGAGAGTTGAACATGACAGCGTTTTCATTTGAGAGCCTCCTCAGTTGTGTTATACTTGTTGAAGGTTAGTCTGTAATGTCATTGCGAGTGGCACATGGCCTATCGGCCATTCTTTACGGAAGAACACCTCTTCAGTGTCATCCTGGAAGGCTACGCCCGTGGGCTACGCCCGTGGGCTACGCCTGTGGGCTACGCTCATAGGGATCTTTTTCAGCATGAGCGTTGTGCTTCTGCTCAAAAGGATGCTTACATCATGACAAAGTAGGGGGTGTTCTTGAGAGCGTTTCTCAGCCTACGGCCGCAGGCGAAGCAATTTCATGGCATACAGATAAATCGCCAGAAGCACCGCAGTATGCGCACCAACCTCATAAAAGCTGCGTGCACAGCGACAAATACTGGTGTGGCCACTAATGCGACTGGCGAGAAGTTTGGTGGCATTTTGTTTATGAATTTTTCTTATGATTTGATCCGTCGTGAAAAAAAACACGTGATTCCCTCACATCCTGATGAGGCGCGTCAATAGGAAAAGCAGTTGTTGCCCAGGCGATGAAGACAGTTCAAGATAAGACCTAATTTCCAAAAAGACAAGACGATTTTCAGGCAGATTGTAATGCCCCACTCCCAGTGGGAAACGTAGCGCAGTCATCTCTAAGGGCGCAGCCCTACAGGCGCAGCCTGACTGCAAGCAAGACTGCGTCCGTAGGCTGCGCTCGTAGGGATGCTTGCGCTACTCCTTCCCCGTCACTTGAGCGATACACCCGGAAGGAAATTTTAATTGACTGATGCCGATAAATTTCTTATATTTAATCTTGCTCTTTACAACTGAGTTGCGATTCTTTGATATTGTGCTTATGAATGCCGCAACTTTAGCTGAAGCCAGAGTGGCAAAGACATTGAAAAAGCGCCAATTGAAACACAGCTTTTTTGCTGTTTTCTTTTTGCCTTTTGTTTTTTTGATTTTCAACCGGGCCCTTAGCTCAGTTGGTTAGAGCAGCGGACTCATAATCCGCCGGTCGTAGGTTCGAATCCTACAGGGCCCACTTAAAAAACAAAAGGCAAAGTATTTTGTCAGACGGTGCCAAAATTATTTTTTGCTGTTTGTCTTTTGAATTTTCTTTTTTCGTATTGCGAGGGTGTAGCTCAGCCGGTAGAGCAGCGGCCTTTTAAGCCGTTGGCCGGGAGTTCGATTCTCCCCACCCTCACGAAGTAAGTGGCAAGTTGCAAAGGGCAATTTTCTCTTGAGCTTTTTGCCCCTTGCTAATTGCCCCTTGCAGCGCCTATAGCTCAACTGGTAGAGCAGGTGACTCTTAATCACAAGGCTCCAGGTTCGATTCCTGGTAGGCGCACCAGGGAGAAACAAAAAGAAAAAAGCAAACTGCAAAAAGCAAAAAGTGTTGAAACCAGCCCAAGCCAGTTGTCGGGTTTGGGCTTTTTATTTTGTTGCCCGTTTCCCTCCTGCATTCTTTTCCATATTCGGCACTTCCCCAAAATTTCACACCAAATTCTCCATTTTAGAATCTTTGTGTGTATACTTTTAGTGTTGAATTTTCTCTCGAAGGGCGTTTTAAAGAGTGCTTCTTTTGTGGTGTGAACAGGGCGGTTCCCACCTTTATTGAACCTTTCAGATCATTAAAATCAAGGGATGGATTCAGTTTTCACGGCCACAGTCGTGAAGACGAAATCTTCATTATGCTTGGCTTATAGCTGACACCATGAGTCCTTTTACAAGAGGATTGTTTTTTAACAAAAAGGCCGACGCGGAATTCTCTTGTTGATCCGGAGCATTCAGGGTTTTCGGCTGTGATGAGATCATTACAAGGGGTGCCATGTGTCTTCCCTGCGGATTTTGATGTATTGCCATGACCGCTTTGGTCTCGGCCACACGACGCGGACGCTGAGGATTGCCTCGTATCTTGCTGAAAATCTGGCAGATTGTTCAGTGCTGGTGTTGACGGACTTATCGATCATCGGACGGTTCAAATTTCCACAGAATGTCGATTATGTCCATCTACCGGGCATCACGCAAAATGTCCATCCGCAATATCGTGCGGGCACGCTGAACCTCGAGCACGAGAATACGATCCGCATTCGCCGCAAGATTACGCAAAGTGCGGCCAAGACGTTTCAACCCAACTTATTCGTCATTGAGCGGGATCCTTTTGGCTTGCAAAGCGAGATGCAGCGGATGTTGTCTTTTGTGCGCGAGGAGTTGCCGGAAACCAAAGTGATCTGGGGTTTGCCGGATGTCGTCGGTGAGCCGGAAAGTGTCGTCAGCGATTGGAAGCGCGAAGGTGTCTACCAATCGCTGGAGCGATTTTGCGATGAAATTTGGGTCTACGGCACGAAAGAGATTTTTGACCAGGCGCAGGAATACCAAATTCCGGAGCCGCTGGCAAATAGAGTTCATTATACCGGCTATTTGCGCTCACCGGGCGCGGCCAATCACCGGCTGAAAAAAGATCTCGGCCGCATGAATCCGAAAAAGCCTTTCGTTCTGATCACCGCCGGCAGCGGAGCCGAGGGCTATGCGCTCATCGATACTTATTTGCGTTTTCTCGAGCGTGCCGGTGACGCCGTGGCTTTTCAGAGCCTGATCGTCACCGGGCCGATGATGCGCTCGCGCGAAAAGCTCATGTTGAAGCATCGCGCGCAGAAGCTGCCGGAGGTCATTTTTCATCGTTTCAGCAAAAACATTCTGCAATATGTCAAATATGCCACCGTTGTGGTTTGCACCGGCGGCTATAATACTCTCTGCGAGATTCTCTCTTATCGCAAACCGGCGATTCTGGTTCCATTTCTGACACCGCCGCGGGAGCATCTCTTACGAGCGCGAATTTTTGAAAAGCTGGGCTTGGTTAGACTGTTGTACCCTACTGAGCTGGCGCCGAAGCGCATTGCCGAGATGGTGTCAACGGAAGTGTCCAACGGTTCAGCCAGCCTGCTTCGCCCACGAATCAATATTCCGCTCGATGGATTGGAAAATATTGCGGCACGAATCGAATCATTGGGCGGCTATAAAGCGTCACTGGTGCGTCAAGCCGCTTCATAAATTAGTCCTTAAACAAAATAATTGGTGACAAATTATTTTGTCACCAATTATTTTGCCTCTTTTGGTTCCGGCTTGTCCGGATTGGGATTATGCAAAAAAATTTCTTGACAACGGGAGTTGACCTCACCGAAGGAGCGAGCAACGGGAGGTTACTGACACGTTCCCTTGCAGATGACAGGCCGATCGCGCACACGTTGATTGATGCTGAGCTGAGCTGCGATGATCCGGTAAAGGTTCTGATTTACTCCCAAGATGGTTTTGGCCTTGGACATTTGCGGCGCAATCTCAACATCTGCCTGCAGATCAAAAAGCTTCACCCAAACGCTTCGATCTTGATTATCGCCGATTCGCCCAAAGCGCCATTTTTCAAATTGCCGCCGCAATGTGATTTCATCAAGATTCCCACGATCGTCAAAATCGACACCGGCGTCTGGCGGCCCGACCGGCTGCCCATGCATTACCAGGAGCTGTTGGGCATACGCGCGGAAATCATTCAAAATGTCGCGTTGAGCTTTCGGCCGCATATTTTTCTGGTCGACCACATGCCGCACGGCGCACTGGGAGAATTGGCCAAACCTTTGGAAATGATCAAGCGTTATTGTCCGGAGACGAAAATCATTTTGGGCTTGCGCGATATTTTGGGAGCGCCGGAGGTGATCCGCAAACAATGGGCGAAAGAGGGCGCCTTCGAGGCCGCTGAGATTTATTATGACAAAATTTGTATTTATGGCAGCGAAGACCTCTTCAGTGTAACCACCGAATACCAATTTCCGAATGCTGTTGCCGCCAAAACGCAATACTGTGGTTACGTCTGTCGTGAGGATATTAAAACCACCAATAGCGCGTTGCCTCATTTGTTCCCGGAAGAGCGCGAGAAGTTCGTTTTGGTGACCGGCGGTGGCGGCGCCGATGCGAGTTATTTCATGGACAAATTCATCGAGGCGGTTCGCTTGATGTCGCCACAAGCGACTTTCAACGCCTTGGTTTCAACCGGCCCGTTTATGCATCAGGAGCAATACCAGCTTCTTCATCGAAAGGCGAAAGGCCTGCCGGTCGTGGTGGCGAGGATCGGCCAGGATAACATTCGATTTTTACGACGGGCGGATTTGGTCATCTCCATGGCGGGTTACAACACCGTCAGTGAAATCATGCGTTTCCGCAAAAATGCCATTATTATTCCCAGACCCGGCCCCAGCGCGGAGCAGACCATGCGCACGCGCATCATGACCGAACGGGGACTTTTTAGCAGTATTCACCCGCGTGATTTAACTGCGGAGAAATTCGCCGAGTTGGTGTCGCAACGACTGCAAAATAACGGCGGTATGAACGAGACCATGGTTCCGGATCTCAATGGTGCATCGCAAGCGGCAAAGCTGATGCTGTCGGTACTTGATGACCGTTAATCCGGCGAACGCCCGGCTCTTGAAGGAGCTACCACGAAAATAGCTTGTGCTGTCACTCAGGAGGAGTCTTTTTAGCTGGGCCTGGTTCTTGTGTTTAAAAAGATGCCTCCTGCATGACATGCTCCAAAAGTGGTCACGATTTTCATCATGAAGGGTGCCGCGCGCGGCATGGCAATTCCTACGGAATGACAGCCTTAGTTAAGGTAAGGTTCAGATGGCTAAATTCTTACGAATAGGATAACTCCACATGATCCGTCGCAAAAGCAGATTAGTTGTGGACACATAGATTGGCTAACTCATCAATTTATAACATAAATCTAATGACACCATCACGAGAAAAAATCTTCGGGTTCATACTCAAAGGTTATCCCCGTCTCTCCGAGACTTTTATTGTCAATGAAATTTTGCTTCTGGAAGAGCTGGGCTACAAGCTGCACATTTTCGCCTTGCGCAATCCCGGCGAGTCGAAAGTGCATGACCATGTGCGCCGGGTGCAGGCGAAGGTCACCTACATTCCGGATTACTTTTGGCCGTTCTTTTTCGCCTTTATGAACACGAATATCCGTTTGTTCTTGAATCGCCCCCGTGTATACTGGCCGGCGTTTTGGTTCGCTCTGACGCGCAGTGTACGCCAACGCAGCTCTTCGACGATCAAGCGTTTCGTGCAGGCGGCATACTTGGTGCAAAAGCATCTTGCCGAAACCGGTGTCTCCCATTTTCATGCCCACTTCAGCCATGGCCCAACCACGGTGGCGTATTTCGCCGCTTGGTTAACCGGCTTGCATTACAGTTTCAGCGCGCATGCCAAGGATATTTACCTGCAGGAGCATGAGTTTTTGCGGGAGAAAATTCGCCGCGCCAAATTTGCCGTGACCTGCACGGAATACAATCGCAAGCACATGCTGGAAATCGCCGGTCATGACGCACCGGTCTATCGCGTTTACCACGGCAACGATCTCCAGCTTTTCAAAGCTGCACCGTCGACACGATCAAATGATCGTTGTCCGGTCATCTTATCGGTTGGTCGTTTTGTACCTAAAAAAGGGTTCCCCGTGCTGATGCAGGCGTTGCAAAAAATCAAGCAACAAGGATTGTCTTTTCGGGCGTTCATTGTAGGTGGCGGACCGCTGCAAAGCGAGTTAGAAAAGCTGCAAACCGATTTGGGGCTGAGCGATTGTGTCGTCTTGCTCTCGCAGATGTCGCAGACCGAGCTGTTGGCATATTATCGCCAAGCCGACGTCTTCGCTCTCGCTTGCGAGGTTCAAAATGATGGCGATCGTGACGGCATTCCCAATGTTTTGGTCGAAGCCATGGCGATGGGCATTCCGGTTGTATCGACCTCGATTTCCGGTATTCCGGAATTGATTGAAAATGGGGTCAATGGCTTGCTCGTGGCGGAAAAAGATCCATCGGCATTAGCCGAAGCCATCGCCACTTTGCTGCGCCAGCCGGAATTGGCGCAACGCCTCGGCAGGGCCGGCCGGGCGAAAGTAGAACGTGATTTTGACGCCAGACGCAACGTCGAAAAAATCGGCGAGTTGCTGCGGAGCACGCTCGACAGCCGCGCGCGCACTGCATCAGCCTTTCACGAGACGAAATCCAAATTGACAAAGCCGTCTCGCAAAATTCGGCGTTCGGCAGCCGTTGCTTCTATTGTTGATACATAAATCGACTATACCACCGTGGAATAACAACCCATCAGGTAAAACATCATGGCATCTGCATCTTCGGAACTGATGTTCCACGATAAGTTGTATACACTCGACATCGCCCTTGACAGCCAACGTATGCGCCAGACTTTTAACGCGCTGGCGCGGGAACATTTTGGTGAACATGTCGAAGTGCGCCACCTCAGTATTGAAATGCTTCGCCGGCGCAATCAACGTTGCGTCATTCGCTATTTCGTTGACGTTTTCGACCCTGTCGCCCAATGGCAAAAAGAGTGGCGGATCATTGGCAAAGTTTACAAAGCCAATCGCGGGGAAAGAGTCTTTGAACTCATGCAGGAGCTTTGGGAAAAAGGATTCTCTCGCCAGGCGGCGGATCATATCAGCATCCCGGAGCCGCTGGACTTTTCCTCCTCACTCTGCATGCTCTTCCAAGAAGAGGTGCCGGGCTTGCCGGTTAAAACCTGGCTCAAACAGTCACCGGAGCCCGAGTACTTGCGACAATTGGCACGCACCCTGGTCAAGCTGCATCGGTGCCCGCTGATCCCGGGCAAGCCGTTTCGGATGAAAGACCATCTTTCGCGATGCCATCCGTCGCATCACTTTTTATCGCTGGCCTGCCCGGAACAGTCAAAAAAAATCGATTACATCGTCAACGCCGCTTATAAAATTGAAAGCACGTTTGACGAATCGAGTTTTACGCCCGTCCACGGCGATTTTCACCTGGGTCAGGTGCATCTGCTCAATGGCAATGCCTGGCTGATTGATTTTGACGCGCTCAGCTATGGCGATCCGGCCTCGGATCTGGGCAATGTCCTGGTCTTTTTGCGGGGCAAAGCCAGAAAGATCCCCCAGATCTCGGAGCTGATTACGGCATTTCTCGACGAGTATTTTTCCGTGATGGATCGCGAGATCGCCGCACGCATATCGCTTTACGAAGGCCTGACGCATCTGCGCCGCGCCTGTAAATGTCTGCGTCTGCAAGAGGAAGGATGGGAACGAAAAGTCAGGCGCATGATCGACCTGGGCGTCTCCTGTCTTGAAAATATGGAGAAAAGTGACTGGCAGGCCTTGAGCCGTTCTTATGAAGTCGCCGAGGATGAAGATTGGGAAGAACTTGAAGTAGTCGAGGGTGATTAATATTGCAATGTTAACTTGACGATGTCGAGGGTTTTAATCCCACAACGTCAGTTGTAGGTTCTTGAATGCACAAGCTAAAGTGCCCGGCTGCAGGTGGCAAACCCACTCCGTGAGGAGTGGGGGCTTCAAAAATCGTGCTGGTGCGGTAAGCTTGAAGCACCCTACGGGCGCAGCCCACTTCTGGCGAGGTGGGGTTCCTCAAATAATTTGTTCATGTTTATGGAGGTAATTTCTTATGGATAAAATTATCGGATTCAGTGATCTCCGCGTGGGCCAACGGGTGAAGATCAAGGGCAAATCTACAGAAGGCGAAAGCTTTCTCGCTCTGGAAGTCAGTGTGAAACCGGACGAAGAGGGAGCAGCGATGGAAGGAAGGATTCAACGCCTCGATATGCAAAAGAATTTACTGCGCTTGCTGAATCGTGACCTCATGCTGACGAATGGCGTTGAGATCAAGAACCTGTTGCGCCAACCGATCACGTTGAAAGATTTGAAAGTGGGCGATGTGGTTAAAGTCAAAGGTACTTACTCACCGGCCAAGGGCTTTCTGCCGGCAAAGGTGAAAATGCAGGAGTCCAAAGGATTCAACATCGAGGAAATCCAGGGGCACATCCAAAAAATCGATTCGGCAAAGAACGCCCTGGAAGTTTGCGGTATCACGATCACGCTCAACGAAAAGACGGAGATCGAAGGCTTTTGATTGAGCTCATCACTGATCGGAAATTGCCCGGTTTGGCCACGGCCTTGAACGACGACGAGATGCGTCTGTTATTCTCTTCGTCGTTGCGCCGGACGCCAGACTTCGGGCAAATCACTCCGTTGCAGGTCAGACACCAAGTCTTGAAATATACACCAGGCAAGCGTTGTGTCATCGAATATCGGCTGCATACGAAAAATGAAGGCTCTCCTCCGTTGCGCCTCATCGGCAAGATGTATCGTAAAGATCGCGGCCGGATTATTTTTGAGAATCTGCGCCACCTGTGGGAAATTTCACATAGAAACGGCGTCGCCGGTAAATCGTTGGGCATGCCCGAACCTTTGGCCTATTTGCCCGAGATCGGCATGGTACTCCAAAGCGCCGTTCCCGGACGCCAGCTTTCCGATTTTTCGCCACAGGATGACTTGCCCGAGGCTATCCGCCATGTGGCCGAGAATCTGGCGGTTTTGCACGGCTTGCCCGTTGCCGCGGGTGAAAAAAGAACTATAGCCGATCATCTTGCGAAGTATTGCCATTCCGGCCTGGAAGCTTTGATGGCGGCCCTTCCGGAATCGGCGCCATTGGTGGAGGGCATAGTTGCGGCGCTGGCAGAGGAAAGCTTGCAGCGCGCTCCCCTTTGTCCCATTCACGGGGACCTCGGCCTCGCACAGATTTTTATTGCCGAAAACCGGGCTTATTTCATCGACTTCGACGGTTTTGGTCTTTCGCACGCCGCGCTGGACCTCGGCAATTTTCTGGTCACGCTGCAGGTGCATTTTGGGTCAAAGAGCAGTGAATTGGCACAAGTGTTTTTGGAAAGCTACCTGGCGAACCAGCCTCCCCAGTTCCTCACCGGACTGCGAGCCTATCAAGCCTTTGCGTGTCTGCGCCGGGCCGTTATCTGTTTTCGCTTGAAAACGGGTGCCGGTTGGCACGGGCAAATCCTGCAGCTTCTTGAAACCGGCAATGCATTCCTGAGCGAAAGCTGATCCGGCGATTGGCTTCTTTGTTGGTAAACCAGAGGTGAACGCTCAGTAAATATTTTTTTGAGAGATGGCGATGAAGTTTGTCAATGATCTGTCCAAATTGCGTGAGATGGGCAGGAAGAAAGAGAAAGAAAAGCTCAATCTCCACAGCCTGATGAGGATTTATAAGGTATTTGGACGCCATTACAAAAAATATTGGAAAGTTTTGACGGTGGCCTACGTGGGCTTGCTGCTCGGCATCGGCGCGGAAATGCTGAAGCCTTGGCCGCTCAAGCTCATTTTGGACCACCTGATTCTCGAAGAGCCGTTGCCGCCTACGTTCGACTTTTTAGCGACATGGCAGGCGAGCAGTCCCAAGGTGCTTTTGCTCGTGCTGTCCCTGTCGATCATTTTGGTCACTGCCATCGAAGCGTTTTTTTCCTACATCAATAAATTCTGGGTTTCCAGCACCGGCGACCGCATCAATGCCGACATCCGTGAGCGCGTTTTTGCCCATCTGCAAAGGTTATCGCTGTCATTTCACGATTCGGCCAAATCCGGCAATCTCATTTATCTTTTGACTTCCGACGCAAAGGAGATGAAAGGCATCCTGATCGATTTCCCGCAGGATTTCATTCACCGCATGGTGACCTTTGCCGGTTACACCGCCTTGATGATGGTGTTGGATTGGCGTCTGGGTCTGATCGCGATCAGCACCGTGCCGTTTATCTATCTCTTTACCAGATATTTTGGCACCGGCATGAAAAAGGCCATGAAGAAAAGGCGAAAACAAGAGGGCGAAGTCGCTTCCATCATCGCCGAAAATCTCACCGCGATGGCGCTGGTGCAGGCTTATGGCCGGGAAGAAACCGAGCGCCAGCGTTTCAATGCGGAAAGTCAAGAAAGCCTGCAGGCACAACTTCACGCCTTGCGTTTGCATCGAACCTACAGCCGCATTACAGATTTTTTGGTCACGTTGAGTACCGCCGGCGTGCTCTATTTCGGCGGCCGCTATGCGCTCGGCGGCGAAATTTTGCCCGGAACCCTCGTTGTCTTCGTCGCCTATCTGCGGGATATCTACGGTGCCTTCGAGAAATTCAGCGGCCTCTTCATCAGTCTGGCCAAATCCCAAGTTTCCGGCGAGCGCCTTTTGGAACTGCTCGAAAATGACATGGTCATGCAGGATGGTCCCGGCGTCAGTGCGGCGCCGCCCTTCAAAGGACGGATCGAATTCAAGAACGTCAGTTTTGCTTATAAAAAAGGAAATGAAGTTTTAAAGAACCTCAACTTTGTCGTGGAGCCCGGCGAAACCGTGGCGCTCGTCGGCCACAGCGGCGCCGGTAAATCGACTCTGATCAGTTTGCTTTTGCGCTTCTACGATCCGCAGCAGGGGCAAATCCTGATTGATGGTCAGGACATTCGCCAATTCACTCTCAAATCCTTGCGCGATCAAATGACCATCGTGTTGCAGGACGCGAAGTTGTTTCGCCAGACCGTGCGCGAGAATATCGCCTTTGGCAAACCCGGTGCGACCGAAGAGGAAATTGTTGCCGCCGCCAAACAGGCCGAAGCGCACGATTTCATCATGCAAATGCCACAAGGTTACGACACCATGATGTTCGAGGGCGGTGACAATCTCTCCGGCGGTCAGAAACAGCGCCTCAACATCGCTCGTGCGGTCATTCGGAATACCCCGATCATGATTCTGGATGAGCCGGTCACCGGTCTGGATGCCAGCGCCGAGGCCAAAGTCAATGCCGCGATTCATCGCCTGACTCGCGGCAAAACCACGTTTATCGTTGCCCACAAATTTTCGACGATTGCCCGCGCCGATAAGATTCTCCTGTTGCAGGAAGGGCAACTCGCGCATCAAGGCACGCATGAACAATTGCTCCGCGAAAGTCCGGAGTACCGCGAGCTTTATGAATTGCAATTCGGCTGGCAGCGGGAAATGACAAGGGGTGAAGCCGATTCCAACGGAACGAACGGCAAAATCGAAGCGGAAGAGGTTGCGATGAGCGAAGGCACACCCAGCCCCTCGCCAGCCGTGTTGGGATAGCTGTAAGAATTTAGTCATGTGGACTTTATCTTACGCAACGTGGACAAACCACAACTCTACGGGCGCAGCCCAAAAGACAAAATGATTCCTTATGAAATAACTTTTGTAGTAGCTCCCTGCGGGCGTAGCCCACGGCCGCAGGCTTACAGCCGTAGGCCTTTAGGAGCCGGGCTTTCACTACCGCACGGTGCCTAAAGGCTACGCCCGTAGGGCACTACTACGAAACCTATTTTCATCATTATCGGATGCCCAGTCGGGCATGGAGAATTAAGGACAGAATAATTTTAAAATCATTTTGTCGAAAATTATTTTGTCTTTTGAAATCGTTGCCTTAAAAGCGTTAGTTGAGCAAACGCGCATCAGTGCGCTGCATCCATCAACAGAAAACCATGAATCTTTCGGACTATCTCCGGCTGCCGATCCGCGCCGGTGTTGGATTGACAAAAATAGATACAACCAATGGAATTCTGCCCGTTGCGGATTTTTCCGCACCGGACTACTTTAAAATTTTGGTGGATAACCTCAATCACTGCCTTTTATCGAATTTAATCGGAAACCTTCCCGGCGAGGCCTTTCTTCTCGCTTATGTTCGAGGCAGTGTCGTGCAGGATCGCCTTGAATTTGCCCGAACCTTTTGGCCACGAACGGGGGAAGTTTTCGAGCTTCACCCGATGATCCAAGCGTTGGAGCACTCATACGGGCAAACCGCCGTTACCGAGACCATCTATAGAATTAAACGGGAAATATACGCCAAGCTGCTTTATGATGGGCGCAGCCTCGGCGCCTCCAAGCTGGTTTTTAGAATGAGGAAACCTGACGATGAGCTCTTGTCGCCGGCAAACTACGCCGCGATCGAAAAATTCGTCGGCGAGCTCTCGAACCTCTCCAATGATTGTGAGCAAACTGTTCGGGACCTTTTCGCCGAAGCCGATCTCGGAGAGGCCAGACATCATGTCAGGAAACAATATCATCTTTTACTTTCGCGGTTCGGATTGGATTCCGGCGCTGGCCAAGGCGCTGATCATTTCGATCGCTTCGTCGAGATTCTGGAACAATGTCGATGTTTGCATCCAGCGCTGCCGATTGCCGAGGAAGCGGTTTTACGGACGGCGCAGGTATTTGGAATAACCAACGAGCGGTCCCGGCAGCTTCTCACTCTTTTTCGGTTTGCCTGTCTGAGCTGCCGGTTGGAGAAGCCAAAACATTTTTCTGATATTGCGTTCAAGTGTATCGCGGTCATCCCGCAAAGCGAAACCGCCTCGGACGAGGTCAAAGTGGCAGCGGAAAATACTCTTATGGAAGTTTTTCGTACTTTGGAATACACCACCCGAACCCAAGTCGATTTGCAGCGGTTCGGTGAAAAATATCCGGAGGTTCGCATCACCAACATGGCTTTTGTATGGTCTCTGCCCCAACCGTTATTCGAAGCCTTTCTCTTGCTCGATTCAGCCGAGGAGCGACTCAACCTCGTCACAAAATATCGGATCGGGCCGGCATATTTCCGCAAGTATTTTGCCGACTTGTTTCACCGCCCGGCTTGGCGCGACAAATTCCTTGCGCTCGACCTGAAATATCATCATGGCTTGAGCACCGGCTTCGATGATTTGCTCAAGCGTATTGTATTTGTCAGAAACGGGATCGCAACCACAGGATACACCAAGCACGAAACGATTTTGCCTTTGGGGATAAGTTATGATGACGTCCGGCAATGGCTCGCGAGCGCAGTGGCGCAGGCGAATGCGGAAGCCATAGCGCAGGCGAGCCGGCTTTTCGACGAAATCGCCAAAGACGATCTTGTTGGGCATGTGCGAGGAGCATGGACCGTGAAGAATGATGGTGGAGAGATCCGATGAGCGATAGAGAACGAAACGATGCTGCGTCTTCACTAACGAACCCTGAACCGGAGCGGATCAGCTACAAGACGGTGTTTCGGCTGTATAAAGTCTTTGGCCGGCACTACAAAAAGCATTGGAAGCTGTTGTTGGCCGCGTATTCCGCATTGTTGCTCTCGATTCTGATTGCTTTGCTTTCGCCGTGGCCGTTGAAGCTCATTCTCGATAACGTCATTTTGCGACGGCCGTTGCCCGAACGCTTCGGTTTTTTGTCGCAGTGGTTCGGTACGCCTGTCGAGTCGCTTTTGGCAGGCCTGGTGCTGAGCTTTATCCTTTTGCGTTTTTTGGACAGCATCGTTTCTTTTTTGCACAAAGTTGGCTTGCTCACGATTGGCGAGAAGATGGCCAACGATATCCGCCAGCGTATCTTTGCTCATTTGCAGCGGCTGTCGTTGTCTTTTCACGAATCCAGTCGCTCGGGTGACTTGGTCTATCGGCTCACCTCGGACATTGGAGATATCAAGACGATCCTGGTGCAAGTGCCGGACAATTTAGTTTATCGCCTGGTTACCATTTGCTCGCACCTCGGGCTGATGCTGGTTTTGGAATGGCGCCTGGCGCTCATCGCGTTCAGTGTGATTCCGATTCTTTATTATTATAACCGGCGCCTGGGCAGCGGCGTGCAAAGCGCGACCAAGAAAAAAAGAAGCAAGGAAAGCGACGTCACCTCCATCATTTCCGAGAACGTTACCGCCATGGCGCTGGTGCAGGCTTATGGCCGCGAGGATTTGCAGCAAGCCCGTTTTGAGGCAGAGAATCGCGAAAGTATGCAATCCGGCATTACCGCTATGCGGCTTGCCAAAGTATTCAAGCGCGTGAGTGATATTTTGGCGGCCTGCGGCACCGGCGCGGTGGTCTACTATGGCGGCCGTCTGGCTCTGGAAGGCACGATCCTGCCCGGCACTCTCGTGCTTTTTGCCTCTTATCTGCGAAATCTTTACAGTCCGATTGATAAAGTCGCTCTCATGCTGCTCGATATCGCCAAGGCGCAGGTTTCCGGGGAGCGTCTTCTCGAGCTGGTGGAATGCGATATGGTGATGCAAGATGCGCCGAATGCAGTGCCGGCGCCGCCGTTCAAAGGCCGCATCGAATTTCGCAACGTCAGTTTTGGCTACCAGAAGGACGTCGAGGTTTTAAAGGATGTCAGTTTTGTGGTTGAACCGGGAGAAACCGTGGCGCTCGTGGGTCACAGCGGCGCCGGCAAATCGACGCTCATCAGTTTGCTGTTGCGGTTTTACGACCCTCAACAAGGACGAATACTAATTGATGGCCACGACCTTCGCGAGTTCACCCTCAAGTCGCTGCGCGATCAGATGACCATTGTGATGCAAGAAGCCCGGCTGTTCAACAAAACCGTGCGTGAGAATATCGGCTTCGGCAAAATGGACGCGACTGAGGACGAAATTATTCGGGCGGCCAAACTGGCGCAAGCGCACGATTTCATCATGCAGATGCCCGAAGGCTACGATACCATGATCTACGAAGGCGGCGAGAATCTTTCCGGCGGCCAGAAGCAGCGGATCAACATCGCGCGCGCCATCATTCGCAATACGCCGATTCTCATTCTGGATGAGCCGGCCACCGCGCTGGATGCCAAAGCCGAGGCCCAAATTCATCATGCGCTGAGGGCCTTGACGCGCGGGAAAACGACCTTTATGATTGCACACAAGTTTTCGACCATCGCCAGTGCCGATAAAATTTTGGTGCTCGAAGAAGGCCGCCTCGCCGGTTTCGGCGCTCATGATGATTTGATGCGAACCAGCAGGCCGTATCGCGAATTGTATGAACTGCAATTTGGCCGGCAACTTGAATATGCAACAGCAGAGACCGGTGAAATCGGTGGCGACGGCAAGTTGGCCGGCGCAGCTATGGAAGAAGTATTAACGAGCTGATTTATCTCTCGGATACACGACTTATAGGAATCATACCACATGGCAATCTTTGAAAACGCTCCGGAAGATTTTGATTTTCCGCAATTGCGTGAAATCACGGAGGCGGAGAACCTGGCGCAAAAACTTCAGCATCACCTGGGACCATCCTTTGCCTCGGGTGAAATGCAAGTTGAAGCCTGCACCATTGAGCATGTATACTATAAGCCCGGCGGCGACTGCCGGATCGCATTCACTGCAAACATCAGCCGGCGAAATGGCCCTGACCGTGACCAGCAAATTTTCTTTGGCAAGCTTCTCCGTAAAGAAAAGCAACGCAAGGTAAAAGTTTGGCTCGAGGCGGATAACCTGGTGCAACCGAAGTTCGGGACTCCGGTGTTCTACATTCCAGAATGGGCGATGCCGGTTTGGGCGTTTCCCAATGACCAGAATTTGCCTGGTCTGCCCTTGATGGCAAATGCTGAAAAAGTTCTTGCTCTTGCTCAAGCCGCCCCGCAAAAATTCGGCCTCAACCATCCACCTTTGGCAGTCACAGCAGAATTGACCAAATATGTTCCCGGTACCCGTTGTGGCTATCTTTATCACATGCAGTTGCCCGTCTCGAATAATTCCTCCTTTACGGTTTATGGTAAAGTCTATGGGAAAGGCAAAGGCGAAAGGGCTTATGCGATCATGCGACAGATTTGGGAAAGCGAGGCGTGCCAGAGAGGGGATTTTATTCTGCCACAACCTTATCGCTACGACCCGGAAATGCAAATTATCTGGCAAGAAGCGTTTTCTGGCCGGCCTCTTGCCAAGATTGCCGAAACGATCCCGCATTTTCCCCAAGTTGTTCAGGAGATCGGCACGCGACTCGCCGCTTTTCACAATTCGCGTTTGCAACTGCCGCTGGAAATGACGTTTGACTTTCAGGTTGAGGATATGCAACAAGCCATAAAGGCAATCGGCCGGGCTTTTCCCGAGCATGCCCAATCTTGCACCGCCATCGGTCAAAAACTGTTGCATGCGGCTGCCCGAATAGGTTCCGGGCCTTTGACGCCCTTACACGGCTCTTTCAAATTTAGTCACATCTTTGCCACGGAGAAAGGCATCGCCTTCATTGATTTTGATGGCGCTAATTTGGGCGATCCCGGCTTTGACCTCGGCCGCTTCCTTGCGCATCTTTACAGGATGCAAGCTCATGGCAAGATCGATCCGGACTTGGCCGAGCAGACCGCCACGAATTTCTGCGAGTCATATCATCGTGCCGCCTGTTCAGCCATTTCGCAGGAAAGAATAAATTGGTTTGCGGCAAGCCATCTGGTCACCAGTGAGATGTACAAAGCCGTCAAGAACATGGATACGACCATGCTCAGCGAACTTTTTGAAATTGCTGATCGGCTCTGCCCGTCGTAGATAGCCCGGTAAAGAGCGCTTCTGTTTGACCATGAATCAGAAAGCATCAACCAGTCCGAATTAAATTTCTCATTAAGGAAGTGAACTTGATGGCCAAGATTGAAAACCTGCCGGATCATTGTGAATTTCCTCAATTGCGTGAAATAATGAACGCCAAGAAGCTGGCTGAGACCCTCCAGCGACATCTGGCGCCTTCTGCCGGCGCAGAGCAAATACAAGTCGAGGCCTGTAAGATTGACCAGTTGTACTACAAGCCCGAAGAATCATGCCGAATTCTATTCACGGCAGATTTCCGCCCCAAAAATCGACACGAAATCAGCCGGCAGATTTACTTTGCCAAAATTTTTCATTCTCACCGTAAGGATGAAGTTGTTGAATCCTGCAATCCGAAAAATTTCATTCCGCCGGAGGTCGGCCCGGCAGTGATTCATATTCCGGAGTGGGAGATGGTGGTGTGGGCTTATCCCAATGACCCCAATTTGCCCGGCTTGGCTTTGATGGTTGATCCCGAAAAAGTTCTGGTGCGCGCACAAGCCGCGCCGGAACAATTCGGCCTGCCGCATCCACCCACGGCGATCACTGCGGAGAGGACGAAGTACGTTCCCGGCAAACGTTGCGGCTATATTTACCGCATGACATTGGCTACGTCGAACGCTCAACCGGCAAATTCCTCGTCGGCCGTTTATGCCAAAGCCTATCACCACAGTGAGGGCGAAAAT
This sequence comes from Candidatus Zhuqueibacter pondensis, assembly GCA_034505955.1. GTDB lineage: Bacteria > Zhuqueibacterota > Zhuqueibacteria > Zhuqueibacterales > Zhuqueibacteraceae > Zhuqueibacter > Zhuqueibacter pondensis. Next base: position 63,106 of record JAPDQK010000017.1, read on the forward strand.
GCTTATGCCATCATGAAACAGATTTGGGAAAGTCCGGCGTGCCAAAGCGGCGAATTCATCATTCCGCAACCCTATAGCTATGATCGGGAAAATCATATTCTTTGGCAGGAGGCATTATCCGGCCAGCCGTTCGCCGACATTGCCGGAGAAATCAATAATTTGCCCGAAGTAGCGAACGAGATTGGCCGGCGACTCGCGGCATTTCATAACACCCGATTGCATCTGCCGGAACAGATGACTTTTGACTTTCAGGTGGAAGAAGTGCGGACCGCAGTGGCCGCCATCACGGAGATGTTTCCTCGTCATGCCGAATCCACTCAAGCCGTCGGGCAAAAACTGTTGGCTGCAGCAGCGCAACTGGGCCCCGGACCGGTGACGCCCCTGCATGCCTCCTTCAAATTCAGCCATATCTTTGTGACGGCAAAGGGCATTGCATTCATCGATTTCGATGGCGCGAACTTGGGCGATCCCGGCTATGACCTCGGCCGCTTCATTGCGCATCTTTACAAGATGGTCGCTAATTGGAAGATAGATCCGGAAGTGTCGGAACGGGCCGTCGCGAATTTTTGCCAATCCTATAATCGTGCCGCCACTTCAACGTTACCGCCGGAACGGATCGATTGGTTTGCCGCTGCGCACTTGGTCAGCAGTCAAGTGTACAAGTCGGTCAAACGCATGGATACGACCGCGGTGAAGAAACTTTTGAAAATTGCTGACCGGCTTTGCCCGGCGTGATCATTTCAATTAAATTTTGGAAAATTGTCCATGGTTCGCATTGACGCCTTGCCTGAGGATAAGTGTTTCCCCCAACTGCCGGTTGTAACGGACGTCGCGGTCATGAAAGATCTCCTGGCGCGCCAGCTTCCCGGCTTTGCCGAGGGCGAATTGCAAATTAACGATTTGACACTCACCGATTTTCAGCATAAACCCGGCAAAAGATGCCAAGTTTGTTATTCGGTGCAGGTCAAAGATGTCGTAACCGGCAACGAAGGCGATCAAATTTTTCTCGGGATTGTTGAGCCGAATGGTACTGCCGAAGCCCAATATGCCAAAGCCCGGCGCGAGGCGCATTTTCAGCCACAGTTTGGCCGGGCCGTTCATTGGCTGCCGGAACTGAGCATGGTGTTATGGGCTTTTCCCAACGAACCCCGGCTCAAACGCCTGCCTGATTTGTTGGATGAGAAAACTTTGTTGGAGTTGCTTCACAAGCATGGGGCAAGTCTTTCCATTCCCTTTGAATTGCGTTTGATCGGAATTGACACTCAGGTTGTGAAATATGCTCCACTGCATCGCTGCACCTTGAAACATCGATTGTATTTCGAAAACGCAGTCGACGTAATCATCTTCAGCAAAATTTACAGCCACAAAACCGATGCCGCCGCCCTCTTCAAAATTCAACGCAGTCTCTGGAATGCACCGGTGTGCCGATCCGGCGAGCTGATCATTCCCGAGCCGCTTTTCTGCGAAAGCGTGATGAATGTGATTTTTCAGCGTGGCATAAACGGCCGCAATTTGGATGAACAGCTCGATCAACTCGACCTCGAGGACACGGCCGCGAAGATTGGCCGCGCCTTGGCCGGTATCCATCAAAGTTCATTGGAAGGGCTGTCCCCTCGGCAGGCTGAATACGAACTGGCGGAGTGTGCCGATGCCAAAGCCAAGTTGCTCGAGCTGAACCCGGATTATGCCTCCCAGTTGGCCGGCATTGTAACTGAGCTGGAGAAAAGATGGCCGGCCCTGACGCCGCTGGCGCCTACTCCGATTCATGGCGCGTTTCGCCTCACGCAAGTCCTGCTGGTGGGCGAAAAAATTGCCCTCGTCGACTTCGATGGTTTTTTATTGGGCAATCCCATCTCCGACGTTGGCAGTTTTGTCGCCTATCTGTTGTATTTGCCATATAAAGGACTCATTTCGGCAGCACAAAGCCGTTCGGCAATTCACGCTTTTTGTCATGCTTATGCTGAAAAGGCCCCATGGGGCTTGCCCGCAGATTCGTTCGCTTGGTACACGGCCGCTTATCTTCTGGGCCGGGAAGCGAAGAAATGTTTGGGCAAAAGCACGAAGGTCTCGAAACGAGATTACCAAGGCATGATCGGCCCGCTGTTGGAGATGGCGAAAGGAATTCTCGATTCATGACTTCACATTTTTTGAACGACCGCAAGCTGGTGCATTTGCAAACGGTGATCAATCCGGAAGCGATGGCCTCCCGGTTCATTGAGCACTTTCAGATTCATCAGTCCCGATCCGACTTCGAGATCGAGAAGTGCGCCATTGAAAAAATTTATTATCGACCGGGCAAAAGCTGTGGCGTGCTCTATCGATTGATTTTTCACAATGACAACGGCAAGCAATCCGATCACTGGTTTTTTGGAAGAATGTATCCTCCCGGTCGTGGATACAGCCATTACGAGGTGGCGTCCTCACAGACGAACGACGCCCCGGCCTCAAATCATTCCGGGGAAAATCTGCCGGGATTCATAAAAGAACCTGTCCACTTTCTGCCGGAATTGGACATGGTGCTATGGACTTTTCCCTTTGATCCCAAAATGCCCGGCTTGCAGCAAAGCGCTGATCCGGCCTTTGTCAAACAACAAATCGATCACCATCTCCCGGCTTTCGGGTTGACAACCGGATGGCAAGCTGAACGAATCGATTGTCGTCGCATCAAATACATGCCGGGCAAACGATGTGTTTTGCGCTATCAGGTGCGGATGGCCGGGCCCTCCGGCGAATCACGCGACGTGATATTCTACAGCAAAACCTACCATGATGGCAAGAGCCAGTATCATTTCAATATCTTGCAAACTGCTTATGCGCAACTGAGGACTCAGGCAGCGATAGTTGGGATTCCTCGACCGCTGCTGCATTTTGAAAGTGCCAACACCTTTTGGCAGGAAGAATGGCAAGGAAAACCCCTGCTCGAGGTGCTGGAGGAATATGACGGGCAACAACTTTTTGAAAAAATTGCCACGCTTTTGGCCGCTTTGCATCGCAGCCAACTCGATCTCCTTTGCCGCGCTCCGGATCCGGATGACATATTGAAAACAGCGACCGAGGACGGATTGGAATTTATCCACGTGTTACCGGAGTACCGGCAGCGTTTGGAGACATTGCTTGAACATCTTGCTGCGGCAAAGGCACGTTTTGAGCAACACGATTTTCCGGCGGTTCCGATTCATGGCGCCATTCGGCTCGAACAAATGTTGGTACGCGGTGAGGAATTGGCGCTGGTCGATTTTGACGCGCTGGCCCTCGGCGATCCGCTTGCCGATGTTGCCGAGTTTATTGCTTCATTACACTATCTGGAATTGAGTTGCGGTTTGTCCCGCGATTTTCTGACCAAGGCCGCAGATTGGTTTTACGACAGCTATGCCCAACAGGTCCCTTGGCCTTGTGACCGCCGGCGCGTGGCTTGGTACGTGCTTGCTTTTGGGATCAGCAAAATCTTTTTATCTCTCAAGAATTTGAATGTTCGTGCCTTGCAACAACTCGATTCCGCCGGTCAAGAAATCATCAACCATTGGCTCGCACTTCTCGACTAAAACCCCTGTGATTTTCGATGACGAAAGTAACGATTGATGATAAAGACATGCCGCAATTGCGCCAAGCGCTTGCGGCGGAGAGCATGGCCGCGGCATTTGATGAATTCTTCCGCAAGGAGTATCCGGCTCGCGGGCTAAAAGTGGAAGCATGCTCGATCTGCCGGGTTTATCACAAGCCCGGCAAAGAGTGCAACATCACTTATCGCCTGCTCGGCCATGATGGTGAACAGCGGCCCTTCGACCAATGGTTTTATGGCCACCTCTCGCCAAACCTCGGGAATCGAATCCAACATCTAAAAAACCAACCGCAGGAATGGCCCGGCTGTGGCTTCTGGAAACCGACCACCATCTGGCCGGAAATGAACATGTTGCTGCAGGCGTTTCCTTATGACTCGAAGCTGCCTTACCTCGGCCAACTTCTGGAACTTGATTTTGTCAAGCCGCAAATTGAAAAAAACTTGTCGGGTTTTGGCTTGTCGAGGGAATGGAAATGCCGCGAAGTGGCTTGCCACAAGATCAAATACATGCCCGGCAAGCGATGTATTCTGCGCTATGAAATTCTGTTGACCAATGCCGCAAACAGCCTTCGTCAAATTGCCTTTTATAGCAAGACTTATAACAGCGCCAAGAGCCGTTACGTTTACGAAGTTCTTCAAAAAATTTGTGCGAGTCCAGCGTGTGCCGGCGGTCTGCTGAATATTCCGGGTCCGATCGCCCACATTGAAGACGCCAACACGCTCTGGCAGCAGGCGTGGAAAGGGGAAAAATTTCCGGAGATGATGGAAGAAATAGGTTGGGACAATTTCCCCAACACCGATTTTCCATGTAAAATTGCCTCGATGTTGGCAACTTTGCATTGCCTTGCCCTGCCGGATCTACGGTTGAACACGGGCCCGTCGCCGTATATGGTGCTCGAAAACGCTCGCGGCGATGCGAACGACATCATGCAGTTTTTCCCTGAAAAGCAGGCAACGTTGGAAGAAATTACGCGAACTTTGGAGACTTGGGCGCGCCGCAATGATGCAAACACCCCTCAGGCCACGATCCACGGCTCGTTCAAGCTGGCGCAGCTTCTATGCCGCAATCAGGAATTGGGATTGGTGGATTTTGATTCGCTTGCCTGCGGCGATCCGCACTATGATGTTGCTGAATTTCTTGCTTCGCTGCTCTATTTGCCGGTCAGTGATAATGTACCGACGCAGGCGATTTCTCGAGGTGTTGAGAGTTTTTTGGCCAGTTATCAAAAACAGGTGCCTTGGACCTGTGATCGCCGGAGAATCGCCTGGTATGTGGTTGCTTTTCTTTTGGGCAAGATTCACTCCTCGCTGAAACGCTTTGAAGCGCCGGTGACAGAGAACATTGACTCCGCTTTTGCCTTAGTGGAAACGTGGCTGGAATGGTTGGAAAAATAGAAAGTGTAACTATTATTACAACGTTCAGTTGGTTCTACAGGCTGCTGATGTCTAAAACCCACAACGTGAGTTGTGGGCTGCGCCCGTAGGGTTTTTGAAGGCGCAAAGCTATATAAGAAGAAAAAACTGGATTAGTGGAAACCTACTCCGTGAGGAGTGGGAGCATCAACAATTTGTTGCAGAAAAGAAGCTTGAAGTACCCACCACTGACGAGCCCGCGGCTTGGCAGGCTTCCAGAATGACATGCAAGATGATGGCTGAACAGTTACTTAAAAGCAAAACTTTTCCCTTGGATGAGTTCCCATGGGCTGCGCCAACGCTTGAATGCTTTTGGCGATCAACCATGTTTTCATCCCGCAAAACCATGCCGAAGCGGGTAAATATACTTCTTGGTGATTCCGTGAAAAATGTGTCACACACAACCTCGAGAGTTTTACAGAAAAGTCACAAAATGGTGCCTTTAGGTTTTGAGCACAAGTAATTTCCGAGTGCAGCCAGCTACAAGTCGCCAGCAATGAACCGAAAACTTCGTGATGACCCGATCATCGTTCTCAGTACGCATCACTCGGGGACCTCGCTTATCGCAGAGGTGCTCCACCGAAGCGGCGTGTTCATGCAAGCGAACCGGCATCATTGCGAATCGAAATTTTTTGCCCGGGATATCAGTAACCGTTTAATCATGGGCAATAGTGCCAATCGGTTGCGCAATCCCATTATGCCGGTCGACGAGGTCATGTCCAAGCTTGAAGTCGTGCGGGAGCGCATTGAAAAGAAAGCGTACAAAAAGTATGTCGAAGCCGGTTATGACGGTTATTCACGCTGGGGCTTCAACGACCCGTGTGCATGCATTGTGCTTCCGTTATATTTGGAAATTTTCCCCAACGCGCAGTTGCTCCATGTCATTCGGAACGAAAATGCCGTGGCTGCCGTTTTGGCCGCCAATAACAACAAGGCTGCAGAAAATAATCCGGACATGGAATTCTGGAAGGACTGGCAGCGCCAATTGGTTGCTCGGGCCCGCGAATACGGCTCGAAACACAGACAATATTTTGAATTTCATTATGAGGATTTCTGCTGGCGTCCGGTAAAAGTCACAAAGGAAATCTTCAATAAACTTGGTCTCATTTTTACCGGGGCAACTGAACAGTTTTTGAGGGGAAAAAATCTTCTCGGACAAGACAAACATTGGATATGAACATTCAACTTCAAGGAGGAATAACTTTATTATGTCTCTCAGCATACCTCACGGTGGAAAGTTGGTCAATCGAATGCTTCGTGGCGAAGAGCGGGAAGGCGCTCTGCGTCGCGCCCACGATATGAAGAAAATACCACTTTCCGAAGTGAGCGTTTCCGATTTTGAAATGATCGCCAATGGCGCCATGAGCCCATTGACCGGTTTTATGTTAAAAGACGATTATGAAAGTGTTTTGCAAAATATGCGACTCGCCAACGGCTTGGTATGGTCATTACCAATTACGTTGACGGTGAGCAAGGAAACCGCGGCAGAGCTCCGCACTGGTGATGAGATTGCACTGGTCGAAGGCAATGGCCGTGCCGGTGCAATTCTTGGAATCATGAAAGTCGTCGAGAAATTCGAGTATGATAAAACCCGTGAAGTAAAAGAAGTTTATCGCACCACGGATGCCGCTCATCCCGGCGTGGCGCGAGTGATGAATCAAGGCGAAGTCTGTCTGGCGGGCGATATTTGGATGATCAATCGCCCTTCCAATGGATCGTTTCCCGAATATCGCCGCGACCCGGTTGAGACGCGCCGGATTTTTCAGGAGCGGGGTTGGAACACCGTCGTCGGCTTTCAAACCCGCAATCCGGTTCATCGCGCTCATGAATACATTCAAAAATGCGCTCTGGAAATTGTCGATGGGCTTTTGCTGCATCCGCTCGTCGGCGAGACCAAAAAAGACGACATCCCAGCGGATTTGCGCATGGAAAGTTATCACATTCTCTTGCGTGAATACTATCCGGCCAATCGTGTCTTATTGAGCGTTTTCCCGGCAGCCATGCGTTACGCCGGCCCGCGCGAAGCGATTTTCCACGCCATATGCCGCAAGAATTATGGTTGTACGCATTTTATCGTTGGCCGCGACCACGCCGGCGTCGGCAAATACTACGGCACTTATGATGCGCAGAAGATCTTCACGCAGTTCCGGCCCGAGGAACTGGGGATTACAACTTTGAACTTCGAAAATTCCTTCTATTGCAAAAAATGCGGCGCCATCGTCACCAGCAAGACTTGCCCGCACGACGGCGCGCATCATGTGGTGTTTTCCGGCACCCAAGTCCGCGAAATGCTCTCCCGCGGCGAAGCACCACCGCCGGAGTTCACCCGGCCGGAAGTGGCGGAGATTTTGATGAAGGGACTGCGCAATGGTAGTCAGTAAACAGTTATCAGTCCATGTCATTAATCTTTTGCAAGTTCAATGTGTGCAAAAAAGCAAAGATTTTTAAAAGACAAAATAATGAACGACAAAATGATGAAAAATTATTTTGTCGTCAATCATTTTGTCTTTTTGGCTGCGCCCGTAGGGGGTTACGGCTCGTCCGCGTTGGGTTAAGAAGGTTGTCATTCTGAAAGCCTGCCCTGCCGCAGGCCCAGGGAATCTTGTTACAAACCAGCACTAGCTTACATTCCCAAAAGATTCCTCCGGAATGACATGAAGTAAACAGTTACTGATTACCGAACCAATACGATTAACTGAAAATTAATTACAGGATTCCTCTCATGACCAACTCATCTCGCGCTTGTACCATTTGGTTTACCGGTCTTTCCGGCGCCGGCAAGTCCACGATCAGCCAGCAGCTTGTTCCCCTGTTGAAAGCACGCGGTTGTAAAGTCGAAGTGCTCGATGGCGATGTGGTGCGCACCAATTTGAGCAAAGGCCTGGGATTCTCCAAAGAAGATCGCGACACCAATATCCGGCGCATCGGTTTTGTTTGCCATCTCTTGACCCGCAACGGCGTTTTTGCCATTGCTGCGGCGATTTCACCTTATAAAGCCATTCGCAATGAAAATCGCGCGCTCATCAAAGATTTCGTCGAAGTTTACGTGAAAGCCTCGCTGGACACCTGCATCCAGCGCGATGTCAAAGGCTTGTACAAAAAGGCGCTCGCCGGCGAGATCAAGGAATTCACCGGTGTCAGCGATCCGTACGAGCCGCCGGACAACCCGGAAGTGATCTGCAACACCGAAAAAGAAACTCCGGCCGAGAGCGCACAACGGATTATCCGCAAACTCGAAGAGATGGGCTATCTCACCCCGCTTGCTGAAGTTGGCGGTGACGGCGTGTATGCCGCCAAAGCGCAAACAGCGATCAAGATCACGCCGGCAGAAGTGGCGCCAGTTTAACCCCGATAATTCACGCGGTGCGTAAACCCCCTAGGTCTACGACCGACGGAGTAAATCGATAGCACTCTGCTGTTGGTTCAAACCTGAAAATATGGCGCATAAATTATCGGGGTTAAGCATTGTGCTGGCGTGAGGAAATGGAGTATCGGAGTAATGGAGTGTTGCGGCATTTCACCACTCCATTGCTCCGGCAGTTTAACCCGTCAAGACCCCAATGAATATTGCATATCTCAGCGCCGATTTCGGCGTTCCGGTTTTTGGCTACAAGGGCGCTTCCGTCCATGTGCGTGAGATGGTGGCTGCTTTCCACAAAGCCGGCCATGCGATTTGTGTCATCTCGCCGGCCATGGAACGAGAAAAGCCAGAAAAAGAGAATACGCCAGCCTCTTTCTCGCCTCACGCGCAACCTGGAGATAGTGTTGTTTATCTACCTGTCACCCCTCCGGAGCGCCATTTACAGCTTTTCAAAGAGCTCGAAACGCTTGACAAGTTCTTGGGCATGAAGACGCGCATTCGCCAGGAACTGCGCAATTTGCTTTACAATCTGACCCTTTACGAAACCGTCCTGGAGGATTTGCGCGCCTGTCGCACCGATTTGATTTACGAGCGTTATTCGCTGTTCAGTTATGCCGGCATTCGCCTCGCGCGTGAGCTGGGGGTGCCGCACATTTTGGAAGTGAATGCGCCGCTGGCGTATGAGCAGGAAAAAATGCGCGGGTTGGATATGAAAGAGCTCGCCCGCGAAACCGAGCGTCGCATCTTTCGCGAAACCGACCGCGTGATCGTCGTCTCCCGGCAATTGCAAGAATTTGTCGCCTCGTGTGGCGTGCCCGAATCGCGTATCCACATTTTGCCCAATGCCGTGGATCCGCAGCGTTTTGCCCTTGCCCTGCTCGATGAGGACGATGAGAATCCGGTGCGCGCCCAATATCGGCTCAACGGCAAGCGCGTCATCGGCTTTGTCGGCAGCCTCAAGCCCTGGCACGGCACCGAAACCTTGCTCGAAGCGTTCCGCAATCTGCACACCCATGATGCCAACACGCATTTACTCATCGTCGGCGATGGCCCCGGACGCGAGGCGCTGGAACATTATGCCCAATCGGATGAGCTGAACGGCGCCGTGACTTTCCCCGGCAATGTGCCTTATGACGATATCCCCCATTATATCGCGGCTATGGACATCACGGTGGCGCCGTACACGCCCAACGAGAATTTTTATTATTCGCCCATCAAAATATTCGAGTACATGATGATGGGCAAGCCCGTGGTCGCCGCGCAAATCGGTCAAGTGGAAGAGGTGATCATCGACGGCGAGACCGGCGTGTTGTTTGAGCCCGGCAATATTGAACAGCTCACCGCCGCGCTCATCAAATTGTCAAGCGATCCGCAGCTTTGCCGCCGCATTGGTGAAAATGCCAAGGCCTGGGTGCAAAAAGAAAGAACCTGGGACAACAACGCACGGCAAGTGTTGGAGATTGCGCGAGGGCTGTTGCAAAAAAGAGTGCTGGAGTGATGGATCGTTGGATTGATGGAGTCTTGGGTATTGAGATATTGAAGCACTCTATTCATCTCTCAACCCCAAAATCCATCACTCCATCAATCCAACACTCCAATGATCCGTCACTCCAATGATCCAGTAATCCATTTTCTAGACATCATGAACATAAAAACCTGCATCGTCACCGGCCAGTATCCCCCGCAAGTTGGCGGCGTCGGACACTCGGCGCAGCGCGTGGCCAATTTATTGGCGAGCAAAGGCTTGCAAGTCCATGTCCTCGCTTTGCAGAAACATGCCATGCCCGTGCCATTCGATGAGAGTTACGCCAGCACGCAAGAAAGTGAGGTGCTCGTGCATCGCGTCAAAGTTTTTCACCCTAACCTTGGCCCGGAAAATCCTTCCGAAGCCGAAATTTTGACGCGTTACAACCGCGAGATGTTCCACGCGCTCGACTATTTTCAGCGGCGCTTTCGCTATGACGTGCTGCACGCTTTCTTTCTCTATCCCGCGGGTTTCATCGCCGGCTTGGTCGGAAGATTGCACGGGGTGAAGACGATTGCCTCGATTCGCGGCAATGATGTGGGCAAATATGTTTTTGATCCGCTCCGCTTGCCGTTCATTCGCGCCGCGTTGGATAATGCCGATTATGTGACCTCGGTGGCTACCAGCTTGACGGATTTGGCCGATCGCGCGATCACACCGATCTCCGGAAAAGCCAAAACCATTCTCAATTCAATTGATCCGGCCAAGCTCCGACCGCAAACTCGTCCGGAGCTGAATCTCAAAGGCATCGTCATCGGCACCTCCGGATTGTTCCGGTACAAAAAAGGCTTGCTCTATCTCTTCAAAGCGCTGGCCAGTCTCAGCGGCCAATTCGATTACACACTATTATTGGCCGGAGATTTTTTCAAGGAAGAGGATCGGCAGCCGCATTTGCAATATTTACGTGATTACGGTTTGATGGATCGTACCATCATCACCGGCAAAATACCGCCGCACCGGATGGCCGACTATTTACAACTCATCGACATTTTGGTTTTTCCTTCGCTGTTTTCGGAGGGCTGCCCGCTTTCGCTGCTCGAAGGCATGGCGATGAAGAAAGTCGTGATCGGCAGCCGCTCCGGTGCCATTCCGGAGATCCTCCGTGATCATGAAAATGGTCTGTTGGTCAATCCCGGCTCCTCCGAAGAAATTGCACGCGCCTTACTGGAATTGGTCGGCAATCCCGGTCTGCGCGAACGCTTGGCAGAAAACGCTGCGCGAACCGCCAGCGCGATGACTCACGAACGCGAATTCAATGAGTGGCTGCGCGTGTACCAAACGGTGTGTGGGGAATTGTAAACTACTCGCTTTTTCCTTTACTCTCTTTTGGGTGATAAGGTTGGTACGACAACGTCAAGTCGGTAATTTTCAGTTCCGATATTTACTTCGCCAACCCGAAACAATCTCACAGCGTAAGCTGTGAGTAATTGATCGGATGAGCTAACAAACAAGCATATCGTTATGGAAGCCCACATCATAAGATGTGGGAGTGTCAAAGCGTGGAGTTATAGCAACAATTTTTGATGTGCCCACTCCTTACGGAGTGGGTTTCCAACCAGTACCCTTTTTCTTATAGCTTGCGTCTTCAAGAACCCTACGGGCGCAGCCCACAACTGACGTTGTGGGGTTACGCACAAACAAAAGTCAGCATTTCAACTTGACGTTATCGTATTGGACAAAACCGCAACTGGCGCAAAGCATATATTTTGAATTACTCGCCCCTTGCGGAATGAAGTTTTTTTTCAAATATGCACGCAACTCTCGACATCAACTTGCTCTCTGCCACGGCGCTGAATCCGCAATGGCTGAAAGAAAATCTGCCGCGCTATCTGCAGAGCGAAAATGGCAATCATGACAAAGTCGATGGCGTCGAGATTCTCCACGTCGGTGACTCCAAAAAGCGATTGACTTTGCTTTACGGCATCGATCTCGAACAACCGGAGAATGGGATACGCCGGCAATTATACCTCGGCTATGTCGTGCCGGCCGATCATCTTGCCGATGAGCACAAGTCGGTTCTCAGAAAGGCGACTATTCAACCGGCTTGGGGTTTGCCGGTCGCGCTGGTGCCGGAGGCGAATCTGGTTTTGTCGGCCTTTCCCAATGATCGCAAAATGCCGCTGCTCACGGAAGAGGAATTGCAAAGCTGGCTGAAAGAACAGTTGCCTGAATTTGTCGGCGGCTTGTTCAAAAGCAAAAAAATGCGGCAACGTTTGCAGCGCTGGCAGGTGCAAGAAACCCGAATGGAAGTCCTGCGTTACGTGCCGGGCAAGCGCTTGACGGCACGATGCACGGTGCGAATGAAACGAGACGACGGCGACGAAACCAATATTTCTTTTATTGCCAAGCAACTGAATGATGGCAAAAAAGCCGAGCAATCTTTCCACACTTTGCGTGCCCTTCACAAAGTTTGGTCATCGCATGGGTTTTATCTTGCCGAAAACGCAGCGGCTTTGCCGGCACCGGCTCCTTTCCCGCGGGCTTTGGCGCTGAACAAAGAAAGAGCGGTGATTTTTATTGAGGAGCTGCCCGGCAAAAATTTGGCCGAAGCTCTCACGGAAGTCGATCTCGCGCAGGTGATGCCGGCTGCCGGCGCGTTGCTCGCCGCGTTTCACCGCATACCGAAGCAAGTCAAAAAACGGGTCTCCCGGAAAAGCGAGTTGAAAGAAGTACGTAAAGCTCTTGGCACCATCGGTACCGCTTTTCCGGAGCTCGAGCCGCGTTTGCAAAAATTGTTTGGCACGTTGTGCGCGTTACACTGGGAAGACAACACCCCGATGGCGTTGTTACACGGCTCGTTGCGCTTGAATCACCTTGTCATTCATGAAGGCCGGTTGGCGCTGCTGGATCTGGACAGCCTGCGCCTCGGCCCTCCGGCTTATGACCTCGCCAATTTGCTCTCTTCATTATACTATTTCGAAGCGCAAGGACGATTGAGCCGGTCGCAACGCCAGCAGATCACACGGTATTTTCTCGAAGGCTATGCCGCGCAGGCGGCGTGGAACCTCGCTCCGCGGGTGGTGCTTTGGTTTTTAATCAGCCTGTTGATCAACAAGCAAGCGCTAAAATACGTGACTCATTTTCACCCGGATCGCGCAGAAAAAGTAACTCGCATGTTGCAGCAGGCAGAAAATATTCTCGAGCAAGGTTATCGGCAGGCCAACGATTCGACTTTATCCGCACTATGGCAGGTGCTCCCATGAAACGATCCAGCCCGGTGAGGAGAATATGGAAAACTCGCTTGGTGCCGCTCAAAATTCCCAGAGCTTGGAAGTCTGAGATCGGCTTCGCACTGGTGTTTCTCGGAATGATTCTCCTGCCAAGCGGTTTTTTGGGCTATTTGAGCTGGCGCGCCCTTGAAAATGAAAAAATGCTTTCACAAGAGCGCCTGCGGGAGAGCTATCGCCAAATCGCCCGGCTGGCGGCGCGAGAAATCGATGACGAGCTGGCCGAAGTGGAGAAACGTTGGGTCAAGGCGATCGAAAAGATGTTTCACAAAGGAGATTTCACCAATGTCGAAGAAAAATTCCGGCGGCTGGCGCAACAGGAGCCGCTTATCGCCTCTTGTTTCATGTTGATGGCGCCGGGCAGGGTGGTCTATCCTCCCGGCATGAGTTTGCGAGAAGACAGTGCGCCGCTGACCTCTTGGGAAAAGGAATCCTATGTGCAGGAGCATGAAATTTTCGAGAAGCTCGTCACTCGCGGCGAAGAGCTGGAATATCGCGCCTATGATCTCGATGGCGCCATCGCCATTTACCGGGAAATTTTGTCAGCGGTCTCCAACCCGCGCTTGCGCGGCATGGCGGAAAGTTGCATCGGCCGCGCCTTGATGAAAAAAGCCGATTGGTCAGGGGCGTTATCCATTTTTGAACAAATGCTGGCCAAATATCCGGAGACTCGCGACCTCAACGGCATGCACTTGCGTTTTCTCGCGCAATATCAAATTGTCGTCTCTCTCGAAAATCTGGGACGCGACGAGGAAGCCGCCGCCGCCCTCCTGCGCTTGTATCAAGATTTGTTGGAGCGCAGCGATGCCGTGAATACCGTGCAATACTCCGCTTTTCTCGAGCAAATTCGGAGTTTGGCGCCGCGACTGCTCAGCTCGCCGAAATTATCCGATCCGGATTATTATCAGGCCCAATTCACTGCCTTGGCAGAGCAAAACAAAAAACGCCGCAGCCAGAAATATTTTCTGCAGCTTCTGGAAAGAAAATTGAACAAAATGGTCATCGAGCGCAAACACTACAGCCCGCGGCTGCGCTACGCTTCCGAGGAAGCCGATGATGAGCCTTATCTTTTGGCTTATGGTCAGGTGCCGGATCCGACCGGCAGTTATGTCACCGGCCTCTGGGGCCTGCAAATCGATTTGGTGCAGCTCCGGCGACGGCTGTTTCCAGCAACGTTGCGCAATTTGAAATCCGGCGAACGCGTAACATTGGCGATACTCAATGAAAAAGGCGATTTTGTCATCGGCACGGCAAGGCCACGAAACCTGCCTCTGGCGACTCACAGTCTCGCCGCGCCTTTCAATTTTTGGCAGGTGGCGGTATATCTGAACGATGATCGTGCCTTGTCACCGCGCCTCGACTTTCGCACCACCGTGGGGCTTTGGCTCATTTCCCTTTTGCTGCTGAGCATTGTTTCCGGCGCTTACATTTTTATCCGGCGCGCGCGTCGGGAACTCCGGCTGTCACAAATGAAATCGACCTTCGTGTCCAATGTCTCGCATGAGCTGCGCACGCCGCTGGCCTCGATCAAAATGATGGCCGAGCTGCTCGAGATGCAGCTCAACGGAGGCAGCGCCGTGCCGGCAAACGAGGTCAAAGTGAAGGCCGGGCAACATTTGGGCATCATCCGCCGCGAGTGCGACCGGCTCGGTCGTTTAATCGACAACCTGTTGAATTTTTCCAAAATCGAGCGCGGCCTCAAGCAATTCAATTTTGAATATGAAGATCCGGCGGCGGTGTTGCGAATGGCGATCGAATCTTTTCGTCCCCATGCGGTGGCGCAGGGCTTTGTGTTGGAGGCCGACATTCCGGAAACTTTGCCGGAATGCCGTTTGGATGCAGACGCCATCGCGCAGGTGATGCTGAATCTCTTGAGCAATGCGGTCAAATACAGCACCGAGCACAAGGAGATTCGGGTGCGGGCTTACCGCGAAGGCAACCAAGTCGCGGTGGCAGTATCGGATTGCGGCATCGGCATCGCCCCGGAAGAAATCCCGAAAATTTTTCGAGAATTCTATCGCAGCGACCAGCGTTTGAACACTCCCCAACAGGGAGGAATGGGATTGGGCTTGACCTTGGCCAGACATATTGTTCGCGCTCATGGCGGTGACCTCCGTGTGCAAAGTGAATTGGGTAAGGGATCGACCTTTATTTTTACGCTACCGATTCCTGATGACAGTATACAAATTCATGGAAAGGGTTGTTCAACTGCTGAGAAAATCAAAAATGTTTCTTCCGAGAAAAAATTTGCCGCCATGGAGTGAAGAACAAATGTTCGGAAGGGAATCTATGAATTTTGGTGTTCACGTTCGCTAATATGTCATTCACCTCGTCATGTCATTTCGTAGGAATTGCCATGTGCGTTTGAACACCCATCATGATGAAAATGAACTTTCGTAGTAGTGCCTTTAGGCACTGACCCTGAAGGCTACGCCCGTAGGGGTCTACTACATAAGGATTTTCGTGGTAATTGCCCATGCCCGGATGGGCATCCGATAATGACGAAAATGATGTTCGTTGTGATGCCTTCAGGCATTTGTGGCCTATTGAGAGCATGACGCCTAAAGGCGTAACTACAAAAGTTATTTTCAGATGAATCTTTTTCCAATTGAGCACCGAACTGGATTGAAAAAAAGAGCAAGAGTCTAGCCGTCTGAACTTCGCCTTAACTAAGACTGTCATTCCGTAGGCCTGCGGCTGTAAGCTACGCCCGTAGGGAATCTTTTTACTTTTTAAACGGATGCTTGCAGATACCCAAAAAGATTCTTCCAGAATGACATTTCAAAAGGGGTGGTGAACTGTTACCATATATCAAAAAAGATTCCTACGGACGCAGTCTTCCAGAATGACATTTGCCCGATACGGGAATGATATTACCAATTAAAACTCATCAAACAAATCGCTTGCTCGGCATCCCGTTGACAGGGATGTAATTGGTGAATGAATTTGACGTTGGTTTTCCATAAGAGTAAAATGATGAAAAAAATCCTGATCGTCGAAGATGATGCCGCCATCGCCCTCGGCTTGGAAAGTGCGCTCCACGACGAGGGTTATGAGACCCACACCGCGCACACCGGCCCGGATGGTTATCGTTTCGCCAAAGAGCATCAGCCGGACTTGATCGTTCTCGATTTGATGCTGCCGGGAATGAGCGGCTTGGAGATTTGCAAACGCCTGCGCGATGAGGGCATCAAAACTCCCGTGATCATGCTCACTTCCAAAACCGAGGAAGACGACAAAGTTCTCGGGTTGGAGTTGGGCGCTGATGATTATGTGACCAAGCCCTTTAGTCTGCGTGAGCTTTTAGCCCGAGTCCGAGCGCATTTACGCCGTGAAGAGGTCAGTGGCTCCAGCAATGGCAATGGCGCCATCAACATGGAAAAGTACAGCTTCGGCAACGTGGTGGTTGATTTCAAGCGCCACGAAGTTTATAGAGCCGGCCAGTTGCAGGAGCTGACCAACCGTGAGTTTCGTTTGCTCGAATATTTCATTCAGCATCCCGGCGAGTTGATCACCCGCGACCGCCTGCTCGACGAAATTTGGGGTTATGATATTTATCCGACGACGCGCACGGTGGACAATCATATTTTGCGTTTGCGCAAGCACATCGAGCCGGATCCGGAAAATCCGCGGTATATCAAAACTGTGCGCGGCGCCGGTTACCTCTTTGAAAAGGATTCGCGATGAGTCGCCACTCAACCTCTGGCATCCCGCCTCTGCCAAACAACAACCAGCTCGGCGTTCGCATGCATGGCGTCAGTTTGAGACTGGAATCGAATCATCGACCCTTGCTTGATTACGCGAGGGAGCATCTTCACGGCTTGGTGGAAATGCCGAGCGCCGAGCCGGATTTGATAGTGAAATGCCACTGGTCGCAAGGAGATTGGGATCCGGAAGTCAATCCGTTCTCGAGCGACGGCGCGCTCAATGTGATCGGCAAGCGCATGCTTGGCAACGCCAATGAGCTGATCTGGCTCGACACGCTGCGGATGAAAGGCTTGCAGCTTCGCTTTCGCCGCGAAGACGAGCAATGGATGTTCGAGATCGCCTATCGTTTTCATCCGAAAAAAGAGAAGCTGGAAAATCTGCCGGAGTACGAATACAAAAAATATTTCAGCTTGATGAGCTATCTGGTCTATTATCCGCTCATCTGGTATCTGGAAACCTTTCGCGGCTGGACGATTCTGCATGCTTCGGCATTGGCGAGCGAGCAAGGCGGCATCATGATCGGTGGTCTCGGCGGCGTCGGCAAAACCACCACTTGTGTTGCGCTCATGCAGCGCCCGGGCATCGCACTCATTTCCGAGAATATTATTTTCACCGACGGCGAATTCATCTATCCCTGCGATGAGCCGATCCGCCTCGACGAGGGCAGTTTGGCAATGCTCGGCGACCACCTCAACGTTTTGACGCCGATGGCTTTTCCCGAGGGATTGAAAGAGAAATGGCTTTTCCATCTTCGGACGAATGATTTGCCAGTAAAGGTCAAGCCGGCGGTGCTCTTCTTGCCGCAATTTTCGCCGCGGCGCTATGTGACACCGCTCGCGCCGGAGTTGGCTGCAGAAAAAATGGTGGCGATGAATCGCTTGACGCGCGAGCTGGATGATTACGCGTGGTATGCTGCGGCGATCGAGATGCACTGGCCGAAAACCGGACTGGCGAACAATCGCATCGAGGTGTTGCGCCGATTCACTGCCAACGCGCGGTGCTTTGAATTAGGCATTGATCGGACGGCGGGTGTGACTGCAGTCGTCGAAGATATTCTGGGATGTTTGTAAATTTGCAAACGGCTTTATCGTCCTCTGTTTGATTGAAAAACGTACTGTGAGTTTGCCTTACTCTAAATTTTTCAAAACCGCCAAGACGCGAAGAACGCTGAGTCTATTTTTCTTAGCGTTCTTTGCGTCTTGGCGGTGAAAATCGGTGAATGCTCCAAATTACGAAGGGACTTAATCAAAAAAGAACGAATGTTGCCATGTCTTCCCCCATCGAAACCATACCTCGAAACGGCGGCTTGCCGATAAAATTCTTTTTGACCCCGGAGATGATGCCGGATAAAGAAACGCTGGCGCAATTGGAACAACTGGCAAGCGTGTACGGCCTCGCGCATCACGTCGCGGTGCTGCCGGATATTCATCGCAAGATTCGCAACCTGAGCCCGACCGGCACCGCCATCGCCGCAAGAAACATGCTGGTGCCGCGCGCGGTGGACACCGGCATCTGCTGCGGCATGCGCATGGTGCGCACCGATATCGACGTGCGCGATCTCACCGCACCGCTGCTCGATGAGCTTTTTGCCGAGCTGATGGCTACCATCCCTGTGTTGGAGCACGCACAAGATGTCCTCACCAGCGAAGACGTTGCCGATATTCTCGTGCACGGCGGCAAATGGAGCCAGAGAAAATTCGGCCTCAGTGATGAAGAAATGGATTGCATCGAGGATCGTGGAACGATGCCAACCGACACCACCGATGCGGAAACGATTCTCGCCAGCGTTCCGGATCGGCCAAAGAAAAAGGGCCGGCGCTGCTTCGGAACCCTTGGCAATGGGAACCATTTCCTCGAGCTGCAGGAAATCGTCGAAGTCATCGATCGTGACATTGCAAAACGGCTCGGGCTTTCTGAAGGCAAGGCGATTTTTATGCTGCATACCGGCTCGCGAAGTGTCGGCAGCAAAACGACCAAAGAATATCTCGAAGAGTTGGAAAAGAAATTCCCCTGCGGGCGCAGCCTTCCCTCTCCAAATGGCTCGCCGATTTGGTCGATGCCGGCAGATACGGAGGAAGGCATTAAATTCGCACGCGCCATCACGGCGGCCTCCAACTTCGGTTTTGCCAACCGTATCGCGATCACCGAAAAATTGCGCGCGGCGGTGCGCAAAACGTTGCGAGATGAGTCGCTGCAGATGCCCCTGCTTTACGATTGTGCCCATGTCAGCATCAAGCGGGAGCAGTGGAATGGCGAGAAGCTGTGGATTCACCGCAACGGCGGCAGTCGCGCCTTGCCGCCGTCGCACATGAAAGATCATCCGATCTTTTCCCAAACTGGGCAGCCGGTACCGATTCCCGCCTCGATGGGCCATGACTCGTTTATCGGCGTTGCCGATGAGCGCACGGTGGAAACCTTCTTTTCGGTCAATCATGGTGCCGGTCGGGTGATGGACAAGCCGGAGGCGATGGCGCGGTTCACCGAAATGCAAATCGAACAAGAGATGCGGGACAAGCACATCCGGTTGTATCGCTACGGCTCCGACAATATCGCCGAACAAGCGCCCAGCTCGTTCAAGGATATTTCACGAGTCATTCGCGCCATGTCGGCGCTCTCTTTAGCGCGGCCGGTTGTGCGCTTGCGGCCGGTGGCGGTGCTGAAGGGATAAGAGAAAATATGATTAGTTCGAGTAGTTGACCTCATGAGCGGAATTTGTGGAATCTACAGCCCGTCCCATCCCGATTTGGCCAGCCGGGAGATTCTGAACAAGATGCTGGATGCCATTGGTCATCGGGGCAAAGCCGCGCGCCGATCATTCGTGGATGAGAAAGTGGGCATCGCCATTGGCCATGTATTTGCCCCGGCATTTCTCGCCGCGGGCGAAGAGGCGGTACCGAACTGGCATGAAGATGAAGGTTACATTGCGACTTTGGATGGAGCGATTTTCAACGCTAACGAGTTTTTGTCAGCGCACTCGTGCCTGCGCCCGAGCGACCGCGATACCGGCGGGGCTGTGGAATACCTGCGACAGAATCCCACCAATTTCCCGGAAAAATTGGATGGGCACTATAGTCTGGCCGTTTGGGACAAGCCAGCGCGGGAGTTGTGGTTGGTGCGCGATCCTCTCGGCGTCAAACCTCTCTATTACTGTCATTTTGAAGATCAGGGACTGCTTATTTTTGCTTCTGAGCTGAAAGGTGTCCTGCCCCATCCGATCATCAATCGCCGTCTCAGCCGTGAGGCCTTGACGGCGTATTTGACATTTGGCTATGTTCCTGCTCCCCTGAGTATTTTTGAGGGCATTCACAAAGTCTTTCCGGGCGAGGCCTCGAAATTCGGCGCAAACGGCCAGATGATTGGACGCCGGCATTGGTATAAAATGGTCTTTGATTCCTCAGCCGGTGAGTTCGAAGCATTGGCTGTACAACTCAGAGCGCATGTCATTCAAACCATCGCCAAACATATCGAGGGTGCCGAGCATCTCGGCGTTTTGTTGAGTGGCGGTTTGGACTCCACCATTTTGCTGGGTGTGCTGAAGATGCTCGGGATTCCGAAACTCGAGACCTTCACGATCGGATTTCATACCCATGCGCAAAGAGCGCAGCTTGCCGAAGACCTCCAGTGGGCGGAACAAGTGGCGCAGAGGTTTTCAACCCAACATCACCCGATCATCATTGCGCCGGATCATGATCCCCATTTCTTGCTGCCGCGCATCTTTCGCCAGCTCGATGAGCCGATGCTGACCCCGAACGCCTATTCGAAATACTTTCTCTTGGAAGCGGCGCAACGAAATGGCATCAATTCGTGTCTGAGCGGCTCCAATGGCGAGTACTTGTTCGAGCGTGATCCACAGGCAGAAATCCAGAAAGATTTGGAAGCTCTCGGCAATGACGCCACCGCGGAGGACCTTGTGCTTTCTGATCTCACCAAGCTTTTTGCTTTTGCAGAACAGAAAGAACTGCTCGCAGAGCCCATCGACGAACCACGTGAAACGATGCTCCGCCTGATCCGCCATTACCAAGAGGGAATAGAGGCAGAGGATCTCGGGGATTGGATTTATGGCGTTCCCGTTCGAATAAAGGGCGCACAAAAAAGCATCGCTGCCCAAGATGTCGCCGCGGTTTTGAACGGCGTCGAAATCCGCCACCCATTTTTTGATCAGCACCTGCTGGCTTGCACCAATCGCATTCCGGCGCGTTTCAAAGGCAGTGAATCGAAGAGCCTGGAAAGAGCAATTATCAAAGCAGCGTTTCGGGACATTTTGCCGGAAGCCATACTTGGGCGCAAAAAAATAGGCTATCCGAGTTATTATTGGAATCATGGTGAAATCGAAGATTTGAAACAATCCCTGCTTTCCCCGGCTGGTCTGGCGCGTACCGGTCTCTTTCAACCCCGGGCGGTCCAGAAAATTATTGAGGCAGATGAGAAAAGCAATAAGAAATCTGCCGGCAAGCGGACTTGGGGATTGTTGGTTTTGCAGGCTTGGTTCGAGCTGTACCTCAATGGTAATGATGATTTTCTTCGGGCGCCATCGCTTGCATAACAGAAGCACCATTTTCAAGAAACCAAATTCACCCTCAGGAACAAATTCATGTTGATAGGAGGTCCTGCCATGCGAGTGGGTATTACTTACAACGTTAAACATCCTCAGGAACTTTCAGGGGATAATGGCAACGTCCCGGTTGATGATCAAGCCGAATGGGACGATCCAGAAACCATTCAGGCCATTATTGCGGCCTTGAGCCAATACCACGAAGTTATTCCCATCGAAGCCGATCTCGAGGCCTATGACAAATTGCGGCGTTGGCGGCCGGATATTGTGTTCAACATCGCCGAGGGCAAATTCGGCGCCTCGCGCGAACTGCAGATCCCCGCTCTCTTGGAGATGTTGAAAATTCCTTATACCGGCTCGGATCCCTTGACCTTGGGGATTTGTCTCGACAAATCTCGCGCCAAAGAGATTCTCACCTATCATCATATTGCCACGGCAAAATTCTCGGTGGTTCAGTCCTTGCCATTGGATGGGCACCTCGAGCATCTGGACTATCCGCTGTTCGTCAAACCGATTTTTGAAGGTTCCAGCAAAGGCATCTGGAATGACGCCTTGGTCAACAATTTTGCCGAGCTCACCATGTGCGTCCAGAGAATCTGGCGGACCTATTCACAACCGGCGCTGGTGGAAGAGTATCTCCCGGGCCGGGAATTTACCGTTTCGCTTCTCGGTAACGGTCCGCGACTGCGTGTGCTCCCCATTGTGGAGATCAGTTTCGATGGCTTGCCGGACGATCTCAACAAATTCTATTCTTATGAAGTCAAATGGATTAGCGATCGGCGCGTCAACCCCGCAAAGTTATATGGGGACCCCAAAGCTCTTGATTCGGTCTTGCAGACAAAGATAGAAGAGTTGTGCAAAAGAGCCTTTTATTGCCTCAACTGTCGTGACTGGTGCCGCATTGATATTCGGTTGAACGCGGCTGGAGAGCCCTGCATCATGGAACTCAATCCTTTGCCGGGGTTGATTCCGGATCCGGCGTATCCCGATTGTTTCGTAAAAGCCGGGCTCGAGGCCGGTCTCTCGTATGATGAGCTGGTGTTAGCGGTTCTTGAAGAGGCTTGCCTCAGATTGAAGTTGGCGCCGAAGGCAACGGTAGCCCTGGACTATGCAGGAAGCGAAATTCGCGCATGAGTCAAATGTAACCCCCTCAGTCATGGGGCTGTCATTCTGAAAGAATCTTTTTTGATTCGAAGAATGTGCTTGAATTTTAAAAAGATTCCTCCGGAATGACAATTGCTCTCCCCATCACCGAGGCATTCCAATCCAATTTCCCTGCTTTTTTCTCTCTTATTACGACGCTGAGACACACAATTTACAAAGAAAGGACACCGCCGTGACACAAGTTGAGAGGGAATGTAGGTATATTTAGTTGTGTAGTTGACCAAGCGAAAAACGCCGAGCACAAATGCGATCGGCAGTTTGAATTTGGTAATACTCGAGAACTCATTCAAACTTAGGGAGAATGTGATGGTAACAAAAGTGAAATTTATCGTGGTTGTCTTCGCCGCGTTGTTTTTGGCGGCAGCGAAAAGTGGTGAAACGCAGGTCGCCGTGCAAAAAACTGCCGCGGACCTTTTCAAAACGCTCAAGCCCGGCCAGTGGGTGGAGCTGGAAGGCACCGTGCAGAAAGATTATACGGTATTGACCAAAAAAGTCAAACTTCTCACCGGCGACTTTCAGGATGATGATTGGGAAATCAAAGCCGCGGTCAGGACGATAGATAAGGCCAAGAAACAATTTCAGGTGCTCTTGCTGCCGGTTGTCACTTCGCAAGAGACTGAATATGAAAATGACGCCGGCACCTTCAAAAGCTTCGATCAATTGAAGGTTGGAATGTTGGTGGAATGTGAGGGCACCTATTTGAAAGACGGAACTTTTGCCGCCGAAGAAGTTCAGGAGGAAACGGACTACGAGCCCAATGAACTTCATGAGCTGAGAGCGGTGGGTAAGGTCGAGAAAATCGATCCTGAAAAACGGACGGTCAAGATGGTGGGGGTTACCTTTAAAATCATCGAATCGACCAAAGTTCAATCCGCGCTCAAATAAACGGAGCGCATTAGGTTGACTTGGTCAATCAAAGTTAAAAAAAATGTATGAATTTAGCCAACTGAAGAAGATGTCATTCTGGAAGAATCTTTTTTGGTACTAACAAGTATTTCTTTAAAAAGTAAAAAGATTCCCTACGGGCGTAGCCTACGGAATGACAGCCTTAGTTAAGGTAAGATTCAGATGGCTAAATTCTTACAAAAAAATCTGAAAGTTTTTTTGTTGTTTTCGGTGATTTTTCGGCGGGAATCATTTTGCCGCCGAAGTACGCCGAACTCACCCTGCGGGCGTAGCCGAGTTTCGCGGAAGAATTGTTAAAGCTGCCCGAAGGCTACGCCCGTAGGGATTTCACAAGACAAAATAATTTTCGACAAAATTATTTTGTCTCCAATTGTTTTGTCTTTTTCGCTGCGGTCTACGGCCGTTGGCTTGCTCGTGATGGAATGAGTTCTGTTGAAGAATAATCAAGGTCAATTCACCATGACAACGATGATTACCTTTTGGCATTACCGGTGGGAAAATGGGAGGCGGGTGCAGCACGGTGAGATTTTTTTCACGGCAATTTGTTTGATGATCATCTTGATGTTCATAACCCGGGGTATGGCCGGAGAAAATGATCGGGCGCGGGGTGGCGATTTTCATTACCGGCCTTTCAGTGAAGCAGAAATCAAGGCCGCCATTCAAAAGCCGCTCCTGTTGGACGATTGTATTCGCATCGCCCTCGCCAAGAACATCAATCTCAAATTGGCAGAAGGAGACCTCGGTAAAGCCGAAGCCACGCACAGCGGCAGCTACGGCAAATTCCTGCCAGTGTTCAGTGTTGAAGGTACGAAAGTGAATTCGCTGCTGGAGGAGCCTGATTCTCTCTCCCGTTTTGGGGAAGCGCGATTTGATAACAATACCACGGTCGCCGGCAAAGCCCAGCTCTATCTGCCGACCGGCGCGACCTTCGAGCTGACGCGTGATTTTCTGCGCGAGGTCCAGTACCCAACCGGCCAGCCGATCACCAAAAATCAGGATCTCACCTATGCGATCAATTTTACTCAGCCGTTGTTGCGGGGCGCCGGGCCAAAGATCGGCCGCAGCTCGTTTCTCAGCTCGGGATATGATAAGCAAATTCAAGAAAAGCAATTATTGAATACGAAATTGCAGACGGTACTCGCGGTCAAGAGCGCTTATTATGAAGCCTTGGCCAAACGTGAATTGATCAAAGTTCAGGAAGCGGCGGTCCGGAGCGATTCGAATCTCATTAAAGCCTCGGAAGCTTTGATGCTGGCGAAAATGGCGACGCGGCGTGACGTGTTGAGCGCCGAGATTCGTTTTGCCGATGACCGCGCCGCACTCATCAAAAGCCAAACGGATTACCAACTGGCGCTGGATGACTTGAAATATATCATGGGCTTGCCCATCGAGATGCCGATTGAACTGGATTCAACGGGATTGAGCTATGCGCCAGTCACTCTCGATGAGGCGGCGCTGATTCGCACGGCTTTGGAGAATAATCCATCCATTCACAGTGCCGAACTCACGATACGCCGCAGCCAGTTGCAGCACAGCGTTGCCAAGAATTCGGTTTTGCCGCAGCTCGATCTGGTCGCCTCGTATTCCTCAAATTTGCAGACTGACCTGATTCTAAATCAACATATGGGCCGGACCGGCGGCTGGCAGGCAAAACTGAATTTGAGTTATTCATTCCTGAGCCGGGACGCTGCGGCCAGCGCTGAAAATGCGCAGATAGCTCTGTCGCAACAGGAAGACCGGCTGCTCGATCTGCAGCGCCAGATCGTGCGCAATATTCGCGATATCGTGCGCAGTGTGTATACCGGCGCCGAGGAGCTGAGCGCCATCAAGCGCGGCATCGAGGTCGCGGAGGAGAAACTGGCTTTTGCCACGACCATGTTCAATCTGGGCCGCGCCTCGAACTTCGATATTACCGATGCCCAAGAATTTTTGCTCAAGGCGCAAAATCAATACCTGAGCAAATTGGTCGATTATCACACGCAACTGGCATTATTGGAAAGCTTGACCGGTCAGCCAGTGACACCATAATCTGAATCCATGCGAGGTAATTTATGAAAGAGTTGAACGATTTACAGAACACGCTGAGAAATTATCTGGCAGATAAACGTCATCGCAAAACGGTGATGCTCGTCGCGCCGGCGGCGGTGGTGGTGCTGCTTGCCGGCAGCTCGCTGCTGGTTTCGGAGACGGACGATACCACGATTCCCACCGCTCGGGTCAGGCAGGACAAGGTGACGATTAAAATCACCGAAACCGGCGAATTGCGGGCGCAAGATCAGGTGACGATCAGCGCGGTCACAGACAAGCAAATTCTGTGGCTGGTCCCCGAAGGCACTTGGGTTGAAGAGGGGGATACTTTGATCAAATTCGAGTCGGAAAAATACATTCTCTCGCGCGGCGAGGCCGAATCCTCGGTGATGGTTGCCAAAGCGGATCTGGTCAAAGCACAAAGCGATCTCGAGGCGATGATGGCCAAAGAAGAAGCAGCCAGAAAAACTTATGAGTCGCTGCCGGAATTGGCCAAAAAAGGCTTCATTCAGGAAAGCGAGGTGGAACAAGCCCAATTGACTTACCTCGAGCTGAAGTCGAGAGTCCGGTCACTGCGGGCTGCCGTGGATGCGGCAAAGGCAAATGTTGATCGTGCCGCGCGCGGTCTGGCGCAGCAAGAAAGAAAATTGCGCCAGGGTGTGGTGCTGGCCCCGCGCGCTGGCTTGGTGGTTTATGCCATGACCGGCGATGCGGAAAACCAGAAGAAAATCACCGTGGGCATGACGCCGTTCGAAGGCATGGATTTGATGTACTTGCCGGATATTTCCTCGATGATGGTGGACACCGAAATCAGCGAAGTCGATCTCGCCAAAGTCACGACGCAGATGCCTGTCGAAATCCGCCTCGATGCGTATCCGGATGCCGTCTTCAAAGGCGAAGTCACCTATATCGCCGATCTGGCGAAACGGAAAATCAGCCGCATTACCGGAAAAGCCACCGGCGCCAAAGTCTTTGACGTGACCGTCAAAGTGCTCGATCAGGATCGCCGCCTGAAACCCGGACTCACGGCGACTTTGGATATTATCGTGGATCAGTACGAGAAGGCGCTCTACATTCCGCTCGAGGCGATTTTTCTCGATGAGCAGGATCAAACCATCGCCTATGTGAAGCACAGAGGTAAAATCGAAGTGCGCAAGATCACCATTTCCGAAAGTAACGATCGCGTCGCCGTGATCAAGGAAGGTTTGAAAGAGGGCGAGGAAGTCTTGCTCGGCCGACCGACCTCGATTTAACTTTTTTACGAATTGAATCTTTGCAGAAAAAGCAAAGCCATTAACCACAGATTACACGGCTACGCCCGTAGGGTTCCGGCCACTAAAGGGCCCTTCGGGGCTTGTCCGGGTTGTGGAGATGATAAGAATTTAGCCATCTGAACCTTACCTTAGCTAAGGCTGTCATTCCGTAGGCCTGCGGCTGTAAGCTGCGCCCGTAGGGAATCTTTTTACTTTTTAAAGAAATACTTGCTAGTACCAAAAACGATTCCCTACGGGCGTAGCCTACGGACGCAGTCTTCCAGAATGACATCTTCTTCAGTTGGCTAAATTCATACTGGAGATGAAAGATGCTCGTTGAAGCCAAAGATTTGACCAGAGAGTATGTGATGGGCGAGACCGTGGTGCGCGCGCTGCGCGGCGTTTCATTCAACGTCGATCAGGGCGAATTTGTCGCGATTATGGGGCCTTCCGGCTCCGGCAAATCCACGCTCATGCATTTGTTGGGTTGTCTGGATCGGCCCACTTCCGGCACTTATTTTTTGGATGGCACTCCGGTGCAGAACCTTCCCGATCAGGAGCTGTCACGACTGCGCAATCGCAAAGTAGGATTCATCTTTCAGGCATTCAATCTCATTTCCCAGCTTACGGTTTTGGAAAATGTCGAAGTCCCGCTCATTTACATGGGGGTGGAGCGTGCCAAGCGTCGTGCTCTGAGTTTGGAGGTGCTGCAAGCCGTCGGCTTGGGTCAGCGGCACAGCCACCGACCGAATGAGTTGTCCGGAGGTGAGAATCAGCGCGTGGCCATTGCCCGGGCGTTGGTGACCAATCCGCAGATCATTTTCGCGGATGAGCCGACCGGCAATCTCGACACCAAGACCGGCAATGAAATCATGGAAATTCTGCAAGAATTGAACGAGCGCGGCACGACGATTGTGCTCGTCACTCATGAGATGTCCAAGGCCAAATGGGCGCGCCGGCTCATTCACATGCAGGATGGCAGGATTCTGCGTGAGCTGGCCGGTGCAGAAATTCAACAACTGGCAGATCTATTTCAAGGGTTTCCTACGAGCATTGAGGAAAATTGATTGTTGCTCATACTCATACTCATACTCGATGTTAGAAATCGCAGCGGCGAGTACGAGTAAGAGTACGAGTAGGAGTAAGAGTAAGAGTAAGAGCACGTAAGGGTACTTATTAAGGTCATTTGCACCATGCAATATTCTGAAAGCTTGCGCATCGGGATCAAAAGCATTTTGGTCCACAAGCTGCGCTCGTTCCTGACCACTCTCGGCGTGATTTTCGGCGTGGCCGCGGTCATTTCCATGCTTTCGATTGGCGAGGGCGCCAAGCGCGCGGCCGTTGAGCAGATCAAATTGTTGGGCACCAATAATATTCGTGTCAATCATCTCAAGCTGACCGGCGAGCAGGCGGAAGAGGCGGAGAAAAAGCTCTCCAAAGGATTGAGCTATCACGATGGTCAATTGATCCGCGCCAATTTACCCACTATCAAAGCCATGGCACCGTTGCGATTCGTTGAGGTCGAAATCATGCTCGGCAACAAGGAATCCACCGGGCGCGTGATCGGTACCGATGATGCTTATGAATGGGTGGCCAACTTCCATCCGAGTGAAGGCCGCTTCATCACCGCGCTGGATGTCTTGGAGGCGAAACGGGTCTGTGTCATCGGCGCGGAAATTCGCAGCGAACTTTTTGGCTACCGCAATCCGATTGGGCGCCGGGTCAAAATCGGCGACACTTGGTTTACCGTGGTTGGCGTGATGGAATCCAAATCCGTCAAAGAAGGCAAGGCTTCGGTGATCAAGCTGCGCAATATCAACAAAGACGTCTATATTCCGATCACGACGGCGTTGAAACGCTTCACCGATGAGG
Source organism: Candidatus Zhuqueibacter pondensis (assembly GCA_034505955.1). GTDB lineage: Bacteria > Zhuqueibacterota > Zhuqueibacteria > Zhuqueibacterales > Zhuqueibacteraceae > Zhuqueibacter > Zhuqueibacter pondensis. Next base: position 91,674 of record JAPDQK010000017.1, read on the forward strand.
ACCGTCCCAATTTTGTCGAAGAAATCGCGATTCAAGTCCAGAGCGAAGATCAAGTCGTGCCCACCGCTGAAATCGTCAAGCGCCTGCTGCAGCGCACACATAACGGCGTGAATGATTATGAGATCATCATTCCGGCCGAGCTGCTGGCGCAGAGCCAAAAGACGCAGCGGGTCTTCAATATTGTCATGGGCTCGATCGCCGCCATATCGTTATTGGTCGGCGGCATCGGCATCATGAACATCATGTTGGCCAGCGTAACCGAACGCACCAAGGAAATCGGCACGCGGCGCGCGCTGGGCGCCACCGAGCGGGACATTCTCGGGCAATTTCTCAACGAGACGATTTTGATCAGCGCCACCGGTGGTTTCATTGGAATTATTTTAGGCGTGGTGATGGCCAAGGGGATCAATCTGTTTGCGGGCTGGGATACCGTGATTTCTCTTTACAGTGTGGTGATTTCGTTCGGTATCTCCGCGTTGGTGGGTATTGTCTTCGGGATTTATCCGGCGCGGCAGGCGGCGAAGATGGATCCGATTGCAGCGCTGCGGTTCGAGTAATAAAGCCCCAATGGCTAATCCTCTATCAATGGATCTTTGCTTTTTGGGCAAAGACTGCGTCTGTAGGCTACGCCTGTAGGGATTTCAAAAGACAAAATAATTGACGACAAAATTATTTTGTCGCCAATTATTTTGTCTTTTTGGCTGCGCCCGTAGGCTACGCCCGTAGGGGTTCCGGCCCTGGCCTACGGCCGTGAGCGTCGCCTGGATTCTTACAAAAATATTCCCGTGCTTGGTTGCCTCCGTGAGCTTATTGAGTCGCTTTGCCCCCAGCTTGTTGGATCATCAATTCGAGCGGCAAACCGGGCTGAATTTGTAATTCCCACACGTCGTGAAATTTGCCTTTTAGCCGGGCGTCGCCGCCGTACAGGATCAAGCTCCGGCTTCGGGGATCATAGATCGCCTGATGATCAATACGGGGCTGCGGGCCGGGGGTGATATTCAACCAGACATCATAAGTGAGATCGAAAGCCCACACATCATTCAGATATCCTTCCTCCCCAAAACCGCCCACAATGATGAACCAGTTTCTTGCGGAATCGTAGACGCCGACCGCATGCCGGCGCTTGGGCGGATGCGATTTTTTGGTTTTGATTTGCCTCCAGTAGCCGAGGCTGTCCGGAAGCGCGGCGAAATAAAAAGCCCAAGTATCGCCGAGATATTCCTTTTCCTCCTTATCCCATCCTCCAAAAATTACCATGCGATTCTTTTTGGCGTCATAAACCGCCACATGGTCGCTACGTCCCAGCGGATGCCTGTCTTCAGGAGTCAAGTTTTTCCATTTCTCAAAAGTCGGCGAATCAGGATCAAGATCGAACGCCCAAATTTCATGAATATTGATGTAATCGTAGGTGGAATCGTTATCGCGGCCGCCGAAAATGACCATGCGCTTGCCGCGGCTGTCGAAGATGGCGGTATGATCTTCCCGCGCTGGCGCCTCGGTTTGCGGAGTCAGATTGCGCCAACGATGCCTTTTCAGATCAAATGCCCAGGTTTTATTCGTTGTGAGACCGTCTTCTCCACCGTGCAAGATCATGCGGTGACCGATCGGGTCATAGATGACCGCATGATCTTCGCTGGCGGGTGGGCTTTCCCCTTCGACTGTGATTTGTTGCCAGGTATTCGTTGTCAGGTCAAGCGCCCACATTTCATTCGAGTTTTTGTCTTCGTCGTCTTTTCCACCGAACAAAATGATACGGTGTTGCACCGGATCATAGATGACTGCGCAATCTTCACCAGCGGCCGGAACAGCAGAGGCGCTGGTCATCGGCGAGGTACGATCCACCCATCGGCTCAACGTGTTACCAGCGACTACCAGGCGGTCTTCCGTAGCGGAATGGGGCTGTATCGGCAACATTTTAGTCTTGCTGGCACAGCCAATGAGCACAACAGCAACGAGCACAAGCCACGCGTGTTGGCCAATGCGAGTAAAGGCGCTTTTGCCATCTTTGCGAGCCTCGACCAAAGACAGAAGAATTATCGCTTTCATACAAAGGTGCTCCGGAGTTAGTTGGTTCAACTCTCAATCCTGAAAGTGAAAAACGCTGTAATATAGCATTACAGTAGCTTCCAAGCAGAGTTCCTGCGCACGAAAACGATAAAAGCAGTGATTGTTTTATGCGATAGCGGGTAATGAGGAGTGGAATGCGCCTTTAATGATGCCTGGGGATATCCGTCCAATCCGCATCATCCGGACGCGGTGTTTTTTCGGATTGAAACCTTTTGTGGCTCATTTCGGTTGGGATCTTCCAAGAGACTGGCGCGCGTTGCCGCCTCTTCACCGAACTTGGCACGCAGTGTGTCGATGAGAGTCGAGACTTTTTCCCGGCACATTTGTTCACGGTTCGGAAACAAGCTCAGCTGCTCGCCGCCCACATTGTTCAGATGAGACATGCCAATGCCGATCAGGCGCACTTTTTTCCCTTGGCGGTCGAATTTGCGAAAAAGCTCCAAAGCGACCTCGCGCATCGTTTCTGCGTCATTGGTGAATTCTGCCAGCCGGCGCTGGCGCGTGAAAGTTTGAAAACCTTCCAGTCGGATTTTGAGCGTGAGGACACGGCCTTTCAAATCCGCACGCCGCATATCTGCACTCAAGCCATCAGCGATCAGCCATAAGGTTTTTTCAACCGCTTTCGGATCCGCAACATCCTCCTCATAGGTGTGCTCCTGACTGATCGACTTGCGCGGCCCCCAATCCTGCACCGGACGGTTATCGATGCCATTGGCCAGTTCCCACAAATGCGCGCCCCACTTCCCGAGCTTCTCGGCCAGCAGTTGCTGCGGACATTGGGCGATTTGGCCTATGGTGGTAAACCCCATGCTTTGCAAATGTGCTTCGGTCTTGGGACCTACGCCCCAAAGTCTTTTGATCGGTAACGGCGCCAGAAAAGCTTTTTCTTGTCCGGACTCGCAGATGGTCAGTCCATCGGGCTTGTGCAAATCCGAAGCGACTTTGGCGATGAACATGTTGGGCGCAATGCCAACCGAGGCGGTAAGTTTGATCTCCTGTTTGATTCGGGCTTTTAGTTTCTCCGCCAATTTTCGGGCGCCGCCATGAAAATGTGCGGTCTGTGTAATGTCAATAAAAGCCTCGTCGATACTGATTTGCAAAAGTTGTGGCGAGAACTCGCGCAGAATGCCCATGACTTGCTGCGAAATTTCTTCATAACGCTCGAATCGGGGAGGAACAAAAATGGCTTTGGGGCAGCGCCGGTAAGCCTGGGAAACGGGCATGGCGGAATGAATGCCATATTTGCGCGCTTCGTAACTCGCTGTGGATACGACCCCGCGACCTTTTCCGGCTTTGGGGTCTGCACCCACCACCACCGGCTTGCCACGATATTCGGGATGATCCAATTGCTCAATCGCGGCGTAAAAGGCATCCATGTCGAGGTGGAGAATGATTCGAGCAGAGTCGAGGCTGGACATCGATCACAGGTTTATTGATTCTCGTCCACTCCCATTCACTGAATTTCCTGGAAAGCTGCACGCAATTTTTCCCACGTTTCCCAGAGCCCTTCAGAGACAACTTTGGTATGCCCGACAATCGGCATGAAGTTGGTGTCGCCGTCCCAGCGGGGGATAAGATGAAAGTGCAAATGTTCATCGATGCCGGCGCCGGCGGTTCGTCCGACATTCATGCCAATATTGAAGCCGTGAGGAGACATGACGCGCCGCAAAGCTCTCACCGAAGTCTGCAACAACGCCATCAGTTCGTGATTTTCCGCTTCGTTCAGATTCTCAATGCAGGCCTCATGCCGATAGGGCACCACCATGAGATGGCCGTTGTTGTACGGGAACTTGTTCATAATAACAAAGCAACAGGCGCCGCGGTGCACGATGAGATTGTCGCGGTCAGTGCTTTGCTTCGGTTTGTCGCAAAAGATGCACCCCGGCTCCTTGAAGCATTGAATATACTCCATGCGCCAGGGTGCCCAAAGAATGGATTCGGTCACGACCCCTGTGCCCTCGCTTCTTCATAGGCCTTGGTCAACTTGTCCGCATGCTCTTTTGGCACCTCTTCATAGTGCGAGAGTTTTTGGCGATAGATGCCACGGCCCTGTGTCATTGAGCGTAATTTGGTGGAGTATTTCGCCATTTCCTTCAAAGGCACCAATGCTTTAACCACTTGATAACCGCCCCGGGCTTCAACGCCAAGAATTTTGCCACGATGTCCGGAGAGATCACCCATCACGTCTCCCATATATTCGTCCGGCACTGTGACCTCCACTTCCATGATGGGCTCGCGAATGACCGGCTTGGCTTTCAGGAACGTCTCACGAAAACACATGCGCCCGGCGGTGCGGAAGGCGTTTTCATTCGAGTCCACCGGATGCATTTTCCCGTCATGGAGAATCACGCGGACGTCGGTCACCGGATACCCGGCGACGACGCCGGTCTCCATGATTTCCAGAATGCCTTTTTTCACCGCCGGAATAAAACGCGCATCAATGGCGCCGCCGACAATGGCGTTGACGAACTCCAATTTGCCGCCCCATGGCAAATCGGTGACCTCGGTGTCGCGGATGCTCAAATCATCCGGATAGGGTGCGCCTTCGCGATAGCCTTCCATGTGAAAATGCACTTCGCCAAACTGCCCGGCGCCACCGGTCTGCTTTTTGTGCCGGTAGGATTCCCTCGCGCTGCCGCGAATGGTCTCACGATACGGAATTTTTGCCTCGACCATATTGACGTCAACGCCGTATTTTTCCTTCAAACGTTTAACGACCAGGCCGAGATGCAACTCACTTTGACCCTGCAACAGAATCTGCCGGAGTTCCGGATCGACACGCACAATGAAGGTGGGATCTTCGGCGTGCAGCGCGTGCAAGCCGGAGGAGATTTTATCTTCATCACCCTTGGACTTGGGCTCGACCGCGATTGTCATCAACGGATCCGGGAAACTGATTTCGGGCAGGAGAATCGGCTCACGCTTGTCACAGAGCGTGTCATTGGTGTGAGTGTTCTTCAATTTTACCACGGCGCCGAGGTCGCCAGCATGCAGATGGCCGATGTCTTTGCGGTTTTTGCCATTCATCACGAAAAGCTGACCGAGCTTTTCGACCGTCTGGCGATTGGTATTCAGCACTTCGGTGTTGGGTGTCATCTTGCCGCAGAAAACCCGGAAAAAGGAAAGCTCGCCGAGGTGTGCTTCGGATATGATTTTAAAGACCAAGGCGGCAAAGGGCGCCTCATCCGTGGTGCTCCGCTTGAGCACTTGCCCGTTGCCAGCGGACCTGACTTCGATCTCACCGCGAAAATCCGGGGCCGGGCCATATTCACAGATAAAGTCCAGCAAAGCTTGAACGCCCATGGCCTTGGGTGCAACCCCACAGAGCAGAGGGAACAAGCTCATCTGGCAGATGCCTTTACGTACGCCTTGCTTCACTTCCTCGGCGCTCAATTCACCCGCCTCGAAAAATTTTTCCAATAACTTGTCATCGGCTTCGGCCGCGCGCTCGATCAGTTTCTCACGCCATTCATTAGCCTTGCTTTGCCACTTCGCGGGAATTTCTGAGTGGCTCATTTTGCCGGCGGCATCGAAGCTGACCAGTTTCATGCGCAGCACATCAACCACCTCATTGGCGCTCACGGGGAACATCATCGGGAACACTGCATCGCCCAGGCGCGCACGTGCACTGTTCAGAACCTTGTCAAAATCAACATTTTCTTTATCCAGGCGGTTGACAAAAAGCATGCGTGGCAGCTTGTACTCCGCAGCGGTCTGCCAGGCGGTTTCGCTGCCGACTTCGACGCCGGCTTGGGCATTGAGCACCACCAGCGCAAGGTCCACCGCGCGCAATCCGGCTCGCACTTCACCGATGAAATCAGAATAACCCGGCATATCAATGATATTGATCTTAAAGTCTTTCCAATTGCAATGCAGCACCGAGGCAATTATTGAATTCTTACGTTCTATTTCGTCACGATGATAGTCGGAAACCGTTGTGCCTTCATCTACGGAGCCCATGCGGGATGTCTCACCGGCAACAAACAACATCGCTTCTGCGAGCGTTGTTTTGCCGGCGGCCGCATGGCCGACCAAGCCTACATTGCGAATCTGTTCAGTGGCATATTCCTTCACGATAAACCTCCATGGTGTTATGAATCTTTGAATTCTTCCAAAGTCGAAGACAACAACTCTGACGACGCGCTGGTCGCTTCGTCATTTTCATGGATTTGCTTTAAACGGCGAAAAGTGCTCATGGGCAATTTCCCAGATATCCGCTTCTTTGACAAAATTGTCGCGCTTTGGCGGAAGCGGCAGTTTTTGCGATTTTCATGCTGTGATCAATATGGAAAGTCGAGATGGCCACCTCGCCCAATACCTCCACTTTCAAATCCTCAAGGGCATAGTTAAAATCAAAAATAGCGCCGAACCCTTACAGGTCTCATTGACAATATCCTTTTTCATCCCCATGGTTTGACAGCCGACCAAGGCAACGATGAGCAGAATGAGCACCATCGATTAGCCATTCTTTTTCATTTATCATTCCTTTAAATCCTGCAAATTATCTTGCAGATTACCATTGACCACATTGGGCTGCGGCTCGACAATTGTCGTTTCCGTTTGCGGCAGATTGTTCGTGGTTTCCGACGTCGTGGGGATTTGATCTTCTGTTGACACCTCGCTTTGAGTGGCTGGTGTTTCTGCCGCAGCTTGGAGAGGTGCCGGTGCTGTAATGGTTGCAGGTACCGCTTTCTTTTCCCGCAACAGATGTTTCAGAACTTTTCCGGTCGCGCTGCGCGGCAAGCTTTCGCAGAATTCGATGTGACGCGGGCATTTGTAAACTGGCAGACTGGCTTTGCAATACCCGACAATCTCGTCGCGCGTGATCGATTGATTGGGTCGTACAACGATATAAGCTTTCACCTCCTCGCCGTGAACACGATCCGGCACACCAATAACAGCGCACTCCTCAATTTTGGGATGCAACGAAAGAAATGCCTCTACTTCGCTTGGGTAAACTGCGAAACCTCCTTTGAGAATCACGTCGTTTCTGCGATTAACCAGATGGAGGAAGCCCTCGCTGTCGAGTAAGCCCAAATCCGCCGTGTCCAGCCAGTCATGCCAATAAGTTTCTCTGGAAATTTGGCCGTGGTTGAGGTACCCTTGCATCGTCCATGGACCGCGCACAAAAATTTCACCGACGGTTCCATCCGGCACATGCCGCCGGTTCGGGTCTAAAACTGCAACTTCGAGGCCCGGTAGCGGCAGGCCCACCGAACAAGCATTGGATGTCGAACGGGGCACACTCGGGCTGAAAGTGGTAACGAGCGGACTGCATTCAGTGAGACCATAACCTTCATAGATCGGCACATGGTAACGGTCCTCGAACGCTTCGCGAATTCGCGCCGGCATCATGGTGCCACTCACGATGCAACATTTCAGGGTTGCAAGCTGCGCAGGGTCTGGTGCGAGATGCAAAAGTGCAGGAAACATCGAGGGCACGGCAACAAAATGTGTAATGCGCTCTTTGGCAATGGTTTCGATAATTGCCTGCGGATCGAAGCGCGGCAGCAGAACCGTGGTGGCGCCGGCAGCCATGGGCAGGTTCATTGCCATCATCTGGCCAAAGTGATGAAAGAGCGGCATGACGGCAAGAAAGCGATCTTCGCAGCCGATGGCAAAATTTTTCCAGCATGCAGAAATGGCTGCGGCCAGGTTGCGGTGACTGAAGACAGCACCCTTGGACATGCCGGTGGCCCCGGCCGTATACAAAATTACAGCAGGATCGTCGGCATCCGCGTTGATTTTACTTTCCGTGCCCAACCGTTCAAAGCGTTGCATGGAAGCGGCAATGAGTTGGGTCAGATCGATGCTGCCCGGGGGGATTTTTTCACCAAAGAAGATTTGCAGCCGGCATTGTTTCGCCTCTGCCACGGCCGACAAAAGATGACGGCTAAACCCCTCCCAGGCGACAAAACCGTCTGCTCCCGAATCTTCCATGACATGCCTGATTTCGTTTTCTTTGAACAGAACATTGATTGGCACCACCCACACACCGAGCTTCAACAACGTGTAGTAAATAATCGGGAACTGCGGAACATTGGGAAGCATGAGTGCCATGCGCTGGCCGGGCTTCAGCCCCAGTTCCGCCAATGCCACCGCCAGCCGATCGACCACCTTGCTGAAATAGCCGTAGGTCAGCCGGGTTTCACCGTAGACGATACATTCGTGTGTCGCATAATCCAAAGAACAACGGGCTAAAAAATCGAACAGCGTATTGGCAAACATAGCCACTAGGCCTTTGCATAACTCTGAACGGCCTCGTCTGCCGTTTTGTAATATTCGAATATGGAGTCCAATTTTGTCATTAACAAGATGCTTTCCATGATATCATTGATGGCCGCAAGCTTGAACTCGCCGCCACGTTTGCGCACCGAAGTGAGCGCGGAAATCAAAACGCCGAGTCCGGTGCTGTCCATGCGCTTGACGCCAGCCATGTCAATCACGAATTTTGTTACCCCTTCATCGAGAAGCTGGTAGATGTGATCTTTGAATTCTTGCGAATCTGGCGCTCCGCTGAACAGTGATATGCTCAAACTCAGAACTGCCACATCACCGATCTTTTGCTTCTTAATTTTCATTTTGCCCTCCTCTGGCTTTGAATGAATGACCTGCAAATCACTGGTTTTGAGTAGTATAAGACAAATGCCTTTCATTGTCAAGGGAAAAATCGCACCGATTGTAATGCCTCAGTTGTTGGTGGAGAACGTAGCGCAGACATCTTGTCTGCAAGCAGGATGCTTGCGCTACTCCACCAGTAACTGAGGCCTTACCACCGATTGTAATGCCTAACTTGCTGATGGAACAGATAATTCCCACACATGGCATTCTGTTCTGTAACGAATCTTCTTAAGTATAAGAACAGTACTCATGTTGGTGAAGATTCCTACGAGCCCTGGCCTGCGGCAGGCTACGCCTGTA